>JBPCWL010000097.1:0-80889 GCA_051009575.1 Rhizobiaceae bacterium
ATCTCCACCATATCTAGACAATCTGAATGGACTTCAAGAATATCAGGCAAAGTGAGTGGTTGATAGTCTGGTTTTTGAGTTTGCCGAACTGTTAGAAATGAAACCGAATCGAACTCGGTTATTTAAAAACTGTATAAACTCCGACATAACTTCAATGACCATCTTGGGCTCTTTGCGGACATTCCAACACAAAAATCTATCCCCACCCTCAAAACCTCCCGCATACTTTGCTCACTTGTGAAATGCACAACCACTCAATGCATGCCAGCGTGGGGTGTTTCATGAGCAGCGGAGCGGTCGTGGCCATATCCGGTTCGGCGCAGGCTGTCTGAAGGCGTTTGACGTATCCAAGTGCGAGAACCAAGCAGGCGGATGAAAGACACTTAGGTCTGCAGAACTTTGGGAAGTGGGCGTCTTAGTGAGTTGTGGTGGCCGAAGGCCAGAAATTGCGAAATAGGCAATTTCAACCACGAACGCCGGAGCGCTTTCCAGTGCGACGGCTGTGGGAAACCCTCCAAGAGGCTTCACCGGAACAGTGTGCCTGAGTAGTCCGGTGTCGACGTCAAATCTCCGCGCGGGACCTGATGGTCCAGCACACACGGACAGACCGGCAGTCAGGTCCCGCAGTTGTGTAACTTAATTGTCTCCGTCGGCGCATCCGCACCGACGTCCGTTCACGCAGTGGCAGTTTGGCTGATCGCCAAACTTTCTGCTGGCACGGAGCGGTAAGCCACTGGTCCGGAAGGATCGAGTGAACGCCTGCGTGTGTCTTTTTTTGGTTTTCGCTGAGGCCTCCGCCTCCACGTCCGTTCGCTTAGATCAGCTTCCGCCGACCTGTCCAGGTCGCCGTCCGTTCACAGACTGCACCGCGCTTACGCGCAAGGCTTGTCTTGCCACGGAGGGAGGGAAGAAATTCTTCGACAGAGATTCACGTGGGCACCTCACCCGCTCCGTGCCAGCACAAAACTGAGGCGACTAGCCGAAGTGCAGTGCGTGAGCGGGCGCGAGGACGGAGGTCCGAGCGAAAGAGCAACAAAGCAAAACTGGCGCGAGCTCAAACAGAAGAAGCGGACTTTGAAAGTTTATGCTTTCAAGCTCAAATAGTCTGCATATGGTTTTGCTGCATTCACGTCAGAACCAACATCGGGTAATTCAAGATTTCCCAATTTGAGGTCGCATAGATTCAATACCATTTCGGCAGTATTGTGAGGATCAGCGACCATGTCCTCATACTGAACGTGTGCAATCCGATTACCCAACCGTGGTATTAGTTCTTTGAACATTAACTCGTACCAGTCCACATACTCAAATGTATTTTCCAAATTGTAGGAGTGGTGATTTCCGCTCTTGTACTTTTGCTGGAATATCCGAACAGCGGTGTCTTCCCGATTTCGGCTAACGAACACAAACCTTGCTTCGGGCAGAGCTTCCGCTAATCCTGCGACTGATCCAATCAGTCCAGGATTGGTATGGGTAACGCACTTTGCGCCTCCTGCATAACCTGTCATTCGCGATCGAAATTCCTCGACGAAGGAAGTCAAAAGTGGTTTTGGCAGCAATTGCAATCTATGCAATTTTATGAGTCCCGCCTTTTGGGCAGCTCTGACAACAGCATCTTCAACCATGCTGTTTTCGTAGCCTCTTTTAACAGCACCATGCGTAGCCGATAAAATTTCCAGAGTAGTTTTTCCAGCCCTGGACGGGCCGAGAATGAATAACGGAATACATTCATCCCTGGACGATGAAGAAATTGTCTGAATTTCAGATTCTGACATCTTCTTTATAGCCAGCAAATTTGAGTCCCGTTGCTTACGGCCTTTTTCGTGCATTTCTTTGTGATCATTGACGATTTCCTCATTGGCTGTCGTAAGGGTTTTCCATGCCTCAGTATACTTGCCCCGAGTGTCGAGAATCGCGCCTTGCAAAAATTTGCAATTGTTTGCGAATTCAAATTCGCTTTCGCTGGATTGCCGCTTTCCATTTTCGAGTGCTCTTTCAAAATCAATATCCACCATACCATGGGGTAATTTACGAAGCAGGTGTAATACCGCCACCCAATTTGGTTGCAGTTTGTGAAGCTTCAACAGCAAATTTTTGGCTTTCCCAAAAAATCCATGATCGACAAGGCATTCACTCAAGCGAAACATCGCCATCTTGGAATCCGGCTTCAACTCCAAGCATTTGCGGTACATGCTCATTGCATGTTCATACCTGCGATCCGCCACGGCGATGTCACCAATCATCTGATAAATTTCCGGGTTATCTGGATTGATCTTCTTGGCTTCCAACAACATGATTTCGGCCATGCTCGGAACATCAAGGCCAAGCCAGGCAGCTCCGAGATTAGTAAAATTTGTGTAATCTGACGGCGCTTCGGCAGCCGCCGTCATGAAACAGGTTACTGCCTGGCGAAAATTCTCAGTTTCCAGGCAGACAAGGCCGAAGGTTTGCAGGGCGCCAACATAGGTTGGGTGGTTATTCAATAATTCTCGGCAGATCTTTTCTGACTCAACGAGTTTGCCAGCGCGGCGTTTGCTTTCCGCCTCCACAAGCTTTTTATGCAGGGCCCGAAGATCTACATTTGTGCTTGAATCGAGCGGTCTGATCAGAGGTTCTTTTTTGGTGGTAGTCATCGCCAATGGGCCCAAGCGTAGGAATCTGTGACTTATTTGTCACAAAGAATGGAATTTATACACCTTCTAAGCTATTCAGCTTCACTTGTTCAACTGCAAATCTGGACAACCTTGCCAAAGTTGACCAATCTTGGGTGGCTATATTTATTGCCCAAATTTTTAATTGACTATTTTTTTTCGCCCCAAAAAATTTCAGAGTTGATCATGACCAAATTTAATACAAACCTGATGAAGTCGGCCAGCGCGGTAGCATTGCTGCTGGCGTGTAATGCCACGCAAGCTTTTGCAGCAGACGATTTGCAGCCGGTGCGTGAAACTCAGCATGATTGGAACGGTCTGTATTTTGGTGCGCATGTTGGCGTTGCCGGGGGAGTTAACGATGGTGCGGAAGAGTTTACTTCTTCTTCTCATGTTGATTTGGGTGCAACCAGCGATGACTTCTTGCTCGGCGGCGGACAAATAGGCTGGAATTTCCAGAATGGGGATACACTGTTTGGTATCGAGGGCGATATTTCGGTGCTAAGCTGGGACGGAGAAGGTTTTGAAGCTGAAGCACCGACGAATAGCAGCAGCAGCATCTTGTTTGATGGTAGTTACTTAGCAACGATCCGCGGGCGAATGGGGATTGTTGATGATGATGTGCTTTTGTATGCGACTGGTGGTGTAGCCTTCTTAAGTGGTGATTTGGATGACGTTGGCGACAACGATTCCTCATCAATTGACGCAGTTGGAGCTGTAGTAGGCGCCGGATTAGAGTGGGCTTATGCAGACAATGCAACCGTCAAAATCGAAGGCATTTATGCACGATTTGACGAACGTGATGGTTTGAATGGATTTACTGGCAACGATCCCCAAGACTTTTTTGAATTGGAAGACATTGTTGTTCTCCGGATGGGCGCCAACTGGAAATACGATGCTGTTTCGAATGGTGTAAATCGCTATCCTGACGAACCCGAGAGGGATTGGACCGGTATTTATTTTGGTGGACTGGTCGGTGCGGGGACGTTGCAACCCGAAGGCTTTTATGATGGAAACGGAAGTACAAGCCTTATCAATATGGGTGGGTTGAGTGACTCTGGACTTGTCGCCGGTGGACTGATTGGCTGGAACTTTTATCAAAATGGCCACACTGTACTGGGAATCGAAGGCGATATTTCTTTCGCTGATTGGGAAAATACATCCAATTCAGGTGATTTAACTGACGGATCCCTAAGTTTGGACACAAACTATTTTGCAACCATTCGTGGGCGGGCCGGTTACGCAGATGGAGATTTGCTAATCTACGCTACTGCCGGTGCTGCGTTCTTGTCAGGAGATTTGAACTTTAATGGTGTCACCGGTGTTGCGCCGAGTGATCGAGGGTTTACTTCTACCGGAATTGTTGTGGGCGCTGGCATGGAGTGGGCTGCGACTGATAATTTCACCGTTAAAGCGGAAGGCTTGTATGCATCCTTCAATGATTCATACAGTCTCGCTGGACTCAATGATGCTCAGGCTGGAGATGATTTTAATCCCGACAATGTTGTCGTTACGCGCATCAGCTTGAACTGGTATTTGAACTAGAACTTCATTCGCAAGGGTGCACATTTGGCAACGCGATGCATGTTGCACGTTAGATCCTCTCAACCTAAAGATACTTGGAATGGTATCCTGTGATTGACGCTAGCCATTCGGGTTGAATATGCCCTTTGGATCAGGAAAGAACTAAACCTGCCAATAGCATTGTCAAATTGCGACACCATATCAATGACAATAGAAACACTAAGCTGCTGTCCGCATAATCCAGGTTGAATGCCCGCCATGGGCCGTAAGCGACATATCCCGAACAAATCTATCCCCGCCCCCAAAACCTCCCCCATACTTTTTCCACTTATGAAATGCGCGACCATCCAACGCTTGCCAGCGGTGTGGTGCTTCATGAGCAGCGGAGCGGCTGTCCTTAAACTCTTCTTGCCTGCTGTACAGCAGGCGCGTTCACCCACAGGGATTGCGAATGGTTCCCATTCCTGCAATATCATAACCGAATTGGGGAAAGCCGACATTGATTGGAAAAGGCTGATACTTTTTCCATTGTTATCTGATCCAACCATGCCAGCTAAAGAAAGGTTGACGGGATGTCGGAGATTTGTTGCGGACCGGGATATGCCTCTCCTGCAGAGGCAATGAAAGCACCTCGCGAAAAGCTGCTTTATTCGATCGCGATCTATACCGGGACGGGCATTCAAAAACCGGATTATCTGGTCACCATTGATGCAGACCCCGACAGCCCGACCTATTCCGAAGTGATACACCGCCTTGAAATGCCGGGAATTGGCGATGAACTTCATCATATGGGGTGGAATGCCTGCTCATCCTGTCATGACGATTCATCAATGTCCCGGAAGTACCTGCTTGTGCCCGGCGTCAGAAGCACAAACATTCATATTGTTGATACAGCGACCGATCCGCGCGCACCACGCCTGCACAAGGTGATTGAAGGAGCAGACATCAAGGCAACAACCAACCTGTCAGCACCCCATACCGTGCATTGTCTCGGATCCGAGATCATCATTTCCATGCTGGGCGACGCGCAAGGCAATGCCCCTGGCGGGTATCTCCACCTCGACAAAAATTTCAATATCGTTGGCCGGTGGGAGAACTCCATGGGCGATATTCCGTTTGGTTACGACTTCTGGTACCAGCCGCGTCACAACGTGATGGCATCAAGCGAATGGGCCGCACCGAACACATTCATGCCCGGATTTGACCTCGAAGAAGTCGGCCACCTGAAATATGGCCGCCGCATTCACCTTTGGGATTTTGAAAAGAAGGAACCTATACAGACCTTGTATCTGGGAGAGGATGGATTGATCCCGCTTGAGGTCCGGTTCCACCATGATCCGGATAGTACCCACGGCTTCTGCGGTGCGGCATTGTCTGCAAACATCATTCATTGGTGGAAAGATGACGAGGGTGAATGGCAATGGGAAAAGATTATTGATGTGGAGAATGAACCGCATCCAGAATGGCCAATTCCCGTTCCCGGCGTCATATCGGTCATATTGCTTTCAATGGATGACCGGTTTCTCTACCTCTGCAACTGGCTGCATGGTGATATCCGCCAATACAACATCGAGGATCCGCACAATCCCGTATTGACCGGCCAGGTCTGGATGGGCGGACTTCTCGGAAAGGCACCAGAAGTCAACGGGGTAAAAGTGACCGGCGGTCCACAAATGATCCAGTTGTCGCTGGATGGCAAGCGGCTTTATGTAACCACCTCATTGTTCTCTACCTGGGACAATCAGTTCTATCCTGAAATCCGTACCAATGGCGGCTGTATGTTGATGGTCAATTGCGATACGGAAAATGGCGGCATGGAAATTGATCCTGAATTTGTTGTCGACTTCGGCAAGGAACCGAACGGCCCCTCGCGATGCCATGAAACCCGCTATCCCGGCGGGGATTGCACTTCAGATATCTGGGTCTGATGATGGCCATTTACACAGTAACGCTTCGAAATCGCGGCCACGCCACATATGAAGTGGACGGGAAACGGCCTTTGCTCGAAAGCCTACGCGATCAGGGCGTTGATTTGCCATACGGTTGCAAATACGGCGGGTGTATTACTTGTGCCGCCAAGTTGATTGATGGCCAAATCAATCAAAAGGCGCAGGTGGCACTCAACAACCGTCAAATCCATAATGGTTATGTCATCTTGTGTGTTGCCCGCCCGCTGTCGGATTGCACATTTGACATCGGAGTGGAAAGCCACGACAAGCTCTATCGAAATCCGTTCCTTGATCCATTGGAGCCGCATGAACTCAAAGCTGATATTGCAGTGCCGATCGAGGAGAACTAATGAAAACGCTTGAAGAACTCTCCCATACAAACCACGATAAATCCTACTCGGACGAATATCTGCAGACCATTTTGAAATCAGTGAAAACGATCGCAATGGTCGGTGCCAGTCCCGACAAAACCAAGTTCAGCTATGGTGTGCTGCGGGTTTTGCATGAGACCGGATATGATATGGTTCCGATCAACCCGCGACCGGGTTTGGAAGAAATCCGTGGCATGAAAGTCTATCCTTCCCTTGCAGCAGTGGACCGTCCGATTGACATGGTCGAGGTCTTCCGTCGAGCTGAAGATTTGCCGGAAGTTGCACGGGAAGCGGTTGCAATAGGAGCCAAAGTGCTCTGGGGACAAATCGGTGTGAAACACTCGGAAGCCGCCCGGATTGCCGAATCCGCAGGCATGAAAGTAGTAATGGATCGCTGCCCGAAAATTGAACTGTTCAGGCCGTTCTGGAAACCAAAACTTCACCTTGGGATTTAGACCAGGAACCTTTTGGCATTTCTGACAGATGTCCAACTTTGTTATCTGACCAAGATATAAACAGGCGCTGGCAAACAACAGCTAAAGGAATGTGCCAGTTGAAAGAATCTATTCCCGCCCCCAAAACCTCCCGCATACTTTTCCCGATATCCCCTGCATTCGGCCTTCGAATCCCGGCATTTACATTGGGTTAACCTGTGAGGCGCAAGCTGAATGGAAATTGATTCGGGGGGTACATGCGAAACTTGTTTTGGCGGATAGGTGTGCGTTTCTGACGTAGAAAATTGATTTTGGCTCCGTTGGAACCGCGCGCGCACCGCGGAAGGAGCTAAAATATGCAGAACTTGTCAACATTGGGTGCAGCGATGTTATCAGCTGCACTGGTCTTGCCGGCCTTTTCATCGGGGGCTGTGGCAGCGCCGGCAAAATGCGGCGACCGGGCCAAACTGGTCAAAATTCTCAAGGACCAGTACAAGGAAATGCCAGTGGCGCTGGGCATCTCCCAGAAAAGCACCGAAGCTTTCGAAATCTATACATCGGAATCCGGCACCTGGACGGTGGTCATGACCATGTCGAATGGCATGGCATGTGTGATGGCGGCAGGACATTCCTGGCAGGATCTGCCCAAGCAGATCGCAGGATCCGTTACCTGAGATTATTTCAGGGCTGGCTGGGGCAAGGTGAAAAAGCTTGATTGGCGAACATTCGGCAGTTGAGGTATTATGAACGTGAAATACAGGCTCATGGTTGATTACTGACGTTAAAGCTGATCATCAAACCACGGAGGTCGATATGCCTGTTAAAACGTTTACTTTCTACAATCTGGGACGCGATCTGGATAATCTCGCCCCGGGATTTGGCCTTACAATGGACTATGACGTACTGGAAGGCCTTATCCGATCCATGGCTTCCGGTGCCCCGCCTGACCACCTCCGTGACGAGTTAAAGGAACTGGCCAGCGAACACCATTGCAAGTTCCAGGATATCTCTGACCACCGGTTTGTGCACTTCCTCAAGACAAGACACTAGAAGCTGTATCTCCGCAAAACTCGCGAAATTACCTGTATTGTGATAAAATAAGCTAACGGGGGTTGAGAATTTCCAAGCTCAGGAGGAAACGCTATGGAAAAGAAAAAGACCCCATGTCACGGACGGGTACGCGAGACACGCCGTGGCGACCAAATTACCTACGAACTGTTCTGCGAAGGTGATTGTGATGAAGGTGAATGCGACAAAATTCGCACCAAGCCGGATCACCACGGCACCTGGATAGAGTATTGCGGTTGTCCAGGCGGTGAACGTACGTGCAACATCTACATTGAGACCGACGGGCGCGGCAACAAGCGCATCGACTGCTTCACGCTTGGTTGCGGCGACGGCCAGGAATGCAAACTTGTGCAAACCGGAACAATCGAGGATCCGGAACAAACACTCGTTGACTGGAAGTGCGTTTGCAAGCCGGTTTCCGACTAAGCAGAATTGCCGATAACGTTTTTAAATAGACGATTGCCAATTTCGGGCGTAGCCTCGCACTTGTGTACCAAGGCAAAGGAGGTTCCCCATGCACGCTGCCAATGTTGCAAGACACCATTCAGAACCCGAAACTCTCATTTCGCATATGGAAAGTACCGGCAGCACACTTTCGATCAACTGGGCTGACGGACACCGGTCCACCTTCCATACAGTATGGTTGCGCGACAATTGCGCCTGCGAGGCCTGCGGCGATCATTCCGGCGGACATCGTTTCTTTGAGCTGAACGAATTACCGGAATCCCTGGAAAATGCAGCCATCCTGGCAGGAGACATGATGCAGATCACTTGGAAATCCGATGGTCACGTCACGCGCTATGACCCAGCCTGGCTGCGTGCCCATTGCTACAGCGATGTCGAACGGGCCAAACGCCGTCACCAACCCGTCACCTGGGATTCATCACTCACGGGACACGTGCCGGAGGTTGATTATGCACTAGCGCTGGAAAACCAGGCAGAGCTTCTAAAACTACATGATGCGGTCCGCAGCCACGGCATCTGTTTGTTACGTAATGTACCTCCAACCCGTGAGGCAACGGAAGAAATCGCCGGCCTTGTTGGCTTCGTACGGGAAACGCATTACGGGCGGGTATTCGAGATAATCTCAACTCCGGAACCGAAAGTGATAGCTAATGCACCGGTGCCGCTGCGTCCACATACGGATGAGAATTTTCGCGAACCACCACCCGGAATCATGATTTTTCACTCGATCCGTGCCAGTGAGTGCGGCGGCGGAGCTTCCGTCATGACGGATGGGTTCAGACTTGCCGAATCCTTCCGCGAACGTTACCCCGAAGACTTCGAACTACTGACAAAGGTTCCAATCCCACATCGACGCTTCATCCATGATGTGGGACTGAGAGCCGAAGCGCCGATCATTCAGCTCGATTATTTTGGTGAGATCTGCGAATTCCGCCTAAACGAACGCACGATGGGGCCGCTTGACTTGCCGGAAGAATTAATCGAACCGGTTTACAGGGCGTTGGGCCGGATGTTCGACCTTTCCTACGATCCGGAATATCACATGCATCACCTTTTAATGGATGGCGAAGCTCTGGTTTTTGACAATGCCCGGGTGCTGCATGCCCGTACCGGTTTCAATGGCAATCGCCACGTTCGGCTTACACATGTAGGAAGCGATGAATTTTATTCCCGCTGGCGGCAATTGCGGTCAAAACTGAAGGGAGACATCAATCTCGTCTAAACATACATCATCGCCTTTCAAATTCTGGCGAAGAAGTTACTTCCTCCGGCCATAATTGACGTTTAGATTACCATGCGTAAACTAAATTTTGGAGGAATCTCATGTCAGTAGCACGGGTAACGGAAATCACTGCCGCATCAAGCAAAAGTTTTGAGGATGCGGTAGAAAAAGGCATCAAACGAGCTTCGAAAACGCTCAAAAACGTGCAGGGTGCCTGGATTCAGGACGAAAAGGTCACCGTCAAGGATGGTAGAATTGATGAGTTTCGCGTGACGATGAAAGTGACATTCGTGCTCGAAGATTGACTGGATTACAAGTTGTGACAGATTGCACAGCGCTGGCGGGTTAAACGGTTATGTTACTTGCAGGTGAACCGGCTGAAACGAATACTTAATGTCAGCCATACCAATAATGGAGATTGTCATGTCAAAATACACCAATATCGCCAGCGCCTGCGTTCTGGCCCTGGGAATGATCGGAAGTGCAGTAACTTCTGCAAACGCCATTGCCCCCAATTTTCCAGGCGCCGCTGTCGCAAAGATAAACGGTGAAGGATTCCGGATTTGCCGGGCCATGGGAAATAGCGGTTACTCCGCTGTTGCTCGCGGCATTCTCGGTGATGGTGGCGGAGGAGACCGTTCTTCGGGATACCGGAGTTTCCAAATCCGCACCTGCTTCCAAAGCCGTGCACAATGCGAGCATTTCCTGGATCGTATTCATCATCGGATCAGCCAGATCGAGCAGTTGCACTATATTGGCTGCAAATCCCGGGCTTAGGCTAATGCAAAAACTGCTTCCCATACTCGCAATTGGGACTCTGGTCGCCTTGCCGGTACTTGAGACAGTTCAACCGGCAGGCGCAGCAGTTGCGGGTCGTGGCCCGGTGGTCAGGATTAACGGCGAGGGAAAGCGCATTTGTGACGCGCTTGCCAATAGCGGAGGTCCATACTGGTCAGCCAAGGTTCGCGGTCGGTTGCAGGAAGACAGCGGCGGATTTACTGATCGATTTCAGGTACGCACCTGTTTCTCCACCCGGGCTGAATGCAATCACTTTCTCAATCGAATCCATCACACGATTCTTGGCATAGAAGAAATCTACTACATGCGTTGCCGCGCGAAGTAGTCAACAATTTATAGGCCGGGTGCTCCCGACCACTCTCAAAGACAGGGCTGCAACTTGTTGTAGCCCTGTCTTTTTGCGGTAAGAGCATTGCAATCTTTGCAATGGTAAACCCGCACCATTTTCCCTATTTAGGATTGGTAAGATTAATTCCGGATTGTGGAGAGAAACAATGACCGTATACACCGCAGTTGTCGAAATGTTCGAAGGCGTTAAACTCGGCGCCCGTTACACAATTTCAAAAAACCACCGCACTGTTGAGCGCGCAGTTCAGCCTCGCGTTTCTCCGCTCAATACCGAAGGTTTCGGCCGTTAGGATCAAGGTTTAAGTCATTGCAGGAACGGATTGGATTGCCGTTCCTCACCAATATTGCCGCCGGGGCCGTGTCCACACAAGAACTGGACATCATCGCCCAGCGGCAAAACCTTCTGTTTGATAGAATCAATTAGTTGTTGATGATTCCCGCCGGGCAGGTCCGTTCGCCCGATCGAACCGCGGAACAGGACATCCCCAACATGGGCGAATTTGTGTTGCGGAGAATAGAATATCACATGGCCCGGCGCATGCCCCGGACAGTGATACACTTCAAAATTATGACCTCCGATTTCAACGGTCTCCCCCTCACTTAACCAGCGGTCGGGTGTGACGCTTTTGAAAGTGCCGGGCAAATCGTACATTTCAGCCACCTTTTCAACGCTTGTACAAAGCGGCTCATCATCCTTGTGCGGCCCTATAATATCAACTCCAAGCTCATTCTTGAGCTCCATGGCCCCGCCCACATGGTCCAGATGGCCATGCGTGAGCAGTATCGCCGCAACAGTTATCCCGGTCTGCTCGATAGCCTGTCTGATACGCGGAACATCGCCGCCTGGATCAATTACAACTCCGGATTTGGTGACTTCGTTCCATATCAGGGTGCAGTTTTGCTCAAAGGGAGTGACCGGCACGACGGCGATGTTGAGTTTTTCCATTTTGGAGTTCTCCTGGGATTTGGGGATACATTATTGAATATCGCCAAAAAACAAAGGGGTGATCCCAAAGATCACCCCTCAAATACAGGATTGATTGTATATTTGCCTTACTTCCCCTTGAGCAGAGCTCCGGCAATTCCAGTCAATGCCCCGCCACCGACAGCGCCACCTGCAATCGACGAAACCAGCGAACCCAGATCCATCCCTGCAATAGACATGCCATCACCGCCTGCTCCCATCGCTGAGGCAAGGATGCCGCCGAGTGCAGAACCACCTGCAATGCCGCCAATTCCACCCGCAAGCAGTTTCGGTAGCATGCTCATTGCTGCCTGTTTGAGGATGTTTCCGGCGATCCCGCCACCGACTACGCCGGATATCGCCTGAATGATAAGTGGTAAAATTGCTTCCATTGTAAATCTCCCTGAAGCCGCGCAATGCCTACATGCATCACAATCATAGTATGACACACTGTACCAGATTCGCTGGTATATTCGTCATGTGATCAAACTTATCGAAAAAACTTACCGAACGTAAGCTTTTTTACTTCACCTGCGGTACAAGACTGGGGAAAAATTGCCCGGCTCAAGCATTCAAATGAGCATGGACTGCCTTGTCATAATCCTCCATGAAGAATTTTGAAATCTGGCCGGGAGTAAAAGAAAATTCTCCGATTTCAGAAACGGGAGTCACTTCTGCAGCTGTGCCAGTCAGGAAGCACTCCTCAAAATCTGCCATTTCCTCGGGAAGAATGGTCCGCTCTACCACTTCAATCTGCCGTGCTTTGGCCAGTTCGATTACGGTTTGACGGGTAATGCCATTCAAAAAACAGTCCGGGGTAGGCGTATGGATAACCCCATCCTTCACAAAAAATACATTGGCCCCTGTAGCTTCTGCAACATGGCCGCGCCAATCCAGCATCAGTGCATCAGCATATCCTTTTTCCTCAGCAGCATGCTTGGAAAGAGTGCAAATCATATAAAGGCCTGCAGCTTTTGCAAAACAGGGAATCGTTGCTGGATCCGGCCGTCGGTAATGCGCCCGATCAAGCCGGATGCCTTTAAGCCGTTCTTCAGGGGCGAAGTAACTCGGCCATTCCCAAATTGCGATCGCTACATTAATCGTGTTTGACTGGGCAGAAACACCCATCATCTCACTACCACGCCAGGCTACCGGACGCACGTATGCGTCTTTGAGACCCTGCTTTTCCAATGTATCTTTACAGGCCTGATTGATTTCCTCAATCGTATAAGGAATTTCAAATCCCATGGCTTCGGCAGAAAAAAACAACCGTTCGGTATGTTCCTGGAGTTTGAAGATTTCCCCGCCATACGCACGTTCACCCTCAAACACACTGCTTGCATAATGCAATCCATGGGTCAGCACGTGAACCTGGGCATCTTTCCATTCAACAAATTCACCGTTGAACCAGATATGTCCGCTCATAGAATCGTAAGATACGCCTGCCACGTTCATCACTCCAAAAAAATTTTTTAAAGCGTAAGAAACAAAGAAAAATATGTCAATAGTACTGACATATTTTTCTTAATATGCCATAACTCACGATTATGAAAAGCGAACCGACATATTTGACACGACCAATTTCCGGCGAAGATATTGATCAGCTTGAGAATATAGAGCTGCTGTTCTTTGCTTACCGTGACTTTATTTCTGATCCTGACAAACGCTTGTCAGACTACAATTTTGGTCGCGCGCACCATCGAGTGCTGTATTTCGTGAACCGTTCACCTGGGATGACAGTGGCTGAACTTCTCGACATTTTGCGTATTACAAAGCAGAGCCTGGGGCGGGTGCTCAAACAACTCATTGAATCGGGGCATATTGTTCAAACAGAAGGTATGAGTGACCGGCGCAAACGCCTTTTGTATCCTACCGAGACTGGCAGAGAACTTATATTGGAACTTTCAAAACCACAATCCGAACGGCTTTCAAGAGCGCTTGCGAGCCTTGATGAGTCCCAAAAAACCATGGTCGTTGAGTTCCTGCGCGGAATGATCAACCAGAAAAGCTAGCAACCATTGGACAAGTTTGATCTGAATTTTGTATCCTCCTGTAACATTTGTTTATTTGAGTGAGCGTGATCTGGGTTTAAGTTCCCCGAAAATCGGAACACCACAATGGATATGATTTCTGAGACTGTTAAAGTACCAGCAGATGATGCGCCGCATGTTCTGGTAATTGATGATGACAGCAGATTGCGCGATCTCCTGACACGATATCTGTCCAACAACGGATATCGGGTGTCGAATGCTGGTGATGCTGCTGAGGCGCGGCGCAAGTTGGCACATCTGGAGTTTGATCTACTTGTTGTTGATGTCATGATGCCGGGTGAAACTGGCCTGAGTTTCACAAAATCCATTCGTGATTCAATAGACGTACCGGTCTTGATGCTGACAGCCCTCGAGGAAGTTGAAAACCGTATTGAAGGTCTTGAAGCCGGTGCCGACGATTATCTTTCGAAGCCATTTGAACCGCGTGAACTGCTGTTGCGTATCAACAGTATCCTCCGCCGCGCAGCAAAACCGGACCAACCGGTAATCGAACAGGTCAATTTTGGTGATTACCATTATTCGGTAAAACGCGGAGAACTGACACTCAGCGGGGAAACTGTCCGATTGACAGATCGGGAGAGAGAAATCATGACCGCATTTGCTACCCAACCCGGGGGGACAATCCCTCGTCACGAGTTGCTCGGCGATGAAAATGCATCGGGGGAGCGAAAGATAGATGTCCAGATCAACCGCCTGCGGCGAAAAATTGAAACCGATCCGGCCAATCCCAAATGGCTTCAAACAGTCCGTGGAGTAGGCTATCGCCTCTGCGTAGATTGACCCCTGTAAAATCTAAATCCGCTGTTGTATTAAGGTGTACTGGTTAAACAGTCCCTGGAGCTCGGTTGCCAATTGACCATTGAAGACACGGAACAATCAATCGTGCCGGAAAGAAAGTCCCGGCGACGCAATCCGTTTCAGGTTGGCGCCCGGTGGATTTCGCGCAAAATGCCCAAAGGATTGTACG
The DNA here is from genome assembly GCA_051009575.1 of Rhizobiaceae bacterium. Taxonomy (GTDB): domain Bacteria; phylum Pseudomonadota; class Alphaproteobacteria; order Rhizobiales; family Rhizobiaceae; genus JAALLB01. The sequence continues at coordinate 14,813 of JBPCWL010000097.1, forward strand.
GGCGGTCGCTGATCATCATCATCGCACCAATGGTACTTTTGCAGTCCGTGATTGCCTTTGTATTTATGGAGCGGCACTGGCAAACGGTTACCCAAAGACTGTCACAGTCGGTAACAGCAGAAATCGCAGCGGTCATAGACGTAATTGAAAATTATCCGCAAGACCCCGAATTTGCTCAAGTTACCCAATTGGCCCAGACCAAGTTTGGCCTAAATATTTCAATTCTTCCACCGGATCCGTTCCCGCCAGCGGTTGGGAAACCGTTCTTTTCACTGTTGGATGATACGCTGCGCACAGAAATAACCCGACAGATCAGCCGACCGTTCTGGATAGACACGGTGGGCGACTCGAACATACTGGAAATCCGGATCAGGCTTGAGGACCCGGAAAATGTATTGCGTGTGTTTGTCAAACGCGGGAGAGCCTATGCTTCAAATTCCCATATTTTTCTGATTTGGATGGTTGGGACATCGCTTGTCCTTTTGATAATCGCCATTTTGTTCCTGCGAAACCAGATAAGACCAATACAGCAGTTGTCAGCAGCAGCAGACAGTTTCGGCAAGGGGCACACTATGCCCAAGAATTTCAGGATCAGGGGCGCATCGGAAGTCCGTCAGGCCGGCCTCGCATTCCTGCAAATGCGTGAACGCATAGAAAGACAGATAGACCAAAGAACTGCAATGCTCACTGGGGTAAGCCACGATCTACGAACTATATTGACACGATTTAAACTGCAACTGGCGCTGGTAACACAGACTTCTGAAATTGAGGAGTTGCAGGCGGATGTCGATGACATGCAGAAGATGTTGCAAGGTTATATTGATTTTGCTCGGGGTGAGAGTGACGAGGCACTCGAAAAGGTAAATATCAAGGAAGAATTACAGCGCCATGAGGTCGAAGCTTCACTAAGGGAAAAGGATTACCGGATCGAGTGCGATGAGGACGCCGTCCTCGAAACCCATCCAAACGCGTTTCACAGACTCCTGGCCAATATCATTTCCAATGCCTTCAGATATGCGGACGAATTGTCAGTCCGGGTTTCTTTGGGGCGCGAACGTATTACCATCACTTTTGATGACAATGGGCCCGGAATTCCCGAGAACAAACGTGAAGATGTATTCAAACCTTTCCTTCGCCTTGATGAAGCTAGAAATCTGGATGAATCAGGCACTGGGCTGGGGTTATCGATTGCGCGTGACATTGCGCGAAACCACGGTGGTGATATCAACCTTTATGACAGTGCCGCGGGTGGCCTAAGGGTAATCGTAACCCTGCCGTCTTGATGTTAGTGCAGTCGTCCGCCTATGGGTACGGATCTGTCGGCGGAGGCTAACACCACATTACCGTCAGCGTCCAGAAACCCCAGCGTCAGCACTTCAGACATGAATGGCCCAATTTGGCGGGGTGGAAAATTAACGACCGCCATGACCTGTTTTCCCAACAAGTCTTCCTTCGAGTAATTCGCTACGACCTGCGCTGAACATTTTTTGATCCCGATTTTTTCGCCAAAATCAATTCTCAGTTTCCAGGCCGGTTTGCGAGCTTCCGGAAATTCATTCACTTCCAGAACTTCACCAACCCGGATATCTACTTTCAGAAAATCGTCGATGGTAATTTCTTCAGTTTCACTCATGATCTACGACAACTCCTGCGATCTTTTTTTAGCGGCCAGCACTGCTTGTTCGAGTATTTTCGGCATGGCTTCAGGTGCCATGAGCACTTCCAGCGCGGCGGCTGTCGTTCCGCCTGGCGAAGTGACATTTTTCCGCAAAACCGACGGCTCATCCTCCGAGAGGTGAAGAAGTTCTCCTGCGCCTGAAACTGTTTCCCGCGCAAGTGTCATCGCAAGTTCCGGGGGCAGACCTGCCGAGATACCGGCCTGCGCCATGCATTCAGCCAGATGAAATACGTAGGCCGGGCCACTTCCCGATACCGCTGTCACAGTGTCGATCAGTGTTTCATCTTCCACCCATTCAAGCTTGCCGATTGCACGCAACAATTGATCCACATTGTTCTTGTGTGCCTGTGTCACGCCATTGCCAGGGCAAGCAACCGTAATGCCGCGACCAACCAGAGACGGTGTGTTTGGCATGGAACGGATCACGGGAATATTGCCAAGAGCAGCAGAAATCCCGGCAATGGTTGTACCTGCTGCAACTGAAACCGCCACCGTTTCAGGACCGACCAGGGATTTGACCGATGGTAACACCTTGTCCATCATCTGGGGTTTTACTGCCAGCAACAATACATCTGGAAAATTAACGCCCGAAGCATCCGTGGCCAGCTCAATCAAATGACTGGCCAGATATTCTTTCATGTCCTGTGATGGTCCGGGGTCAACAACCGTAATACTGGAAGGTGACATTCCGCCAGCAATCCATCCGCGCAACATGGCACCGCCCATGTTGCCGGCCCCGATCAATACAACTGTGAATTCCATGTCCGCTCCGTTTGAACAAATACCGAAGCTGTTTTACGCAGTTCCACTCGTTTCGAAAAGGGCACAATCGATCGATTTTTCAGCGGTATTGCCAGCCCAAACCACAAACTGGAATGCTTGGTAGTATCGTTCACATGCTTCAAGGGCGCTTGCCATCAGGCATTCAAGTTGCTCTCCGGTTGGTGCAGCGCCGCCGTTCAGCAACAGGGTTTGCCTGAACATGACAACGCCTTCTTTTGCCCACAAATCAAAGTGACCGATGAGCAATTGCTCGTTTATCAATGACAGAAGCCTGGTCACTTCCAGAACCCGGTTTTCCGGAACCTTCATGTCGAATGCACAGGCCATGTGAAGCGCTTCGAAATCCTCCATCCAGGAAAGGGAAACATTGTACTCTGTCCAGTTTCCCGCAACCGTGAGACTGATTTCATCATCACTGCTTCTGTCAAACTCCCACTTGTTCCGGGAAGCTACATACTCGATCAGATCGACTGGATGTACATCCCGTTCAAATTCAAGTTCTGCAAGCACAGTTGACCTCCTGGTCCAAAATTGCCTCTACAGGTGATAGCCAAGAAGCAGGCACTAAAGTTGCGAAGATGCCCTACACTGCCAGCCTCGTCTCCGGCTTGTGCAGGGCGTCAGGTCCGCCGCGAATCATCCTGTAAATTCAGTCTATAACGCTGAATCACGAATACCAGCCCGGCAGGATTCACAAGGCCACTGATTCTGTGGAGAAGCCTTGAATCAAAAGATTCAGAGTATGGCGTAAGGGATTCTGGCAATTGGCTTTTTCAGACTTTATTCACGGCCTGAAAAAAATTTTAAAGAAGCCGATTATTTTTTGGATGCGGAGCGTCTGGAAGGCTTTGCAGGTTTTTCAAGTGCCGAAACGCGCTTTTCCAAAGATTCCATTTGCGCTTTCAATGCCTCATTTTCTGCGCGCGCACGGCTTGCCATTTCCTGGACGGCATCAAAATCCTCGCGCTTGACGAGATCCATATCTGCCAGAAATTTTTCAGCTTGGGAACGAAAGGCATTCTCTGCTTCTCGCTTCATGCCCTGCGCTGCACCTGCTGCGTCGGTCATTAATTTTGCGAACTCGTCAAAAATCCGGTTTGGGCCTTGAGTCATGAAATTTCCTGTCTGGATTACTTCGTTGACATAAGCGTTTTCTCCAACAGTTTCAACTATTCGCAACGATGACAAACCATTCAGAAAATGCGAAACAACGCAGGAATGTCACAAGGCAATAACCCATGCTGAATCTATTCTCTGTAATCAGCCATCCTCAAATCGACCCGGTTCTCATTTCGCTGGGCCCATTGCAGGTTCACTGGTACGGCCTTGCTTACGTGGTCGGTATCCTGTTTGGGTGGTGGTACGCCAAAAAGCTTGTGGCCACAGACAGACTTTGGAAACCGGGAAGTTCCCCTTTTTCAGAAACAGACATAGATGATTTTTTGGTCTGGGCAGTCGGTGGGATCATTCTGGGTGGACGTCTTGGTTACATCCTGTTTTACGATCTTCCGACCTATTTGGATAATCCGCTTTCCATTTTGGCGGTCTGGCAGGGCGGCATGAGCTTTCACGGTGGGCTGGCAGGAACGACGATTGCCATGTTCCTGTTTGCAAAAAGGCGCGGATTTTCTTCCTTCAGCCTCTTTGACGTAATCGCGGCAAGTTGCGGGCTGGGAATATTCCTGGGCAGGCTTTCCAACTTCATCAACAGCGAACTCTATGGCCGTATCACCGATGTCCCCTGGGCAGTAATTTTTCCCAATTCCGATGGCCTTCCGCGACACCCAAGCCAACTGTATGAAGGAGTCCTGGAAGGTCTGGTTTTGTTTGCGATTCTGGCACTGCTGATCTGGAAATCCCGCAAATTGCGGCAACCGGGCTTCATCAGCGGCGTGTTCCTGGTGGGTTACGCCCTCAGCCGGATATTGATTGAATTTTTCCGCCTGCCCGATCCCCAGCTTGGATATCTGCTTGGTACAAGCTGGATCACCATGGGAATGCTGCTCTCAATACCGGTTGCGCTCATTGGACTTTGGGCAGCCTTTTCGGCCAAAAGCAGAGTGCATTTTGATGCCTGAAACACTCAAGGATCGGATTAAGCGCCATATCGAAATTTCCGGCCCACTCCCGCTTGCAGAATTTATGCATTGGTGCATGGCGGATCGGCACGGCGGATACTATATTGCCAACAATCCGATCGGAAGAGAAGGTGATTTCATAACCGCACCGGAAGTAAGCCAGATGTTTGGCGAGCTAATCGGCATCTGGACTCTTCAGACATGGAAACAGATCGGAAGCCCAAAGCGGTTCAATTTGGTGGAAATGGGACCCGGCCGCGGATACCTGATGCGTGATCTCCTGCGTGCAACAAAAGTTTCCGAACCCTTTCAGGATGCTGTTGAAACAATACTTGTTGAGACAAGCGCGCAGCTCATCAAAGAGCAATCGGTTACGCTCTCCGGGTTGCCTGAAATCAAATGGTTAGGCAGCATCAATGAGTTGCCCGAATTGCCGACTATTGTAATTGCCAACGAATTTCTGGATGTGCTCCCGATCCGACAATACGTGAAATCGGGAAACAACTGGTGCGAAAACTGCATCGGGATTGACAAGGAAGGCAACTTAACGTGGGTCCTCGGATCGGGGTCCATTCACCAACAGTTTCTCCCAAACGGCCACGAAACAGAACCGGAAGGTGCAGTATTCGAAACCTCTACAGTGCGAGAATCTTTCATCGGAGAACTGGCGGATTTTATCGGAGATGTGTCCGGGGCGGCTTTGTTCATCGATTACGGGCACCTTGAACCGGGATTTGGGGATACGTTTCAGGCCCTTCAGGACCATACTTATGTGAACCCGCTATCAAATCCCGGACACTGTGATCTGACATCACACGTTGATTTTGCTGCTCTGGTTAGGTGCCTGGAGAATACAAATCTTGAGGTTCATCCAGCCGTGACGCAGGGCGAATTTCTGCTGTCAATGGGTTTGCTCGAACGAGCGGGAAGCCTTGGCATGGGCAAGAGCGAGACAGTGCAAGCGAATTTGAAATCTGAAGCAGAAAGACTTGCGCTGCCGGATCAAATGGGAAATCTGTTCAAGGTAATGGCATTTTCAACCTGCGCTGAACTTGAACCTTTTTCAAATCAGGCTTGAATTTAATTCCGCGACAAGTGAGACTTGCCAAAGACTTAAAAGAACGGGCACACAGCATCCATGGGTGAACCGGCACCAATATTGAGCGACGAACTAAATTGCGAAACGGCAACGCACGGATTTTACACGCGCCAAGGGGGTGTATCCACCGGAATTTTTCGGGGTTTGAATGTTGGGCTGGGGTCCGGTGACGAACGCGAAAATGTTGTTGAAAATCGCAGGCGGGTCGAAGCTCATATTGGAGTCAATCCGGATCATTTGGTGACGGTTTACCAGGTTCACTCGCCCGACATCATGACAGTTTCCGAACCTGGAAGATTAAATGTACGACCCGAAGCAGATGGTTTGGTAACCGCAAAACCGGGATTGGCACTCGGAATCCTGACAGCTGATTGCGGCCCGGTACTGTTTACTGATCCGGAAAACCGGATTGCAGGTGCAGCCCACGCCGGCTGGAAAGGGGCAACCGGGGGCGTTTTGGAGAATACGATATCGGCCATGGAGAAAATTGGAGCCAGCCGGGAAAAAATTATCGCGATTCTCGGCCCAACCATAAGTGTCGATAACTATGAGGTAGGTCCGGAGTTTGTCGACCGCCTTTTCGAGCTAGAGGCGGCCAATGAAAAATATTTGACGCCATCCTCAAAGCCTGACCACGCGATGTTCAATCTACCGGCATACATCGTCAATCGGTTGCAAGATTCCGGTGTGAAAGCAGAATGGACAGGTCATTGTACCTACGCCGACGAAGAGAATTTCTATTCGTACCGCCGCAAGACCCATCGCGGAGAAGCCGATTACGGCCGTCAGATTTCAGTAATATCCATCAAAGAAGAATAGGACGACTATTTCATGGCCCTCCACTTTACCAAACAGGAATATGTAGAACGCCTTGCACGTGTAAAAAACCGGATGGCGGAAGAAAAGCTGGACTGCCTTTTGCTGTTTGCCCAGGAAAGTATGTACTGGCTTACTGGTTACGACACATTCGGGTTTTGTTTTTTCCAATGCCTGGTGGTAAGGGCAGATGGAGAAATGGTTTTACTGACGCGCGCGCCTGACCTGAGACAGGCCCAACATACTTCGATCCTCGAAAACATCGTGATATGGGCAGATCGTGGCGGTGCTGATCCAACCACTGATCTGCATAACGTTCTAAGTGACCTTGACCTGGTTGGTTCCCAGATAGGAATTGAATATGACACACAGGGATTAACTGCCAAAGCCGGAATGGCGGTAGTTGCGAGGCTAAAATCTTTCGCTGAGCTGGAAGACGCTTCTGAGCTTGTGAATTCACTGCGAGTTGTGAAGTCCGCTGCAGAACTTGAATATGTCCGCAAGGCGGGTGAATTGTCCGACCATGCTCTGGATGCCGCTATTGAGCACACCAAAGCAGGTGCAAACGAAGGTGACATTTTGGCCGCGATGCATTCAGCAATATTCTCGCGCGGTGGAGATTATGCGGGAAACGAGTTCATTATCGGCTCAGGAAAAGACGCGCTTCTTTGCAGATACAAATCAGGACGTCGCAATCTTTCAAAGAAAGACCAGCTGACAATTGAATGGTCGGGCACATGGGCTCACTATCATGCCGCGATGATGCGCACGCTTGTGATTGGTGAACCCACCACGCGGCATCAGGAATTGTATGAAGCCTCAAAAGCGGCTCTTCTAGGTGTTCGTGATGCCATGAAAATCGGCGACACGTTTTCGGACATGTTCCACGCTCACGCCAAGGCGCTGGATGAGTTGGGTTTGTCGAGACACCGTCTCAATGCATGTGGATATTCGCTGGGCGCGACATTCACACCTTGCTGGATGGACCGTCCGATGATTTTTTCAGGGAACGAAACCCGAATTGAAGAGAGCATGGTGATCTTTGCCCATATGATAATTTTTGACAGCGATTCCGAAACCGCCATGACATTGGGCCAAAGTTACATTACCACCCGCAAGGGTCCTGAAGATTTGTCCCGTCATGATATTGACCTTATCGTAAGGTAATGACACCACCTGTCCGTGTTGGGTTGTGAGGTCTAAACGTGAGAGTAGCATTGAGTATTTTTAAATTTCCGCTTGTAATCGCGACGATGCTGGTGGTTTCCGCATGCACTGGCTCTGGTCAGGTCGGTGAAACACTGGCACCAAAACCAGTCGCCAGCCAGACCCAGCCAACAGGCACCCGGTACAAGGATCCGATCAGCGAAACCGCCCTTGCGGCGGAAAACCGCGCATCGCCGGCAGAAACGGTAACCACCGCGCAAACCGGTCAGGAGACGCAAGTAGCCTCTCTTGGCGCGGCAAACGCGATGAGTTTCCTCCCGGTACAAGGAGCACCGCAAGGAAAAGTTACACAACTTTCGAGGTCGTTGAAGCAATCTGCGGATTCTTATGGCTTGACGGTACTTCCGGCAAACCAGAGCGGTGCTGCTTATCAGGTCAAGGGTTATTTTTCAGCGCTCAATGACGGATCGGGTACGCTTTTGATCTATATTTGGGATATCGAGGACAAGTCAGGGAAGCGGATTCACAGAATCAACGGCCAGGAAAGGACCTCGACAAGCAAAACAGACCCCTGGCAAGCGATAACTGAAGAAGATCTTGCGCGGGTTGCTGATGCAACAGCTGCCAGATTGAAGTCTTGGGTTGAGACAAATTAACCGTCAAACCAACACTTTTGATAAATCCCCAGATTGTTTGCCTGATTCCGCATCACGGGCATTGATAGCCCTTAAACATTCGCCTATGAAGAGCCAGGGCAAATGACAGGGGCCGGCCAGCCGGCGGAGTAAACATGAAGCTTTTCGCCGGAAACTCAAGCGAGGTTCTTGCAGAACAGATTACAAAATATCTCGACATCCCGCTGGGCAAAGCCAATGTAAGAAGATTTGCCGATCAGGAAATTTTTGTCGAGATCCTGGAAAATGTCCGCGGGGAAGACTGTTTCGTGCTTCAGTCCACTTCATACCCCGCCAATGATCACCTGATGGAACTCCTGATCATGATCGATGCCCTGCGCAGGGCCTCAGCGAAAAGGATTACGGCTGTCCTCCCCTATTTCGGCTATGCCCGCCAGGACCGGAAACCGGGACCAAGGGCTCCGATTTCTGCAAAGCTCGTGGCCAACCTGATCACGGAAGCAGGTGCTGACAGGGTTCTGACCCTCGATTTGCATGCGGCCCAAATCCAGGGCTTTTTTGATATCCCGACCGATAACCTGTTCGCAGTCCCGGTACTAGCACGCGACGTGCGGGAGCGCCTTGATCTCAACAACGTCATGGTTGTTTCACCGGACGTGGGGGGTGTGGTTCGTGCCCGTGCTCTGGCCAAGCGGCTCGATTCCCTGCTGGCAATCGTTGACAAGCGGCGAGACAAACCAGGCGAGTCAGAAGTGATGAACGTGATTGGTGACGTGTCCGGGAAGGATTGCATCCTGATCGATGACATTATCGATTCCGGCGGAACACTTTGTAACGCTGCCGAGGCTTTACTGACAATGGGCGCAACAAGTGTCACTGCCTATATCACGCACGGGGTTCTTTCTGGCGGCGCGGTCGCAAGGATCACCTCTTCCAAACTCAAGGAGTTGGTGATTACCGATTCCATTCAGCCAACTTCAGCAATCAATACGGCAGCCAATATCCGCGTTGTGTCGATTGCAGAACTGATGGGCGAGGCAATCAGCCGGACCGCCCTTGAAAAATCCGTCTCCAGCCTGTTTGACTGATCACAGGGTTTATACTTCAATTTATTTGCGTTTACCGGCCACTCGCCTATTTTCTTTATGAAACTTGGAGAGATAAACGTGAAAGACCTGAAATTGAGAACCGCCCTTCCCCTGATTGCACTGATGTTCGGCTCAACACTACCGACTTATGCCGAGGACAGGCTTGAGCTGGGAAATCTTGATTGTTTTGTGGATGCTGGGACTGGATGGGTTATTGGTTCCACCAGGGACATCAGTTGTGTGTTTACCCCGATTGATCCGGAACGTATGGAAGAAAACTATTTTGGTGTCATCAACAAGTTCGGTCTTGATATCGGAACAACCAAACAATCCTACATGACCTGGCTGGTTATTGCTCCTACCACAGGAAGTTTCGAACCCGGATTCCTTGCCGGTGATTATATTGGGGCAACGGCTTCAGCCACAATTTCAGTTGGTCTGGGTGCAAATGTGTTGGTGGGTGGCTCACAAACCACCTTTGCGCTGCAACCACTGAGTGTTGAAACCCAGTCCGGCCTTAACCTTGCGGCAGGAATTGCCGAACTGGAACTGCGAAGCATCGAGTGAAGCTCGCGTAAAGTATGCAGCCTGACAACCGGAATGTTGAAACTACGGTCTTCAAACAGCTGCGCTTTCCTCAATCAACCACTGACGAACTGTTTTGACCGCTTTACGGCGAACGGCTCTGCTATTCACCGTTAGATAATAGCCTCCGAAAGGAATTTCCACCGGCGACAACTCTACCAACAACCCTGAATTCAATTCTGGTTCACATAGGTGTTTATCCATGAGCACTGCGCCAAGGCCAGTAACTGCTGATTGAATGGCGAGAAGGGCATTCAATGGATGGGGCAACTCAAATTTTGGTATCTCCTTAAGGCCCGCTTTCTTCAACCACTCAGGCCAGAGTCGAAAAGTTGCCTCTTCTAAAAGCGGGCCAGTCACCAGAGCCTCTAGATTCAATTTACCGTCAATAATTGGGGCAAAATGGGGCGAGGCATATGCCCGAACCGCACACTGAAAGATAAGATCGCAATTTTCGGGCGGTTCGGACCGCAAATATCTTAACCCAATATCAAAGTCATGCGATTCTATATCCATCATCTGGGTCGAAACGGAAAGCTTTAAATTTATGCCGGGAAAGCGTGCCTTGAAACTGGGAAGCCTTGGTACCAACCATTTCTGAGCAATTGTGCTTTCGGTTGTCAATGTCACAGTACCCTCCGGCGGAACCGAAAGAGCTTCTGTCGATTGAGCTATTTGATCAAAGGCCGGAGTGATACTTTCAAGATAGGTACGCCCCTGTTCAGTCAGCACGACTCCTGTGTTGGTTACACGAAAGAGGTGCACATTCAGGCGGCCTTCAAGTCCCCGAACGTGTCGGGAAATCGCAGAATGCGACACATTCAGTTCTTCTGCTGCTTTTGTAAAACTGCCTAACCTTCCAGCTGCCTCGAAGGCCTTAAGCGCATTCAGGGGAGGTAGGAATCGAGGCATTTTCCATTGTGACTTTTCTGCACAATGGATGTCAAGGAACTTTAATTGAGAAGACGGTCACCTTAACGCACTCTGGTTGCAGAATTAACCCGGAGGCTTAGATGAAGACCCATAGCAATCACAAATTTGAGATACTTGATTCGCCACTGGCAGGAATTAACCTCAATATTGTTGAGCAAATACATAAGCACTTGAAAGAGTTGAAAAGGCTGTTTCGATCTCGACATGATTTAAACTACCTGAATCCGCATTTGCGCCGTGATGCCGGAATTGATGAACTCGAACTGGAACGGCAAAAAATTGCAGCGTCACCATTGATCCGCTAGCGACTTTTAGATGCCCTACATGCGTACAAGTACGTAAAGCAAACAACATTAACAAACACAGTGATAGGCCGCTATCAGCTCTAAGCGGCCGTAGCGACAATCCCAGCCAATGCCCGCTCAGCGGACAAAGCATCATCAGTTGCTAAATAGATTGATCAGCAGGCGGCACAACCGCGATGTCGGCTTTGTGCCAAAAAATGGAGATTGCGCAAAGATTGCAACAGACAGCAGAACTTTAATATCAGTTCAATTCAAATAAGCTTTTCATCTCGCAGATTTTATATCAGCAAAATAATTCCTACCCAGCCACGTAGAAATATCCCTCCTCAATTGGGTCGAACCAGTTAATCTGATGCGTCCGTCCCGAAGTGCTTGACCAAGATCAATGCTACCCATCCAGACGCCGGTAAGCGTGCTGACGGTTGTCAGGATTTCCAGATCAATGTCATGGCCAGGATCTTTCATGCAAACGTCGACCTCTCCGGCCTGCACAACCAGCCACCATCGCCTGGATTTTGCCGTATAGTCGCTGAACTCAAAATACAAAGACGTGCGATTTTCACCAAAATATCCGGCGTTCATGGTCCTGTGTATGTCCCACATCAACATTGATGGATCGAGATCATCCGGAGAAAGTTTGCTTCGCGCCCAGCGACTCCCCCAAACACCCATCTGCAAAATAATGGGTCTCAATTCCATGCCAGCTTCAGTCAATGTGTATTGTATTCCTCTTTCGGTTTCGGTACGCGACACAACTCCTGCTGCCTCCATTGACTTCAATCGCGTTGATAGGAGTGCCGGTGAGATCAACGGCATACCTCTGCGCAGATCATTGAAACTTTCACTACCCGCGCCAAGCTCGCGAATTATCAGATGGGACCAACGCTCACCGAGTATTTCCGAGGCCTTGGCGATAGGGCAAAATTGTCCGTAACCAGTCATAGGTGCCACAATAAAATACTATATGTTACAATACTAGTACAATTATTGTATCATAAAATTAAGAAAAAATTCCTCCTCTCAGAAAATCCCCCTTAAAAAATACTGTAACATACTGAAAAATAAATAAATAAATACATCAAACAGAGGTCCGTCTCACGTCAATTCCTATTTAGTACAGATTATGTACTGGATTTTTGAATGAGATTCGACGCATCGTGATGGGGTAACCCAACCCAAATAAAGGAATAGAACGATGTTACCATCAAAAATCAGATACTGGTTATTCGACCGCATGTCAGTCAAGACAATGCGTTATGTCAGTGCCGTCCCAACCCGTAAGGCAGAAGGACTGACGAAAAAAGTCTATGACATGATCAAGGAGGATTTCTTTAAAAACGGTTCTTTGACAAGCCGTTCAAAAGTGCCCGAACTCATGGCTGCCATCTGGACGGGAGGGCGTGAAGCCATGCTGGTCGAGGATAAAGTTGATCGTACAACGAAGGACGCTATTTCTGCAGTGTTATCGCAGGTCAACGATTGTCCCTATTGCGAGGACATGTTGGTAAGCCTTGTGCATGCTGGCGGAGAACACGAAGCTGCGGGAGATATTTTTTCGCAGAACGATTTGAGCGCAACCGAAGCCGGTTTGCGTAAGGTTCTGGAGTGGGTTCGGGCTGTCGCCGCACCCGGCCAGAAAGAAATTCCCCCAAATCCCTTCACTGCGGACCAATTACCGGAAGTCTTTGGGACGCTATTGGGTATGAGTGATATTAACCGCTTTAGCCACGTTGTCATGGAAGACTCACCCGTTAACGCTCCGTTTGGCCTGCAGACAGCGAAGGCAATCGCATTGCGCTATTTTGGATCTGAACTTGAGATAACGCGGCAGCTTTCGCTGGAACACGGCCGTGCATTACCCTTACTTCCGCCGGCAAACCTGCCTGTGGACATGCACTGGGCAAAACCCAACCCCCGCGTCGCGGATGCATTGTCTCGTTGGTCAGCTGCAGTTGAGCGGGAGTCAAAAGGGGTAATTTCGCAAGCGGTTAGAAAAACGGTAGAGTCGTCGCTGACAATCTGGAACGGCGAGCAGATGCCCATTAGTCGCTCTTGGGTCAACGCGGATGTCCAGGATCTCTACGGCGCTGATCGTGCTATCGCCAGATTGGCCATTGTTCTCGCCAAAGCGCCCTATCAGGTTGATGAGAAGATGGCAGAAGCAGTTCTGGGAGAAGACCAGGACGAAGAGCGATTTATCCGCATTCTGGCTTGGGCATCATTCACTGGTGCACGCCGGTTTGTACAGCTTGTTGCAGAGCGGTCAAACTCAACACAACAAAATGTTTTTCCACTCACAAAGTCGGATAGCTCTCTACCCGCTTGTGTAATAGCCGCGTAGACGAACTACAGAATGCCGGGGATTGCTCCCCGGTGTTCTATGCGGCGTTGCAAAGTTCTAAATGCCTGTTTTGGGTCCGATAGGCTTTTGTGCCTGAACCGAATTATTCAAATCACGACAATTTTTCAATGTCTGACAGGGGCACGAAGCTATCATTCGGTAAATCCAGCAACATCCGCTTCTGGTACATAGCTGCGATCTCTGCATCTATTCACTATGCCTGACAGGATGGGGTAGACCCTACACCTTTGCGCAGGAATTTCATCCACGATAACACCCAACAATCCGAGATCATTCCACTTGCACTTGGATCCGTTCTCCCCTATAACCCGCCTGCCCGCACAGACACCCTTGGAGGCACTGTGGGCTTGTTGTTTTCTGACCATATGAGACTGCAACAATTCCGGTTTCGGACCGGATGCCCAAACTTTTAACGCGAAAGGCTTCGTTATGAGCGATATTAACGTTCTGGAGGGCCAGTTGCGCGAACGGGTAGGCAAGGGGGCCGCCCGTGAACTTCGCCGCAACGCCATGGTTCCTGCCGTCATATATGGCGACAAAAAAGACCCCGTTTCCATTGCACTCCCGTACAAGGAGCTCTCCATGATGATTCATGGCGGAGGCTTCATGACTACCATTGCCAATATCAAGATTGGCGATGAAGAGCACCGGGTACTGCCAAAAGACTATCAACTTCATCCGGTCCGCGATTTTGTCGAGCATGTGGATTTTCTGCGTGTATCCCGCAAAACCATTGTTACCGTGGAAATTCCAGTTCACTTCGAAAACGATGAAGTATCACCGGGACTGAAGCGTGGCGGCGTTCTCAACATCGTCAGGCACACCGTTGAGGTTAACTGTCCGGCTGACGGCATTCCAGACAGCTTTACGATTGATCTGGAGCCGTATGATCTCGGCGATTCAATCAATATCTCCACCGTTACCCTTCCGGAAGGCGTTGAGCCGACGATTACCGACCGTGACTTTACCATTGCCACGATCGCGTCACCTGCCGGCCTCAAATCTGATGAAGAAGAAGAAGAGGGCGCGCCAGAAGCACCTGAAACTGAAATCATCGGCGAGGAAACCGATGAACCAGAAGAAGGCGCTGAGGAGTAACTTCCCGTTAGCGGGGACCCCGTCATGCTGATCATCGCAGGACTTGGCAATCCGGGCAGCAAATACGCTGGCCATCGCCACAATATCGGCTTCATGGCGGCGGACGAAATCGTTCGCCGTCATTCGTTTGGGCCGTGGAAATCCAAATTCAACGCTGAAATTTCTGATGGATCCCTTTCCGGTGAAAAGGTGCTGGTAGTCAAACCGCAAACCTTCATGAATGAATCCGGACAGGCAATCGGTGAATTGCTGCGCTTTTACAAGGAAGACCTGTCAAACCTGATCGTCATTTATGATGAACTGGACCTGGCGCCCGGCAAACTTCGTATCAAGACCAGCGGCGGTGCCGGAGGCCATAATGGCATCCGCTCAATCGACTCCCATTGTGGCAAGGAGTACCGACGCATGCGCCTTGGCATTGGTCACCCCGGCACGAAGGAAAAAGTGACCGGGCATGTGCTTGGAGACTTCGCGAAGGCAGATCAGGAATGGCTTGATGCCCTGTTAGGTTCAATTGCCGACAATGCCACATTGCTTGCCACTGGTGATGATGCGCGTTTCATGAACAAGGTTTCGCTTGAAACCGGGCAAAACCGCGATGCAACGAAGGAAAAGCCGGTCAAAAAGCAATCACACATCCACCAGGCCAGAAAATCATCTACAAAATTGGATCCACCGAAAACCGGCCCAATGGCAGAAATGCTGAAAAAGCTGTTCGGAGACAAGAGTTAGAAGAAAGCAATCCAAGTGACCTGCCCCTGCGGTTCCGCCCATAATTATGATGTTTGTTGTGGCTTATTTCACAAAGGAACCGAGATTGCTGCCACAGCAGTACAACTCATGCGGTCACGGTATTCAGCATTTGTGAAGCAGGAAATTTCCTACTTGAAGGAGACAACCTGGCCTGCAAATCAAAAACACTTTGATGAAGCAGGATACCTTGACCGGGCCGCAAACAGTATCTGGCTTGGCTTGACGGTTCATGACAGCAAAGCAGGTACACAGGCCGACAATAGAGGCACCGTTGCGTTCACCGCAAAATCTATGGTCAATGGCGAGGTGGTTCAGCAGACCGAAAATAGCCTGTTCAGAAAGAAAAACGGACTCTGGTACTACGTAAAACCAATTGAGTAATCACCCTCCCCTTGCCCTTGCGCCTGCCTTCCACTAAAGCAATTGCGGACTTGTAAACATTTCGATAAAGGGCCCGTTTCATGGGATTTAAATGCGGAATAGTGGGCCTGCCAAATGTCGGCAAATCGACCCTTTTCAACGCGCTTACAAAGACTGCCGCGGCGCAGGCTGCCAACTATCCATTCTGTACGATCGAACCAAATACCGGCGAAGTGAATGTTCCGGACGGGCGTCTCGACGAAATTGCAAAAATTGCAAAATCCAAGGAAATTATCCCGACACGGATTTCATTTGTCGATATCGCAGGCCTTGTCAAAGGCGCATCGAAGGGCGAAGGTCTTGGCAACCAGTTTCTGGCAAATATCCGTGAAGTGGATGCCATTGTTCATGTCCTGCGTTGTTTTGAGGATGATGACATCACTCACGTGGACGGACGTATCAATCCGGTTGAGGATGCAGAAACAATAGAAACAGAGTTGATGCTGTCTGACCTCGAAAGCCTTGAAAAACGGCTGGACCAGACACGCAAAAAGGCTACAGGAAAAGACAAAGAAGCCATGACTATGCTTCCAATGATGGAGGCGGCAGTCAACCTTCTCAAGGAAGGCAAACCGGCCAGATTGTTGCTGGAGGGCATCGCAGCAGAAGACCTCAAGATCTTGAAGGGCCTCAACCTGCTCACTTCCAAACCAGTCTTGTACGTGTGCAATGTGGCTGAGAGCGATGCAGCGTCCGGCAATGAACTCACAGCAGCGGTCGACGCACTTGCGGCAAGTGAAGGTGCTGAATCAGTGGTTATTTCAGCTGCAATCGAAGAGGAAATCGCCCAGTTGCCAGAAGACGAACAGGGCGAGTTTCTGGAAATGAACGGCCTAGAGGAATCCGGCCTGGATCGTCTGATCAGCGCCGGGTATCGTCTCCTGGAGCTGATCACCTATTTTACCGCCGGGCCCAAGGAAACCCGAGCCTGGACCGTGAAAAAAGGCTCAAAGGCACCCCAGGCTGCTGGCGTTATTCATACGGATTTCGAAAAGGGATTTATCCGGGCACAAACAATTGCGTTTGATGACTATGTCTCCCTCGGCGGAGAAGTTCCAGCCAAGGAAGCTGGCAAGGCTCGCGACGAAGGCAAGGAATACGTGGTTCTTGATGGTGATATAATGCTATTCAAGTTCAACGTGTAACAAAGGTACTATCATGGCATTCGACTTCATTTTCATGCTGACAGAAGATGATCGAACCATTGCTGATGCCCGAGCCCGCTTGGAAGATGTGCTTGCTGGTGGTGCACGACATATCGGTTTCAAGGACATTGGTCTGCCGTTTGAAGAGCTAAAAGGACTCGCTTCTGATATTCGTTCCGCTGGTGGGCGCGCCTATCTGGAAGTTGTCAGCCTCGACGAAGAGAGCGAACTGCGCTCTGCAAAAGCGGCAATTGAACTCGAAGTTGATTGCCTGCTGGGCGGCACCCGCGCCAGTGCGGTAGCACCTATGCTCCGGCACCATCCGGTACGGTATTTCCCGTTTCCAGGCGAAATTGTCGGACACCCAAGTGTGCTCAGCGGCTCCATAGATGAAATTACGGAAAGTGCCCGGAAACTGGCTGATCTGGAAACCGTTCACGGGTTGGACCTTCTGGCTTACCGGTTCGAAGGAGATGTCCCCGCCCTCATGAAATCGGTCTGCCAGTCTACCAGCAAACCGATAATCATGGCAGGCTCTATTGATCAGGAAGACCGTATATATGCGGTAGCGGAATCAGGTGCTGCCGGATTTACCGTCGGGACCGCAGCTTTCCGGGAAAATTTTCCGGCATCCAGAGACGGGCTTGTGGCACAGGTTCAGGCAATTCTCGCCATGACCGGTCGGGCAAGACAGCGGTCCTCTGCACCAAGACGAATTGCGCTGGTTGCCCACAACAATCGGAAATCCCAACTATTGGCCTGGGTGAGCCGCCATTCGGAATCATTACGTCATCACCGTATCGTAAGCACAGGTGGCACCGGCACACTGTTGGGAAAAGCTGAACCGGAACTCAGTATTCAACGGCTTCAAAGAGGCTCGCACGGCGGAGACCAACAACTGGGTGCACTGGTTGCTACCGGTGAACTCGATGCCGTCATTTTTTTCGCGGATCCCGTCGGCGCTGGCACACTGGATTCCGACCTCCTCGCGTTGATCCGACTTTCGATCCAGCATGACATTCCGATTGCCTGCAGCCCGGCCGCAGCTGATTTGTTTATAAACACCAACCTTTGAGATTTTCTTTTTTTGCGGAACTTCAGTCCAGCAACACCCGTCTGGAGCGCGAAAAATACTGTCGCCTGATCAGCACCAGAAAAACGAACACGGTGCAGATGAAAAACATTAGCGGGCCTACAAACCAGCCGAGATAACCGAGGGCCAAAAACAGACCGCGCAATCCGGAGGTAAAATGTCTCCCTGCTATAGCATTCATTGCAGCTGCTTTTAATGCCTTCTCCCGGCGCAGGTCGGCAGTGGCATTTTGAATCGGCGGTACAGCACCCAGCAAGATGCCGCTATAGTTGAAAAGTCTGAATGCCCAACCAAACTTGAAAAAGGTATAGACAAACAGGAGCGCAAGCCCAAGAATCTTGATTTCCCATTGAATCCGGCTGACTGATACCCCAACAGGCAGGTCCTTGTACACTTGAAGCACGACCTCGGTCGAACCTAAAAGTGCAAAACATCCGCCGATTGCCAGAATCGAAGCAGAAGCGAAAAATGCGGTTCCCTGCAGCAATCCGGACATGATGGATGTATCAACAATCCGCAGGTCCCTCTCCGCCATTACCATCATCCAGTCCTGCCGCCGGTCCGCCATCAACCCACCCAGGCTTTTTGAAGAAAACTTTGAATAATCAATTACATATTCAAGCAGTATCCATCCAAATATGAAGAATCCCAGCGCCATTAAATCAGCTGTATGCAGCTCGGAAAGAAAATTCATGATTGGTATTGCCGGTTCGTCTTGATTTGAAATGCAACTTGCGCTGTCGTCGGAAAAAACTCAAGCAGGAGTTTCGCCAAACTTCCTAATCCAGATATTCATCAGCCCGCAGGCCGGCCCGTTCAAGATGAATTGGTAAAACCCTCCCGTACAACTGCTGGGTTCGTTCGGGAGAACCAACCATGCCGGATTCTTCAACATATGAATAGATCGCCACATACCTTGGCGTTTTGCCTCTGAGAGGTGCTACGCGATGAAGTGAATACCGGCCTTTGAAAATCTGCAAGTCACCGGGGTGAAGTTTCAGCGAAGTCACCTTGTCTGACGTTTCATCCAGAACATCTCGCACAGCATCAAAGTTCTCGTCACCTTCACGGATATTGGGAGCGTACTCAAAGTCACCGCCCTCTTCCGCATTCTGAATTGCCAAAGTGACAGTGTAGTTATTAGTGTCAAAATGCCAGGGAAAACCATTACCTTCCTCGGCCATGTTGACGATGACATCTGCTAGCGGATCGGCATACCGGAAAAACCTGCTTTCTCCCTCATCCAGGGCATCCCGCACAAATTTGAAAAACGGTTGCCATTCGTAAATTTCCCGCAAAATCGATCCTTTACCGAAATTGTCCGCCGGAATAAAAGCGTTGGATCGGTCGTAAAACCTTCGTCTGGGATGTGAAGGATCAAGGGATGGGTCATCTTCGCTGAAATAGACGTTGGTGCGGCTTTTCGAATTGTGGCCATGTGGCGCAGCTTTGTCCGCCTCACGAACCAGTTTGCCAATGATCTCCTTTTTCACAAATCCCTTGAGAACAGCGCATCCATCTTCTGACAACTTGGATCGTATGGCAGCGACCATTGTAGAATAATTATCAGAGCAAGGGTCATTCAGCGGATAGATTTCGGTATCTATATATACGGCTGGATCACGCATGGATTATCCTATTTGCGATTTCTCGGGATTACTTCATATCCAGGTTCTTCAGGTTCATCATCGAGCATCTCAGACGGGAAACCGTCTGCCAAAATTGATAAACCGGTCTGATCTTCAAGCCTCCTGATGATATTGGGAGACAATTCCCTGGGGCCGTATTTCTCGATTGCATCATCAAAAATATCGACCATCAACGGTGACATTTCCAACGCTACATCATGCTTTGCCGCAATTGCCTGAAACAAGCCGATGTCTTTCTTGACAAGATCCATGGTGAAGGAAATATCTCTGCTGCCATTCAAGATAACTTGTCCTTCTGTTTCGGCGACAAATGAAGTGCCGGACGAAATCTCGATTGCCTCATATGTGGTCGCAAGGTCCATACCAGCAGCTTTCATCGTCACCAATGCTTCAGCGACCGTGATCAGGTTGGCAGTTGCCAGATAATTGGTCATGACTTTCAGCAGTGATGCCGATCCGATATCACCGGTATGTAATACTCGACGACCCAAGACAGTGAGGAAGGGCAGCATTTTGTCAAAGGTCTCCCGTTTACACCCAGCAAATATGGAAATATTTCCAGTCGCCGCACGGTGACACCCGCCCGAGACAGGACACTCAATGGCCTCCCCACCCTTTGCTTCCACCAGGGCAGCCAGTCGCTTTACTTCTTCCTCATCTGTCGTCGACATTTCCGCCCAAATTTTTCCGGCCCCAATGCCGGCAAGAATACCGTCCTCTGCCTCCATTACCCCAGCGCATGCAGCCGGACTTGGCAGGCACGTAATCACCAGGTCGCATTTTTCGATCATTTCCCTTGGGCTATCGGCCCATTTTGCACCCTTATCGATGAATGTTTGGGCAAGTTCACGATCCAGGTCGCGGACCGTCAGGTCCTTTCCGTTACGAAGCAGGCTGCCTGCCAATTTGCCACCGACATTGCCAAGACCAATAAAACCAACTTTCATGAATTCCTCCGAATTTTTCCGGAGAATTGACGACGATTTCCATCTTGAAAAGTGCCAAAAGCGACTTCCTGAAAATTATTTACCGTCAAACTCAACCAGTGTTCTTACGGGTATACCCATATCCTGTATCCGTTGGCGTCCACCCAGTTCTGGAAGATCAACGATAAAACATGCAGCAACAATCTCGGTCTTGAATTGTTTTAGAAGCTTGATGGCTGCTTCAGCTGTTCCACCGGTGGCGATAAGATCATCAACCAGCAACACCCGGTCGCCTTTTGCCACTGCATCCTTGTGGATTTCTATCTGGTCTTCCCCGTACTCCAGTTCGTAGGTCATGGAGGCCGTTTCGTAGGGGAGTTTTCCGCTTTTGCGGATAGGTACAAAACCGCAGGACAGTTGATGCGCCATCGCACCCCCGAGAATAAAACCACGCGCTTCTATTCCTGCAACAAATTTGACACCTGCTCCACTATAAGGATGCACCAGTTCGTCAACCGACCGTCTGAATGCCGGGGCATCTCCCAGCAAGGTTGTTATATCGCGAAAGATGATTCCTTCATGAGGATAATCTGGAATGGAGCGGATCACACTTTCAAGGTGACGACGCAGTGTATGTTCCATCATTTTCTCCTGCCGGTTTATTGAAAACACAAACAAAAAAGGCCTTGCGTTGCAAGGCCCCTTCAAATTTCCGAATTGCAGAATTCTAGGCTTCTTTCAAATCCCGGAATACACGTTTCTTGGTGAGGTACAGAAGCCCTGCGAAGATCAGCAGGAAGATCATCACCTTGAACCCCAGTTGTTTACGCTCAACCAATGTGGGCTCTGCGGCCCACATCATGAACGCAGCCACGTCCTTGGAATACTGGTCCACCGTTTGGGGTGTGCCATCATCATAATCAACGATATCATCAGAAAGTGGGTTGGCCATTGCCAGAGCGGACCCCGCGATGAAATAGGGATTGTAATGCGCACCGTCTGGGACTTCGACACCGCTTGGCGGGTCCTGATATCCTGTCAGGAGCGAATAGATGTAGTCCGAGCCATTTTCTGCATAAAGCGTGAAAACGTCAAAGATGAAAGTCGGGAATCCACGCTCAGGTGCACGCGCTTTTGCAAGTAGCGAGAAATCTGGCGGCGCAGCACCATTGTTGGCAGCAGCAGCTTCGGCACTGTTTGTGTATGGACCTGGAATTCCATCAGAAAGGACAGCTGTCCGGTCAAAGAATTCGCCGTCAGCGTCGGGACCGTCTTCCACTTCATATTCAGCAGCAATGGCTTTCGCCTGGGCTTCACTGAACCCCAAAGCAGTCAAATTGCGGAATTTTACCAGATCGATGTTGTGGCAAGCAGAACAAACCTCCTGGTAGACCTTGAACCCCCGTTGCATTTGTCCCAGGTCCCAGGTCCCGAATGGTCCGGCAAAGCTCCATGATTGTTCGCGCGGCTTCTTGATCGGATAATGCGCCGGCTCACCGTCGCCACCTCCTGCAGCAAGGGCAAGACTGGATCCAAGTGCTACTGACACTGCCACTGCTAGTCCGGCAAATTTTGAAATTGCATGTTTCATAGTTCTAAGTCTCCGGACACAGATTATTCAGCGGGTTGGGCTGCGCTGACGCTGCCCTGTTTGCCATTATCACCAAGAACTGCATCTGCAATACTGGGTGGTACTTTCTTCGGTTTTTCGATTTTTCCAAGCCACGGTAGGACAATCAGGAAATGTGCGAAATAAAGTGCTGTACAAATCTGCGCAGCAATCACATAGCCACCTTCTGCAGGCCGTGAACCCAGCCAACCCAAGATGATGCAAACCACAACAAATAGCCAGAAAAACTGTTTGAACAGCGGGCGGTAGGCACCTGAGCGTACTTTCGATGTATCGAGCCATGGCAGGAACAACAGGACTGCTATTGATCCAAACATTGCAATCACGCCGCCGAGTTTTGAATCGATCAGCACAATATCCGTGAAAGGAATTCCTATATTGAAGGTAATCGCCCTCAGGATCGCGTAAAATGGCAGGAAGTACCATTCAGGAACAATGTGGGCAGGTGTCTTCAGGGGATCAGCCGGAATGTAATTGTCCGGGTGTCCAAGAAAGTCCGGCAGATAGAATACAAACCAGCATGTGAAAATCAGGAACAGAACGATCGCGAGGGTATCCTTGATCGTTGCGTAAGGTGTAAATGGAACCGTTTCCTTTTTCATGTTCCTGACTTCGACGCCAGTCGGATTGGTCTGGCCAGTCACATGCAGTGCCCAGACATGCAGGATTACTACACCAGCAATCATGAAGGGAAGCAGGTAGTGAAGTGAGAAGAAACGGTTCAAGGTTGCGTTGTCCACCGCGAAACCACCGAGCAGCCATTGCTGGATAGTTTCACCCACCAATGGAATTGCCGAGAAAAAGCCAGTGATGACGGTCGCGCCCCAAAAGCTCATTTGTCCCCATGGAAGCACGTATCCCATGAATGCGGTTGCCATCATCAAAAGGAAGATCAACACTCCGAGAATCCACAAAACCTCCCGAGGCGCCTTGTAGGAACCATAATACATGCCACGGAAAATATGGATGAACACGGCAAGGAAGAACATGGAAGCGCCATTTGCATGCAGTCGTCGCATCAGCCAGCCATAATTCACATCACGCATGATGTGCTCAACGCTTTCAAAAGCAAGGCTGGTAGAGGCTACATAATGCATTGCCAACACAACGCCTGTTATGATCTGCGCAACCAGCATTACCGCCAGGATTGCGCCAAATGTATACCAGCCGTTTAGGTTGCGCGGAACCGGATAGGCAATAAAGCTGTCGTAAACCAGTCTCGGCAACGGCAGGCGCTCATCCATCCACTTGGAGAAGCCATTACTTGGGACGTATTCGGAATGTCCACCACTCATATCTCTTCTCCCCTTCGTTAACCGATTTTGATCAGACCGTCTGAAACAAATTCAAACGGAGGAATAAGCAGGTTTTCAGGCGCCGGGCCTTTCCGGATACGGCCCGCTGTATCATAGTGTGATCCGTGACACGGGCAGAACCAGCCACCAAAATCTCCTGCAAGGCCAACCGGAACACAGCCGAGGTGAGTACAGGATCCAATCATCACAATCCAGTTTTCCATCCCTTCGCCAGCCGAACGGTTGATATCAGTCGCAGGCTCCGCATTGGTTGAGTTCTCGTTGCGAGCAATCGGGTCTTTTAGCTGCGAAAGCTCTACGGCCTTTGCTTCCTCGATTTCTTTTTCTGTCCGGTTACGAATGAACACCGGCTTGCCGCGCCATTTGACAGTAATTGCCTGTCCTGGCTCGATTGAGGAAACATCAACCTCAATTGATGCCAGTGCGAGTGTTGATGCATCAGGTGACATTTGGCGGATAAGAGGCCATGCAACCCCGGCAACACCTGCAGCACCCATTACCCCCGTTGCAACATACAGGAAATCCCGGCGGGTTGGCTCAGGAGCTCCGGCTTTCGTCTTGGCAGCCACGTACATTTTCCTTTCAAATTTCTGGGACCCTACAACAGTTCTTGCGACATACAAAATGCCACAGAATCCCAACAAGAAACCACGTTGGAAGGGGTTCTATTCTTCTCTTCATAATGTGTCCAGCCGGATCGGAAAAAAATGGCAGTTTGTCGCGGTAATTTGTGGGGAAATCGGTACTAAAACGGATAAATTCTGCAACTTGGGTACAAACTGAAAAGAGGAATGCAAATTAACGACCCCTCGCTTATGGTATCGACGCAATTGCTTGAAGAGAACGCCGATGCCTGTAGATATCATTTTGATGTTGTTTTGTGCGGGTTTTGTCGGTGGTGGCATCAATGCCATGGCCGGCGGGTCTTCGTTGATAACGTTTCCTGTTCTATTGGCAGCAGGACTTCCCCCGACCGTAGCAAATGCTTCAAATTTTGTGGCGGTCCTTCCCGCAAATGCAGCTGCTCTTCCTGCGTATTCCGGAGAAATCAAAAAGAATCGCAAAATGGCTTTGCGATTGATATTCCCAAGCCTGGCGGGCGGAGCGATTGGCAGTGTTTTGCTGATTTACAGCACGGATACATTCTTTCTGGAAATTATACCCTGGCTCATATTGACGGCGACGCTGCTGTTCGCATTTGGCGGAACGATAAACCGGGCAATTGCTGCCAGAAACGACGGCCGGACCATCGCGGAAGGAATGACCGGATATTCTCTCGTTTTCCTGTTTTCAATCTATGGGGGCTACTTCGGTGCGGGCCTCGGTGTGATCATGCTCGCGGTCCTTCGCTTGATCGGATATGCAGATTTCCATGAGGCGAACGCCCTTAAAAACCTGACCAATACCATGAGTGCCTTTTTGGGAGTGATCATTTTTACGTTCAGCGGTTTGATTGCCTGGCCGCAAGCCTTGGTCCTGATGGCGGGATCGGTACTTGGAGGTTATACAAGCACGCTTTACGCACGTAGAATTTCCCAGACCCTTCTGACAAATTCCATTATTGTTCTGGGCTTTTTCCTTTCGGCCTATTATTTTCTGAAATAATTCGTATATGGGTGCACATGAGTGCTCCAATACTGTTTCTTGATGATATTCACCTGACCTTCGGGGGAACACCCCTTCTTGAAGGCGCCAATCTGGCTGTTCATCCCAACGACCGGATTTGCCTTGTCGGACGCAATGGTTCCGGAAAATCCACCATGATGAAGATTGCTGCTGGCATGATCGAGCAGGATAGGGGCGAGCGCTTTTTACAACCGGGATTTACCCTGCATTATTTGCCCCAGGACACAGATTTCGGAAGTTTCAAAACCGTTGGCGAATATGTTGAAGCAGAACTTGGCCCACAGGATAATCCGCACGATGCAAGTTTGTTACTCGATGAACTTGAAATTTCTCCAGAACTTGAAGCAGATGAAATGTCCGGCGGAGAATCAAGAAGAGCAGCACTTGTACGTGCCCTGGCCAAAAAACCCGATATCCTGTTTCTTGACGAGCCAACCAATCATCTCGATCTTCCGGTAATTGAATGGCTGGAAAACCGGTTACAATCGCTGAAGTCGGCGATTGTCATGATCAGTCATGACCGGCGCTTCCTTGATAAACTCTCAAAACAAACCGTATGGATGGATCGCGGTCAATCGCGAACACTCAACAAGGGATTTGCCGATTTTGAAGATTGGCGGGACAATTTGCTCGAGCAAGAAGAAACAGACCGTCACAAACTTTCACGCAAGATTGTTCGCGAGGAACACTGGATTACCCATGGCGTGTCCGGAAGACGGAAAAGAAACATGCGTCGGGTCCGGGAATTGGCAGGACTACGCCAAAACAAAGCTACGGAACGCAAGGTCCAGGGCGGTGTCAATATTACCATGGCTGAAGGAGAAAACTCCGGTAAGCTGGTGGCTAAACTGTTTGGCATCAGCAAGGCATTTGGCGAAAGAAAAATTGTCTCGGATTTGTCCTTGATCATTTCAAGGGGCGACCGGTTGGGTATTGTCGGGCCCAATGGCTCAGGAAAAACTACGCTTGTAAAGCTTGTCACTGGGGATCTGGCTGCAGATGGCGGTAAGATTAAACTTGGGGCCAACCTGGAAACCTTGCTGATTGATCAAAAACGCGAAATCCTGGACCCTGATTGGACGTTGAAGGATGCCTTGACTGATGGTCGTGGAGATTCGGTCATAATCGGTGAGGAAACGAAATACGTTTACTCCTACATGAAAGATTTTCTGTTTCTACCCGAACAAGCCCGAACACCGATCCGTGCGCTTTCTGGTGGTGAGCGGGCCAGGCTTACCCTGGCGCGGGGATTGCGTACTCCATCCAATTTCCTGATCCTTGATGAGCCTACCAACGATCTTGACTTGGAAACCCTCGACCTCTTGCAGGAATTTCTTGCCGATTATCCCGGAACAGTATTGCTTGTAAGCCACGACAGGGACTTTCTGGATCGGGTTTGCACCTCTGTACTGGTCTCTCGGGGTGATGGCGTTTGGAATGAATATGCCGGTGGATATTCCGACATGTTGTTACAACGTGGCCATACCCCGGACCTCAACGAAGAACAGAAAAATTCAAGAAAAAGAAAACAAACTTCTGGAGCCAAAAAGAACGGTCAAAATTCTGCTCCTTCGCCCGCAGAGAAGCTGAGCTTCAAACAGCAACATGCTCTCAAAACCTTGCCCGGGGAAATCGAACGGCTGGAGTTTGAAATTGGAAAACTCCAAATAGCGCTTGCCAAGCCAGGGCTTTACGAAAAAGATCCGAAGAAATTCAATGCCTGGGCAGATGAAATGTCCAAGCGGCAAATCCTGCTGTCCGAGAAGGAAGAGGAATGGCTTGAACTTGAGATGCTTTCAGAAGCCCTTGAATCATGAAACCGGTCCTGAAAAGAACCGGTTCCATTTAAGCAGCTTTTTAAATTTGGCTATTGTGGCAACAGAACGTCATTCACAACATGAACAACACCATTTCCACTTTGCAGATCAGCAGCGGTAACAAGTGCTGCACCTCCGCTTTCATCAAAAATATAGACGTGATTGCCTTTGAGTGTCGCGGTTAACGCATCACCGCTGACGGTGTTGAAATTAAACCGGCCACCATGAGCCTGGATCTTCGCAACCAGATCGCCGGATGTAATGTTTCCGGCAACGACATGGGCCGTCAGTACCTTGGTAAGTTGTCCCTTGTTTTCCGGTTTCAGCAATGTGTCCACAGTACCTTCCGGCAGTTTGCCGAACGCATCGTTTGTTGGTGCAAATACGGTAAACTTGCCATCACCTGAAAGTGTATCTACTAGACCTGCTGCCTTAACTGCAGCAACCAGAGTTGTATGATCCTGTGAGCCAACTGCAATGTCGACAACCGTGCCTGTTGTGTTGGCCTGCGCCGGGGTCACGGCAATAGCTGAAGTAGTTGCTACTGCGAAAAGAAAATTTCTTACATTTGTTTTGTTCATTTTGAACTCCCTTGAAAAATGTTTTGCCGTTTTGGGCACTATTGAATTCAACTGTTCCGGTTCAGTTGACGAAGTAACGGCGGCAAATGAAAATAGTTTCAGCAAAGTCAAAAAAAACGCCGCGGTGGGCAATTACGCCCACCGCGGCTGGATGTGGTCAAGAGATCGTTTTGATCAATCTCTCCTCCCTGACCTACATCCGGAACCAAACCGCATTTGCATAGACAAGTAACAAATGATGAATTTGTTCCCGGAATCCCGGCAGTTTTAAATCAAATATCCTTCCATGACGATATGCGACATTTTGATGTGGTTAATTCCAAAAACAAAAATCAGAATGCCTGAAGCTTGCCCAGTGCAATCACCGGGCCGGTTGCTACGCCGTTCGGCGCGCCACCTGGGGGCTCCATCGTAATAGCCAAAGTTCCGCCTTCACCTACAAGCGGAATGAAATCATCTGAGATTGCAAGCACATCCGGCGCAGCTTCATCCATAACACCCAGAGACAGCACTTCTCCTTCGCGTTCACCTTGCGCAGGGATTAGCCAGACTTCCGGAACCTTTTCATCAGAATCCGAAACTTCGGTTCGGATAAGAAGCGCTTTTTTCAATGGATCGTATTGCGCGACGAATGCAGGTGCATCACCATTTTGCGTCAATGAGGCGACCAACGGACGGGCTTCCTGGATACTCCTGTTTACGCGTGCCACTTGTTGATTTGCTGCATCCAGCGCCTTCTGGGCGGTTTCAAGTTCCTGTTGAACCGTTTCAATCCGTAATTGACCGCTGGAAAGCTGATCCCGCAAACCTGCCAATTCCTCATTCGCTTCCGCAGCCTTGTCCTGTTCTGCAAGGACCTGGTTTTTTGAAGTTTGCAATTGCTTGGTCAGCGACGCAACTTCTGTTTGCATGGTTTCAAGTTTGGTGGCAGTTGAATTTGCTTCTTTCCTGGC
Source organism: Rhizobiaceae bacterium (assembly GCA_051009575.1). Taxonomy (GTDB): domain Bacteria; phylum Pseudomonadota; class Alphaproteobacteria; order Rhizobiales; family Rhizobiaceae; genus JAALLB01. Next base: position 43,349 of record JBPCWL010000097.1, read on the forward strand.
CGCTGCCAATTCCTGACGCGCACCTGACAATTCGGTTCCCGCAAAATCTCCGCCAGTCGTATACATCAACAATCCAACGCATGCGACTGCAACCGTGGATGTGAACGCAGAAATCAGCTTCCAGAACCCAATTCCATCAGCAGCCTGCGGAATTTCAACCTGCGGTGGTAGTATCTTGTTTTCAATTTCTCTCCAGACGGTTGATGGCGGCCTCACCTCATCGACTTCTTCCAAAAGTGGTGAAAGTTGAGTGTTCCAGCCCTCAACGGCCTTGCGGAATACAGCATCACGCTCAAATCTCTCGTGGGCAGACAACATCTGACTGCGTCCCAACACGCCAAGCGCATATTCGGCGGCAAGCCAGCGATCCTGATCTGAAAGATTGTTTTCTTGGCTCATCGGTTCAGGCATTCCCTCAAACTGATCAAGCTTCTCCTGATCCAGGTCTTCACGGTGTTTAGAGGCACATCAAGTTTGTTGGCAGCCTCATCATAAGTCCAGCCGCCCAGGTAAACCTGCCTTACCGCATCGGCATGGCGGTCGTTGAGTTCGGACATACAGAAATTAAGCCGCGACACGTCATCAGACAAAATGGCACTGGCTTCCGGAGACGGTGCCTCATCTGCAATTACCTCCGCCTCGGTCATCTCGGCGCTTTCAGGTTTTTTGCTCCTGTAACGGTCTATAGCCGTATTTCGCGCAACTGTTGCCAACCAGGAAATCGGACTTGCCGTACCAGCGGCAAATTTGTCTGCAGAGCGCCATATCTTTATGTAGGTTTCTTGCAAAGCTTCCTCAGCATCTGTTCTGTTATTCAAGATACGTAAACAGACGCCAAAAAGTTTCGCAGAAGTTGCTGCATATAACCGATGAAAATCGGTTCGACTACCGAGTGCTACCCGGGAAATAATCTCTTCTAGTTCAGCTCTGCTGTTTGTGGATGAAATAGGAACAATCCCACGCAAGAATGGATCAATGAAAATCGTTTTTGGCAAAACAGAGCAAAGCGGTCAAGCCACTTTAAACTAAGGCGCACGTTTCTCTCCGGCTTGCCTATGCCACATTTCCGCATAGGTTGTATTTTGAGCCAGCAATTCTTCATGCGTTCCTTCTCCTGATATTTTTCCCTCTTCCATCACTACTATGCGGTCCATACGAGCGATTGTTGAAAGACGGTGCGCAATAACAAACACCGTTTTGTCCTGCATTTGATCAAGCAGGTTATTCTGGATTGTTGCCTCGATCACCGAATCGAGTTGGCTGGTTGCTTCATCCAGAATCAGGATCGGTGCATTCCGTAAAAGCGCACGGGCAATGGCAAGCCTTTGGCGCTGGCCACCAGAGAGTTTGACCCCGCGCTCCCCTACTCTCGCCTCATAACCAATGCGCCCGTCCTTGTCCTCCAGTTCAAGAATGAATTCATGAGCATCCGCAAGTCGCGCAGCATTCTCGATGTCATCAACAGAAACATTTTCACTGCCATAAGCAATGTTTTCCGATACGGAGCGATGAAACAGCTGAACATCCTGCGGCACGAAAGAAAATCTCTTGCGCAAACTATCCTGCTGAATTTTCAAGATATCCTGTTCATCAATCAGAATACGTCCCAAATGGGGATCAAAAAACCGCATCATGAGGTGAACGAGCGTTGTCTTGCCGCTGCCCGAAGGGCCCACTATTCCAATTTTTTCACCACTTTTTATCGACAGAGATACGCCGTCTACAATCCCATCCAGCTTGTCATAGTGGAAAGAAACCTTATCAAATCTGACCTCGCCGGATCTGAATTCCAGTGGTTTGGCACCCGGCATATCACGGATTGCGTAAGGCTGGGCAACCAGTTCCATTGTATTTTGGGTTATTCCGACATTCCGAAAGAATCCATTCAGATTTCCAAGCAGCCGGTTGGACAGGAGATGAAGCCGGAGTGTCAACGCCATGACGAAGGCAACGGAGCCGAGTGTTGAAGTGCCTGAGAGCCACAGATCAATCGCAATCCAGCCGATAATTGAAATGATAACGCCGTTCAAAACGGTAAGGGATACCCGCATCGAGGTCAGGACCCGGGTAAACTTGAAAATCGCTTCCTGGTGGATTTTGGTGGCTTGTAGCACCCAGTCTTCTTCTTCAGTCTCACTTGCATGAAGTTTGACAGTCTGGATGTTGGCGTACCCATCCACCATTCGGCCTGATACCCCAGACGCTGTTTCAGCCGTAATGCGGGCATGGTCTCTGACCTGGGGAACAAAATACCGAGCTATGCAAAAAAACAGAAACATCCAGATTGCAATGACCAATCCAAGTTGCCAATCAAGGGCAAACAGCAGACCGGCAGTGGTAAAAGCATATACCACGACAAACCAAATGACCTGAAGTAGCGAAATCATCATGTCACCGGTTGCCATCCCGGACTGGAAGACCTTCTGACTTATCCGACCTGCAAGATCATTCTGAAAAAAGGAGAGAGATTGACCTACGACGTGCTTGTGGCTTTGCCATCGCATCATGATGAAGAAACCCGGCACGATGACCTGTTCTTCCATTAAAGCACCAAATGTGACCACAGCTGCGCGCAGAACGGCTACGACAACCAGCATGTACAGTAAAGTGGTTCCATGATCTGCCAGCAGACCATCCCATCCGGATTGTTTTTCTCCACTCGCTTCAAACAGGGTCAAAACATCCACAAGTTTCCCGACATAAGAAAACACCGTGGCTTCAACTATCGCGTTGGCAAATCCGTAGAGCAGCAAACCAGCAAATGCCCATCTGACCTGTCCTACATAAAACCAGACATATCCAAGCAGCTTGTTGGGCGGCTCATAGTCTTCGCGGGGTTTGAACGGATCGATCCAGCCTTCGAATAGCCGGAAGACCGGATCGAAAAGGTTCATGAATTACTCGGCAGCTTGAGTGTCTGCTTCCCCTGTAAACTTCTGGGTGGGCAGGAAACCGCCGGACTGGCGTGACCATAGATCTGAATATATTCCCTTGGCTTTGACCAGTTCATCATGGCTTCCCGTTTCGACAATCCGACCTTCATCCATTACGACAAGTCTGTCCAATTGCGCAATGGTTGACAACCGATGGGCAATCGCAATGACTGTCTTGCCTTCCATCAGACCAAACAGGCTTTCCTGTATTGCGGCCTCAACCTCGGAATCCAGTGCCGAAGTTGCTTCATCGAGAACGAGAATCGGTGCATCCTTGAGAAAAATTCGGGCGATTGCTATGCGTTGACGCTGCCCTCCAGAGAGCTTTACACCACGCTCCCCGACCTGTGCATCAAGGCCTGAATTTCCTTCATTGTCCACCAACTCCTGGATAAAGTCCCAGGCATTGGCCTTTTTCGCAGCTGCAATCACTTCCTCATCGCCCGCATCAGGTTTCGAATACGAAATGTTTTCACGGATTGTACGATGTAGTAGCGAGGTATCCTGAGTTACCATGCCGATGTTTTCGCGAAGTGAGTCCTGTCTGACATCGGTGATGTTCTGGTCGCCAATTTTAACCGTGCCGCCTTCAAGATCGTAAAACCGCAACAAGATGTTGGTCAGGGTTGTTTTTCCAGCACCCGAACGCCCCACGAGGCCAACTTTTTGACCCGGTCGGATTTCAAGTGACAGGTTCTCCATCACATTGCCATCTCCACCATAGGTAAATCGGATTTCTTCAAACCTGATTGGCTTGCCAGTGGCTACCAGGACTTCCGCATCAGGTTTGTCGGTGACCGAATGCATCTTGGACATCATGTTCATGCCGTCCCGAACCACACCAAGAGATTCAAATAACCGGGCGAGTTCCCACATGATCCAGTGTGCCATGCCATTCATCCGCAATACCAGCCCGATTGCTACTGCAACCGCACCAATACCAGCAGACTGGTTTAACCAGAGCCAGATGCCTAAGCCACCTGCTGCAGCCAGCAACAGGCCATTCAAAATCTGAACCCATAGCTCAAACCAGGTAGATAGACGCATTTGCGGGTGCACTGTCTGGAGAAACGTGTCCATCGCATCGCGCGCATAGGCTTCTTCACGGTCTGCATGGGCAAACAGCTTCACTGTTGTAATGTTGGTATAACTGTCCACCACGCGTCCGGTCATGACGGAACGCGCATCGGCCTGCAGTTTGGAAATCTCTGCCATACGCGGCAGAAAATACCGCAACATTAAAGTGTACCCGATCAGCCAGCCGACAAATGGAAGCGCAAGTAACCAGTGGAAAGAGCCAACTAGTATCAGGGCGCCAAGGAAGTACACCGATACAAACACCATCACATCGAGAATTGCTACGGTTGCATCGCGCAGAGCAAGAGACGTCTGCATCACTTTTGTTGCAACCCGACCGGCGAATTCATCAGCAAAAAAGCTCATGGACTGGCGCAGAAGGTACCGATGCATCTGCCAGCGCATGATCATGCCGTAATTGCCGAGGATGGCTTGATGCATCAACAGTGAATGCCATAAACTGAGTGCCGGCAGCACAACCAAAATGACTGCCGCCATGAACCACAGCTGATAGCTCTCATCCTGCAGGAAGGTTTCGCGATTGGCCGTACTCAACCAGTCAATGATACTCCCCAAAAACGCAAAAAGATAAACCTCCACAATTGAGAAGATCGCGACTGTAAGCGTCATCACAGCAAGAATTTTCCAGCATGACTTCGTGTAATGCCAGAAAAAGGCCATCAAGGTGTTTGGCGGACGCTTGGGTATCTCTGCAGGATACGGATTGATAAGACTTTCGAAATACGAGAACATGGGATTATTCCAGCGAGAAATTGAATTCTGCCGTCGAAAAATTGGATAAAATTGGAAATTCGGCGGCGGTTATGCCGTTTGGCGCAGTTAACTTAAGCTAACATTAGCGCGGGCCCGGCATAGGAAGGCATGCATTTGCAGAACGTAATACACATAAATTTGCCTCCTCTAGCTGGTGTTGATTCTTCTACTCTGTACCCAATTGTTTTGAATTGCAACGGGTGAGGCGCTAAAGTTTAAACAAAACCCGAACTGTTGCTACGAGGCAACACGAAGTGGATAGCCATGCCCGATCTTGTTCTTTTCCAGCCTGATATTCCCGGTAACACGGGCACACTGCTAAGGCTTGGCGCCTGCATGGGGGTCAATGTTCACATCATTGAACCAGCCGGTTTCCGGCTGGATGAAAAAGCCTTTCGGCGCGCAGGTATGGATTACATTGATCAAGCTGTCATGCAGCGCCACCTGGATTGGTTAAGCTTTGAAATCTGGCGAAAGGAAAGGAACCGCCGCCTAGTACTTCTGACTACAAAATGCGATGTTGCCTATACCGAATTTGAGTACCAGCCGGATGATCTTCTGATGCTTGGTCGGGAAAGTTCCGGTGTTCCAGACAACGTACACGATGTTGCTGATGCCCGGTTGACCATTCAAATGAATGGAGGGGCACGCTCGCTCAATGTGGCTCTTTCAGGAGCAATGGTGCTGGGAGAGGCATTGAGGCAAACACACTAGGAAACTGCTTTTTCTATCTCCTCGATAATGGTCTCGACTTCTTCCACGGTATTGTAATGCGCAAGCCCAATCCGTGCCACTCCCTCGTCTTCCGGAATACCCAGGGACAATGTGGGCTCATAGGCATAATTGTGCCCATGCCAGATATAGACACCTACATCTGCCAGTTTTTTGGCGATTTGGGTAGGCGGGGTCCGGCCATGACGAACGGAAACCGTTGGCACCCTTTGATTGACACGGTTTGGGTTTGTAATTCCGTAAATCGAAATGCCGCTAATCTGTTGCAATCCAGAAATAAGAAGGTTTGTGAGCGGCTCCTCATAATCGCGAGACATCTTGTAAGCGGTGGTAATCAAGTCACGCCGGTTTACAATTCCTGGAGCATCCAGCTGGCCAAGTTCCTCGAAATAGGAAACAGTGGCCGAAAGGCCGGCCAGCAATTCATACTGGGGGGTACCGGCTTCATAGCGGGTCGGGATTTCATCATCAACACATCGCCCCTTGTATGGATAAAGGGATTGTAAAAGTTCAGCGCGGCCCCACAACAGCCCCAGATGAGGGCCAAAGAATTTGTAGGAAGAGCATGCAAGAAAATCACATCCCAGCGCCTGAACATCAACAATATGATGGGGCGCAAGCTGTACCGCGTCAACAAAAACCAGGGCCTCCGCCTCTTTCGCTACCTTGCTGAGCATTCTAATATCATTGATTGCGCCAGTCATGTTGCTGGCATAATTCAGAGCAACCAGGCGTGTTCTATCCGTGAGTTCCGCTCGCAGATCATCCTGTTCCACCTGCCAACTGTCATGATTGAATTCGACCCAACGAATGACAAGGTCTTTGTCCTTTGCCATCTCAAGCCAGGGACCGACATTACCCTCATGTTCCATTCTGGTGACTACGATTTCATCACCAGGCTTGAAATCGCGGCAAATGCTGCGTGAGAGGTGAAATGTAAGAGATGTCATACTCTGCCCGATCACCACTTCATTGGCGGAAGCGGCTCCCAGAAACAATGCAGCATCCTCATGCGCTGCCATCGCCACCCGGTCCGTCTCAACACTGGTTGTGAAGTGCCCGCCGGAGTTCGATGCGCTAGTAAGCATGTAGTTGCTAACGGCCTCAGCCACGGTTTGCGGAACCTGGGTTCCAGCCGGATTGTCAGCATATACACGGGGCACGCCTTTGTCTGTTTGATCAAGTGCTGGAAATTTCGATCGGACTTGAGAAATAGGAAATGACATCAACACCCTTTCAATTCTTCGTGTCAGAGCTTCAAAATACCGACGTCGCATACTAATACAAGACAACCATTTTCATGGATGTTCAGAAATTACTGACAGCCGAAAGACAACTTAATACATTAATATTACAACTTCGAAATCGTCTGGCACTTGACCCGGGCAGATCACCTCCCTGATAACTGCGACCGCCAATCACACAAAACCTCTGAAAGTGTATAGGATTTTTAGCCATGGAATTTTTGTATGCTTTTGAGCACTTTACTGGCAGTCATGTCTGGATCGCGGCAACGATTATTTGTGCCTTCTTCTTCTGGATAATCATTAAACGACGAATCTTGAGCGGCTCTTATCTTGAAGGTTCACTGGGGTTGATCGCAGTAGTCGATCTGGCGCTGTTCCCGCTCGCCATACTTTCTGCAGGGGGACTGCTGTATTACACGATCCAGGGTTCGGACTCTCCGACCATGGAAAAGGAAGTCCGGTTTTTCGCTCAGTTGCTGGCAGTTCTCTCGGTAGCATGGTGCCTGGCCCGGTTCGCAGAACTTCGGATTCTGTCCAAATCCAAACGAGATGACATTGAATCTTATCTGCCAGGTCTCCAGCGCGGCCTGATGTTTGGCGGTGCGTTGTTTATCGGTCTGGCAGTTTTCTTGAATTACAAGGGTTATTCCATAACAGGTCTCTACGTTTCAACCGGTGCGGTTGCAGCGTTGATAGCATTTGCCATGCAACGGACACTTGGTGACCTGTTCTCCGGCATAGCCTTGAGCATCGACAGCCCATTCCGGTTGGGTGATTGGCTTGAACTGGAGGATGGAAGCCAAGGCCAGGTGATTGACATTAGTTGGCGTTCGACACGATTCAGAACTTGGGACAAGGCAACATTGATCGTTCCCAACAGTGAACTTGCGCGGCAGGGAATCAAAAACCTGCACGGTAAAACACATGTATTTGCGCCCTGGTACGAAATCAAACTGCCGGGAGATTTGGACCCAAGGTTTGCCAAGGCACTTCTGCTTGAAGCCGCATTGCGTTGCAACAATACCCTGAAAAAACCCCTGCCGTCAGTCAGATTGGTGGATGCGTCCACTGTACCTTACACCTACATGATTTGGGTTCATTTCAAGAACTTTCCTGCCATGTTTGCTGGCCGTGAAGAACTTTTCCGCGAAATACACTACGGATTAAAAATGGCTGGTGTGCATGTTGTACCTGACGCACACGAAATACACACGCGTAGAGCGGAGGTGATGAGCGTTGAGCCACCGACAACATTGCTCGCCCTGAAAAGCCTCGACGTTGCAAATGTATTAAATGAATCGGAACTCGAACACCTTGCGCAAATGAGCCGGTATCATACCGCAGACGCGGGGTCGGTCCTGCTAAAAGAAGGAGATATCGCAAATACTTTTGATATCATCACTGCAGGGATCGTTGAATCCAGCCTCACGACCAAATCCGGCGCAACAAAAGTAGTCGATCAATTGAAACCCGGACAGTATTTCGGCATAACTTCGATGATCATAGACAATCCCTCGTTCCTGCAGTTCACTGCCCTCACGGATGTGACGATGATAAGGCTGGATCTTGAATGTTTCCGTGAAATCCTCTCCGGCAGACCTGACCTTTCCAATGAACTGGCAAAAATCGTTCAACAAAGAATGGAAGCGGCCCACGAAGCAAGGCTTCTGGCGAATGTTCCTGCCAAGAAGTTGCACTTTTCCGATATTTTGAAGCGCATTGATACTTTGCTGAAGTAGGAAGTGCCTAGAAAGCTGTTTTGGTGCGGGCCATGGCGAATGGTTTGGAAAACCTGTCAATCAGCGCTTGGCAACCTTCGCATCGTAAATTCAATGACATCGCCATCAAGCACGCGCCAGCTCTCAACTTCGGTCCAATAGGCAGCCTTGGGATATTTTTTCATGAAATTGCGGGCAAACTCTCTCGCTTCTTCGCGCGGTAAAACACGGGTTTCCCTTCTCCAACTGTCCTTTTGACGGCCCTGTGCTTCGCGCATTTCGTGGCGTCGTTCAGCCCAGGTCTTGTTGGCAACACGAGTCTTTTCAACCGCAGCGGATGCCCGGTGCGAATGGGATAATGAGTATTTTGCGTGCCTGTCCTGTTTTTGTTCCATCGGGCTTTCTCCAGCCTCTGGTTATAATGTGTGATCGCATTGCATCCGTGTCAAGTTTTCAACCTACCGTGTATTGCAAACGGCCAGCAAATATGAACTAGTCCGCATGTTGGATTTAATGGAAATTCTGCATGACAACCCACCGACCACCCCCGCCGGGACTCCCGGAAAATCTTGAGCACAAACAAGCCACTGCCAAAGGCTGGTTTGAACATTTGCGCGACATGATCTGCAAAAGCTTTGAAGATCTTGAGGACGCCCTTTCCGGACCATATTCTGACCGGGAAGCGGGGCGTTTCCTTCGTCAGGATTGGCAGCGGGAAGAAAATAGCGGCGGCGGCGGTACCATGTCGATGATGAATGGCAGGGTATTTGAGAAAGTCGGGGTCCATACATCAACCGTTTTCGGGGACCTGCCGGAAGATTTCCGAGCGCAGATTCCCGGTGCTGATAAAAATCCGCAATTTTGGGCTTCTGGTATTTCCCTGATTGCGCACCCCTGGAATCCAAACGTTCCTGCCGTACACATGAACACCCGGATGGTTGCCACTTCCAGCCAATGGTTTGGGGGCGGTGCGGATTTGACACCTGTACTGGAAGAACGCCGAACCCAGGAAGATGAGGATACCCGGATTTTCCATCGTGCCATGAAGTTCGCCTGCGACCGGCATGAGATTGCTGACTACGACGAATACAAAAATTGGTGCGACGAATATTTCTTCCTGAAACACAGAAACGAAATGCGCGGAATTGGCGGTATTTTCTATGACTACCTCCATTCAGATGATGAAGCAGGCGGCTGGGACGCAGACTTTGCGTTCACTCAGGATGTGGGTCGGGCGTTCAATGTGGTTTATCCCGCGCTGGTGATGAAAAATTTTACCAAGGAATGGACACCCGAGCAACGCGAGGAACAATTAATCCGACGGGGCCGCTACGTGGAATTCAACCTGCTTTATGATCGCGGAACGATTTTCGGTCTTAAGACAGGCGGTAATGTGGATACGATTCTCTCATCCATGCCACCAGAAGTGAAATGGCCGTGAACCCGCCTTTTGATTAATCAAATCTAGCTCCGCTTTCCGGATCAAACAGGTGAATCTTTTCCGGTGAAATCGACAGGCGGATGGTATCATCGGCTTGGGAGATATGATGCACACCAACGATGCTGGCTGTAAAAATCCCGTCAATACCTTTTAGGTATCCGTGAAGCAACGTGTTTGCACCCAGAGGCTCAGCAGAGTTGGTAAGCAGTTCCAGTGGGCCATTAGGATCAATCTCCACATGCTCAGGCCGGATACCAATCAGGGCGTCTCCGTTGCGATTGCTTGCGGTTTTCAACTTTGCTCCGCCGGATAAGGTGGCCGTTCCGGATTTCAAATTCCCCTTGACCACATTCATGGCTGGGCTACCGATGAATTGTGCCGCAAAAAGGGTACGGGGCTTTTCGTAAACGTCCAGCGGCGTTCCAATTTGCTCGGCAATGCCTGAGTTCATTACAATCATCCGGTCAGCCATTGTCATCGCTTCAACCTGATCATGTGTAACATAAAGCGATGTCACTCCCAGTTTTGATTGCAACTCCTTGATCTCAAGACGCATCTGGACCCGCAGTTTGGCATCCAGATTGGACAAGGGCTCATCAAAAAGAAAAACAGCCGGTTCACGCACAATCGCTCGGCCCATTGCAACCCGTTGGCGCTGACCGCCGGAAAGCTGTTTTGGTTTACGGTCAAGATACGGTTCAAGTTGGAGTAGTTTTGCTGCCTCAGATACCTTGTTATCGATTTCTTCCTGCGGGAGTTTCGCAATTTTCAAGCTGTAGGCCATGTTCTGCCGAACGCTCATATGCGGATAAAGAGCATAATTCTGGAACACCATGGCGATATCGCGGTCCATGGGTTCCCTGTCATTGACAACGTTGCCACCAATCAGGACTTCGCCCGCACTAACTGTCTCCAACCCTGCCACCATGCGAAGCAAGGTCGACTTGCCACATCCCGATGGCCCAACAATTACAATGAATTCACCGTCACTGATATCGACACTGACACCATGAATTACCTCGGTCCGACCAAAGCGTTTCTTGACGTCTCTCAATTCTACGTTTGCCATTTATTTCTCACTGTCCACCAGTCCACGGATAAAGAGTTTCTGCATTGAAATTACAACGATAACCGGAGGAATCATGGCAAGAATGGAAGTCGCCATGATGACTGGCCAGTCAGCGGTATCATCGCCCGATGGGAACATTTGTTTGATCCCCATAACAATTGTGTTCATTTCCGGTTCGGTCGTAATCAACAACGGCCACAAATATTGGTTCCAGCCGTAAATGAACAGGATCACGAATAGGGCGGCAATGTTTGTGCGGCTCATGGGCAATAAAATGTCGAAGAAAAACCGCATCGGACTCGCTCCATCAACCCTTGCTGCCTCGGCCAACTCATCAGGAATCGTCATGAAGAACTGGCGAAACAGGAAAGTTGCCGTGGCAGAAGCAATCAGAGGAAAAATCAGTCCGGAATAACTGTTTAACATTCCAAACCCAGCTACAACTTCATAGGTCGGCACAATCCGCACTTCCACCGGCAGCATAAGGGTAATGAAGATCATCCAGAAGAACGTTGTCCTGCCGGGAAACTTGAAATAGACAATTGCAAAGGCTGAAAGTAGTGAAATGGCAATCTTTCCGACCGCAATTCCCATCGCCATAACCAGAGAATTAAACAACATGGTGGCGACCGGAACATTCACACCCGAAAAAAGTGCTCGGCTGTAATTGTCGAAAAAATGACCTCCCGGCAAAAGCGGCATGGGTGGTGAAACAATTTGTGGTTGGGTAACTGTAGAGGCAACAAAAGCCAGCCAAATCGGAAAAAAGACAACCAGCACACCAAGGATCATCAAGGCGTGAGTAAACCAAAGACCGCGGCCTCGTTTCTCTACCATTCCAGGGGCGGGTTCGTTCAGTTTTGCCATCAGTAGTGCACCCGTTTTTCCACAAACTTGAACTGAAGCACCGTCAAAGCCCCGACCACGACCAGCAAAATGACGGACTGTGCTGCCGAAGAACCAAGATCCTGACCGACAAACCCGTCAGAGAAAACCTTGTAGACCAAGATGGTTGTCGATTGTTGCGGGCCACCCGCTGTTATTGTGTGAATAACGCCAAAGGTCTCGAAGAATGCATAAACAATGTTGACGACCAGAAGAAAAAAGGTTGTTGGCGAAAGCAGCGGCAAGACGATGGTGAAAAACCGCCGCCAAAATCTAGCGCCATCTATCGCGGCAGCCTCTATGACAGACCTTGGTACAGCCTGCAGTGCGGCAAAGAAAAACAGGAAGTTGTAACTGATACGCCCCCAAGAGGAAGCAACAACAACCAGCCCCATGGCTTCGGGGCCGTTAAGAACGTGATTCCAGTCGTAACCCAACTGCCCCAAATACCAGGAAACCACACCTACGCGTGTGTTGAACATGAACAACCACAGCACACCGGCAACTGCAGGTGCTACAGCATAAGGCCATATCAGCAAGGTGCGATACGTCCCGGCACCCTTGATCAACCTATCAGCCAATACCGCAAGGAATAGTGCCGGAACCATCGATACAACTGTCACCAAAATGGAAAAGACCGCCGTGGTCACAAAAGCTGAACGATAAAATTTGTCTGAAAAAAGAAATTCGAAATTTCCCAACCCGACAAACTGTGAGGAAAGTCCAAAGGGATCAGGTATGAACAGCGACTGCCATACTGCCTGGGCTGCCGGATAAAAGAAGAATACGACAGAAATCAAAATCTGGGGGAACACCAGGCAAAGCGGCAACAGCCAACCTTTGAATTTTACCCGTTTTTCCAAGCCATAATCCCCTGAACGCTTTCTTCATTGCGGGCGGAAATTTGGTTCCGTCCGCAATTCTGATTGCAATTTACGGTCAGCGGTTGGCTTGCTCAAACCGGCGTAACAGCTGGTTACCGCGCTCAACCCCGCTGTCGAGGGCTTCTTGAGCAGATTTCGAACCTGACCAGACACCTTCCAGTTCTTCATCAATGATGCCACGGATCTGATCAAACGAGCCAAGACGCAAACCTTTGGAATAAGCTGTTGGCTCCTTGGCAGTCATCTGGATGACGGCAATATCCGTGCCTGGATTAGCATCGTAAAATCCGTCAGCTTTTGTCTTTTCGCCTGCGGCCGCCGTAATAGGCAGGTAACCGGTGTTCTGGTGCCACTTCGCCTGAATATCCGTTGAAGAAAGGAAATTGAGAAACTCTGCAACACCCTTGTATTCTCCGTCCTCATGGCCTGTCATCACCCACAGGGATGCACCGCCAATGATCGTATTTTGAGGAGCGCCTTCTGAACCTTCCCAGTAAGGCAATGGCCGAACTGCAAAATCGAATTTAGCCTCAGCCTTGATACCCGCATATCCTGCAGAACTTTCAGTGAAGAGTGCACATTCACCTGCGCGGAAATTCGCACCACCCTCGTTGCGGCGTCCGGCATAAATGAACTTACCATCTTTCGCCCAGTCACCCATTGTTTGGATGTGTTTGACCTGAAGCGGACTATTGAATGCAAGCTCGGTGTCAGTACCCGCAAAACCATTATCTTTGGTTGCAAAAGGAGTGTTGTGGTAAGCGGAAAAGTTTTCAAGGTGGATCCAGCTCTGCCAGGCTGTTGTGAGCGGACACGTACTGCCCGAAGCTTTCAGCTTGTCAAGAACATCGCCCACTTTTTGCCATGTGGAAAGATCCGTTTCGGGATCAATGCCGGCGGAATTCAACGCATCCTTGTTCACCCAAAGCACAGGGGTTGAGGAATTGAACGGAAGCGAAAGCATCTGGCCATCTGTTGTTGTGTAATAACCCTTGACCGAACCGATATAGGCATCCGGGTCAAAATCCGCACCAGCATCGGACATCAGCTGGTAGACCGGTTTGATTGCACCTTTCGCACCCATCATTGTGGCAGTACCAACTTCGAAAACCATCAGTACATGAGGTTGTTCCTTGGCGCGGAATGCGGCGATACCTGCATTGAGCGTCTCTGAATAGTTGCCCTTGTGTGAAGCAACGACCTTGTAATCACCCTGACTATTGTTGAACGTTTCAACCTGCTCGGCGACGAGATCACCAAGGCGTCCGGTGAAAGCGTGCCAGAATTGAATTTCAGTTTCCGCAAATGCCTTGATCGGCGCGACCAGAGTCGCAGTAGCCAACAAGGTTGCAAGTAGTGTCTTTTTCATATTTTCCTCCCGGTTTGTTATTGGGCATCTCGAAACAAGACGTCTTTTTGATAACATCCTTGAGACTACATTTCTGTGACATTAAGGACAAGTTTTGAATCCGGGACATGGATTCGCAAACTTCGTTTCACTTGAATATGAAGCTTACCATTGTCTAATTGAGTGTAGTTAGAACAACTCTATACGGGGGCAGCTTTCCTGGCGGTTGCCATAAACACGCCCAATCCCGCAACAACCATGCCGAGCCATGCGAGCGGTGGCATGATCTCTCCGAGAACCAACCAGGCAAAGGCCGCAGCCATCGGTGGCACAAGAAAGAAAAGCGCCGAGACTTTTGATACTTCGCCTGCCCGTATCATCGCGAGCAATAATCCAACCGCAATCAGCGAACTTGCGATTATCAGATAGACCAACGAGACGACAAGTTGCCATGTCCAAACAATTTCCATCGTTTCGAAAGCAATCATGAAAGGGGCGACCCCCAACAGGCCGGCAGTAAATCCGACCAGGTTCGAAGTCACCGGATGTTGCGGCACCCCAAAGCGTTTTTCCCAGAGCGATCCACCGGTGATACCCAATAGGCCGAGGCAGGCAAATAAAAGCCCTATCGCTGAGGGTTGTGCAATTTCTGACCTTGCCACAATAACCAATACAGCGCCGATTAGACCTAGAGAAAGTCCGGCCCAGCCTTGCCAGCCAACCTTTTCATTGCTCCAGCGCGGGGCAACCAAGCCGACGATGATCGGTTGCATTGCAAGGATCAATGCCAGCGTACCGACAGAAAGTCCGGCGGTAAATGACATGTAACACATCCCGAAATACATCGCCTGCAGCATGAAGCCGACAATAAACAGATGCACCCACTCGCTGTTTGACTTTGGCAATGGTGGACGGATCACCAGGAAAAGTATTGCCATGATTACAACAATACAAGCAAACCTCAACGCCAGGAATGTCATCGGTTCTATGTATCCGAGTCCAAACTTGGCCGCGACATACCCAGTAGACCACATGACAAGAAAAATACCGGGTGCGAACACGAGCCAGACAGGCTGATTTGAGCTCAATTTCCGGATCTCCAGTCGATTGGAAAGATAAATAGCAATGAATTGATGCCACAAACCGGTATCTGCGTACATTCTGTCAATTTTAAATTCCCCACACAAAATGAATGCCCGTGAAATATTTTCATACCCAAGCTAAGCCAGGTTTTTCATGAAGAAATCCAGAAAGACTTTATTCCGTTTCAACTGCAGGGACTTTTTCTCGTAGATAAGATAAAGTCTGTGATCAAGATCATTAACAAACGATATCTCCCACCCTATGTTGATCCTCGCCACCTGACCATCCTGTACATATGGTCTTGTTGTCCAGTCTGGAAGTAACGCAATTCCCTCGCCACCTGCTGTGATTTTCAATAGTTCGGTCGTGTTATTGCAAGCAAAATAAGGTACTTTTTCAATGACATTCCATATGCCGTCAAGATAAGATTGCCATGGCATAATGCCGTTTGCGCTTCTGTAACAAAGTGCGCGATGGGATTTAACATCTTCGGGCCTCCGGATTGCCCCATGTTTTTCTATATATTCCGGCGATGCAACCAGCAGCATCCTATGTTGGTCAATGACCTTTGCGATCAAATTTTCCGGTGGCGCAGATGTTGGACGGATCGCAAAATCAAATTTATCCCGCAACAGGTGCTCTACCCGGTCAGTGGTATGCAAGTCGACTGTGATTTTCGGGAATTCAGCACGGAAATCCCGAAGTAACGGATACAGGTGCATGTCCGTAAAACTGGGAAGCGCTGATATTTTTATGGTACCGGAAGGTTCTCCGGTTGCCTGACGAATAAGTTCCTCAACAGTTTCAAAGTCATTTACAGCATTCTTTATTCGTTCATAGTAGATTTGGCCGATTTCAGTGAGGCTGAGAAATCTTGTTGAACGTCGGAAAAGTTCGACACCCATACTGTGTTCCAAATCTTTGATTCTGCGCGAGACAGTCGAAACGGGTAATCCGAGTTGCCTGGCAGTCTTTGAGAAACTGCCCGTGTCTGCGACGATCAAAAAATATCTGGCTGCGGTAAGTTTATCCATGATTGCAATACAAAATTATCGGACATTGATTATTGCATAATTCGCAAATCATATTCCAACATTTTGCTGTTTTCGCAAAATTTTGAATCAGATACAGAAGTGTGCGACTGGTCTATAAAGATAGGCTGGGGCATAGACCAGTCGCAAGCAGGGAAAGAATCGATCCAATCACTGCCGAGCTTTCGTTAGCAGAGTTTCTGTTCGTTTTAAAAACAAATATATGTCAGCAACAACCTTACAACGGCTAGTAATCTGACGTTAGGCTTTCAGCAACTCTGTGCGGCTGAGTTCAAATCCGCTATCAACCCATAACTCTTCAAGCTCAGCAAGTTTTTGACCAAGTTGAGGCCCGGATTCCAGACCGGCATCAAGCAAGTCCTGACCGTTTACTGGAAACTTTGGCTTCTGCCAGTTTTCAGCGAGATTTATCCAGTCAATCAGCACCCCTGCCCCGGTCTCATCATCTCGATGGCGTAAATGGACAACTTCAAGTTTCATCGCATCAATGAGCCCGGGCAAGGACCCGCTATAGAGCATCTTTTCAAGCTCAATCGATTCAATTGACGGATCGGGAGATGAACTCCAGGCCCAATTCGTCAGGCGGGACGTTTCTGCATTTGACAAAAGCAAATGCTCTGCAATCCCTCTTACCGTTTCGTTTTCCGGCCGGACCATCGCCATCATCCGCAACATCGGATCCGGTTTCCATCCGCACTCTTCCTCAAGGGCAATCAGACCAGGGATTGAATCAATTCCCCAATTAACCGTCTCGGGAACAAGCGCACCAAGAATACCGGTTGTTCGCATCCACAAAAGAGCCCGTCCAGGATTGGGGGCAGCAAGCAACTTTTTGAGTTCAAACCAGACCCGCTCAACCGATAGTCCTGCGAGCAGTTTTTTATTTGCAGTGCAGGCCTTGAGGCCTTCAGCATCTGGGCGGCCGTTCCCATACCAGGCAAAAAAACGGAAAAAACGAAGAATGCGCAGTGAATCTTCTCTGATACGCTGTTCTGCATCACCGATAAACCGAACGTGTTTTTCAGTCACATCCTTATAGCCGTCTACAAAATCATAGACCTTTCCCCTTCGGTCACAGTAGAGCGCATTGATGGTCAGGTCGCGGCGTCCCGCATCAGCCTTCCAGTCGGTGCCAAATCCGACAACCGCATGGCGCCCATCAGTTTCAATGTCTTCACGCAGCGTTGTGACCTCGAAAGGCACGCCCTCTATCACAGCCGTAATCGTTCCATGTTCAATGCCGGTTGGAATTGCCGTCTCACCGGAACTTTTCAATCGTTTGATGACGTCCTCGGGCAGAACCGTTGTACCAAGATCTACATCGGCTACATCCTGCCCCATCAACGAATTACGGACAGCACCGCCAACGACCATTGCTTGGCCTCCGTCTGCCTCAAGGATATCAAACAGCCTTTGAAGACTGCTTTGCTTCAGCCAGTCCTCACCAATCACCACATTTTCAAGCGGCTTCATTGCTGAATATCCTGTCATACATCACCCGGATCATTCCGGCTGTAACACCCCAGATATAATGATCCTGATAAGGCATCTCGTAGTAATGACGATGTGCACCTTTAAAAAATTTCGAAGACGTAAGGTGATTTTGCGGATTCATCAAAAACCCCAGGGGAACTTCGAACATGTATTCGACTTCATCCGGGTTGGTCTCGAAATCAGCATTTTCCGATACCAGCCCGAGTATTGGACTGATCTTATAGCCTGAGCCGGAATGGTAATCTGGCAAGCGGCCAAGAATATCCACTTCATTGGAATCCAGCCCTATTTCTTCCCAGGCTTCTCTCAGGGCAGCTTCTTCTGGAGAATTGTCCTCAATATCAATTTTCCCGCCGGGAAATGCAATTTGACCCGAGTGGTTGAGCAGGTTCTCCGTGCGCTTTGTGAGAATCATGTGTGTTTCTCCAGCGCGTTCCACCATCCCGATCAGCACCGCGGCCTCCTTTGAGGCATTGGTTATGATCAACTCCTGCAAATCAGGGTTAAGCGAATAGTCACCGTCAATATCCTGTCGCCACGAAGGAGCAAGCATCGAAACCCGGGTTCGAAGCAATTCAATCGAGGTGGCAGCTGGGTTTGCAAGCATCAGTTCAACCGTCAGGCACTTCGTCGTGCCAATTCGTCCGCAGGCATGATTGGGAAGGTAACACCGTTACTTTTAATGGAAAACATCAAGCGGCCATCCACTTCTACTTCTTCACCATGCGCGATCAATTCATACATTACCGACCGTGCCAAAACTCCCTCGAGGCGTCCCCTGACGAGAACATACGGCTTGATGCCCTCATTCTCCTCAACGGTTACAAATCGCAGGGGGTGTTCCGAACCTACTTCAAATACGTCATCCATATTGGTCCGAAAAGTTATGACTTGCTGTCCATCCCTGTCATGTGCATTCATTTCCACAATAATAAAATGTGCGTCTTCAACAGTTATTCCCACCTTCTCGACCGGTGTAATAAGGTAAGTTTTCCCATCATCGTCCTTGCGAAGAACGCTCGAGAACAACTTTACAAGTGCATGTCGGCCGATCGGCGTTCCCATGTAAAACCAGGTTCCATCCGACTTGATGACCATGTCCAGATCACCGCAAAATTCCGGGTTCCATTTATCAACAGGCGGCAGTCCCTTCCCTTTGCCGCCAGCACGCGATACCAGAGATTCAAGTCCATTCAGACCCTTTGCAACTGGATTGTCTTCAATTTCAGCCATTTAACTTACCGTATCGTATTAGATTAAGGTTCACTAAACTGTTTGTGATTCTTGACCTTGAAGTCACACAATAGCCCATTACCATGTTATAGGAAGAAACAAAGCGTTTCCCAGAAATGAATCATTTTTTAGCTACCCTTTCTCTCCCCGGAGTTTTTAATGAGTGCCATTGATAAGAAAATGAACAAAACACAGGAAAAACAAATCATCGAAATGGCCGAGAAAGCCATTGGTGATTTCAAGAAAATCCGCAAAAACGTCGGCAAGGTAATTTTCGGCCAGGAATCAGTGGTGGATAATACCCTGGTCACGATCTTGTCAGGTGGACATGCCTTGCTGGTCGGCCTGCCCGGTCTTGCCAAAACCAAGCTGGTGGAAACTTTGGGAACTGTGTTGGGCCTTGATGACAGCCGAATTCAGTTTACTCCGGACCTCATGCCGTCTGATATTCTCGGATCAGAGATTTTGCATCAGGGTGAAAATGGCGCGCGTTCGTTTCAGTTCGTGAAAGGTCCCGTTTTTGCGCAATTGTTGATGGCTGATGAGATAAATCGCGCAAGCCCACGTACCCAGGCCGCACTCTTGCAGGCCATGCAGGAATATCATGTCACGATTGCAGGTCAGCACTACGACCTGCCCTCACCGTTTCACGTGCTTGCAACCCAAAACCCTCTGGAACAGGAAGGAACCTACCCGCTTCCTGAAGCACAACTTGACCGGTTCCTGATGCAGATTGACGTTCATTATCCAACTCTTGAAGCCGAACGGCGCATTCTCTTCGAAACAACCGGCGTATCGGAACAGGCTGCGCAGAAAGCAATTGAAGGTGACCGCCTGTTAGAACTTCAGCAACTGGTACGCCGCATTCCGGTTGGCGAAAGTGTCGTGGAAGCGATTCTCGAGCTGGTCCGCTCTGCGCGACCCGGAAGCGACGCCGACAAACTTGTCGACTTCATTTCCTGGGGGCCTGGACCCCGTGCATCTCAAGCACTGATGTTGACCGTTCGCGCCAGGGCAATGTTGGATGGCAGGCTTTCGCCTTCTGTTGATGATGTCATCGCATTGGCAGAACCTGTCCTGCAGCACCGCATGCAATTGTCTTTTGCCGCAAGGGCTGAAAACATCACTATCCGAGACGTAATTGCGAAACTTCGGGAGAAAATCGGCTAATGGCCTCAATTGGTGCCATAGCTTCCAGGGAAACCGGTCGCGACACAATGGAGCGTGCCCGGGCGCGTGCAGGCCTCATACCGGATTTGCTGGTAGAAGCCCGGCGAGTTGCCAATTCGGTGTTTTCCGGTTGGCATGGACGCCGCAAGCGTGGCATCGGCGAAAATTTCTGGCAGTTCCGGCCCTATGTACCGGGTGAAACAATGTCCAGAATTGACTGGCGACGTTCAGCGCGTGACGAAACCCATATTTACGTGCAGGACAAGGAATGGCAAGCAGCTCACACCGTATGGTTATGGGTTGATGAATCCGCTTCCATGTTGTTCAAGTCCGAAGCAGCAATAGTCTCGAAACAATCACGTGCCCTGGTATTGGCATTTGCTATGGCGGAACTTTTGGCGCGCAGTGGTGAGCGTGTTGGTTGGCTTGGTCTTACAAAACCCATCCTTAGCCGTAATGCCGCGGAAGTTATTGCGGAAACTCTGATACTTGCTGAGCCGCAAACGAAATTGCCGGAAAATTCCAATCTTGGAAGCTACAGCGATTTGATACTTTTCAGCGATTTTCTTGATCCAGTTGATGAAATTGTCGAACAGTTGACTGGTCTGTACAAGCACGGTGCGCGCGGACATGTGGTACAAATGATTGATCCGGTTGAGGAGGTTTTCCCTTATCATGGACGCGTCGAGTTTCGGGACCCTGAAAGCGGATTGAAGTTTACAGCTGGAAATGCCGAATCTCTCAAACAGGACTACGAACGGGAACTCGCTGTACGAAGTGCCGCGATGCGCCAGACTGTCAATGCAATCAACTGGAGTTATATCCGTCACCATACTGACCGGTTGGCATCCGAAGCACTCGTTGCCCTTCACACCCATTTGAGCGAGAGGAGATAACCATGCTCGGTCTTCCGCTCGCCTTCACATCACCATGGATTCTATTGGGGCTGATTTCCCTGCCGGTCATATGGTGGCTTTTGCGGCTAACACCCCCGCGACCG
The DNA here is from genome assembly GCA_051009575.1 of Rhizobiaceae bacterium. Taxonomy (GTDB): domain Bacteria; phylum Pseudomonadota; class Alphaproteobacteria; order Rhizobiales; family Rhizobiaceae; genus JAALLB01. Next base: position 64,489 of record JBPCWL010000097.1, read on the forward strand.
CAGGAAGAAACCTTTCCACCAACCAGAATTCTCGCCCGTTTACGGGAAAAAGAGGAAACGCCTGCCCAAAGTCCCTGGTGGCTAACCCTGTTGCGGTTGTTGATGGCAGCCTTTGTGATCTCGGCAATGGCGGGTCCTGTGCTAAACCCGAAGGAGTCAAGCCTGACTGGCGTTGGTCCGGTATCAATTGTAATGGATGATGGCTGGGCTTCAGCGAAAGAGTGGGAAGCACATCGCGACACGGCGCTTGCAATCATTGAGGAAGCCGCAAGAGCCGATCGTACGGTAATTCTGCATAGTACAACGGGACGGCCTAGCTGGAGCGGACTTCCCCTTACCACAGATGAGGCCGCATCTTTGTTGCAGGCAAGCGAGGCATCGCCCTTGCGCCCGTCACACGACGATGCAGCAGAGAGTATGGTTGCACTGCCTGAAAAAATTTTCCCCGGCCAAATCAACTGGTTGGCTGATGGTATTGAAAGAGATTCCAGTGCGGAATTTATAAAAACGTTAAGTGAAAAAAGTGAGAACCTGGTAGTTTACCTCCCGGAGGTCAGCAGTATTTCCATTTTCGGTGAGGTGCACAACAATCCGTCTGAAATGACTGGAACCGTTGTCAGTACGGGAAGCACATTAGACAACCAGCTCGAAATTTTAGCCTATGATGTGAACAATGTTGTGCTTGCCCGCAGCCTGGTGAATATCCCTGCAGGAATCACGAAGGCGGAATTTGTGTTCGATCAACCGGTAGAGTTGCGAAACCAGTTTACCAGACTTGAAATTAGAGATGGGTCAACTGCAGCCGCAGTCAAACTTCTGGATGAAAACAACCGTCGTCGTCTGGTTGGCATGATATCTGGGGAAACGTTCGATCAGTCACAACCCCTATTGTCTCCGCTTTACTACATATCCAAAGCTTTGGAACCGTTTTCAGATATCAGGAGAGCCAGCGAATCTAACGTGGCCTCTTCTGTCCCTGATCTCATAAATCAGGGTGTATCGGTAATTATCCTTGCGGACGTTGGAACCTTGCCAGATCAGACCAGCGAAACACTTGGCCAATGGGTTGAAAAGGGAGGAATGTTGGTCCGCTTTGCTGGGCCAAGACTGGGTGCTTCACCTGAGAGCGGACTTTTGCCCGTTGAAATCCGACCCGGGGACAGAAGCCTCGGCGGCGCGCTTTCCTGGGACACACCGAAACCTTTGGCGGCATTTGATCAGGAAAGCCCGTTTTTTGGCATTGATCCGCCGCGGGATGTATTGATCAAGAAGCAATTGCTGGCGCTTCAGTCTTCGGATCTGGATCAGAAGACCTGGTCTCGGCTTGAAGATGGCACGCCTCTTGTTACCGCTGAACAGCGCAGCGCTGGCTGGATTGTTCTCTATCACGTGGGGACCGATTCTGAATGGTCAAATCTGCCGCTGTCGGGCACTTTTGTTGAAATGCTCCGACGTACAGTAAACCTTTCAAGTTCCAGCAGATCCGTCAGGGTGACCGACGAAAAGCAGGTATTTCCACCACTGAAAATTCTGGACGGAAAAGGCGCATTCACGCCCCCCAATGAGGATACCCAGCCTCTGATTCTGGATGGCACAGTTATACCTGAAGTTTCCCGCGAGAATCCGCCTGGTTTTTACGGCACAGAAGATGGGGTTCGGGCTCTTAACCTGTTCAATCAAAACACTGAGTTGAAACCCCTTGAAGTTTCTGACCTCATTTCTGCCTTTGAACAACGCAAGTATATAACAGCAAGTGAGGTGGCACTGAAAAGTTGGCTGCTGTTGATAGCCGCAATACTTCTGTTGGTGGATTGCATTGCTGTCCTGTGGATGGCAGGCACATTAGGCAGGCGGGTAAAGACGTCCACACAAATGTCGCCAATTGCAGTGGCAATGATTGCATTCACGTTCTTGCATGCAATGCCTGATATATCCCGGGCGCAGGAAATTGATTTTTCAGCAACACTTGAAACACGCCTGGCATATGCAATTACCGGTATCGATGATGTGGACCGAATAAGCGAGGCAGGACTGCGAGGATTGACGCGTTTCATATCGAGCCGAACAGCACTTGAACCAGGTGAACCGATCGGTCTTGACTTGTCAGCCGATGAACTTTCATTTTATTCGCTGATCTATTGGCCGATTGATCCCAGAGCACCCTTGCCGGATGAAGCTACAATGGCTCGTGTAGACGCCTACATGAAACAGGGCGGTAGCATCCTGTTTGATACACGTGATCAGATATCAGGTATTTTGGGCGGAACATCCGCATCTCCTGCTGCACAAACATTGCAGCAAGTATTGTCTGATCTGGACATTCCACCGTTGGAACCGGTCCCTTCAGACCATGTACTGACCAAGGCATTCTATCTTCTCGACGATTTTCCCGGCCGTTACAATGGCGGAGATTTGTGGGTTGAAGTTACGCAGGGCCGTGAAACGGAAGACGGAAGACCCGCCAGGGCAGGCGATGGTGTTTCATCGATCCTGATTACCAGCAACGATTTTGCCGGGGCATGGGCGGTAGACAGCACATTGCGTCCGCTCTTGCCAACAGTTCCTCCTGATCCTGTTCAAAGAAATTATGCATTCAGGTCCGGAGTTAATCTCATGATGTATGCGCTTACCGGCAACTACAAGGCGGATCAGGTTCATCTGCCTGCCCTTCTGGAACGGCTGGGACAGTAAGGAGGAACGGAATGGAAAATCTGAACCTTGCCATACACCCCGAATTGCCGATTTGGCTGATCCTGTCAGTCTGTGTCTTCCTAGCTGTTTTCTGCGCTTACAGTCTGTTTCGCGGTGTAAGAGGTTCTTTTCTGCGCACAATTGCCGCTGTTTTATTCGGGTTTGCTCTTTTCAACCCAATATTTATGCAGGAAGATCGCACGCCGCTTCCAACTATTGTTCCGCTGATTGTTGACAACACGACGAGCCAGAAACTCAACGCACGGGATGAAGCGACCGGCATCGCGGTGGAGGAACTCAGATCCAGGTTTGCAAATCTTGATGGATATGAACTCCGCGAAGTCCGGGTCAATGACGAGATATCGAAAACCAGTGATATTTCCACTGCCATGTTTGGTGCGCTGGAAACAGCTATGCAGGATGTCCCGCGGGAACAGTTGGGTGCTTCTGTTTTTATCACAGACGGACAAGTCCACGATGTTCCCCCCGATCCGGCAAAGTCGGGTCTTCCTGGGCCGTTACACGTTCTGGTAACTGGCCAGGAAAATGAAAAAGACCGACGCATAGTGCTTAAATCTGCACCGCGTTTCGGTGTCGTCGGAGAAAGCCAGGAACTCGCATACACGGTGGAACAGACCGGATTTTCCTCAACTTCAACAGTAGAAGTCACCATCCGGCTTGATGGCGAAGTCTTTGCGGTAGATCAGGTCATGCCCGGCGAGGAAGCTTCGATCGTGTTTGATGTTCCCCACGGCGGAAAAAACATTATCGAATTGGAAGCGGCCGTTGCCGAAGGTGAAATAACAGATACGAACAACCGGGCGTTTTCAATTCTGACGGGCATTCGCGAAAACCTGCGAGTACTGCTCGTTTCCGGAGAACCTCATGCGGGGGAACGAACGTGGCGCAATCTTCTGAAGTCTGACGCATCAGTAGATCTGGTGCACTTTACTATTCTTCGGCCGCCGGAAAAGCAGGATGGAACACCAATCAATCAGCTTTCGCTAATCGCATTTCCAACGCGTGAACTCTTTGTTCAGAAAATAGACGAATTCGATCTGATTATTTTTGACCGATATAAGCGGAGAGGCGTTTTGCCTATTCTGTATTTTGATAATATCGCCCGTTATGTTCAAAACGGCGGTGCGGTCTTGATAGCTGCTGGTCCGGAGTATGCCGAACCGGCAAGCCTCGGATCCACTCCATTGAATGTGGTTTTGCCAGCGCTTGCAAATGGAAACATACGAGAAAAACCCTTTCTCCCCGATCTTTCCGAAACCGGTCGAAAACACCCGGTAACCCGTGACCTTGACGGATGGAATGAAGATTCTCCTGATTGGAGCCGCTGGTTCCGGTCAGTTGGGGTTGACGAAAGCACTGGGCAAACTCTCATGGTGGATGATCAGAACTCGCCACTACTGATGTTACAGCGCCATAACGAGGGTCGGGTGGCTTTGTTTCTATCCGATCACGTATGGCTGTGGTCCCGTGGATTTGAGGGCGGCGGCCCTCATACACAATTGTTGCGGCGCCTTGCTCATTGGTTGATGAAAGAACCGGAGCTTGAGGAAGAAAGGCTTACAGCAACTACTGACGGCGACCGGCTGAAGATACGTCGCCAATCTCTGGGTCAACAACCGCCCATGGCCAGGGTTGAAACACCTACGGGCGAGGCATTCGAAGTGGCCCTTGAGGAAATTGGCAATGGTATTTGGGAGACAGAAGTCAGGTCATCTGAAATAGGACTTCACCGCATTTCCAACGATGATCTCACCGCACTGGCGCAAGTTGGACCGGCAAATCCCCGGGAACTTGCGGCTGTGGTCAGTACACGAGAACTTCTTTCTCCTGTCGTGAAAGCAACCAATGGATCGATATCTCGTTTAACCGATGCAGGTGTGCCGCGTTTGGTGGCAATTGGAAAGAATGCAACCACCGGTGGAAACGGTTGGATCGGATTGCCAAGATCAGACGCCAGTGTACTCAACGGTGTATTCCAGATACCCCTGTTTGCCGGATTACTTGGCCTTGTTCTGTTGTTACTGGCAATTGCCGGAACCTGGTTCCGTGAAGGACACTAATCCGTCACCCGTAAGGCCTCACCAATCCTGATATTCCATGCAAAGCACCCTCTTTCAAGGGACACGCAAGCAAGCGATGCGGGTCTACCGGTCCTGGTAATGTGATTTGCCCCTGAGGGATCACACCAAATCCGAAACGCTGATAATATGGCAGGTCCCCTACCAGGATAATGCAGTTGAAATCTGCCTCCCGGGCCGCATCTACAGCTTTTTTCATTAACTCTGCACCGTAACCCTTGCTCTTGAATTCATCTGCTACCACAAGCGGTCCAAGTAGAAGAGCAACGGTATCCCCCACCCAAATTTTTGTAAGTTTCACCGCCGCTATCGCTTTATCATCATTCCAGGTAACGAAGGAAAGCTCCGGCTCATGCGAGATACCCTCACGCAAACGGAATGCAGTACGTGTAAACCGACCTGGGCCAAACGCTTCCTCGGCAAGTTTTTCAACTACATCGTAGTCTTCAGGATTTTCATTGGTGATGTGAAATTTCGGTGCAATATTCATGGATTCAACTTCCGGTATTGTAAGCAAAGTGACCGGATGCTGATCTTAGCCTGCGGTCACGCGTAATCAATCATGCGCCTGCTGCGCACAATGTTTCGTCGTCGGTTGCTCGCAAGAATGAACATTTTCTTCCTGAATTTGACCTTATACAATTTCGCCGTACCACAGCAGGGGGTCAAGGTCTATTGCAAATTTGTTTTTCGGTTGAATTACCAGTGTTCGGAAATTTCCAACCCCGCGTAAATTTCCCGAACCCGCCGCCGGGTGGCAGCGGTGGTTTCTTCAGGCAAGGCGTCGATGTGGAAAAATCCAATCTCCGCAATCTCCCTGTTTGGAACAAACTGCGACTTCATTGACCAGTTTTCACATTTGTACAACAAGACATGGTCGCGCCTGGATGCCTGTTTGTTGTAATAGGCTCCCAAAAGGATAAACTTGCCATCAGAATTGAACCCGGTCTCTTCCAGCAATTCCTTCTTCGCGGCGTCCTCCGCAGTCTCGCCAACTTCCACGCCACCCCCTGGAAAATACCAGCCGGGCACATAGGTGTGCCGCACAAGCAGTATTTCCTGTGCATCATTTTCAACAACCACCCGGACGCCGAGTGTCATCGGTCTCCGCATCAGGAACCATGAATGAAAGATTTTTCTGATAATTGGATTCGCGGCCATCTCATCTGTGTAACCGGATTAGCTCTTTATTCAAGCTTGCCCCATCATACACAGGATAGTAAGCACCAGTAATGTTCAAGATTGCACATATTTCCGACATTCATCTGTCCCCGCTTCCGCAACCAACTCTTAGACAGTTGGCGAGCAAGCGAATTACCGGCTACGTCAACTGGAAACGCAATCGCAAGCATGCACTTGATGGAAATTATCTTGAAAACCTGCTTGCGGACATGGCTGGCAACAAACCGGACCATATTGTGGTTTCCGGCGACCTTATCAACCTTGCCCTTCCACAGGAATTCGAAAATGCGGCCAGATTTCTTGAAAGCCTGGCAGAACCTGAAAAAGTAAGCGCAATATGCGGAAATCATGATGCCTATGTAAAGGGTGCGTTGGAAACCGCGCAAAAAAAGTGGCGACCATATATGTCAGGGGATGCGGACACGACACAAACACCCGTTGAGTTTCCGTATTTGAGAATTCGCGGAGATATCGCCATCATTGGATGCAATTCCGCTGAAGCAACTGCACCTTTTATGGCGACCGGTTACTTTAGGCAATCGCAGGCTGAAAGACTGGCCAAGTTCCTTGATGAAACCCGCAATCTATGCCGGGTTATTTGCATCCATCATCCACCGATTGAAGGTGCCACACGTTGGTACAAACGTTTGATTGGAGGAGATCTGTTCAGGCGTATCGTTTCAGAACATGGGGCCGAACTTGTGCTGCATGGACATACCCACCTTGCAAGCACCAATCGCATAGAAGGTCCACATGGATTGATCCCGGTAATCGGTGTACCCGCCGCCGGAAATGTTGAAGGCCAAAATAAACCTGCCGGCCGTTACAATCTGTTTTCAATCCGAAAAGCCGGTTCAGAATGGTCAATTTTGCATCAGGCTTATGGATACGAGACCGCATCCAGTTCCGGGGTTCTGCTTGAAGAAAGAACCCATGTTGTCAGTTTGCGGAATCGCGTAGCCAGTTGATAACGGGGTCAAGTTGGTCGACTGCCACAACCGCCAAAACAATCGCGAGTCCAATCGCAAGGCCGGAAAATAACCAGGTCAATACGGATGAAGTCGAATTTTCTGCCCGAAGCCTGGAATCCGTGATCGTTTCTTCACGCGCATCGGTTTCATACTCATCGTGACCTTCCGCTTGTTCAGGCATTAGTGCCCTGGCAGATATCCAGTCGCCCTCAATCATTCTTTCCCTTTCAAGAATGCGTTCGGCCACATAGTCAGTGATTGCCTTGCCAATAATTCCACGACGGGTTGAGCGGCCAAGAATCGTACGGCCTAGGCGCGTATCCTTCACGAATTCATACTCCCGCCCATCGGCGCCCATTCTTACGAAAGATGTCATATCGATCCATAATCGGGGGGTCTCACCATTGGTAAGCGCGAATTCAAACTGCTCGTTGTCCTCGGGAATATCCTCAAACACCTGAGAAATATCCTCAGCAAGAAGTTGAAGCCTGCTGAATTTGGCATGCTTCATGTCCACGACGACATCGTCACGGTCTGCTTGTGCATTACGCAATCGCGACATGGCTTCGGCAAGATCATGAACCTTGCGCTCTATGTCAGATGCTTCCAAATCTTTCTCAACCATGGCTGTACCCGGAATGATTAACCTTCTGCTAACCATGATATTGGGTCAATTAGGTTAGAATTGCAACGTTTTGGGTATGTCCGGGGTTTAGTTAAGCGCGGCCAAACAGAATATTGCCGACCAGTTTATCGCGGCCATAAACATCCTTGTGGAATTTTGCTTTGCCGCCCTCAACCCAAACAGTGAAGTAAGCCAGATGAATTGGAATTTGCTTTTTAAGATTAACCCGTTGGGTTTCAGGATTTGCCAATATCCGCTTGATTTTCGACTGATTAAGTCTCCGTGAGCCAAACAAGCTCTCGGCAAATTCCAGTGGTTTGTGAACCCGGATACATCCATGCGAAAATGCCCGGGATTTTTCGGAAAATAGCTGTTTTGACTGGGTGTCATGCAAATAGACATTAAACTTGTTCGGAAACAGGAATTTGACCTGACCAAGCGCGTTATTGTCACCCGGTTGCTGGACAATGCGATAAGGAAAGTTTTTGTTGCTCACTGAATACCAGTCAACAGAATTGGGGTTCATGGCCGGCGCATCTGCTTTCCAGCTTGTATAGACCTTGTAATTATTTCGCTCGAGATACCCAGGATCCTTGCGCAATTTTGGCAGAATTTCATTTCCGGCAATGGAGCGCGGCACAGTCCAGGTCGGATTAAATTCAGCATATTGGAGAACATGACTGAACATGGGGGTCTTGTGATAGGGTTTACCGACAACAACCCGTCGCCTGTCTGCAATTTTGCCGCCATCTATAATCATCACCTCAAAAGCGGCCTGATTGACGAGAACATGTCGCTTTCCAAGGGAGCGGGGAAGCCAACGCCAACGTTCCATGTTGACGATGATTTGCCGGGCCTGGGTACTTCCCGGTTTGGAAACTGCAAGCGCTTTTCGCAAGGCCAAGTACTGTGAATGAGGGGGCCGCAGTGATGCAATAACCTTTGTCGGACCTTTTCTTGAGGCCAGCTTTAGCCAACCCTGCACATCTGTTTTCTTACGCGAAATGATGATATCCGGTTCGGATACAGCCGGAGTTGTTCTGCCAGCGGACAGATCCCGGCCAAATTTCCAGAATGACTGGCTGAGGTAAAGTTCAGCCGCCGCCAGATCTTTTCCAGTCAGGCTTTGTAAGTTTTTTGGCAGAGCAGAGAGATATTCACGGGGTTCAAGTCCATCAGCGCCAGCTTGCTGCAACACCTGGACCAATTCCACACCACGTTTGTTAAGGCCCTTTTTTCCAGTCCAGATGCCTTTACCCAACTTGCTGCGGTAAAATTTCTTAAGCGGATCAAGGTCTACAACCGTTCCGTTCCACTTGATCGCATCCCCTCGCAACACGCTCGCAACACTTGCCGCGTGGGCAACCCCGGATGCAGCAGAAAATCCAAATGCTGCCGATCCAATCACAAAAAATCGACGTGAAACGAATCCCGATGCCATTAAAATCCTCACATTAAGTCAGCTTAGTTGCGAATGTATTGCAACTGATTGATGAATGGAACCTGAATGTTCATCTTTACGTTAATGTGACCGGATTTCATCACAGGTAAACGACATCTCCCGACATATTTCGTGATGAAATATCAATTGATCACAGTGTCGGAAAAATACCCGAAATTGTGCGAAAACTTGCCCCAATCAGACACCATCTTCCAGTCAGCCGTGGGGCAATATCGTCAAACACGGCTCAATAGGGAGTAATAAAATGAAAAAGCTAATTCTCGCACTTACCGTCACAACTTTTGCAACCAGTGCTGCATTGGCCCAGGCATCGTTTGAAACAATTGATGCTGATGCCAACGGCGGTGTAACGCTTGCAGAAGCGAACGATGCTGGCCTCCCATGGACTGAAGACCAGTTCAAGCTTGCTGACACTGATGGTGATGGATCCCTGAACGCAGATGAATTTGCTGCTGCTGTTCAGTAAACCAACCAATTTAACATATTGCACCCTGGCCGGTTTGGTCAGGGTGTTTATTCTTGTGATTCAATTTCCAGCGAAAAGACTGAGCGAGCAGGTTCGCCCTGTTCAAGTCGGCTGATCCATTCTTTTTCGAGCTCCAGGCGCGATTCAGCTGGACTGATCCAACGTACAAGTTCTTCACGGGATAAAACGACCAACCCGTCATCATCTCCCAGAATTACTTCACCCGGCATCACTTCCACCCCTGAAATTTTTACAGGGGAATTTACTCTTCCGGAATTCGCAGAAGCAGGACCTTTCGGATTGACTGATCGGGTATAAACGGAAAAATCATCCCAGCTTGCCAGTGTTTTGACATCCCGGATCGCGCCATCAACCACGAGACCGCCAACCCCTTTGGATCTTAAGTGCCCACCAAGGATCTCGCCGATCATTGCGCAATCCGGATAACCGTCTGCAGCGATCACCAGCACATCTCCGGCCTCAACTACATCCAGCGCACAAAGTGCGGCACCAAAATCGGGAGGCTCACATAAAGCCGTTACGATCCGACCAAAAAGTGCCGGTTGATCGACGGTTTTTCTAACCGGACGAACGAGGGGGTCAACCTGCCTGATATCTGCATCAAGATCGACCACCACCGCGACAGGAATTTTTCGCCAACGCTCCAGCAAATCGTCTCTTATATCAATTACTGGAGTTACTGAAGCCACAATTGTCATGGGATCATCCTCTTGTGGAAATATAGTTTCTGGTTGCGCTCGCCAGGCGGCTAATTCCCTCCGTTAATCTATCCGGAGGATTGAGCGTGAAATTTATCCTGAAAGCACGTTTGTATTTTCCTTCCGGATCAAACGCACTGCTCGGGCTGACACATACCTTGTATCTAAGCGCTTCTTCCAGGATGTCATCGGTGTTTACATCCGGGTTTCGAGCAACCGCCCATACAAACATGCCGCCGACTGGTTTTTCCCATTCAAACAGGTCGCTCAGGTGTTCATCCATGGCAGCACAAAGCGCATCCCGGCGAGTACGGTACGTATCGAGGATTAAAGGCAGGATCTTTTCCGCAAGTCCGCCGGATAATGCCTCCAGTGCAACAAGTTGGGAAAGCCCGCTGGTACACATATCCGACCCCTGTTTGACGATAGTGAGTTTTTCGATCATTTCAGGATCGGCAATCACCCAACCAACACGAAGCCCAGGAGCCACTTCCTTTGAAAGCGTTCCCATATAGATCACTGGCCCGCAGTATACTCCACCCTGTTTTGCTGCGGACATGGCAAGCATGCGGGGAAGAGGTTCGCTGTCGTAATACAAGGTCCCATAGGGATCGTCCTCGATTAACCAGGTCCCGGTGTCATGTGAAGCATCCACCATCGCCTGCCGCTGGTTAGTATCGATCAGTTTTCCGGACGGATTTGAAAAATTCGGTACTGAATAGGAAAATTGTGCGCCCTTGAAGACTTTAGCCGGCTCAAAATCGTTACGTCCGGGATAAAATGGACGGTATTGCGGCATTCTAGGCCGCCAGGCATCAATGGCACCAAGGTATGCAGGTGATTGCGTAGCAACCAGCGCCCCTTCGTTCAAGAGTGCTTTGCCAACCAGATCAAGACCCTGCATCCCTCCAGTGGTTATAAGAACATTTTCCCGACCAAGCTTAACCCCATCAGTACTGAAACGTTCCGCGATGTGATCGCGAAACCTTGGTAATCCTTCGATTGGAGGATAGTTGAGGGCTTCTTCCGGAAAATCAGACACCGCCCTTTCTGCAATCTCAGCAAGTTCCTTTACCGGATAAACCGATGGCTCAGGCAAACCACCGGCAATATTGATCAGATCCGGAATCTGGCTTGCAGCCAGAAACATCCGTGTGATGTCGTTGGTGTTACCCAGCCAGTCAGCATAAGCAGCGCGGTTTCCAGACATATCAGTGCAATCGGTTGACAGCACTGACCAGAGCCTCAAGCGAAGCGGCTGAAATGTTCGAATTGATACCCACACCAAAAACTTTCCGGCCTTCTGATTCTACTTCCATGTAACAGATGGCAGAAGCGTCTGCACCGGGACGAAGTGTGTGTTCCGAATAATCAATGACCGAAATTTCCTTGCCCAGATGCCTGGAGAGCGCATCCACAAACCCGTCAATTGGGCCGGTTCCCTCACCTTCGATTGTTACTTCATTTCCCGCATCCTTAATCTTGGCTTCCAGATTTCGCATCCGGGATCCCGGTACTTTGGAAGGTACCGTAAAGTGATCGACATACTTGAAGCGGCCCTTCGGTTGCTTCACGTAAATCTCCTGAAACACATCATGTATTCGGGCCGAAGGGAGTTCCTTTCCCTCTTCATCTGTTATGCGTTGAACTTCCTCACGCATTTCTATCTGGAGGTTACGCGGAAGATTGATGCCATAATCCTGGGCCATTATGTAAGCAATCCCGCCCTTCCCTGATTGGGAATTGATCCGGATTATCGCTTCGTAGTCCCGCCCGACATCCTGCGGGTCAATCGGTAGATACGGCACTTCCCACAATGGCTTGTTTGCAACTTCTATCGCTTTCATGCCCTTGTTGATCGCATCCTGGTGTGATCCGGAAAATGCCGTGTAAACCAATTCACCGACGTAGGGATGTCTTTCAGGGATACGCAACTGGTTGGAATACTCGTAAACATCCTTCATGCGTGGAATATCCGTACAGTCGAGCATCGGATCAATGCCCTGAGTGAACAGGTTCAATGCCAAAGTCACGAGATCAACATTGCCAGTGCGTTCGCCGTTACCAAACAATGTCCCCTCAACCCGATCTGCACCCGCCATCAAGCCCAGTTCCGTCGCAGCGATACCGGTACCTCGGTCATTATGGGGATGTAGCGACAGGATAACGTTCTCACGGTTATCGAGACTGCGACTCATCCATTCGATCTGGTCGGCATAAATATTCGGTGTCGACATTTCCACCGTCGCCGGCAGGTTCAAAATCAACTTGTTTTCCGCAGTTGGCTGGATGACTTCTGTCACCGCATTGCAAATTTCCAGCGCATAATCGAGTTCGGTCCCGGTAAAGCTTTCCGGAGAATACTGGAACCGGTATCCACCTCCCGCATCTTCCGCCATGTCTCGCACCATTTTGGCAGCATCTACTGCGATTTGCTGAATACCTGCCCGGTCCATGCCGAAAACCACCCGCCGCTGCAATTCTGATGTGGAATTGTAAAAATGCACGATAGGGTTTGTGGCACCCTCAAGCGACTCGAAAGTCCTGGTGATCAGTTCCGGGCGGCATTGCACCAACACCTGAAGCGACACATCCTCCGGAACGTCACCTTCCTCGATACACCAGCGGGCAAAATCGAAATCCGTTTGCGAGGCTGAAGGAAACCCGATCTCGATCTCCTTGAAATTCATGTCAAGAAAAAGCCTGAACATTCGTTCTTTGCGGTCCTGACCCATTGGATCGATGAGGGCTTGATTGCCATCACGAAGATCAACGGAACACCAGATCGGTGGTTGAGTGATGGATTTGGAGGGCCAGGTACGATCGGAAATTTTTACCGGATCATAGGCCTGATACTTTTCCCGGGCTTTCGGCATGATTGCATGATTGCTTGTCTCAGTCATATTACTGCTCATTGGGTTTGTGCCGCTGGCGAATCAATTGAAACCCAGTTTGGCACATGAATCTTAAATTTTATGATTGTGGGGGCGCGGGCGGATAGACCGTATCGACCGCCGGGAGCCCTCCTATATACGAGCCCGACGATCGCAGCTAAGTGCGAGTAGGAGAAGAGAAAGAAGGGCGCGAATGTGGTTCATGACGAATTGATAACCGAGAAGAATAAAAAGGGCAAGATACTTGTGTTTTCCAAAACATCCGGAGGCGATTTTTGCCGGTTGAAATTTTTGATTGGCCTCCGTTTAATCCATTCAAACTAGGAAAAATCTGTGTAGAGTTCGTTTTAATGCCAAACACGATCTGTCCTGGGAGGAACGATTGCTTACGGATCTTTTGCCACCAGACTTGCCGTCGGGCACTGAAACCGTGGCGCAAGGCCGCGCACTCGCAGCAGATTGGCAACTCGAATCCGGCGCTTTTCTAAAGCATTATGAATTTGCATCGGAAGCGGCATACAAGAGGTATGCAGTCGAGCAAGGGCGTATCATGCAGCACGCTCAGATTGGGTTTCGCGAGCTTGACAAATCACGCCGCGGTTGGGTTGAAATTCATGACACATGCCAAAAGCATGGAGTAAGGGTAGACCGCTACGGGATTTGTCTGGACTGGACAATGGGGCTCCTCCGCGATTTACGCGATGAAAAGTGGCGTGGCACCGGTCTGGTCCTTGAAGATATTGAAGAATTTGTGTCTCTCACCTCAGGTGCTCCTGTCGCGCCGCATTTCGGCGACTTTGTTCTGGGATTTCCAGCCGCTTTGGAAAATACCAAAGCGGCTCTTTCAGCCGGGGCGACATCAATTGGCAATCTCGGCCAGTATTTCACATTCCGGCTACCCGGGCATGATGATGACCTGCAAGCCACCGAGGCAACGCTTCTTGCCCTTGGCCTGATCGCAGGACAGGAATCCGAAGTACTCGTACATTCAAATCTGGATGACGGATTTGCGGCCATGTTTACCGACTTGGCTTCAAGCTTGGGTGCGATGCTGCTTGAAAAATACATCATTGAAGAATTGATAGGCGCCCGGGTGTCACATTGCTATGGTCACCACTTTTCCGACCCGGTGCGCCGTCTCGCCTTTCATGCGGCCCTCACCATGGCCACCGATATTCCCGGAACAATGATCTACGGCAACACGACAAGTTTTCGTGGAGGGACAGCAGAGAACTTTGCTGCTTTGGCCACTTATCTCTCTACTGACATCATCGGGCAGACCCGGTTGCCGTCAGGCCACGCAATCAATCCTGTTCCCGTCAGCGAAAACCGGCGCATACCGGATATTGATGAAATCATCGAAGCCCAGTTGTTTGCAGGCCGTTTGGTTGAACTTTCCAGCGGTATGAAGGGGCTACAGGAACTGACGGATGTGACAGAATCCGCCGAACGTATTTATGCAGGTGGAAAGATGTTTTTCGACAATACCCTGCGTGGATTTTCGGAAGCAGGAATAGACGTGCGCGACCCGTTGAAAATGTTGCTCGCACTTCGGCGTCTGGGTGGGCGGCAGTTGGAGAATATGTTTGGCGCTGGAAGCCCCGAACCAAAAATGCCTCAAATCCGGAAACCGATAGTACAATCTTCGCTGGTTGACGAAACCATTGCCATGGCCAGCGATCATCTATCACACGTGGACGAAGTGAATAAAAGCCAGTTGGTAAATTCCGGACTCAAAATTATGGTTGCAACCACAGATGTCCATGAACATGGAAAATTGCTGCTTGATCGCGTTTTCAAAGAATTGGGCCTTGAGACCATTGATGGAGGCGTTTCTATTGACCCGGCAAAACTGGCCGCCTGTGTAGCTGCTAAACGGCCTGACGCAATTGCAATCAGCACCTACAATGGTATCGCCCTGACATACATTGAGGCACTCAAGACGGAGCTGTTATCCCATAATCTGACCACTCCGGTTCTGGTTGGTGGCAGGCTCAATCAGATACCTGGAGGTTCCAACACGAGCCTGCCTGTAGGCGTTGAAAACGAATTGTTGGAAGCGGGAGCCCTCGTGTGCGCTGAAGTCGAGGATGCAATACCTGCATTGATTGCAATACTGGAAGGAAAACAATGACAAAACCGCGCTACAAGATTGGTATTCTCGGTGTCGGACATCTCATGCAACACGTAGTACCTGCGCTGGTTGGTGACACCCCTTCCTCCAATATCCTTTTATCCCCAAGAAACACGGATCGCGCTGCTGCATTGAAAGACCGGTTCGGATGCGCAATTGCCGAGACTAATCACGATCTTGTCGATCTGAGTGAAACGGTTTTGCTCGCGGTACGTCCGACCCAGGTTGAGGACGCAATTGCAGGATTGCCTTGGCGGCCGGATCACCAGATATTATCGTTTTGTGCCGGGGTGACAATTTCGCAATTCTCACCACACGTAAATGGCGCAACCGTTGCAAGGGCCCTTCCCGTGACGGCCGCAGAATTCGGAGACAGTCCCACAATTCTTTTTCCGGACAATCCGGAATTTGAAAAATTGCTGGAACCTTGCGGCCCTGTCTTCCCCTTGAAAACCGAAGACAAGTTTGAGGTAGCCTGTTTGATGGGCGCGTATTACGGGTGGACGCAAATGCTGATAGGCAACACCGCCCGTTGGCTCAGTGAAGCTGGCCTGGAACCCGGGGCAGCCCGCCGATTGACGGCAGCGATGACCCGGGCCGGAGCAACCACCGTCCTCGAACGTCCCCAAGATCCGGTTGAAGATCTGGTTGAGGAGCTTTGCCTGCCGGGTTCAATCACAGGTCTGGGGCGGGACAGCTTGATGGCGGACAGGGCATTCGATCCCTGGGACACGGCATTTGCCGCGGTGTTGACGAAATTGCGCAATAGCAATTGAAATGAAGTGGAAAGAATTAGGGGCGGAAATGAAACGATATCTTCTGAAAACCCTGCTTGTCACTCTTTTGTTGTCTTTTGCATCACATGCCAATTCGACTGAAGTAAAATTGCCGGGGCAGATTTACGAGTATCCCGCACCGGAAGCACAATTCTCCAAACCGCATGAATTGAGATTTAAGTTGCCCAATGATGAAGTGGCACGGGCCGAATTCCGGTCAGAGGAATTTTACGCCATCATTTTGAAATCCGCTGAGCGTTGTACCTTGCACGAATTTGATCGCCTAGAGGTGCAACAGCTATTTCCCGAAAACAAGGTATTCATGGACCGGTTCGGTTGTGAAGACGATGTCGAAGAGGCCATCACCTATACAAACGTGAAC
>JBPCWL010000098.1:0-7646 GCA_051009575.1 Rhizobiaceae bacterium
GACAAACAGCTAATCAAGTCTATTCGGGAAGGAATACGACCCGATGGATCGCTCATAGGCCCACCTATGCCTTATGAATTTTATCGTGAACTTTCCGATAGAGATGTCAAAGCCATTGTCGCCTATCTGCGAAATGTAAAGCCGGTCAAAAACAAAGTCGCGAAATCTGTTTATCGTATACCATTGCCAAAATCATATGGTCCACCAGTTGGAAATGTTGCTGACATTGATTCGGGTGACAAGGTCAAATATGGCCGCTACCTCACCGGACCGGCTGGCCATTGTCTCTCATGTCATACACCGATGATTAAGGGACAGTTCGATTTCGAAAACCAACTCGGACGTGGGGGGCAACCCTTCGAAGGTCCTTGGGGCATTTCAATTGCCCGCAACATTACTTCTCACAAATCCGACGGATTGGGGAGTTGGACGGATGCCGAGATCAAAAAAGCCATCACGCAGGGTATTCGCCGGGATGGAACCAAGTTGTTTCCACCAATGGGGTACCATTATTACAAGAATATCAGAGATGACGACCTAAGTGCCATCATCGCCTATTTGCGGACAATAAAACCTCTGCCTGCTCTAAAATAGTTTCAACGAACTCTTTAAAATAGTTCTCGATGCGGATTTTGGAAGATTCGCTTCATGCAAAACTTGTGCTAATCTCTCGGAGATTTGCAATCGTTTGGATCTGTCAAAATTATGAGTGGACAACGAAGACTTGCAGCTATCTTCGCAGCCGATATGGTTGGTTTTTCCCGGCTGATGGAAGCTGATGAAAATGGTACTATAGCGCGCCAAAAAACCCTCCGGACAGAGTTGATTGATCCAACCATTGCCAGCAATAACGGACGAATAGTCAAAACAACAGGTGACGGCATGCTTGTTGAATTCTCCAGTGTCATTGATGCCGTCAGATGCGCCGTCGAAATCCAGTTGGCGATGACGGAACGAGAACAGGCGGTCTCTGAAGATCGCCGAATCTTATATCGAATTGGCATCAATATCGGCGATATTGTTGTTGATGAGGACGATATCTTTGGCGAAGGCGTAAACATTGCGTCCCGGATCGAAGGTCTTTGCGAACCCGGAGGCGTATGGATCTCTGATTCCGCCTACAATCATGTGCACAGCAAGCTTGAAGTTGAATTTGAGAATCTGGGACAGAAAGAACTTAAGAATATTCAAAAACCGGTCAATGTTTATCGCGTCGCGTTTCAACGCGCACAATTTCCAATATCGAATCCTACTGATCAATCCGTCCCGGCGCAAACCGCCGGAAATACACTCATTGCAGTAATGCCTTTCGACAACTTATCCAATGATCCGGAACAGGATTATTTCTCCCAGGGAATGGCCGAGGATTTGATTACCGATTTGTCGAAAATACCCGGCCTTGATGTGGCTGCCCGAAATTCGGCATTTTCATTGAAAGATCGCTCATCGAGCGTCCAGGAAATTATTTCCAACCTCGGAGCAAGTCACATACTTGAAGGCAGTGTCCGTAAAATGGGGAAAAAATTACGGATCAATGCGCAGCTGATTAACGGTGCACTCAATCAGCCTATCTGGGCAGATCGTTTTGACGGTGACCTGGACGATATATTTGATTTTCAAGATCGAATTCGAGAGGATATTGTTCAGTCTCTGGAACTGCAACTTGTAATAGAAGAAAGCAAGGAGCGGGAGAAAAATTCGTCAAAGAGCAGCCAGTCCTATGATTTGCTTTTGAGAGCCCGGAACATTTACTATTCTTATACTCCGGAAGCCCATGCTGAAGCCATTGGCTTCCTCAATCAGGCCATAGCTTTGAATCCGGAGAACGGTGAGGCTTTTGCCTATCTCTCCCATTGTCTTTCTTCCTCGCGTTATCAGCGATGGACTCCTATCGATGAAAACCTGGACCAGGCTCTTGCGGCGGCTGAAAAGGCTGTCAGTCTAAATCCTGATTCCGCTATCGCCTTTAACCGGCTTGGATGGGTTGAGGGTTTGCGAAGAAATTTCGAGAGAGCCATTGACTGTTTCACGAAAGCAGAATCTCTGGTTCCGAACATGGTTGAAACAACGGCACTTCGAGGCGCTATCTGTAACTGGTCCGGGAAACCTGAAGAAGGGCTGGAACTGGCCAACAAAGCCATTAGAATGGACCCCCTCGCGCCCAGTTCCTATGACTGGCATCTCGCACATTCATTTTATCTTCTGAATCGGCTGGAGGATGCTTTACCCAAACTTGAATATACGCGCGAAAGGGTTCCTCGATTACTGATGCCGCGATTGCATCTAGCCTGTGTTCTTACCCACCTGAACCAGGAGGACAAGGCCCAAGAGGAAATACGCTCAGTCCAGAGCATGGTACCCGACTATACGATTGCGATTGCACAACGAATTGTTCCATATATGCCAGGTCAGGAAACAGATCGATTCATATCTGGGCTGCGAGCGGCAGGACTTCCAGAGGGCGGCTAACAACAGTTTAGCTAGATGCAAAATTGGACAGCGCAGGAATGCGGATAAGAATTTCAAGTTCCTGTTTTTGGCACATAGCGGCCGTGTTGAGGCATCGCCCACCGCTTCCGCTTTCGAGAGCATAGCGGACTCTTTTTCGACACGCCAAAAAAGACCGTTTCTGACCCAAAGCGGAAATAAAATCATTCAACCAGAATTTTTCTTAGACCGGACTTTTGAATGCAAATGCTTTTTCGACGGCAGGTCGGAAGAACATGGCGTCATACCAACGGGCAAGATGCTTTTTGGAATTGACGTCGTCGCCTAAACTGTTGACCTTGAATCGCTCAACAAAAGGTAACACGGCCATATCAGCGAGGGAGAAGGTTTTACCGCAAAGCCACTCATGATCGCCCAATGCTTTATCCATCAGGACAAGCTGTTCATCAACCCGTGCGATAGCGAACTGGACAGTTGCCTCATCGATACCCTGTTCAGCATGATCGATCTCATCTCGGCGACGCTGGATGTCCGGTTGAGAGTGAACCTTTTCCAGCAGCTGTTCGCGGCCATACTTCTCCTCATATTCGGTCCAGCGTTTTGCATGAGCCCGATTGTGGGAAATCAAGTGCATGTTTCGGTGAAAGACATGCTCTGATTTCTCAAGCCATACGCGCATCATCGCCCGCTCCCAGCTATCTGCGGGTCGAAGCGAAGGGCCGTCGAAGGTGTCTTCGATATATTCCATGACAGCATTACTCTCATAGACAACACGTCCGTTGTGCTCCAGAGCAGGCACTACGCCCCTGGGATGAATATCTTTGACATACTCCGGGTTCCAATTCTCAAACTCGTGCAGGTTGATATGATGGCTCTCCCAGTCAACATCTTTTTCATTGAGGGTCATTCGGACTTTTTTCGAACTTGTGGAGCTCCAATAATGGTAAAGGGTAAGTGTCATAGAAGTGACTCCGTTCTTTTATGAATGATTCACCAATTATCTTGAGTTTGATATTCCAGTCCTTTGACGACTTCCGAATTAGGACAAACAATTTCAGTATCTATCAATCGATGACGGGGACTATCCAAACAGTAAGGATGGATAGAAAAACAAATTCATGGTCCGATCATAAAATCCAAATATGAGTGCCCCTATCGCAACGGCGTATCCGACCGAAATTTTCCAGCCATAATTTCCCCATCTCCAAAGATAGACGGCGACGAATGCAGACAAGGCAATTAGTTGGCCAACAAAAATTGTCGCCACTATAATAGCGATGAGATAACCGATAAAAGACAAAGAATATGCTAGCTCTGCATCTGCCATCGATTTTCTGATTGCCGAAACTGGTGTTGGTGCACTCCTGAGTGATTGAACCGCTTCTCTATAATCACAAAATAGGATCAAGAAGAGGATGGCACAGCCAACAACACTTACAACAACTGGAAATTGTCGGGCTTCCGGTTGCCATTCTTGGGCGCCAATAATTGCGGAAACGAATATTGCCAGGAGCAGCAGGGTCAATAAAATCGACATAAGCGGATTTTTTCCCGCACCTTCGCCAATAACGACATTATCAGAAGGTTTATTTTTTGATTTGATGACCCCCTTCGCAGCCAGGACGATGGTGATGACGATTAGAGCCAGAATAATCAAAACAATGGGACGCGTCGTAATCCAAGTGAAATTTTCATAAATTTGTAAGCTGAGAAGCAAATTGTCTTCCATGAGTTTGCCAAGGACTAAGGCCAGTATCAAGGGCGGGCGTGGCCAGCCACCCTGCTTCATCCAATACCCCAGAAGTCCGAACGAAATGCAGGTAATCCAGTCGCCAAGGTCGGCACTTGCAATCCAGGACCCCATGAGAACCAGTACAGCAACCCCTGGAACGAGGAGATGCCCGGGCAAGAAGGAAACCTTGGCAACCTGTTTGCTCCAAATCATAAGGAGCGCGGCTGCCAGTATATTGGCCAGAACAATGTCCCAAACCATGGAAAAAGTCAGATCGATATTGTCGATTAACATTTCAGGTCCGGGCTTCAGTCCCTTTATCACCAGGGCTCCAAGGAGTATGGCCGTACCAAGACTACCCGGAATACCAAAGGCAATCATTGGAATTAGAGCCCCGGCCTTGGTTGCATTGTTAGCGGCTTCAGGCGCGATGACGCCGCGTATATCACCTTGCCCGAACTGGGATTTGTCCTTTGCGCTCTGTACCGCATGTCCGTAGGCAATCCAGTCAACAATCGAAACACCGAGCCCGGGTAACATGCCTATATAAGTGCCGAGCAATGAACACCGTATTGTCAGCCACCAGTTTTTGAAAACATCGCGAACACCACTCATTAAAGTGGCTTCTTTCACATTATGTTCTTCAACCCTCGATATAGAAGTGCTTCGCACCGCCATTTCCAATAGTTCTGGCAGAGCAAACAGTCCAAGAACGACAGGTATTATTGGCAAATTTTCGAGCAAGTAAGGTTGGTCGAAGGTATATCTGGGAACACCCGTTGAGGCGGCAAATCCGATCGTTGTCAAAAGCAGACCAAATGTAGCGATCGTCAATCCTTTCAGGATTGATCCACCGGCCAATGCGCCAACCATAGTCAGCCCCAAAACTCCGAGGAAAAAAAACTCCGGCACGCCGAAAGCCAGAATCATCGGCAGTAAGATGGGCAGAGATGCCGCCATGATAAGAGCGCCAACAACGCCGCCAAATGCGGAGACTGTAAATGCAGCCCCAAATGCCCGCTCTGCCTGGCCCTTTTTTGCCAATGGGTAGCCGTCAAGAACTGTCGCTTGAGATGCCGATGATCCAGGGATTCCCAGCATCACCGAGGCTATGGTGTCGCTCGTGGATGTGACCGCATACATACCGAGCAGCAGGGCAAATGCAGGAACCGCATCCATTTCAAATGTGAAGGGGAGAAGGAGGACCAGCCCTATTATACCACCGAGACCGGGGACAGCACCCAGCCACATTCCAATAAAAACGCCCAACACCAAATAGCCGATTGCCGGCCATTGAAATACCAGCAATAGTCCATTCAACATCGGCTCAAGCATGTGTATACAACCGTGAGATATTTAAGGATCGACAATTTTTGTTATGAATAATTCTGACCGGTCAGCAAGAAAAATACAAAAATATCTCCTGCAAACCGGTCTATTCAAACAAGAAAATCAACAATTCTTATTATTACTTTTTTTTCTTGATTTTGGCTTTGGCACCCTCGGCGAGCCACGTGCTCATGTAGTCACGATGTTCCTGAGATGCATTCAGCATATTACCAACAATCTTTTCCCCAAGATCGGGAGCAACGTAAGGGAGATTATAACCAAATGCTTTTTTCTGTTCAGCCAGGTATTCCGGATCTTTCACCACTCTCGCATACGCAGCTCGAAGTATATCTCGTTGCTCATTAGGTGTTGAAGGTGGCAGGAACGCAGTATAGCTCATGGCATTTAGTGTGCTTGTTGCCCACTGAAATACTTCCCACTGTTTACCAGATGGTGCTTTCCCGTGGACCTTTTTGTAGTAATCTTCAAAGCTTGGAATATTGCCAAAAAAACTGCCGGCTAAATCTGCATGATTTGGGAATGGATAATAGTACATAGGCACGGCTTTACCCGATTCGACCAGGGGTTTTTCTGCGGACAATCGATATAAGTTTAGGCCGATAGTTTGAAGGTCTACTTCTCTTCGGCGCATAGCGTTCAAAACTTTTTTCGCACCGCCAAATCCTGTTAAATATTTAAAATCAGCCCCTAAAATTTCCAGCGTAAAGCGGCCGAGAACGTCAAATCTGCCGGTTGGGCTTTGACCACCATACTTGGCATTTTTTATGCCTTTTAGATCTGAACCTTCTTTGATTTGATCTGTTGTTATGTATAACAATGCCGCATTGTAAAGAGATCCAACAAAGGGCATTTTTCCATAGTCGGCATTGAAGCCTTTCCGTTTGGTGAGTTGCGAAACCGGATCATAGGGTGTGAAAGTCACCGTCAGGCCATCTGGTTTGGCTTTTTGGTAAATGAAATTGTAAGCCGGCGTACCTTTCATATTGCGGACCACAATTTTTGGATTTCCAGGGATGTATTTTGACCAGTAGCGGGCAAATGAACGCGCGGTGGCATCAGCGCCACTGCCTGGTCCACGGCCAACAATAACGGTTATCGTCTTGCCCGCATAATAGTCCTGGGCTTGTGCCGGTGTAGGCAAGTTGTAACCGAAAATTGCAGTAAAAACTGCGACAGCTCCCAGCATGAAATTTTTTGTGAAATTCATTTATTCCTCCCGAAAAGATTGAACAATCAGAGTATTGCCAATCTCTATCCATTACAAGACATCATAATTTAAGCTTTCCGTGCCCTATCTCTCCACTGACATGAACGCAAGCGTTCCCAAGTCTCGTTTGATTTGTCCGAGAGATTTCGACGACTTAAATTATAGACTTATTAGATAGATTTTGTAGCTAATTCTAAATTGGATTGTTGGGTTTGGCTCTTGAGTTGAATTGGTTGCCTCGTTTCGATAGATCTAAACATTACTTCCATCACTTGAAGATTTTCTTGATCCTCATCTCTAGAAACGAGTGGTTGCTCATCTTTTCTGACTACGGTGGCAAAGTGCGAGATCTGATTTATTTGAGGATCCGATATATCGCGTAACAAAGCCGTTGCTGAGATCGGCTGCCTCCAACTCTCTTCACCGGAACATTCCCAGATTGTAAGTCGGGAGTTGAAAGTGATCCGTGCATTTCCCCTAACCAATAGCAACTTTCCGAAGTTGGAGGATAAGCGGGATTTTCACGTGCTGTTAACTCAAAACTTCAGGGAGATACAATTGAGCCTGATAAGGTGATGGTTCCGACTGCCTCATTTTCAAAACAAAAAATTGCGGCAGCTAATTCTTCGTTGCAAATCAAACTCAACACAATGACTGTCAAATTTACGCATGAGACTAACAACGGTACCGTAAGTACCTCACACCCTGACTAAAAGCAGAACGTCATGAAAAGGCAGGATCCAATCGTATCGAGCACAAAAAGGCATTGGGATAGTGAGGAGATTTCCTCCACCCAAAATCCACCAATGCATCAAACGAATCTGTATTAACCGCAAGACAACACAATAGTTGTGTGAAACCGTTTTGATCAAAAAAAAAATCGATCGCAATTTGACCTAGATCAATGAC
>JBPCWL010000099.1:0-2864 GCA_051009575.1 Rhizobiaceae bacterium
TGTTTAGTTTCAATTTCTGTAGCAATCAGAAATCCGTTCGACTTCGTGTAAGAAAATGTAGAATTTGGATGCGACGTTGAGAGCCGCAAAACCCCTTCGTCGGGAAAATCAAAAAAGTCTCCGAAAATAATCGTGCCAGTCACAACATTAGGCTCAAAGACCAAAGAAGGCTTTACCGGCAT
Source organism: Rhizobiaceae bacterium (assembly GCA_051009575.1). Lineage (GTDB taxonomy): Bacteria > Pseudomonadota > Alphaproteobacteria > Rhizobiales > Rhizobiaceae > JAALLB01. The sequence goes on from JBPCWL010000099.1 coordinate 183, forward strand.
AATCAGTCCGGGTGTTTTGATGATGACTGGCGCGGCCAGGAGGCCAGTTAGAAATGTGCGGCGGTGGATCATGATCGCTCCCTATTATAAATTCCTGTAATTAAAAATGGTTCCGCTGGTTAGCGTGGTATGCCAAGTTAAAGGAAACATTTTCCTATACGTCCTGACTGCGCATTGCTCGCACCACGGCCCACCGGCATCGCTGAAAAACACCGCACCTGAGTTGCCACATTCAATGCACTTACACATCGTCATCGCTCCTCAGAATAACTTTGGTTGATTTGAAACGGTCCTGCGTTTTCGCTTCGGCTGTAAGCTCGGTAAGTCCAACCGATCATCAGCAGATCCGCAGTCAATGTCGTGCTTACTGACAGGAACATCAGCCTCATTTGCGCAGCCGTAATCATCACAGAAAGCCCGAACGCAGTAAGCGCCGGTGACCGGGCAGATCACTACGTTCTCATCGTCCATGAAATCGCTCCTCACTTGGCATTCATGGCGTACCATGCTGCCCGGTTGAATTTGCTGTAATGCCGCTGCACTGCGGCCACACGTTCAAGGTTGTTTTTGTGTCGCTTGTCATTCCACAAGACGGCAATGTGTTCGCGCTCACTGTCGCTGTAAACGTGTTTGCGTGGCCTGCCTGCACTGCGTCCGGTCTTGTAGCCTGACAGGAAACTGTCGCAAGCATCAGAGAACATCGCCACAAGGTCTGCTTTGCTTTCGCATGTGCGCCCGGTGCGGATTTCCTCGATCGTGGCGCCAGCGTCAAATATGGTCTTCATGTAGTCGACCAAGCTTTCGCGGGCTCGTTTCTTTGCTCTCATCCCGCGAGCTGCCAGCAAGTGCAGGTCATAGATGCCGACAACATCGCCGCGTCGCACATCCACGTCAGACACCTGGTGGTCTTTACGGTCAACATGGATAACGCGATCTGCGCTCCATGCGGCAGCGGCCTGTTCCTGGGTAGAAACTGCCGTGCGCTCATCTGTTCTTACGAAAGCAATCTTCATAATTTCAAAATACCTATTGACAATTCCGTAACGTGGTTTCATAATACGTACAGAATTTAGAAACGTCAACAGTTAATACAAAGGCCCGACTGATGAACGCACAAAGAAAACGACAGGCTGGCGATGTAATCTATCAAGTGGATTGGTGCCCGGCAAAGGATGCCGAAAAGCTGCGGTCTGAAGACCCTGAAGCATGGCCAGCCGAGCATTGCACACGCACGGCAACTTTTGATGATTTCTGCACGGCTGAAAAATTTGCATGTGAAGCAGTTAAGTCAGACTGGTACGGGTCGTGTTCGCTGTCTCAGGAAATGTGCGAAAACCCGAAATATGGATGGTGGGAAAATCAAGCTAACTGGTCAGTCGAAAAGGGTATGAACCCCGGCGATCTTGATCCCGCGAAACCAGATTACCGATAACCATATAGTGAGGCCAGACCGATGGATTTGCGAAGATGCCCAAATTGCAAACGTGAATTTCATGACTGCTGGCAAGCAGCTGGGACCGGATCTTATTGCCCCGAGTACTGGCGTGCTTGGACTGCTGGAAGAGGCAGGTTCGAAACCCGTACTATAACGCCAATTCAACACTATCGTAACAATATCAAGTGAGGCCCGACTGATGTTAAATACGATTAATTCAATTTCGATAACGTTGATTGGAATCGCGCTTATTCTCCACGTAATTTTTCACGCGATAAACTAACAAGTGAGGCCCGACCGATGACAACCAAATCAGAAGAAGCAGAACGCGCCGTTGAAAAAGTGTTCAGCGACACGAGCGTTTCGATTGATGAAACCATGCAGTTGCTAAGTGAACTTCGCGATAGCATTGACGAAAAAATCACAGCACTCTCAGAAGACTTGCGCAACTTATAAGTGAGGCCCGACTAATGAACTCAGGACAAATTACGGTCTATCTGGATGATGCCACGTGTAAGAGACTTCATGCTGCATCTAGGGACACGAATAAATCCCAACAAGACATTTGCGACAGCCTGATTTCGGAAGGGTTGTTAGAGTTCTTCCGACACAAAAAAGACGACCCAGGACGCACTCCAACCGAAACCATATAGTGAGGCCCGTCATGAAGGAATACGAACAACACGTGCGTGACACTCACGCAGAAAACTCCGGGCTTTCATGGTGCGGAGAAAGTATTTCTATGTGCTGGTCATTCCAAGACATTGATCACGCCGCAATGAACGGCAGACAGCATGGTCGGCTTATGGTGTGTCCAAGGTGTCTTTCGGAAATTATGAGAGCGTTGAAACAAAACTAACAAGTGAGGCCCGACTGATGAAAACCGCAGACGAATGGATCGAGGAAGGTGTCGGGCTGATCGCTCGCGGCATGTATCGCAAGGCCGAACAAGAAGGCGACCGCCAGGGTGCTTTTGATTATGGAATGGCGGCAGTTTCAACCATCAGAAAAATGGCCTTTGACTTTAAACCAAAAAGCAAAGAATGAGGCCCGACTGATGAAGAAATGTTTCGATTGCGGCAAGGAGTTGTCATGGGTTCCATCTTCTGGATGCCTGAACTCTGACCAGTGGGATGCTATCAAGGCTGGAGATTTCTTTGCACCTTGCAGTGAAGCTGAACACCCAAGCGGCAACTGCTATTTCCACGACACAAGAGGCGTTTCTACATTGAAGCGCTTAACTGACA
>JBPCWL010000100.1:0-42019 GCA_051009575.1 Rhizobiaceae bacterium
CGCAAAACTTCCGCCGGTTATGACCTAACGAAATTGCTGGTAGGGTCCGAGGGAACTCTGGGTATTATCACTGAGCTTACGTTGAGGCTTTTTGGCATACCTGAAGCCATGTCTGCGGCAGTGTGCTCTTTCCCGAGCGTCGAGGATGCCTGCAATACTACTATCATGACCATGCAGACCGGCATACCTGTTGCGCGGATCGAGTTGCTGGATGCAGATACAGTTAAAGCTGTAAATGAATACGCAAAACTGAAAAATCCGGAACAACCGCTTTTGTTGCTGGAATTTCATGGCAGTGAAGCCGGGGTAGCAGAGCAAGCCGAAATGGTTGGGGAATTTGCAAAGGAATATGGCGGTTCCGGTTTTAGATGGGTGACAACAGCTGAAGAGCGCAATCAGTTATGGCAGGCAAGGCACGACACTTATTGGGCTGTGAAAGCTCAGCGGCCGGGAATGGAAGGGATCAGCACCGATATTTGTGTTCCGATTTCCCGTTTGGCGGAATGTGTAACTGAAACGCAGAAGGATATCGCAGATTCCGGCCTGTTTGGTCCGGTTGTGGGACATGTTGGGGATGGAAATTTTCATTGTTTGCTGCTTGTTGATCCTGAAGACCAGGAAGAAATTCGTCGTGCTGAGGAAGTCATTGAACGCATGGCAATGCGGGCTCTGGCCATGGACGGCACCTGTACCGGTGAGCACGGTATCGGTCAGGGAAAACGCCGATTTTTAAGACTTGAACACGGGGCAGGAGCGGACATAATGAAGTCGATAAAAAATGCGATAGATCCGGACAACATAATGAATCCCGGCAAAGTTGTAGGCTTTGAAATCTAGTATTGTGTGCTGGGCTTCAAGCCTGGAAAGAGTGAATGAACTGGTTATTCAGATTTTTTGTGTTTCTTGGCAGTCTGGTTGTGATTGTGCTTTTTTCCGCACTGCTCGCGCCTTACTTCATCAACTGGGAACAGTTTACAACCAGATTTGAGCAGCAGGCCTCAAGGTTGGTGGGTCAACCTGTAAAGGTCGGGGGGCAGTCAAACCTCCGTTTACTGCCACTTCCGTTCATCAGTTTTGAGGATCTCGAAGTAGGCAGGAACGAGGACGGATCGCCTTTGATGACCGTAGAGCGGTTCTCGCTGAATGCGGAGTTGTTTCCTTTCCTTTCCGGAGAAGTCAGGATTGTGGAAATGGCAATGATGCGCCCCCAGGTTAATTTGAAGGTTGCAGAAAATGGCACCATCGCCTGGACCCAGCGACAGGAATTGCCGGTCAACCCGGAACAAATCAATATCGAGAAGTTGTCGATTACGAACGGCTCGGTGATCGTAGACGGCCTTGCCGGTAAACGGCGACTGACACTCGAAAACATCGCAGGGAACCTTTCTGCAAGATCAGTGCTTGGTCCATGGAGAATTGATGCCAATGCCGACATTGAGGATGTGCCAACAGAGTTGAAAATCTCGACCGGAACTTTTCAACAAAATGAGAAGTCAATCCGCCTGAAAATAGAAGCAAGTCGATTTGACCAACCCTACCGGATTTCTCTCGATGGCCCGGTTAAGCTGCGCGATCAAATCCTGAATTGGAACGGGGAATTTTCGCTCACGCCTTTTTCCGATGCCAATGTTTCTGAAATGGCTCGACCGGTGCAACCATTGCCGGTTCGTACTGATGGTTCATTTTATGCGACTCCACAGTTTGTGGAAATTGCAGAGTACCGGATGGAAATCGGAGACCGGGAGGATCCTTATGCAATTTCCGGTCAGGGAAAGATCAGTATTGATGAAAACATATTTTTCCGAATTCAGGCGGACGGTCGCCAGATCGACCTTGACAGGCTGGAACAAGCTCAGGGAAACAGGAACCCGCCCACCTTTGAAAGCCGTCTTTCCGCTTTGAGGTCGGTCTTGGAGAGAATTCCGGTCCCTTCCAGTAAAGGTGAAATAGATGCGTTGCTTCCGGCAGTTGTCGCCGGTGACACATTCATTCGTGAGATCAAAGCCGTTGTCCGGCCACATGAAAAAGGATGGGGCCTGCGTTCGTTCTCCGCCGTATTTCCGGGAAATACTCTGGTGGAGGCCAACGGGCGCCTTGGATTGCACGAAAATTTCGGATTTGCAGGCAAAGTGCTGATAGCATCCCGCCAACCTTCGGGGCTTGCTGCATGGCTGTCAGGCGATGTAGATGCACAAATCAGGCGCCTGAAAGTGCTTGGCCTTGCCTCCTATGTAACGCTGACCCCGAAACAGGCACGATTTGACAATCTTGAACTGCGGATGGATGACGCGGTACTGGGCGGCAAACTTCAAAGATTGGCACCTGTGAATGGGCGTGCTGCGCTAATTACGGAATTCCACGGGAATCGGGTCAATATTCAGGACCTGCTTGCCCTTTACTCGCTTACACGTGACCCGTCGGATACCAAACTTGCCAGCCATGATCTGGATATCAAGATCAAAGCGGACATGCTTGAGGCCCAACTGTTTGAAAGACCGGTCTTTGCGGGAGGAGTGGATGCTCATTTTCGGGTGAAGGATGGCAATGTCTCCATCGAACGATTGAATGCAGACAATTTTTACAATGCGAATATCAAAAGCTCCGGTCGGCTGGAGCAGGTGCTGGAAAGTCCGGATGGTAATTTCTCACTTGAGGTCCGTGCGCCGGATGCGGAAAAATTATTGAACTTTGTTGATGGGTTTACCGGTGAGCACGTTATTTTGGGTGGATTGCAAAGTGACAAGACATTAACACAAAACACAGCGCTCAATCTGGAACTGGATACCCGTTCGACAGGAAATGGGGCGAGGGGGCAGTTACTTGTAAACGGAACTTCCGGCGGAACACTAATCAATACGCGGATTGCCTTTAATAGCGGATCTGACGAGCTTTCGAAAATGCTGGTGGATTCCAGTACTACTTTCTCCAATGAGTCAGCCGGAATCCTCGCAAGGCAATTTGCAATAGACACGCTGCCAGAAGCTCTTGTTGGCAGTGCTCCCGGTCCTGTGAAATTCAATGTAGATTTGAAGGGCAGGGCAGCAGAAGGATTTACTACAAATTTGGCACTGTCGACTCCAGCCACTAACCTTTCTGCCAAAGGCCAGACCAAATTTATAAATAGCCAAGATGCCGAGCTTGACTATGACGTGACCCTGGGATCCGCAAATATTGCTCCCTACCTCGTCCTTGCCGGAATACCTGTGCCCGGTGTGAGCATGGACAGCAAACTTCCCGCGTCAATGAGGATGAAGCTGCAAAAGAAAAGCCCATCAATCAGTTACAAAAGTTTATCCGGCCAAATCGCAGGCAATGTGTTGACCGGCGATCTTGAATATCAATATGCGCAAATTCAAAGACCAAGACTAACCGGCAAAATCAACCTCACTCGGATACCGGTGCCACTGATTGCAGGTAGTGTATACGGATTTGCCGACTTGCTGGGTGCAGGGATGGATGTGCTTGGCGCTGAAAGGGAATTCGGTGACGCCAGCTTCGCCGGATACGACGCCCGAATATCGGTGGATGCGGAGGAGATTGATACTGGTTTGGGGTTCACCGGAACTGATGCAGTTGCTGAACTGGTGATGCTGGATGGTGCGTTGGATATCAACAATCTTGCGTTTAATGCGTTCGGTGGGAAATTTGATGGCAGCGCAAGCCTCAAGAATGTTGATCGAACGGTGCTTGGTACCTTGCGGTATTCTTTAAGTGGGGCGGGTCTTCCGGGACTTCTCGAAATATCCGGATTGCCAAGTGTAGCCGAAGGTATGGTTTCAATAAATGGATCGTCTGAGACCAGTGGTCGTAGCCTGGCGGCCATGATCGCAAATCTGTCAGGCAACGGAATTGTTTCTGTTAAGGATGCAAAATTGGAAGGAGTTGATCCAGATTCATTTGACAAAATACTTCTTGCTTCCGATGTGGATGGATTTGAAATCACCCCCGGAAAAACGGCTAATCTCGTTGATGAGACTGTTCTTGACTCCGGAATTGAAGCTGGCTTCATAGATGCGCCATTTTCAATTACCCGCGGTCGCGCCAGTATCCGCAATATCTCCCATGTCACAAAGAATTCGGATCTCAACGGCAGCATTGAAATTGACATGTCCGCCTCACAACTGGCGGCCAAGATAGGCTTGGCATTCAAACCCGGTCGACGGGACTTGATTTCCGGTGCAGATCCGATTGTCAGAGTATCCTGGAACGGTCCGTTTAATGCTCCGGCAAGAGTAATTGATGCCGGTCAACTTGAGGGATACCTTTCTTTACGGGCGTTTGAAAACAGTCAACGACGTGTCGAAACGCTGGAAGCGCAAGTTATCGAAAAACAGCGCATACAGCGTGAAATTGCATTTAATTTTGCACGTGAAAAGTACAATTTTCGAAAGGAAGAGGAAGCTCGTCATTTACGTGAGGAAATGCGGCGCCAATGGGAGGAAGCTGAAAGATTGAGGCTGGAAGAAGCGGTGCAAGAACTGAAGGACGAACAGGGGCGCAAAGCGGAAGAAGCTCGTCTTAGGAAAGAGGCAGAACGTAAGCGCAAAGAAGAAGAACAACGTTTGATTGAGGAACAAAATCGTCTGGAAGAGCAGGCAAGACTGGAAGCTGAACGTCAGGCAGCTGCCAGGAAGGCTGCAGAAGAATCAACCCGGCAGCAGGCTTTACAGGAAAACCAAGCGGAGCAAATTCAAAGGGATGAGGACAGTATTGCTCCATCCCTTCGCGAGAGCATCATTCAGAATATCGAAGATTTTCTGAAACTGGATTGATTTCAGGGCTTCGATTTGGTGGTTTGCTTTAAAGCACTGAGCACGAATACACGAAGCGCCGATGACAGGTTTTGTTCCGGTGAACGTGCCTCGTCAACTTCCGTGATCACACGTGCCAACGAGATTTGGCGGATTTTTGCAATATTCTGAAGTTCAACCCAAAAATCTTCTTCAAGGGAAAATGAGGTGCGATGTCCACGTATGCTGATCGAATGTTTTCGCAGCATCAGTCGTCGGCATCCAGATGTTTGCCTTCATGTCTGATACTGTCTGCCCCGTTGCGAATTCTCGCCTGTTTTTTCAATTTTGATGAAATTCCGTGAATTTTCCGATTTGTTTCGGCCTGATTTTCCTTTTCTGTACGCAGTTTGCGTTTGCGGAACTTGCGGAGATTAACCGGCTCTACCATGGCCGGAATTACTGCTTCTTCCGGAATTTGTCGAGGGACACGATTTCGGCGCCACCGTTATCGTCGTCCTCTTCTGCACCTTCTGCAGAAGGTTCTTTTTCTTTTTTGGCTTCGGATTTCTTTTTGCCCGACTTGGTTACTTCTCGAGATTGAGCCACCTGCGGCAGATTCTCAGGGTTATCTGTTTGAGCTCCGCTATCGATATTGTCTGCGTTTGCAGCTTCAAGATACTCGGCGTCGAACTGGACCCCAAATTTTACATGTGGGTCAAAGAATCCCTTGAGTGATGAGAACGGAATTCGAAGGCGCTCCAGAATGTCATCAAAGGATAAATCGATTTCAAAATGATTTTCGGAGACATTCAAATCCCAGAAAGAGTGCTGGATCACAATGGTCATTTCTTCGGGATAGCGCTCACGCATCCGTGTGGACAGGCGCACGCCGGGGTGGTCCGTCCGGAACGTGATGAAGAAATGGTGTTCGCCGGGCAGACCAGCGGCAGAGACTTCTTCAAGGACCTTGCGGATTACGTCGCGCAATGCTTCTTGCGTTAACACGTCGTATCGGATCAGGTCTTCAGGCTGTTCGTTCTGTGTCATTGTCCCCGCTCAGATCGCAGCAAAAATTATAGTGAAGGCTTCTGTTGCCAGGTGCCTTCGAACCCCGCCTGACAGAGCGATCCGTCAGGAGTTCAGTGTGAAGCTGTCGCGCTTATGCAGCGAGACGAGCTTCCGCGTAGTTGTCATTTGCAACTATTAAGTTTAGCCCGATAACGGTGGATACCATACCGAACGAAAACACAGTCTTTACACCCTCGTCGATCCTATTTCGCCCCCATCAAAAGCCATCCTGCAGAGGATGGATTATGGTGGAGGCGCCGGGTACCGCCCCCGGGTCCGAATGGCTTATTGCACAGGTCGTTTATCGTCATAGCTGGCAAGCCAGCACCCTTAATATAAGCGTAAAACAGGGAAAATCAAAGGAATTCACGGAAGTATACTTTACATTTTGTGACTCGATTTTTTAGGGTGACGTTACGTAGCTTATTTGGTAGCTTCGGCAGGCTGGTTTGCAGCAAAGGGGTAAGGCAGAATTCCGGTGTGAATAATTGAATTTTGGGAGACTTTTTATGAGTGATTATCTTGCAGATGTACAACGCTATGATTCCGGCGCTAATGCCGATGTTGTTGCAAAAATAGTCAAACATTTGGGCATTGCATTACAAAGCAAAGATGCTTCTCTTGTATCGTGTTCTGATCAAAGCGAGTTGGATCGGGTGCGGGAGAAATGGTGTGTGAAAAAACTCGGCGCTTCTGACCAAGCGAAATGTGATGCAGTGATCGCCAGTGTCTGTGAAACTATGTCAGGGGATCACAACAAGCAACGGGTGACATTTTACTATCTTGTTGCGAAAGAAATGGACCAATTGGGGGATCTTTAATCCGCTGCTGATACCGAACGTAAACCTCCGCTTTGTGATCAGGCGGGGGTTTTTGTTTGCGCCGGAAAGCGTTATGGAAGTGTTTTGTCAGGGTTGTGCCAAAGCTTCCATTACATAAGAGAGCCTCCATGTTTCCACTTTCCAGTTTGATGAAGACCTTTATTCAAAAAGGCGCGCTGACCGTTATCGATGCTGACGGCAGGCGGCACGTGTTTTCCGGCGAACCGGGGTTGGAAGTGACCATGCGTCTGCATGACAAAACGCTTTACCGAACCCTTGTGACCAATTCGGAGCTGGCTGCGGGCGAAGGCTATATGGATGGAACAATCACTTTCGAGGAAGGGTCCAGCTTAAGAGATTTTCTGCAGCTGTTTTCTCACAACCGGTTATCGCTTGCATCGCATCCGGTGCAGAAATTCCTGCGTGCGGTCCGCATGAAATCCCGCGGTAAGCAGCAGGCCAACCGCCGCGGTCAGGCACAGCGGAATGTTTCGCATCACTATGACCTGGGAAATGAGTTCTACAAACTCTTCCTTGACAAGAACATGCTTTATTCCTGTGCGTATTTTCGTAGCGAAAAAGAGACCCTGGAAGAAGCCCAACGGAACAAACTCCGGTTACTCGCTTCAAAACTTGATCTGAAACCGGGGCAGAAAGTACTCGATATCGGCTGCGGCTGGGGAGATCTGGCGCTTTATCTGGCGGCGCTGAAAGATGTGAATGTGGTCGGGGTGACATTGTCCACGGAACAGCAGCAGCTTGCATCAGAACGGGCAAAAAAGATGGGACTGGCGGATAAAGTCGAGTTCCGATTGCAGGATTATCGTGAGGTCCCTGAAAAATTCGACCGAATCGTGTCGGTTGGCATGTTCGAGCATGTTGGTGTTGCGCATTATGATGAATTCTTCAAAAAGCTAAATGCTCTGATGCCAGATGACGGTTTGGCTGTTATCCATTCAATTGGTCACATGTCGCCACCGGGCATGGCGAGTAAATGGCTTCAAAAGTACATTTTTCCGGGTGCCTATTCGCCAGCACTTTCGGAAGTCTTTGAGGTTATCGAGCAAAACAATCTTTGGTGCACAGACCTTGAATTCTTGCGGGTTCATTACGCCACAACACTGAAGCATTGGGTGGACCGGTTTGAAAAGAATCGGGACAAGGTTGTCGAAATGTACGATGAGCGTTTTGCCCGAATGTGGGAATTTTACCTGATTTCCTGTGAACTGATGTTTCGGACCGGAAGTCAACTTGTTTTCCACATGCAATTGTCCCGAAACAGGGATGGCGCACCGATTACACGAGACTACGTTACTGATACACAACGTGAGCTTGAGAAACTTGAGAAAAAACTCAAGCTGAAGCTGTGATGCGAGGTTTACCAGCACTATTCGTGACGGTTTTCGCGATGATATGCTGTGTATTGATGATGACGGGCAGGGGCCAAACCCAATCCCAACCTCAATATTGTGACCTCGCGTTGGTTCTTGCCATAGATGCTTCATCCAGCGTTGATGACCGTGAATATTCTCTGCAGATGAAAGGCATGGCTTCGGCATTGCTGGACAGGGATGTTCAGGAAGCGATTGCATCAATCGGCGGCTTGTATTTGGCTGCATTTGAGTGGAACGGGAGCAGTAACCAGAAACTTCTGTTTGACTGGGTATATCTGAATTCTACAAGCGATACTTACGCACTTGCAGGTATCTTGGCAAAACATCAGAGAAACTCCAAAAAACTCCCTACAGCACTTGGGGCTGCGCTTGGATTTGGGTACAGGTTGATATCGCGTTTGCCTGCCCCCTGCGCCAGACAGATCATCGATGTTTCAGGTGATGGCCCCAACAATGATGGCATCAAGCCGGATCAGGTTTACCAGTTCTACGACTTTTCGAACATTATTGTGAATGGCCTGGTCATCAAGGACCTGTACAATAATCCGGAGAGCTTTTACCGCGATCCTGAAGGATACTATCGAGAAAATGTAATAAGGGGTGGCGGAGCTTTTTTAATTCTTGCGGAAGGATTCAACGACTTTGCCCGTGCCATGAAACAAAAGCTGCTCAAGGAAATCGTCCCGGGCCCGATCGGCCAATTGCGTTAGCGCTTCTTGAATTTAGCTAACGGGGTCAGAAACATCATTGCCGCAGCAAGTGCCGGGAACAGTTTCTTTTCCGGTTTTTTCTTTTTCATTTCCATACTCCGCTCAGCCTTGATGGTCAGGCAATAAGGTTAACCGACATTTAAAGGGATTTTTCTTCGTTCAAAACCGTGGATGTGTCATCTTCCACATTTATTGCGAAGCGGAATCATCGTAAATTCATTCCATGCAGCAATATCTCGACCTTTTGGAACATGTCCTTGAACACGGTGTTGATCGCGGTGACCGGACCGGTACCGGTACACGATCAGTTTTTGGTCATCAGATGCGGTTTGACCTGGCGAAGGGTTTTCCGGTGCTCACAACAAAAAAACTGCACCTGCGGTCAATTATTGTCGAACTTCTGTGGTTTCTCAAAGGTGACACCAATATTAGTTGGTTAAAAGAAAACGGCGTGTCGATCTGGGATGAATGGGCTGATGAAACAGGTAACCTTGGTCCGGTTTATGGTTATCAATGGCGTTCATGGCCAATCCCTGAAGGCGGAAGCATTGATCAGATTGAAGCCATAGTAAAGTCACTCAAAGAAAACCCCAATTCACGCAGGCATATCGTCAGTGCCTGGAATCCGGCACTTGTTGATGATATGGCGCTACCGCCATGTCATTGTCTTTTCCAGTTTTATGTCGCGAACGGGAAACTTTCATGCCAACTTTATCAACGTTCTGCCGATATTTTCCTGGGAGTTCCTTTCAACATCGCGTCCTATGCGTTGCTGACCATGATGCTTGCTCAGGTATGTGATCTCGAGCCCGGTGATTTTGTGCACACATTTGGAGATGCTCATCTTTATCAAAACCATTTCGAACAGGCACGTGAACAACTTTCGCGAAAACCGCTGAAACTGCCGGAAATGCAGATCAATCCGGAAGTACGGGACATTTTCGGATTTACCTACCAGGATTTTGAACTCTCCGGCTATGAATCCCACCCACATATCAAGGCAAAGGTGGCCGTGTAACGATGTCGAATTCTGATTTTCCAATAGCGCTTGTTGTTGCTGTGGCCCGGAATGGCGTGATCGGCATGGAAGGCGGCATGCCCTGGAAACTCTCAACCGATCTGAAGCGGTTCAAGCGCGATACAATGGGTAAGCCCTGTATTATGGGGCGGAGGACGTTTGAAAGTATAGGCAAGGCGCTACCGGGCCGCTTGAACATTATCGTTTCCCGCTCAGAATTTGTTGCGGAAGATACCGTTCATGCAACTGGGATTGATGCTGCCTTGTTTCTCGCAGAAGGATGGGCGCGGGAGAATAATTCTGAAGAGATATGTGTTATCGGTGGCGGACAAATTTACAAGGAAACCATAAATCGGGCCTCCAAATTGTATGTCACCCACGTCATGGCAGAGCCGGATGGTGATACCCGTTTTCCCGAAATCAATGAGGCTGAATGGCATCCCGTGCACAGGGAAGATGTGCCAAGGGGTGAAAAAGATACCGCAGAGACCCTATATGTGGTTTATGAACGGTTGCAAAACTGATTCATCTGTTGTTCTCAAGGTGTTGTAATTTTGGTGGAAAGTGTCAATTTGCATTGCTGTCTTAACTGTCGCAGCGATTAGCATGGCGGTCATATTGAAAGCAGCAGGCTGCACCCCTATAAACAAAGCAGATGAATCTCCATTCTAAAAGGAATCTAAATGCCCTGGAGCAATCAAAGTGGTGGAGGCGGCGGCCCTTGGGGCGGCGGCGGAAAAAACGATAACAACGACGGGGACGGTGGTCCCTGGGGAAATGGTAGTGGGAACCGACCACCTCATGGCGGCGGTGGTACACCTCCTGATCTGGAAGATATTATCCGGAAAGGCCAGGACAAGTTACGAAAGGCTATGCCGGGCGGTGGCGGTTTTAGCCCATTGGTTGCATTAATTGCTGTTGCAGTTCTTGCGGGTCTTTATCTCACACAGGCATTTTACACGATTCAGGAAGATGAGCTGGGTATTGAACTGCGCTTTGGTAAACCAAAACAGGAAGTATCAGCAGCAGGTCTGCATTTCCATTTGTGGCCAATTGAAACCTATGAAGTGACGAATACCGCTGAGAACCAGATCAATATTGGTTCTTCGGGGCGATCCGGAACAAGTGGATTGATGCTCTCTGGTGACCAGAATATCGTTGATGTTGCGTTTTCCATTCTGTACCAGGTGATATCTCCCAATGATTTCCTCTTTAATGTGCGTGACCCTGAAGGCATGGTTCGGCAAGTTGCGGAAAGTGCGATGCGTGAAGTCGTAGGCAAGCGACCTGCGCAAGACGTCTTTCGTGATGACCGTGCCGGAATTGCAGATGAAGTTCGTCAGATTACGCAAAACACTCTGGATAGTTATGGTGCGGGTATAAATATCAATGCCGTCAACATCGAAGATGTGGCACCGCCACGCGAAGTTGCCGATGCATTTGATGAAGTTCAGCGTGCTGAACAAAATGAAGATCAGTTCATTGAAGAAGCAAACCGATACGCCAACCGTATTTTGGGTGCTGCACGCGGTGAAGCTGCGCAAATCCTTGAGGATGCTGCAGCGTACAAGAACCGGGTTGTGGAGGAAGCCAAAGGTGAAGCCCAACGCTTCATTTCTGTATATAATGAGTATGCCAAGGCGCCTGAAGTCACTCGCAAACGCCTCTTCCTGGAGACCATGGAGAAGGTGTTGGGTGATTCAAACAAAGTGATTGTTGAACAAGGAAACGGGCAGGGGGTCGTCCCATACCTGCCGCTGCCGGAAATCAATAATCGTCGCACACCTGAGCAGGGAGCACAGCAATGACCAATCGTATGCCAATCATATTAATCCTGCTCGCGCTTGTCGCGTATGTCATTTACAATTCGGTTTTCGTGGTGAACGAGAGGGATCAGGCAATTGTCCTGCGATTCGGAGAAATCCAGCGCGTCGAAACAGAACCCGGCCTGTATTTCAAACTTCCAGCCAGTATCTTCGGTTTGGACACTGTTCAGATCATCGAAGACCGCCTGTTGCGCTTTGATCTTGATGACATTCGTGTGCAGGTTTCTGGCGGTAAATTTTACGAGGTTGATGCGTTCCTTACTTTCCGTGTTGAAGATGGCCGTAAATTCCGAAGCCAGGTTTCAGGTAATTTGGATTTGGCGGAGCAACGCCTGCGTACCCGCCTCGATGCGGCATTGCGCCGTGTTTACGGTCTTCGCGGATTTGAAGCCGCACTTTCTGATGATCGAGCTGAAATGATGCGTGAAGTTCGTGACCAAATACGTCCCGATGCTACATCACTCGGTTTGAAAATTGATGATGTTCGTATCCGCCGGACCGACCTGACATCGGAAGTTTCCGATCAGACCTTTGCGCGAATGAACGCGGAACGTTTGGCTGAGGCAGAACGTCTTCGGGCCCGCGGTCAGGAAGCTGCCCGCCGAATCAGGGCGCGTGCTGACCGTGAGGTTGTTGAAATCAAGGCTGCAGCCCAGCGTGACGCAGAAATTCTTCGTGGTGAAGGCGAGGGTGAACGCAACTCGATTTTTGCGGATGCTTTCGGGCGTGATCCTGAATTCTTCGAGTTCTACCGGTCAATGACAGCCTATAGTGAAGCGCTGCAGCAAAACGGCACGACTATGGTTTTATCACCGAACTCCGATTTCTTCCGTTACTTTCAGGATCCCAAAGGAACTAGAAGGCCCTCCGCTCAATAAAATGGATGTCTGATCAGTCAAATGGATGATTTGATCGTTGCGATTGGTCTGGTTCTCGTTCTGGAAGGGTTGATTTATGCTCTTTTTCCACAGGGAATGCGGAACATGGTGGAAGAAATGGCAAAGCTGCCAGATTCAACGTTAAGGGCACTTGGCGTAGTTGCATTATGTCTTGGTGTTCTTGTGGTTTGGATTGTCAGGGGTTGAGATTTAACCGGCAACAATCTGACAAAATCGATCGTTACTGTTTTACGAGAGGTAATATCAATCTCAAGAGTGCGTGATTTCTAAAACCAGACGAGAAAAATTTTGAAATCGATGATAGATTGTCGCCAACTTATTGATGCCCATACCTACGGAGGAATTTTGGGAATGAACATTCTGAAAAGCTTGACCAGCATTTCAAAAATGCAATTTGCGGCAGTTGTCGCAGTTGCACTAATAGGATTTCAACCGGCACTGACTACCATTTCCACCGAAGCGCATGCGCAGGGACCTGTATCCGTTGCAGATTTGGCGGACGGTTTGATGGATGCTGTTGTCAACATCTCAACCGCGCAAAAAGTCGCAAATCGCAGAGGGAACAACAATATCCCTATTCCCAGGGTTCCTGAAGGTTCCCCTTTCCAGGAATTCTTCGACGACTTGTTCCCCCAAGCGCCGGAAGGAAATGACGGTGACCAGTCGCCTAAAACACGCCAGTCACTTGGATCGGGATTTGTTATCGATGCTGATGGGATTATCATTACCAACAATCACGTTATTGCTGATGCAGATGAGATCACGGTCAATTTTGCAGATGGCGCCAAACTGGTTGCTGAGCTGGTAGGCACCGACCCGAAAACCGATATTGCGGTGCTAAGAGTAAAGCCGAAAAAGCCTCTTACGGCCGTCTCATTTGGTAATTCGGAAAAAGCTCGGATCGGTGACTGGGTTATGGCAATCGGCAATCCATTCGGGTTGGGTGGTTCTGTGACGCTTGGCATAGTTTCGGCTGTTGGCAGGGATATCTCTTCTGGTCCCTATGACAATTTCATTCAGACCGATGCAGCGATCAACCGTGGGAATTCAGGCGGTCCATTGTTTAACATGGATGGTGAAGTGGTTGGGATCAATACAGCCATTATATCTCCTTCCGGTGGTTCCATCGGTATTGGATTTTCCATTCCAGCAAACCTGGCTTCGGGCGTAATTGACCAACTGGTAGAGTTTGGCGAAACGCGGCGCGGGTGGCTTGGTGTCCAAATTCAAACCGTCACTGATGATATTGCAGAAAGTTTGGGTTTGGAAAGGGCTTCTGGTGCGCTTGTAAGCGGGGTCGTAAAAGATGGGCCAGCAGAAGCAAGTGGCATCCAGTCGGGCGACATTATTCTCACTTTCGATGGCAAGGACGTAGCGGAAATGCGTGATCTTCCAATAATCGTCGCGGAAACGCCGGTTGACACGGAAGTAGAAGTGGTCGTCTTTCGTAAGGGCGAGAAACAGACAATCGGCGTTAAACTCGGAAGGTTGGAAGACGGCGAGAAGAAGCTTGCTTCCCTGTCCACTGGCAAGGACAAAAAGGAGGATGAGCCCGTCACAAAAACCATGCTTGGACTGAAATTGTCCGAGATTACTGATGAAATGCGGGCTGATGCAAAGCTGGCAGAAGATGTAAGCGGCCTTTTCATCAATGAAGTTGAAGGCGGATCAGCTGCTCAGGACAAGGGGATAAAAGCCGGTGAGGTGATCATGCAAATTGGCCAGGAGCCGGTTGCAACACTCGACGATGCTGAAAAACAGATTGCGAACTTGAAGGATCAAGGGCGTAAAAATGCGCTTTTGATGGTTGGTAGCCCTACGGGCGATATCCGGTTTGTCGTCGTTCGAATTGAATAATAACCGTGTTATATGCGGGAAATAAAGGGAGCTCAGGCTCCCTTTTTTGTTGGCTTTTGCCAACGCCAATTGTCGCAAAACTATAAAAAAGCGACTTTGCGACAAAATCTGTTAAATTGATTTGCTGCTTTTTGCCAAGCGTACAATCAAGCGATTGCGCAATGGAGGGGATGCTACCGATGGAAGATACGGAAACCTTCGTATTCTATCTGTGCCCTGACTATCCGATGGTTCCACTGGCATCGGCGATCGAAGTTCTGGACATGGCCAACAAGGTGTTGGGCGCAGGCAGATACAAGTGGCTGTTTGCATCTTCAAATGGAGATCCCGTTCCTGCCGCCAACTCAATTACTTCAAAAGTTGATCTTTCCCTTTCCGGTCTAAGAAAACTTATCCTGACCGGTGATCGTCCCGAAGCAGTTTTAGTGTGTGCCGGTGTTGATGTTCAAAACCATGAAAACAAATCTCTGCTTGCTGCTTTGCGAGAAAGTGGACGGCAAAAGATCCTTGTTGGCGGTATATCTACAGGAACCTTCCTGATTGCAGCTTCAGGCTTGTTAAGGGGAAAAAACTGCGTTGTGCACTGGGAAATAATGGAGCAATTCAAACAGCGCTTCCCCGATGCGAATGTCTTGCCTGATCTCTACGAAATTGATGGCCAATTCTGCACTTGCGCAGGTGGTTTGTCGGCAATGGACATGATGTTGGCCCTGTTGACCGAAAAGCACGGACAGACAATTATCCAGGAGGTGTGTAACAAGCTCCTGACAGATCGTATCCGTTCGCCCCATCAACGGCAGCGATTATTGAAATCCAGCGTTGATACTCATGACAAGCTGTTGGCAACGGTTGTCGATTTGATGGAAAAGAACATTGCGCAACCGCTGTCAATTGAGGAAATATCGCAGATGCTGGGGTGTTCCCGCCGCCATATAGAGAGAAAATTCGAAATCGAATTGGGTTGTTCGCCGGCGCGGTTTTACCTGCGGTCCAGATTGGAGCATGCAGATTATCTGTTGCGGAATTCGACTAATCCGGTTTCTCGCGTGGCCGAAGAATCTGGTTTCAGGTTTTTTTCACATTTTTCAAAAGCTTACAGGACTCATTTTGGCATTACGCCAAAGCAGGTCAGGGATGGAAAAGCGCCATAGTCAGGTAACATAAGGCGAATTGTCCCGTATATCGGTAAACAGTTTTCGGCTCAGGGAATAAACAAGATGGCGTTTCAGATGTGGATGAGTATCCGGCACCTTCTTGTGGTTGAAGTCACGTGAAGGATCACGTTTCATTCCGAGCCGTTTCATTACTGCAAATGACCGGTAATTGTCGTGCACTGCGAATGATACAATTTCCTGCTTTTCTAATTTGAAAAAAGCGAATTCCAGAAGTTTCCTGGCTGCCTCTGTAACATAACCCTTTTGCCAATGTTCAGTTGCAAGCCTCCAGCCGATTTCCACTCCAGTACCGGGGAAACCGTCTTCTGTATTTATATCAGCAAGTCCACAGAAGCCGATGGCCTGATCTGTTTCCTTGAGAATAATTGGGGTAAATCCATAGCCGGTTTCCGCAACACAGTCTCTAAGAATATCCATCAGTTCATCCGATGTAGCTCGGTCGCGGCGAAAGGGGAAGAATTCCATTACCTTGTCGTCTGAATTGATTAAATAGAAAAGGTCGCGGTCCTGTTCCCGCCAGTTCCGGATCAAAAGTCTTTCGGTTTCAAGGCAAAATTCACCCAACGATAAACTCGCTTTCCCGGTAGCCTTGCAGGTATAACAGGGAAGTTAGGTCGCCATGATCAATTTTGATTTTTGATTGGGCTGCAACCGATGGTTTTGCATGTAGGGCCACACCGGTTCCTGCCATTTGCAACATCGGGACATCGTTGGCGCCATCGCCAACCGCAATAAAGTCTTCCCGCGTAACCTTCTTGCGCTGTGCTATTTCGTTCAGGGCAACAACCTTTGCTTGTGCGCCGAGAATTGGTTTTATCACCCTTCCGGTCAATTTTCCTTCTTCTTCCTCAAGAACGTTGGCACGGTTTTCGTCAAATCCAAGGGTTGCAGCAATGCGCGAGGTGAAAGTGGTAAAACCGCCGGACACGAGTGCAGTATATGCTCCTTGGGCCTTCATGGTTTGCACGAGGGTTTTTCCACCAGATACTAGCGTTATCCGGTTTTCGATGATCCGATCGGTAACGTCAGCATCAAGCCCTTGTAACAGTGCAACTCTTTCCTCCACAGCTTCCTCAAAGTCCAGCTCGCCGTTCATGGCTTTGGCGGTGATCGCTGCAACGGTATCCTTGATGCCGATTTCGGCGGCCAGCTCATCAATGCATTCTTGTTCAATCATTGTAGAATCCATGTCTGCAATGAGAACTTTCTTCCTTCGGGATGTTATTGGTTGTGTCACAAAATCAATGGGTGCCTCGGCAATGTATTCACCGACGGTTTCTTCCAGGTTACGAATGTCAGGCTTTAAAAATATGTCACAGGCACAACAGTCTCCCAACCAGACTGGAGGGGAGTTACTCAAGTTTGTGGTCATCTCGGATACAAGATCCTCGGAGATGTCACGCGAGTTGGGATTTGCAATAAGAGTGAGAACCAGCATAAGCATGCGCCATGAAGATTAAAGAAGACATCATCCTGATAGCCGGACCGACAGCAAGCGGCAAGACCGGATTGGCGATAGATTTGGCACGGGCAAACGATGGCCTAATCATCAACGCCGACTCAATGCAGGTTTATGCTGATCTAAGAGTGTTGACAGCCCGGCCATCTTCAGAAGAAGAGGCTTTTGCACCACATTTACTGTTTGGGCACAAGGACGGCGCCACTGCTTATTCTGTCGCCCATTGGATTGAAGATGTTCGACCTTTTCTTGAGCGGTCCAAGACTGAAAAACGGAAACTTGTAATTGTTGGGGGCACGGGCCTCTATTTTAATTCTCTCCTGCAGGGCCTTTCTCCAATGCCGGAGATCGACCCCGATGTAAGAACGAAGTGGCGCAATGAAGATCAGGTAACACAGCGCCTTCACGACCGGCTTGGTGAACTCGATCCGGAAGCTGCTGCTGTTTTGAATCCAATGGATCGTCAGCGTGTGATGCGTGCATTGGAAATATTTGAAACCACAGGGAAGTCCATCCTTGAATGGCAGGAAGGGGAGGGCGCGCCGGTTTTACCGGAAGGAGCAGAAATCAAACGGATTCTTCTCATGCCTGAAAGATCAGTGCTTCATGAAAGGATCAACAAGCGGTTTGACCTGATGTTGGATGAAGGAGCCCTTCAGGAAGTGAACGCTCTACTCGAAAGAGAACTTGATCCCGCACTGCCGGTAATGAAGGCGATTGGAGTGCCTCAACTTGCTGCATATTTACGTGGTGAACTTTCCCTTGAAGATGCTGCCGAAAGAGCGAAGGCGGCTTCACGACAGTATGCTAAACGGCAATCTACCTGGTTCCGAAACTCTTTTGATGAGAACTGGAAAATTTTTTGAACTGAAGAGTTATGGAATAATTACTCTGCAAAATTTACTTGAGCACGGCATGTTCCAATCGTCTGAAATTTACCAAGACTTCCAGATTCTGGACCAATTCACGCTGGAGCGCTATCCCGGCAGGGAAAAACTGGAACCCACATTTGATGGATGCAAATTGATCCGGCCCATGATGTGAGGATGTTATCCGTCTGGGCCACCTGCACGATGACAAGAAACTTCTCAATTCGGTTGACGAACGTGAGGTCCACAGTTATGTTCCCGCTCGAAATTCGAGGAACTTGTCAAATGACACGTAATATTCTTGTGGTGATGGAGCGTACACGCGTGATGGATTGTTAAAGCCATCGCGAAAGCAGCGTGTACGCCGAAAACAGCTCCCAAAGGGGGCTTTTTTTATGCCCTTTATCCACTAAAAGAAATACCAGTGAAAATCAGAGAATTAATATGAGTAATACACAAGAGATGACCGGCGCAGAGATGGTTGTTCAGGCCCTGAAAGACAATGGGGCTGATACGATCTTCGGCTATCCCGGTGGTGCGGTTCTTCCAATCTATGACGAGATATTTCAACAGGAAGATGTGAACCACATTCTTGTCCGGCATGAGCAGGGGGCAGGGCATGCAGCCGAAGGTTACGCGCGGTCTACCGGCAAGGTTGGCTGCCTTCTGGTGACTTCCGGACCGGGTGCTACAAATGCCGTCACGCCACTCCAGGATGCCTTGATGGATTCAATCCCGCTGGTTTGCATTACGGGTCAGGTTCCGACCGCCCTGATTGGTTCTGATGCGTTTCAGGAAGCGGATACAGTGGGTATCACGCGGCCATGTACGAAACACAATTGGCTGGTCCGTACGGTTGAAGAGTTGCCCCAAGTACTGCATGAGGCATTCCATGTCGCCCAGAATGGTCGTCCGGGTCCGGTCCTGATTGACATTCCCAAGGACGTTCAGTTTGCAACTGGCACCTATTTTCCGCCGTCTGAAGCAAATCTTTCGGGTTATTCGCCACAGGTTTCCGGCAATCTCGATCAGATTGCGCAAGCTGTTGCGCTGATGGCCACTTCCAAAAAGCCGGTCATCTATTCTGGCGGCGGTGTAATTAATTCGGGCGTCGAGGCTTGCCGTTTGTTACGTGAACTGGTGGAACTGACGGGGTTTCCAATCACCTCCACTTTGATGGGACTTGGTGCTTATCCGGCAAGCGGAGAACACTGGCTCGGAATGTTGGGTATGCATGGTACTTATGAAGCCAATATGGTCATGCATGACTGCGATGTGATGCTGTGTATTGGTGCGCGTTTTGATGACCGGATTACCGGTCGGATTGATGCCTTTTCTCCCGATTCAAAGAAAATCCATATTGATATTGATCCTTCTTCGATTGGAAAAAATGTTCATGCTGATGTTCCGATAATCGGAGACGTTGAACATATTCTGGAAGAAATGGTCCGGCTTTGGCGTGCCCTGGAGGAAAAACCTGATCAGGAAATTCTTGAGCCCTGGCGTGATCAAGTCGTCACCTGGCGGGCGAGGAATTCCCTTGCCTACAAGAATTCCAACGATGTCATCATGCCTCAATATGCTGTTGAACGGCTGTATGAACTTACCAAGGACCGGAATACCTACATTACGACGGAAGTGGGTCAGCATCAGATGTGGGCAGCGCAGTATTTCGGGTTTGAAGAACCAAACCGTTGGATGACTTCCGGCGGATTGGGAACAATGGGATATGGATTGCCTGCCGCTTTGGGTGCGCAGATAGCGCATCCTGACGCCCTCGTGATAGATATTGCCGGTGATGCCTCGATACAGATGTGCATCCAGGAGATGTCCGCTGCTATTCAACATAATGCGCCAATCAAAATATTCATCCTGAACAATCAGTATATGGGGATGGTAAGACAGTGGCAGCAACTGTTGCATGGTAACAGGTTGTCCCATTCTTACACCGATGCGATGCCGGATTTCATCAAACTGGCTGAAGCTTATGGGGGAACGGGAATCCGATGCCGCAAACCGGCAGAACTGGATGATGCCATTATCCAGATGATAGAAACGGACGGGCCGGTGATCTTCGACTGTTGTGTGGCAAATCTTGCAAACTGTTTCCCAATGATCCCGTCTGGAAAAGCGCACAACGAAATGTTGCTCCCGGACGAAGCGACTGATGAGGCAGTCAGTACTGCAATTGATGAGAAGGGCAAGCAACTGGTTTGACACAGGTTTCAAAACCCGGACTATCAGATTACGCGCTATTGATTTCCCTGGCGGCGATCTTCGGTGCGTCTTTCATGCTCACTAAAGTGGCGGTGGCCGAAATGCCGCCAGCCACCATCGTGTTGTCGCGCCTTGTAATTGCCTCCGCTCTGGTGGGGTTTGTCATGCTCATGGCAGGGCAACAGCTTAAGCCAATGCTATCTCACTGGAAGGTGATTGCATTGGCTGGACTGTTTGGCAATGCGTTACCTTTTTTCCTGATTTCCTGGGGGCAGGAGAAAGTGGACGCGGGGCTTACGGCTATTCTCATGGCTATTATGCCATTGATCACAATTGTGCTCGCTCATCTTTTCACCGGGGATGAAAAACTGAATACATTCAAAGTGATCGGGTTTTGTATGGGGCTGTTTGGCGTTGCCGTGCTGATAGGCGTAGACAAGCTTGCGACCCTCGGTGAAGAGACTGTCCGACAGTATGCGATAATGGGTGCAGCCTGCTGCTATGCGGTTCATGCGATTATCTCGAAATCGTTGACCGGTTTTCCAAGAAGGGCCGTAGCGACTGCTGTCTTGCTTGCATCTGCCGTAATGCTTCTTCCTGTGAGCCTTATTCTCGATCAGCCATGGAATCTTGAAGTGTCGGGTACGGCGATGCTTTCCCTGCTTGCACTTGGTGTCTTTCCGACGGCGATTGGAACCTTGATGCTATTCGCCATCGTCCACAGGCAGGGTGCTGGGTTTCTTTCGCAAATCAACTTTCTGGTTCCCGTATTCGGTGTTCTGTGGGCGATCGTTTTCCTTGGGGAAATCCTGCCTTCGAACGCAGCGATTGCCCTTTTAATTATTCTTGCAGGCGTTGCCATCGCCCGCATCAAATCAACCAAACTTACTTTGGAGAAAGCGCCATGAACGCACAACATCAGCCAACCGGTTCAGCTTATTTCATTGTTGAAAACAAGGAAAAACCGCGTACTCACGTTCTATCCGTCGTCGTTGATAACGAGCCCGGCGTGCTTGCCCGGGTGATCGGCCTGTTTTCTGGGCGTGGATACAACATTGAAAGCCTGACGGTTTCTGAAACCAGTCACGACAAGCATCTTTCCCGCATTACAGTTGTATCTTCGGGCACTCTACAGGTGCTTGAACAGATCAAGAAACAGCTTGAGCGGATGGTTCCGGTTCACCGCGTTACGGATCTTACCTTGATTGCCGAGCTCAATGGATATGAAAAACCACTGGAGCGGGAATTGGCACTTGTTAAGGTGGCAGGAACCGGGGAGAACCGAGTAGAGGCCATGCGTCTGGCGGAAGCTTTCCGGGCCCAAGTCATTGATGCTTCAACTCAGCATTTCACATTTGAAATAACCGGGCGGGTTAACAAGATCGAGCAGTTTATCGCAATCATGGAACCACTTGGACTGGTCGAAGTATGCCGTACTGGTGTAGCTGCTGTTGCCCGGGGTAGTGAAGAGATATGAAATATGGGGATTTTCCAATTGGAACATATTGCCTGAAAGGTCACATTGATGTGCCCACCGGACGCTTGGCCAAGTTGAAAGAGGCTTTGACGGAGCATATCAATTTAACACGCTCCGAAGCTGGTTGCCTGTCGTTTGACGTCGAACCTTGTGCTGAAGTCGAAGGAAGGTTTCTTGTTTCGGAAGCTTTCCTGGATGAAGCAGCTTTCATTGCGCATCAAGAAAGGACGGCGAATTCGGTGTGGGCGGAAGTCAGTGCTGGTATCCCGAGAATTTATGAAACCTGGGCGGTGCCCTAGCCAACACCAACGCGGGCCCTGATTTCCTCGTCACGTAAGCTGACATCATCGCCATCAAATTCCTTTGCATCATCTGACGCCAGCCAGACTATCGCCTTTGCAACCCAATCTGGTGGTATGTGCTTTGCCGGGTCGATCTGACTGACCGGATTGATACCTGATGCCTTGATGGCTACCTGCATATCCGTTGCCACGGTTCCAGGAGAAAGTCCGACAACCCGGATTCCACTTTCTGCCATTTCCTTGTGCGTCGCCTTTGTCAACATCAGGGCGCCCGCCTTGCCCGAACAATAGGCGCTCCAACCTTCCATTGCCGAGGTGGCTGCTCCGGAAGAAATGTTGATGATCACCCCGGACTTTTGTTTCTCCATATGGGGAAGGGCCGCGTGAATACCATAATATACGCCTTTCAGGTTCACATCGATTGCTTTGCTCCATTCTGTTGGATCTGAATCAGTCATACGGGATATTGGATCAATCATTCCGGCATTATTGACCAGGACGTCGACGCTTCCATATTTTGAACTGGCAAGGTCAATGGTTGCTTTGACATCTTCATAATTACAGACATCACATGCAACTCCGGTCGCCTTGCCGCCTTCTGAAAGAATTTCCTCCGCAATTTGCTTGACGGCTGCTTCGGTGCGGGCAGCCAAGACAACAGCGGCACCAAGTTCTGCCATCAATCTTGCTGCAGCGGCACCAATTCCCTTACTGGCACCGGTAATGACAACCGTCTTCCCTTCAAGTTTTTTCATGAAAATTCCAATCCATTCAATCAATTGACCCTGCTGATTTACATAAGATTTGGACTGGAAAACTCAAGCCTTGGCTACCGGTTCCGCTGCAATTTTTCCGGGAGCTTCAAAAGAGGCTTCTTCCGATTCATCACTTGATTCAGTTTCTGACTCCAACGCCTTGATATTTATATCTTCTTTCGGTTCGTTTTCGAGTTTTTCTTCCAGTTTTCCAGCAATTTTTTCCACTACCTTCGTGGCGGCTGAATGGGTTTCATGGGTGCTGACGAATGCGCCTTCGTAAAGTGGTTTGACAGCTGTGTGAATGCCATAAGCATTTGCACGTGCATTGATGATCCCGTTTTCCAATAGCTGCCCTTTAAGTGCTGAAGCGGTTGCGGTATCGACCTGAAGCAAGCGTTGCAACATGCCAGTGTTGCACTTGTTGTGGGCCCGCACGATCATTTCCGCCCATTGATAGGTGTGCGCTGATACCGCGGTTGCTGCAGTTGGCACTGGTATCGCAAACGAAGGAATGGGAAGCGCCGGCAGTAATCCCGCAGCGCCAACTGATTTTAAAAATGAGCGTCTATCCATAATGCTCAATATAAGCATAAGGGTGCTAAAAAAAAGAGCAGTTGACAGTTGTTTCCATATAGGTAAGCATTACTTACCTATTGGAGATATTTATGCCCGTAGATGTATTTATTGCGCTGTTGGGGTTTTCTTTCGTTTCCTCAGTCACGCCTGGACCAAACAACATCATGCTACTTGCGTCTGGCGTCAATTTCGGATTTCGCAGGACAATTCCTCACATGTTCGGGATAGCTTTTGGATTTGCTGTGCTGCTTTTGGCGGTTGGCTTCGGATTGAAGGAAGTCTTTGAACAAGTTCCCATTGCGCAAATACTGATCAAGATTGCAGGTGCCGCCTATCTAATTTATCTTGCTTGGAAAATTGCTGTTTCCGGACCGGTTGAATCAGGCGAAACAGACAGCAAGCCAATGAGTTTCCTGTCAGCTGCACTTTTTCAGTGGGTCAACCCCAAGGCTTGGGTTATGGCAATTACCGCAATGACTGTTTACACAGGAAAACCGGATTTTGCGACAAGTGTGCTAATTGTCTGTTCCGCATTCACTTTAGTGAATTTTCCGAGTGTCTCAATCTGGTGCGGTTTTGGAGTAGCATTGCGGGAATGGCTGTCTGACCCGAAAAGGCTTCGGATTTTTAATGTTTCAATGGCTTTGCTGCTAATAATCAGCCTTTGGCCGATGCTGCGGTAAAATTAATGCTGAATTGACGTCAGAATCATGCAAATTGCGTAGATGGAATTATCTCCCCAACAAGATCGTGCACTGGTCGAGGTCAGCCGGTGGTTAAAAGCAGGTGACCGGCAGGTATTCCGGTTGTTTGGTTATGCCGGAACAGGCAAGACGACACTTGCACGCCATCTTGCTGAAGATGTTGATGGAGACGTATTGTTTGCCGCTTTTACCGGCAAAGCAGCCCAGGTATTAAGATCCCGCGGTGCTTCAAAGGCATCCACAATCCACTCATTGATTTATCGTCCGCGTGGCGAAGAAACAGTAGAAGATGAGGAAACCGGTAAGAAAGAAGTTTTGCCGATGTTTTCGCTCAACCGTCAAAGCCCGCTTTCAAAAGCTTCACTCATCGTGATTGATGAATGCTCCATGGTTGATGAGGAATTGGGGCGTGACCTGCTGTCTTTCGGAACCCAGGTGCTGGTGCTTGGAGATCCCGGTCAATTACCACCGGTAAGCGGAGGAGGATTTTTTACTGAACACGAGCCGGACGTTCTGTTGGAGGAAATCCACCGGCAGGCACTTGGTAACCCGATTGTCGAACTTGCCAGACAAGTTCGAATGGGAAACCAGGTAATGATCGGCGACTATGGTGAGACCGCCCGGGTTATCTCAAAATCCGGGGTTACTCCGGAACTGGTTCTGGACGCAGACCAGGTTCTGGTTGGTACAAATCGGACCCGGCGTCGTTATAATGAACGCTTGCGTGAATTGAAGGGGTTTGATGGTCCGCTGCCCGCTGCCGGAGACAAGCTTGTTTGCCTTCGAAACGATCCACAAAAGGGTTTACTAAATGGTTCACTGTGGCAGGTGACCAGTGCCGCGAGAACCGTAAAGCAATCCATGAATGTATTGATCCGGGCGGAAGATGAGGGCATCGAACGATATTCTGCCAAGGTCAAGTTGCTTAAATCGGCATTTGAGGAACCAGAGCGTGAGGTTCCGTGGCAAATCCGACGTCGGCATGATGATTTTGACTTCGGGTACGCATTAACGGTTCACAAGGCGCAGGGTTCCCAATGGGATGAAGTAGTCTTGTTTGATGAAAGTTATGCTTTCCGCGAGCATCGCGACCGGTGGCTTTATACTGCCATAACACGGGCTGCTGAACGATTGACTATTATCAAATAGTTCAATTAACGAAATACTGTAATTTACATGATTTTAATGGTTTTGGCTGACTTTACGAAGGTATTTTTGGCTTGGGCCTTGAACAATGAAACTGATATCGCGAAAAGCGCTCACATTTACCGCGTCTGTCACAGGCGTCTGCGTTGCGTTGGTTTCGTTGATCGTCATCATACTTTATACTTTTATCATCGATCGTGATGTTCTGTTCGAGCTTGCAATCGCTGTTCCTACCACATTGGTGGTCGCAATTCCTGTGACATATTACATTGGACTGATGCAGGACAGGTTGCATGATCTGAATGCCGAGCTTGAGGCCGCCAGCAAAGATGCGATGCAGGCTGACCGTGCAAAATCAGAGTTTTTGGCAAATATGAGCCATGAAATCCGCACTCCAATGAACGGAGTGATGGGAATGGCGGAACTGATGATGAAAACAGAACTGACTGACAAACAACGTGGATTTTCAGAGATTATTCTGAGATCGGGGAACGCCCTATTGACGATCATCAGCGATATTCTCGACTTTTCGAAAATTGATGCCGGACAGATGGAACTTGATCCGGTCCCCTTCAGGTTGCGTTCCGCATTGGATGACGCGGCAACACTTGTTTCCACCAAAGTGGCGGAGAAGGACCTGGAGCTAGTTGTCCGGGTGGATCACAACCTGCCGGATACTTTTACCGGAGATGTTGGAAGGCTGCGCCAAATCATCATCAACCTGCTCAGCAACGCCATCAAGTTTACAGAACGTGGACATGTATTACTGAACGTCGATGGATCTGTTTCCGATGGAGATGCAACACTGTCATTTTGTGTTGAAGATACCGGAATTGGTATTCCTGCCGAAAAAATGGACTTGATATTTGACAAATTCAGACAGGCGGATGAGAGCGCTACGCGCAAACACCAGGGAACGGGACTCGGGCTGGCGATTTCTTCTGCTCTGATCGAACTCATGGGTGGAAAATTGACGGTCGACTCTGAAGTGGGAGTTGGATCCAAGTTCGCTTTTGAGATCACGATGCCCACGGTTTTGAGCCATGAAAAGATCGCTAAAACTCCCGATGAAGTGGTAGGCTCCAGAATTCTTGTTGTTGACGACAACTCAGTTAACCGATCCATCCTTGCAGAAAATCTGGCCTCCTGGAAATTTGATGGAGCTTCCGTCGAAAGCGGTAAGGAGGCTATGACCTTTATCGACATGGCAAGAGAAAACGGTATCGACATAGACTGTATTATTCTTGACTACCACATGCCCGGCATGAGCGGAGCCGAAGTTGCCCGTGCTCTAAGAAATAATCCATTAACTGCTAAAATACCGATAGTCATGCTGACTTCCGTTGATCAAATGGAAGATGGAAAAACTTTTTCATCACTTGGTATTGATGGTCATCTGGTAAAACCAGCCAGAGCTTCGGTATTGCTTGAAATTTTGTTGTCCGTGTTGTCGGACGCAGGCAAATCTGAAGATGAAATTGCTTCCGGCATAGCCAATGCGACCAGGATCGGGGCGATGGATTGTGAGAGCGTTGAACCGGCCCGAATTCCTGCCTGAATTTTGCATGGTGTACTGTTCTGTATTGTTTCGATTTTTCAATCATGATTGGAAAATTTGGTCTGCAGGTTTCGTGAATTATCTCTCCGGGCCAACATCATACTTGATTAATGCGCGCGGAAATATCAAACAGGGGGAAACGAGAAAGCTGATGCCTGCCAAATTGTCTGTAAATCTAAATGCGATTGCGTTTCTGCGGAACCGCCGGGATTTGCCGTGGCCTAGTGTGACTGGTCTTGGTCGAATAGCACTTGCTGCCGGTGCTGACGGTCTCACAGTGCATCCCAGACCCGATCAGCGGCATACACGGTACAGCGATCTCCCAGAATTGCGGGCTCTGATTGACGATGAATTTCCCGAACGGGAGTTTAATATAGAAGGCTATCCAACGGAGGAGTTTCTCCAGCTTGTTGAGGCCAATGAACCGGAACAGGTAACACTTGTGCCGGACGATCCATCACAGCCAACATCAGATCACGGTTGGGATTTCGAAGGCCAGGAAAACTTCCTGCGTGATTGCGTGCAACGTTTGAAAGACAGGAATTTTAGGGTTTCGCTGTTTTGCGATCCAGACGCAAATGAGCGTGCCCTTTCCAAGGCTGCAGCAACCGGGGCAGACCGGATTGAGCTTTACACTGGTCCATATGGCGCTTGTTATGCTGATTCCGTTTCTGTCGATAAAACATTGAAAGATCTAGAAAAAACGTCAAGTACGGCGCTTGTCATGGGACTTGACGTCAACGCCGGCCACGATCTTACGGTCGCAAATCTACCCGGACTTGTAAAAGCCATTCCGCAACTGGCAGAAGTATCGATTGGTCACGGATTGACGGCTGATGCGCTGGAGTTCGGTATGGCGGGAACGGTTGGGCGTTTTCGTGAGGCGTTAGGCGAATGAAAAGACTAATTTCAGCATTTAAGAATTCGATGGCAGCGCTTCGCCATGGATTTGAAAATGAAACGGCAATCCGGCAGGAAATGATCCTGATTTTAGCGTCACTTTTTTTGGTGCCGTATTTGACTTTGGATCCCTGGCGTATGCTGGTGCTTTGGGGGAGCTTGCTTTTGCTTCTGCTGACAGAACTTCTCAATACTGGTATTGAGGAAATTGCCAATAAAGTGACACGCGAATATGCACCGGAAATCAAGATTGCCAAAGATTGTGGCTCGGCCGCGGTACTCATGGCCATGGTTATCGCTGCAGGAGTATGGGGCATCACAATTTGGGAATGGTTGTTTTCACCCGAAGTCCTGCGTTAGGTTTCGGTGTTAGACCTTGAAACGCTGAAATCCCGATTGCAGTTTCGGACGTTTTGAAGAAATGACGCCCGAATTGACACCAACCCAGCCAATTTCTCCACAAAGCCTTGCATATTCAATTTTCGGGCAGCGGTTCATTACGACTTTTATGCCCATTTCTTCGGCTAATTTTGCTGCGGTATCGTTTCGAACCTGCAATTGCATCCATACGACTTTTGGCAGGGGATCAAGCTGAATCAGTTCTTCAACCATACCAAGAGCTGCATTCGAATTTCGAAATATCTCAACCATATCAATCGGGCGGGGAATATCTGCGAGCGAGCCATAACAAAGCGCTCCTGCAATTTCACTTCCGGCCCGACCCGGATTAACAGGTATGACGTCATAGCCCTTGGACAGCAGGTATTTTACTACAAAGTAGGACGGGCGTACATTGTTGGCGCTTGCGCCGACAACGGCAATTGTTTTCACCTGATTGAGAATGCTGCGGATATACCGGTCTGAATACCAGTCGTGATCCACGTTCAAATTTCCTTTGCTCGTTCGCGCAGCACAAATTTCTGCACTTTGCCTGTGGATGTTTTTGGTAATTCCTCAAACACGTAGTTCTTCGGAATCTTGAAAGCTGCAAGCTGGCTACGGCACCATTTATCCAAATCTTCGGCAGATGGCTGATCTGTATCCGTCTTCAGTTCGATGAATGCGCAAGGGGTTTCGCCCCATTTTTCATGTTCTTTTGCAACAACCGCTGCCGCCGCAATTGCTGGATGTTTGTAAAGCACATCTTCAACTTCAATCGATGAAATGTTTTCGCCGCCGGAAATGATAATATCTTTTGAGCGGTCCTTTAGCTGGATATAGCCGTCTTCATGCATGACACCGAGATCTCCGGTATGAAACCAGCCGCCTGCAAACGCCTCCTCAGAGGCTGTTGGATTCTTCAAATACCCTTTCATCACAACATTGCCCTGCATCATTACTTCACCAATGGTTTCGCCATCTCGCGGAACACTGCGCATTGTTTCCGGATCTTTTACATCCAACCCCTCAAGGGCTGAATAACGTACGCCTTGCCTGGCTTTCATGGCGGCCTGTCCAGCACTGTCCAAAGCATCCCAGTCTGAATTCCAATCATTGACCACTGCCGGTCCGTAACATTCTGTTAGTCCATAAAGGTGAGTAACATTGAAACCTGTATCTTTCATAGCTGCCAAAACTGCTTCCGGGGGTGGAGCGGCAGCGGTAAAGAATTCGACGATATGATCAAGGTCTCTTTTGTCGGCAGGTGATGCAGAAAGGAGTGTGGACATCACAATTGGCGCGCCGCACATATGCGTGACATGATGATCGGCAATCGCATCCCACATTGCTTTTTGGCGGACCCAGCGCAAACATACATGCGTGCCTGCAATTGCCGAGATAGTCCAAGGAAAACACCATCCATTGCAATGGAACATTGGAAGTGTCCAAAGATAGACTGAGTGCTTGGGCATGGAGGCTGTGAGCGCATTACCTTGCGCCAACAGGGAGGCGCCGCGGTGGTGATAAACCACACCTTTTGGATTTCCAGTCGTCCCGGATGTATAGTTGAGCGAGATGGCATCCCATTCGTCGTCTGGCATTTTCCATGAAAATTCCGGTTCGCCTTTCGAGATGAATTCTTCAAATTCAATTTCGCCAAGACGTTCCCCTTCACCGGTGAACTCCGGATCATCGTAGTCGATGACTAGCGGATTTACATTTGCAAGCCTGAGCGCTTCTTTGACCGTGCTTGAAAATTCGCGATCCGTGATCAATACCTTGCACTCGGCATGATCCAGCTGGAAGGCAAGGACAGCAGCATCCAGGCGTGTATTCAAGGAGTGAAGCACTGCTCCTGTCATCGGTACGCCGTAATGGGCTTCGAGCATGGCGGGGGTATTTGCCAGCATTGCAGTTACGGTGTCTCCAAATCCGATTCCGTGCCCCGACAGTGCCGAAGCAAGTTGTCTGGACCTTGTGTAGAATTCATCATAGGACCGGCGCAATTTGCCATGGATGATGGCAATGTGCTTGGGAAAGGTACTTGCAGCCCGTTCCAATAGGGTGAGGGGGGTCAGTGGTTGATAGTTGGCTGGATTTCGTTCCAGGTCCATGTCGTAAACATTATTCATCTTGCCATTCGGCCTCACGTTTTTCCAGGAACGCATTAATGCCCTCCTCGGCGTCGTTGGTGAGCATGTTTTCCACCATAACCTGCGCACAATAGTCATACGCCTCATTTACCGGCAGGTGGATCTGATTATAAAATGCCTGTTTCCCGATTTTTACGGTCGACAAAGATTTTGCGGCGATGCGATTGGTATAATCTGCAACCGTTGCTTCAACTTCCGTCATTGGAACCGCTTTGTTGATAAGGCCGATCTGAACGGCTTTTCTGGCGGAGCACGGTTCACCGGTAAGCAACATTTCCAAAGCATGTTTGCTGGCGACATTTCTTGAAAGAGCAACCATGGGGGTGGAACAAAACAGGCCAATGTTGACCCCTGGTGTCACGAATTTTGACTCTTCACTGGCAACAGCAAGATCACAAGTCGCCACCAACTGACAGCCAGCGGCGGAAGCGCTGCCTTGCACCTTGGCTATAACCGGTAGTCTGTGATGGGTGACCTTCATCATCATTGATGAGCACAACCGCATGGTTTGATCAAAGAATTCACGCCCGCGATCAGGATTTTTCCGTGCTTCGGTCAATTCTTTCAGATCATGTCCGGATGAGAACACCGGGCCTTCAGCAGAAATGACAATTATGCGCGCATCGGCACTCTTGTCAGCCTCGTCCAGCCCGTCGGAAATCGCGCGTAACATTGAAATTGACAGTGCGTTTCGCTTTTCAGGTCGGTTCAGGATCAGGTTGAATACCCCTTCCATCAGATCGGTCTTAATCAGGCTGGATTCTGCCAATTCTTGTCTTCCCTTGATCATCACTCCCCAGACACGATATGTTTTGCTGGTGGAGGAGTAAATACTAGTCAGTCATGCGTATCGTCTACCCCCTTTTTTTCGTGGTGTTGATTTGCTCGCTGAGTCTCATCAGCTACCAGTTGGCTTTTTCACGGTTTGAGAACTCTGCGCGTTCAACTTCCGTGGAAAGGTTGTCGCTTTATCAAGCTACGTTACGTTCCACGCTGGCGCGTGTCTCTCATCTACCTCGTGTCGTTGTACTGCATCCATTTACCAAAGAAGTATTGCGTCAGGGCAAAAGTGTTGCTTCATTTAATGAGTACCTGAAATCAGTAAGCGACCAAGCGGGCAGTGCTGCGCTTTATGTTCTTGACAGGAGCGGAACGACGGTTGCTGCAAGCAATTTTGATACTGATGAAAGCTTCGTCGGTAACAATTACAAATTCCGGAGGTACTATTCGGACGCGGTTGTTTCAGGGACCGGAGATTTTTTTGCTGTTGGTGTTACCACCGGTCGACCCGGTTATTTCCTTTCAGAAGCTATCTACCAAGGTGGCAAACCGGTGGGCGTTGCAGTTGTAAAAGTAGAATTCAAAGAGTTACTACGTGACTGGAAAGGTGCCGGAGAAAATGTACTGATCACAAACAATGATGGTGTCATAGTGCTCGCCAGCAATCCTGGGAAATTGTACAAAACACTCGGCTCAATTTCGCCGGACCGGATGGCCGAAATGAAAGAAAGCCGAAAGTTCTCTGGCTATGAACTACAACCGCTTTCCTACACCTCGGAAACCGATACTTTTGAGAAGCGTGTGCAAGTCGACGGTGAGGACTTTTCAGTCTCGACAGTGAACACTGATAGCATTGGTTGGAAGCTACATTATTTGACACCGCTTGAACCGGTCCGCAATTCCGCTCTTGCATTCGCGGCCATGGCATTTCTTCTTGGCGGGCTGACTGGAATTGGGCTTCTTTATGCCCGGGCTCGTGTAGAACGATCCAAACTCCAGATCACTGCAATTGAAGCGGAGCGGGTGCGTAAAGTAAACGTGCGCCTGGAAAAGGAGATTGCGGAGCGCAAGCGCACAGAAGAAAGGCTTCGAGATACGCAAGCGGAGCTTATTCAGTCGAGCCGATTGGCGGCGTTGGGTAAAATGTCTGCCGCCATTGTACATGAGGTCAACCAACCGGTATCTGCGATCAGAACCTACACTTCCAGTGGCCTGCTTTTGTTGGGCAACCGAAAGATCAAGGATGCGCGGGATGTATTTTCACAGATCAGGAACATGACCGAGCGCCTGGGCTCAATAACATCAGACCTGCTCGTGTTCTCACGTAAGCCGGTGGCAAAGCCTGCCGCGGTTGATCTCAATGCCTGTATTGAAACAATTGTAACAGAACGTGCGGGTGATCTGACTCAGATAGAGGCAAAGGTAAAACTCGATTTATGGAAGAAACCGCTTTTTGTGACTGGCAGCGAACACCGCTTTCAGCAGTTGATCGGCAACCTGTTGCAAAATGCAATTCATGCCTGCGAGGGCACAGAAGCAGCGGAAATCTGTATTACAACGATCGCCGATCCGAAGTCTGCGGTGGTCATTGTAGGTGACAACGGGTGCGGAATTCCGGAAGAAATCATGGATCAATTGTTTGATCCCTTTTTTACGACAAAGGGTGTGGGCAAAGGTGTGGGCCTCGGTTTGGCTCTTTCGTACGCAATTGCCGATGAGGCTGGCGGAAGGATCAGATGCGAAAACCGGGAAGGCAGAGGAGCCCGTTTTATTCTTGAACTACCGATATCCGTTCAACAATCGAAAGACAGGGAACGACAGAAAACTGATGGGTGATGCTGCAAAAAAATTAACCAGCAACAGCGAAGTTATTGTTTATCTGGTCGATGATGACAGGGGGATGGTTGGTGCAACGTCTCAATGGCTGTCACTTTCCGGTTTGAAGGTCAGGGCATTCGCGGACCCGTCGGCGTTGATAAAAGTTGTCAAAACCAGTCAACCCTGTGTGGTCATCTCTGATATCAGGATGCCAGGAATTGACGGATTGGAGCTGATGAAACTCATTCAGTCAAAGGATAAAAGGATCCCGGTTATCCTTATTACCGGCCACGGAGACATACCTCTTGCTGTCGAGGCAATGAAACTTGGAGCTTTTGAATTTTTGCCGAAACCATTTTCCCCGGAAAAATTGTTGGAAGTTACCCGTAAGGCAAAGGAGAAATGGGCTGATTTTGAAATACCGGTCGATTCAACACCGGTTATCCCGGATCCAGAATTTGATCCACCAATTTCTCGGGCCAACCTTTCGGACCAGGTAGAGGAATTTGAAAAAGACCTTATTGAAACGGTGATGAGAAAACACCGCGGGGCAATTCCCAAGGTAATCGAAGAGCTTGGAGTTCCGCGCAGAACGTTAAACGCCAAAATGAAAAAGTACGATATTGTACGGGCGAGGTACCGTTAAAATTCAGCAGAATTTCGGCAAATTTTTGCCAAGTTTGATTTATCTGTTCCGCGCGGTATTTTGAAAGAAACTCAGGGAGGAGTATTACATGAAAAAACTGTCGAAACTTGCACTACTATCAACGGCCATTGTTACACTAGCAGGTGTAGATGCAATGGCTGCAGCGACCAACTGGAACGTGTCCCTTTGGGGCAAGCGCCGTGCTTTCACCGAACATGTCGAAAAACTTGCTGAACTTGTGTCTGCGAAGACCAATGGCGAATTCACGCTCAACATATCGTATGGCGGTCTTTCCAAGAACAAAGAGAATCTGGACGGTATTTCGATTGGTGCTTTTGAAATGGCACAGTTTTGTGCAGGCTATCACCGCGACAAGAATCCGACAATCACGGTTCTGGAACTGCCTTTTCTTGGAGTTTCAAATCTTGCGGATGAAGTGAAGGTCAGTCATGCCGTTTATGGCCATCCAGCGGTTCAAAAAGACCTTGCCCGCTGGAATGCGAAATTGCTGATGACTTCACCAATGCCGCAATACAATATTGTCGGAACTGGCGAGCCTCGTTCCAAACTTACCGACTTTGACGGTATGCGGGTTCGTGCGACCGGCGGCCTTGGCAAGGCATTCAGTGCTGTTGGAGCTGTGCCGACATCAGTAACCGCTACGGAAGCCTATCAGGCAATGGAGTCTGGCGTCGTTGATACCGTTGCATTTGCACAACATGCGCATCTAGCATTCCGTACCATCGATATCGCAAAATGGTGGACCGCCAACCTCAATCCGGGAACTGTAAATTGTCCGGTTGTCGTCAATACTGATGCCTACGGAGCTTTGTCGGATGAACATCGCGCGGCATTGGATTCATCAGTCGATGAGGCAATCCAGCATTATCTCGACAACTATGGCAAGCTGCTTGAAAAGTGGGAAACCATTCTTGCTGAAAAGGGTGTTCAGAAGGTCCAGATTGATCAATCCGAGATTGATGCATTCAAGGCAAAGGCAGCTGATCCGATCCGTGAGCAATGGATCAAGGATATGGAAGCCCAAGGGTTGCCGGGTCAGGAACTTTATGACCTGGTCCAAAAAACCCTCGGGAACTAACATCAGATCGTCCCGCGACGTTTGTTGTTGCGGGACTTTCTTTGGTGAATAGCGGGGACTGGTCGGGGAAACGCAGTCATGGCAACATCATCATCAGTTTTGGAAGACCGTAGTGTTCTTTCCGTGTTGGATCAAAAGCTTCACCGTCTTGAAAGCGTGTTGGCCCTTGTCAGTGGCATAGCGATATTTTCACTGATGGTATTGGCGGTGGTATCTGTTGGCGGTCGAAACACGATTAATCAGCCGCTTCCGGGATACGTTGACTGGATTGAACAAATAATGCCGCTGATTGCATTCATGGGTGTTGCCTATACCCAACGCGATGGTGGGCATATCCGCATGGATATTCTTGTCGGAAAATTGGAGGGCAGGGCGTTATGGATCGCTGAGTTTGTCACGGTGTTCTTCATGCTTGTCCTGATGATCTTGCTGGTGTGGGGATCGTGGTCTCATTTCCTGAGATCTTTCAGTTTTGAAGCGCCTTATTGGAGCAATGACTCCTCTATCGACATTAACCTGCCGATTTGGCCTGCAAAGCTTTTGGCACCAATTGCATTCTTTGTTCTGTGTTTGCGCCTGACAATTCAATTGTGGGGGTATGGCAGGGCAATAGCAAACAATTCCGAGCGTCCTGTTGCAGTTCCACTGGTAAAGGATGCTGCCACAATGGCAGCTGATGAAGCACAATCTGTCTCAGGTGCACGCGGGGAAGAAGCCTGATGGAACCCATTGAAATCGGGCTGATTGTTTCGGCAGGCATGCTGGTTATGGTTGTCCTCGGTATGCGTGTCGCCTTCGCTGCCGGCTTGGCGGGTTTGGCGGGTCTCGTATGGATATTCTGGGCCAAAAAAGGATATGATCCCTCGCAATTCATGTGGGCGATGACTGTGGCCACAAAGACAGCAGGGCAAGTTCCTCACTCCAAAATTTCTGCTCAGGCCCTGTCGCTGATCCCTACTTTCATCCTGATTGGATTCCTTGCCTATCATGCAGGCCTTACCAAGGCGCTGTTCGAGGCTGCAAAGCGTTGGGTTGGTTGGTTGCCGGGTGGATTGGCGGTAGCAACTGTATTCGCAACTGCCGGGTTTGCAGCGGTGTCCGGGGCTTCTGTCGCGACTTCGGCCGTGTTTGCCCGGATTGCCATTCCTGAAATGCTAAAGGTTGGATACAACAAGCGGTTTGCGGCAGGGGTCGTTGCGGCCGGCGGGACGCTAGCATCGCTTATTCCCCCATCTGCCATTCTGGTGATCTATGCAATTATTGTAGAACAGGACGTGGGACGATTGTTGCTGGCCGGGTTCCTTCCCGGGGCATTTTCGGCTGTTATCTATGGTGGTTTGATTGTTGCGATGGCACTGGTCATCCGCAATTTCGGACCTCCGGTTACCGGATTTACCTGGAAGGAGCGGTTCGTCTCCCTACCTCCAACTTTTCCGATTGTTGCCGTCGTTCTGATTATCATCTCCTTTATTTACAATCCGTTTGGAGGTGACAGTTGGGGAACGCCGACAGAAGGTGGTGCGCTTGGCGCATTTGTTGTTTTTGTAATCGCAGTTTGGAACGGCATGCGTTGGCCGCAGTTGAAGGAAGCTCTGCTCGAATCCGCCAAACTTTCAGTGATGATTTTCACGATAATCTGGGGTGTTCTGATCTATGTTCGATTCCTTGGATTTGCCAACTTGCCGGATGCATTTGCCCAATGGATAGCATCGCTTGAATACTCGCCTTACGTGATCCTCATCTGCATTCTTCTTGCCTATGCGGTTCTAGGCATGTTCATGGATGCAATCGGCATGCTTCTTTTGACCCTTCCGGTCGTTTATCCGGCAATTATGGCGCTTAATGGTGGCGAAAGCGTTGCAGCAGATCAAAGCGCCTTTGGGCTTTCTGGGACGGAATGTGCGATCTGGTTTGGGATATTGGTGGTCAAAATGGCGGAGTTATGTCTCATAACGCCGCCCATTGGCCTGAACTGCTTTGTAGTCGCCGGTGTTCGTCCGGACATCTCGGTTCAGGACGTCTTCCGGGGAGCGGCTCCCTTCTTCGTCGCGGATGCACTTACGATTGCCGGACTGCTCGCTTTCCCGGCGATTGTATTATACCTGCCGCGATTATTGTTGGGTTAGGCTGCCTTTTCAGCGATTGCCTGTTTGAAGAATTCAGCAATTTCCGCCGAAAATTTGGGGGAATCAATCTTTTTTGACAGGCTTTCAAGGCCAGGTTGAGCCTGATCCGACGGAATGACACTTCCAGAACGCATTTCAATCAGCTCCCTGATGAACTCAGGAGTAAATTCCGGATGGGGTTGAATGCTGATTGCCTTGCCCTTGTAAGTGAAGGCAGCATATTCGCAATATTCGGATGTCGCGGTCACCGTAGCCTCAGGGGGTCTTTCCACAACCTGGTCCTGGTGCATTGCAAGCAGGGTACTTTTGGACCCGTCCATATGGGTGTACTCACGGCTACCTACACCCCAGAGATTGCCAAATTTCTCTACCTTGCCGCCGAGTGCCTGGGCCATGATCTGATGCCCAAAACAAATTCCAACCAAGGGTATTTCCGCCGCGTAAACTTCTTTGATCAAACTCTCCAGTGGCGGAATCCAGGGATGATTTTCATAGGCGCCGTGCCTTGAACCGGTAATGAGCCAGCCGTCGGCCGCGTAGGGGTCGGAGGGAAACACCCCATCAACGACTGCATAGGGATTAAACTCAAATCCGTGCCCTGATAGAAACTGTTCAAACATGACCGGATATTCTCCGTGTCGTTCGATCAAATCTTCAGGAACATGTCCGGTTTGTAGAATCCCGATTTTCATTTCCATCTCCGATTGCAAGCTGTGGGGTTCCATTTATTGTTTATAAGTTCAATTGGCAAGATTAGGAGGTCGGAAAATGCTTTCTGGTGTCTGTGTGGGAACGAATGACCTTGATAGGGCAGGTAATTTTTATGACAAAGTGCTCGCAACCATTGGTATGAAACGGTTGGTCGCGGTTGCAAAAGAAATTGGCTATGGACCTGACGAAGGACCCGTAACATTTTGGGTTTTAACTCCCTACAACGGCCAGCCGGCCACATTCGGAAATGGAACTCAGGTAATGTTTTCAACCATTACACAAGATGCTGTGGATGCGTTTCATGCCGCTGCATTGAATATGGGTGGGCAAGATGAAGGAGCTCCCGGGCCTCGGGATTATGCGCCGGGTTATTTTGGAGCATACGTTCGGGACCCTGATGGAAACAAATTGCATGTTTCAATTGCCCTAGAGTAAGGATTTATTAAGGGCCTGTTACTAGTTTGTTGGGAAAATATTAACGAATTGTCTCACGGGGCCCGTCATGCAAAAATACGCTCATTCCACACTTATTTCAAAAATCATGGCTAACAAACGAGAATCCGAGCGGGTGAAATCAGCATTTACCGGTAGTATTCATGCAGATGGCCTGTTCTACAGTCATTGCATAATCCGTGATGTTTCGAATAGCGGCATGAAGCTCGAAGTTTCCGCTCAGATTGAGCTGCCAGAGCAGTTTGAAGTCAAGACACCGGCGATGCAGGGATCCCTCCCGGTCCGTCAGGCATGGCGAAAGCACAAGGAAGTCGGTGTTGAATACCTGCCGTTGGCAGATGACGGTTCAGACGAGAAACTGGCGAGCTAACAGCTAGCCTGCAACTTGCTGATTGTAGTCTTCAACATCGTACCAACCCAATGACTTGGTGACTTTAAGTTCATCATTCAGATCCCACTCTTCCCATCCACTGAACCGGATCTTATTGCCGGTTCCAGCGTGCTGGCCTTCAAAGGTCCAAGCATAAACCATGTGATGATCCGCGACCAAAACACTGTCGCAGGAAAGAACAAGGTCGGGGAAGTCTGACATGAACCCGCGCGCCATTTCTGAGATCTCAGCGCGTGTTGTCATTGGCTCCCCGCCGTTCATGCCAAAACTCGTTGTTTCCGCATAACGCTCCGCTACCTTATCTGCCGACATAGATGTCCAAGCCGCGCAATGCGCATCAGCGAGTTTTCGTGCAGTTGTAATGTCTGGAAACATTCTTGCTTACCCTCCCACGACAGAGCCGAAATTCGTTCACCCAGACTCATCTGTCGAACACCCGCTGTCAAGCTGGAAGAGGCCAGTGCCAAGGCACGGATGCGCCGGAAGCCGGGTTTTGGTGTAACAGAGTCGAGGCTGTAATTTCTGAAGCTGTTATTATTTGTTACCGCGTATCGTAACCGGTTTATGGAAATTCCAGGAATTTTTGATACGATAACCGGAAGGGGGTTGTTCTTGAATAAGGAAATCCCCCATGTGTACTTGCAAATACTTGCCCTCACCCCACGATCCGGTCAACTGCATCATCCCGCCTCACATGTTGGAAGTGTTGGCAATGAGAGGGAACAAAACCGTTGCAAGGATGGCCCGATCAATGCTTACGCAAAATGAAAAGGTTCGAGCAGAACGAGCTGAACTTGCGTCTAGCGGAATGATGCCTGTAGAAGGAGCACCAGGCGCGTTCGTCAGTACCGCATTGGCGACAGTCGGCGCGCAACAACATGCCTGCGAACGAAAAATTTACGATGGACAGAAGAAAGCTGCACTTCCGGGAAAACTGGTCCGGAATGAAGGCGACCCTGTAACCGGCGATGAAGAAATCGATGCCGCCTACGATGGTGCAGGGGAAGTATTTGAACTCTACAGTAAAGAATTCAACCGTAATTCACTGGACGGAAATGGCATGCCGCTGATTGCTACAGTCCATCATCGCAGAAACTACAACAACGCGTTCTGGAATGGGGCGCAAATGGCCTATGGCGATGGTGATGGCCAAATTTTCCAAACTTTTACGGAACTTTCTGTAATCGGTCACGAGATGTCGCACGGGGTTGTCCAGTTTTCAGGTGGATTGATATACCAAGGCCAGTCAGGTGCGCTGAACGAAAGTTATGCTGATGTGTTCGGATCACTTGTAGTACAAAAGAAAAAGGGGCAATCCGCGTCTGAGGCCAACTGGCTAGTAGGCGAGGGAATTCTTGGTCCGAACATAAACGGGGTTGCATTGCGCAGCATGAAAGCTCCCGGAACCGCCTATTCAGACGCTCTTTTGGGTCAAGACCCTCAACCTTATCACATGGATCTTTTCGTCAATACTACCGGTGACAATGGAGGTGTGCACATCAATTCAGGTATCCCTAATCATGCGTTTTATCTGTATAGCAATTACATTGGTGGCAATGCATGGGAAAGGCCCGGGCAAATCTGGTATCTGTCGTTGCAGAAAATCAACAATCCTCATGCCACTTTCAATGATTGGGCTGCACAAACAATGGAAGCAGCAATAGAGCTTCACGGTGCAGGAAGTTGGGAAATGATAATGTTGCGTCGTGCGTGGAAACTTGTTGGTATTTCCGTATGAGCTTATAAAAAGGCCACGGCATGTATATCGGCTTTGACAGGGTGCATTGCAATGATTATCGAAATAACAACGAGCGGGGGATTTGGTGGAATCTCTTCGGTGGGGATACAAAAAAGCGTTGATGTAAAAGCGCTTGCGGAGCCGGACAAGTCAAAAATTTACGAAGCATTCGATTTGATAAATCTTGGGGTAATGGCACGCAAAACAGGTCATCCCGGTGCTGCTGACGGAATGAAATACAAAATCATTATCGTGGATGATGAAAATCAGCGCCATGAGTTCGATGTCAATGAAAGCGCATTACCGGCCGCAATGCTCGACATGATAGATGAGATGTAGACGCAGCCTAAACTAAGGGGTTCCATGAGCAAAGAAGCAAGCTGTTCGTGTGGTGCACTGAGAACAATCTGTGACGGCACACCGGAATTGGTATCGCTATGCCATTGTAATGCCTGCCAGAAACGAACCGGCGCTCCTTTCGGTATTGCAGCATTTTTTTTACGGAACTCTGTGAGGATGGAGGGAGATTATAAGAGTTATCAACGCATGTCGGACAGTGGTAATCAGGTAACTTTCAATTTTTGCGTCAATTGTGGTTCAACCGTGTTTTGGGAAACATCGCGAAAACCGGACTTTGTGGCGGTGGCCGTCGGTGCGTTTACGGATGCTGGCTTTCCGAAACCATCCAAAGAAGTGCACACTGATTGCCGTCATCACTGGATTGAACCGCTGTAGTTAAAAGAACGAGATTTAACCCACTCAACTATTTTGGTTTCTTTGGCTTGCAATACCGTAGCGCTAACAAAGCTGATCAGGATGGCCCGGCCAAACTCAGAAAACATCCACATAATGGATTCACGCATCCTGGTGCTGAAAAGCGGTGCTGCCTTCAGCATCATTCAAGCGTGTTCTTATAGATCACGCCATCTTTCATGATGATCCGGATAGTCTCGGGGCTGTCAGGGCGCGGGTCCGCGTCGAACCACTTGTCGCCGGTGCCAGTGACCGAGAAATCTTCAAGCGGGTTGCCGTCCATCAGGAGGATGTCGGCATAGG
This sequence comes from Rhizobiaceae bacterium, assembly GCA_051009575.1. Lineage (GTDB taxonomy): Bacteria > Pseudomonadota > Alphaproteobacteria > Rhizobiales > Rhizobiaceae > JAALLB01. Next base: position 40,820 of record JBPCWL010000100.1, read on the forward strand.
CACCTTCCTCGATGACGCCGAGCTTGCCTGCGGGATAAGGGTTCATGAAATCCCCCGTCAGAGCCGCGATCTCACCGCCGACTGAAGTCAGGGCGACGAGCGAGACGTAGGGTCCGAAGAACTCATTGCCCAAGTGTTTTTCATAGGCGATCTGGATGTTGCAGGCAGCGATTGTCCCGACGCAGTCGGTGTGATGGCCGCGCCTGGCAGGGCACGCCTTCATGTTGTCGATGTAGCCGGTAAAGGCGGCTGAGGCGGATACTGCCTTGGCAAGGCTCGAGGGGTTGCTTGCAATCGCAGGGATCGTCGTCAATCCCGGATCGAACGCGGTGAGGTTTGTAGTAATGTACGCACCCTTTTCTTTCATTTTTGCGCCGATCTCGCAGTCATACATGAAGCCGTGTTCAATGGACCTAACACCCGCATCCAGCGCACGAAGGATCGAGTTTTTCCGGTAAGAATGTGCCATTGCGTAGCTGCCATACTGCTCCGCGATTTCAACGGCGGCTTCGATTTCTGCAACAGTGCGACCTTCCATCTGCCATGGGTCGAAGGATGAAACGACGCCGCCGGACTGCATGACTTTTAACTGGTTTGCACCCATACGAAAATTGTTCCGTGCCACTTTCAGAACAGCATCCACCCCATCGGCATCTTGCCCGATGTTCAGCCGGTTCATGTTCGATTCAGCGTTTGGCGGAGCGGTGAATGGTGCAAAGTCGGCATGACCTCCGCGCCCGCCAATGAAGGCGGCAGAGATGTAGACACGAGGCCCATCAATTATACCCGCATCAATCGCTCGGCGAATGCCCGCATCTGCACCTCCTGCATCCCGTACTGTGGTGAAGCCCTGCATCAGGTACATTTCCGCCTGGGCGCCAGCGTGGAGCGCCAAGTCCATCCAGGTCTTGTCCGTTTCCATCAGTGGAATCGTAGGGCCGGGCAAAGCCAGGTGCACGTGATTGTCGATGAACCCCGGCGTCAGTGTGCGCCCACCGCCACCAATGATTGTGGCATCAGGTGCATCGATAGATCCGGTTGAGACCGTCTTAATGAGATTTCCTTCCACAAGGACATTGGCATTTTCAATGCGTTTTTCATTTACGCCGTCGAAGATATGAACGTTGGTAAACAGAACCTGACGCGGTTTTTCCTGTGCCTGCGACATTGTATTAAATGCAAACAATATAGATATAGTAA
>JBPCWL010000101.1:0-13628 GCA_051009575.1 Rhizobiaceae bacterium
TTCACCCGCTCTGACTTTGGATCGTACATTGGTTTGAGGCTTGCCTCTGCTGTATAACGCTCTCCCGCGATCTCAATTTCATAGGATGATTCGAGTACCTGGGCAGCAGTTTCGCCCTTGCTTGGGACGTAGCCAAGGCCAATTGCGGCGCCCAATGTGTGCCCGTAGTTTGCGGAGGTGATGTATGAAACGATCTTGCCGTCACGTAGCAACGGTTCATTGTGGTACATCAAAGGCTCAGGATCATTCAGTTTGAACTGAACAAGCCGCATGTCCAATCCAGCTTCCTTTTTACGGAGAACTGCATCTCGGCCAATAAAATTTTCCTTGTCGGTTTTTACAGCAAATCCCAATCCTGCCTCAAGCACGTGCTCTTCGCAGGTAATGTCATGGCCGAAGTGGCGGAAAGCCTTTTCGATCCTGCACGAATCCATCATGTGCATGCCGCACAGTTTGAGATCAAAATCCTGACCTGCTTCATGAAGTGTTTCAAACACATGACCCGCCATATCCGATGAAATGTATATTTCCCAGCCCAGTTCTCCCACATAGGTTACACGGTGCACACGGGCGAGACCCATGCCAATTTCGATTTCCTGAGCGGTTCCGAATGGGTTGTTTTCATTTGTGAAATCATTCGGGCTGACTTTTTGCAACAATGCCCGGGAATTGGGACCCATGACCGCCAAAACGCCTTCAGAATTTGTCAAATCAGTGATTACAACGTTGAAATCACCTGCATGACGCATCAGCCAAGCCTGGTCGGCTTGTCGCGTTGCTGCCGGTGTCACCACCAGATAACTCGTTTCCGACAGTCTGGTCACTGTGACATCAGCTTCTATTCCAGCTCTTGAGTTCAAGAACTGGGTGTAGGTAATCTTGCCAACCGGAACCGAGAGGTTTGCACCACAGACATAACTCAGAAAGCGTTCCGAATCCTTGCCTTCCACGCGGATTTTACCGAAGGATGACATGTCGTACATGCCGACATTTTCACGGATGGCCTTGTGTTCTGCTGCCGAGTTCTCAAACCAGTTCTGCCGCTTCCATGTATAGCGGTATTCGCGTTCCTGTCCTTCGTTGGAAAACCAGTTGGCGCGTTCCCATCCGGCGATTTCTCCCATTACCGCACCGTGTTGAAGGAGATGATTGTGGAAGGGAGTACGCCTGACACCGCGCGCGGTATCCTTTTGCCGGTACGGAAAATGGTCTGCATACAGGAGGCCAAGTGTTTCTTTTGATCTTTCAAAGAGATAGGTCTTGTTTCCCTGGAACGGTTGCATCCGCGAAATATCAACGTCGCCAATGTCGAACGGCTTTTCTCCGGTTTCCATCCATTCGGCCAAAACCATGCCGGCACCACCGGATGACTGAATGCCGACGGAATTAAAACCTGCGCATACGAAGTAGTTTTTGAGGTTCGGTGCTTCGCCGAGATGATAAGCATCGTCTGGAGTAAAGCTTTCAGGACCATTGAAGAATGTATGAATGCCGGCTTCTTCAAGTTTGGGGAAACGGTTTACGGCCTTTTCCAGTATCGGTTCGAAATGGTCAAAGTCTTCGGGCAACTGGTCAAAGCAGAAATCTTCCGGAATGCCATTCATGCCCCAGGGTTTTGCATTGGGCTCAAATGCACCAAGCAGCATTTTTCCGGCGTCTTCCTTGTAGTAAGCACATTCATCGGGCACCCGCAGAACCGGGAGGCGTTGCAAGTCAGCAATTGGCTCCGTCACAATATAAAAGTGTTCACAGGCATGAAGCGGAACATTGACGTTGACCATACGCCCCAGTTCGTGAGCCCACATGCCGCCGCAATTGACAACGTACTCCGCTTCTATTGATCCATGTTCCTCAGACCCATCGCGGGTCCAGTCAACTCCGGTAACACGACCATCTCTAGTATGGATGCTATTGACCTTGACGCCTTCCAGGACTTTCGCGCCAAACTGACGGGCACCCTTTGCCAATGCCTGGGCAATATTGGCTGGATCACCCTGACCGTCTTCAGGCAACCATACGGCTCCAACGACATCTTCAATATTAAGATAAGGGTAGCGCTCTTTTGCTTCTTGCGGTGAGATTTCCTCAACCGCCACGCCAAATGCGCGTGCCATCGATGCTTGGCGATAGATTTCTTCCTTCCGTTCCTCGGTGAGGGCCGCGGTTATGGAACCGCATTGGCGCAATCCGGTCGCCACACCGGTTTCCTCTTCCAGCTTGATATAGAGATCCTTGGTATAGCGGGCGAGTTTTGTCATGTTTGCCGTGGCGCGCAATTGACCGATCAAGCCTGCTGCATGCCAGGTCGTGCCACAAGCAAGCTGTTTGCGTTCCAGAAGAACAACGTCTTTCCAACCCTGTTTGGCCAAGTGGTAGGCGACCGAACATCCGGCGACACCGCCACCGATTACGACAGCACGGGCGTTTGAAGGGACTTCTTTCTTGTTCATTTCGGTATCTCGCTATTCAGAATAAGTAGAGGTAAAGCGGCGTAATCTTTTTGCCGCTTCTCGGATTATATTTTCGGGCTGACACAGGCTAACGCGTAGGTGTCCTGCTGCCGAAGGACCAAAACTGTCTCCCGGCATCACGCACAGGTTTTCCTTCTCCAGTAACCTGAATGCGAAATCCTGCGAGTCCATCGTTATTTCACGGATGTCGAGCATGAAATACATGGACCCCACTTCGTTAAGCGGGCGTAGGCCATTGGCACCTTCCAAAGCGTCCAGAAAAGCTTGCCCGCGGCGGGTGAAGAGTTCCGCCAGTTCATCCACTCCGTAATCGTTCTCAAGCGCTTCCGCCGCCGCCCGGCTGATAAAGTCAGAAAGGCCATAACTGTTGACCAGGTTGTGCTGGATCAGATTGTGAATCATTTCCGGTTCAGCCACGACCCAACCAACCCGCCAACCCGTCATAACGTGGCTTTTGGACATGGAAAGCACAACAAGTGTGCGCTCCTTCATGCCGGGTAAGCTGCGCGGGGAAACATGCTTCCCTCCAGAAAGGGACCAGTAGACCTCATCGGAAATCAACCAGAGATCGTGGCGAACACATATGTCGGCAATTGCCTGGAGGGTTTTGCGGCTGTAAATTGCACAGGTTGGATTGTTGGGAGTATTGATCAGGATAGCACGTGTATTTGGTTTCAATGCCGCTTCAATTGCCTTTGGATTCGGCTCAAATCCATCATCAGGTGAACACTCAACCAGCGTAAAGCTGCATCCGGCTGAACGTACCGTTCCGGGGTAAGTAACATAGTGTGGGCTGGCAACGATGACATGATCTCCGGGATTAAGGGTTGCCTGCATGGCGGCATATAGACCTGCCTGGCCACCCGCTACCGCGATGACTTCCTCCTCGCTTACAGGCATGCCCAAGGCCTTTGTCGAGACTTCGGCAATTCCTTTTACAAGATCGGGAATGCCCTGCATGGTTGTGTATTTTGTGTGACCGTCATCTAAAGCGCGCTTGCAAGCGTCTATCGTTTCCTTTGGTGTTGGAAAGTCATGGTCGCCAATTGCCAGCATCAGGATGTCCTCACCGGCGCGCAGTCTTTTGACGCCTGCAAGGTAAACTTCCCAGCCTTCCTGGTCACCTTCGGATATGTTGGTAATGCGATCGGATGCTTTTGGCATTAAACGAACCTTCTCTTTAGCTCGGCTATATGTGCCGGGCCCACCTCGCAGCATCCACCAATAATGGTAGCGCCCTCATCAATCCATTGACTGCAAAATTTGGCGTAGGCATTTGGATCAAGATCTTTGCGGGCTTCGAGATGTTCGACTGTCCCGCCCAACTCAAGATCGTCAGCTTTTGTGAAGCCGTTTGCATAGCCGCCGAAAGGAATGCCGTAGTTGGCAAGAATTTTCATTCCCTGTGAGATTGCTTCGGGTGGTGAACAATTCAGCAAAATTGCGTTTGCGCCTGATTCCACTGCTGCGTCTACCGCTTCTTCGAGAGGCTCTCCAGAGCGCAGGAAATTGCCGTCATCTTCTTTTACGCTAAGCGCGCACCACGCCGGCCTTCCGGTTTCAGCAATTGCTGTAGTCGCTGCTGTCGCTTCCTTTATTGACGACATGGTTTCGCAAAGAAACACATCAACTTTTTCAGCCTGGCATCTGACGATCCTGCGATAGGTGGTAAGGCAGGTTTCATAATCAGGTGCGCCCTCGGGGTGGTAGCTGCCGAAAAGCGGCGACAAGCAACCCGCCAATTTTGTATTGCTCCCTTCAATGGCGCGTTTCGCCAATTCCAATGCTTTCGCCTGCAATGGTTCGAAGAGGTCTTCGCTTGCATCCCTTGCCAGGCGTTCAGGAGTGGCTGAGTAGCTATTGAGTGTAATATACTGGGCACCGGCTTTTACGTATTCGCGATGAACTTCCTCAACAATTTCGGGTTCGTTTATCATGACATGTGCGGACCACAACGGCGACAGTTCAAGTTTTGTGCGGCGGATAAGCTCCTGTCCCATGCCGCCGTCCAGAAGTATGATGCTCATCTCCCGGTCTCCACTTCAAGATTCTTTCCAGCCAGCAATCCGGCGGCACAAAGCATCACCAATCCGGAGGCCTTGTTGATCCACGCACTTCCAGCCCGCTTCAACCGGTCGGCGGCTTTTACGGCAAACCATCCCCACAGCAGCAAGAGCAAACCGTCTACGGCAAGATATGTGACGCCCAGAATCAACAACTGAGGTACTATCGGCTGACTGGTTTCGATGAACTGAGGAAACAGTGCACCAAAGAAAATCACGGCATAGGGATTGGCGGAGGACGTAAAAAATCCTTGCCTGAAAAGCGAGCTGAACGTGCCGGACGGGCTTGCTTCCTTCGTGTTGGCGGAAGGTTTTTTCACAATGAGATTAACGGCCAGCCAAATCAAATAAGTTACACCAGCCCACTTAATCCAGAATATTGCATTGGCTGAGTTTGCAATCACAGCCGTCAGACCGAAAGCTGCTGCCGTCATTTGCAAGCTGTTAGCCGTCAGGTCGCCAAAAATGGTGGCTGTGCTTTTGCGCAACCCGTGGCGAATACTATTAGAGATAATCAGAAACTGACTGACATCCGGAGGTGTGGCAAAGAACGCTGCTAGCGTGGCCAGATACAACAAATAGATTTCGAGACTCACGGATATATCTCCGCAAATTTCTGTTTGTAGGTTGCTATCATCTCTTCTTCTGTGATGCCGTCGTCATAAGGTGGTGTGGTAACGGGTTTCACCCGTTCAGTGTGAATTTTCACGATTGCATTGATACGTGGAGCAAGGGTAGGGAATGCTTCTTCCCATCTCGGAATCAGGAACTGGAACTCTTCACTATCCCGTTCGCAAATTTCAACAGAGCCGAAAATCCGAACTCCTTTGCGCAACCAGATATCAATAAAATTTACCTCCGTTTTTGGAAGGTGGGAGAGGTTTTCCATTGTTCCGGGTGAACGGATTTCACCAAAGGCAATGGTTTCATCATCAAGGATGAAAAAGGTGCCTTTTGGGGACAGGGATGGCAATCCATCCTTTGTCACCGTCGCAACAAACCCAAGCGGAAACCGTTCAATCATTTGTTTGGCAAAATCATTCAGTTTCATCTTTTTGCCTTTTGGTCAGTCATCAGGATGCGCCGGAACCGGGCCCAAAGGAACAATGTCATACTTTGCATTCAGCGCGTTCATGATTGCCTGATCCTCAAAATCTTCAGGCTTCATCTCTGCAAGCTCCGCCAGAAAGCGGTCAAACCCGGATGGTTGGAAAATCATCAGCATTTTGGCGGGTTTGTTGTCTGCTACACGACATGCATGCTCTACTTGTGGCGGAACGTGGATTGTGGTTCCGGGAGTTGCCCTGATCCAATCTCCGTCGAGATAGAAATCAACCACTCCTTCAAGGAAATAGAATGTCTCAGCGTGGGTCTCATGCTTGTGAAGACCAAGGGCAAATGTTGCCTTGAGATTATCCTCCATCAAGGTGTAAGCACCATCTGTGTGTTCAGATCCAACCTTCACGAATGTATGGTCGTTTTCCCAGTCGTATTTCGGACCTTCGCCCGGTGGCAGGTGCAGTACTTTGCCGCTCATGCTCGAATTCTTTCGTTTTGCGGATCCCACAGCGGTTGATCTTCCTGAACCACTGCCTTGAACCGTTCGCCATAAATTTCCACTTCGACCTCAGTGCCCGGCCCGGTCAGGTCGGTCTTCAGCATTCCAAGAGCGATCGACTTGTTGACCCGGTATCCCCAGCCACCTGAAGTGGTTTCTCCGGCAACCTCTCCGTTATGCCAAAGTGTAGACATATAAGGTGCATCATGGTCACCGGCTTCGACAATCAAGGTGACAAAACGTTTTTTCACGCCCTGCTGTTTTTCGTTGAGGATCGCCTGCTTGCCTGGAAAATCCTGAGGTTTGTCGAGTTTTACGAAACGATCCAAGCCTCCCTGGAGAACAGTGTAGTCAGTGGAAAGGTCTCCCTTCCAGGCGCGATAACCTTTTTCAAGACGCAGGGAATTCAATGCATACATACCGAATGGCTTGGCACCTTCACGCAGCAGGGCTCCATAAATTTTTGGCACGTCCTCGTTGGCTGCATGAACTTCCCAACCGAGCTCGCCTGCAAATGATACCCGTGCCAGGAAAGCGCGGTTGTCTGCAACATGTGCAACCTGATGGGTCAACCATCCAAGCGAAAAATCCGCTTCGGCACAAACTGCGGAGAGTATCTCGCGGGAATTTGGCCCGGTCACAATGAGTGTCGAAAATTCGGTAGTGTGATCTGTCAGCTTAAGACTGCCATCAGCCGGTAAGGCTTTTTTCAGCAGTTCAAAATCGTGCCATTGCGCACCAGCAGCGGTTATCAGTGTGAAATGGTCCTCGTCGTGGCGGATGAGGGACATTTCGGTCACGATACGTCCCTTGTCGTCAGAGAAGTATCCGAGGTTCATGCGGCCGATCTTCGGCAGTGCGCCAACAATCATGCCGCGCAACCATTCAGCGGTACCTTCACCTCTAAGATTGAACCGGGAAAAGCCTGGAAGGTCGAGTACCCCACACCCATCGCGAACCGCTTCGCATTCCTCTTTGATGCGTTGTTCCCATGGACCTTTTCTTGACCAGGTATGGGTGGATTCTTCGCTCGTATCGTCCCCCTCCTTGGCATACCAGTTTGCCCGTTCCCAGCCGTTATAGGGGCCCATCACTCCGCCCTGTTCTTTCACCATCTCATGAATTGGGGAAAGTTTCTTTCCCCGTCCTGCAGGCCACTCGTGATAGGGGAAGTGCATGGCATATTCATTGCCGTAAACTTCCATTCCTTTCTGGTTGCAATAATCCTGATCGGTGTAATCCGTAAAGCGACGAGGGTCGCATGACCACATATCCCATTCCGTACCGCCTTCCGTTATCCATTCGGACAATACCTTGCCGGCACCGCCACCCTGGGCGATGCCGAAAGTGAACACACATGCTTCAAACGCATTCGGGACGCCGGGCATGGGGCCGATCATCGGATTGCCATCAGGGGTGTATGGAATTGGGCCGTTAATTACCTTGTTCACACCGACGCTGCCGAGAAGCGGTACGCGCGCCATTGCATCTTCGATGTGCCATTCGATGCGATCGAGATCGTCCTGATAAAGTTGGAATGAAAAATCTTCCGGCATTGGATCATCGGAAGTCATCCAGTGGCCGCGGCAGTTGTTTTCATAGGGGCCAAGATTGAGACCGAACTTTTCCTGACGCAAATAATAGGAAGAATCCACATCCCTTAGCAGCGGAAGTTTCGCATTGTTTTCCTTTGACCAGGTTTCCAGTTCAGGAATCTCGTCTGTCAGGAGGTATTGGTGGCTCATTACCATCATGGGCAGGGTGCGGCCGCCAAACGGCTTGAACCATTCTGAAACGCGCTGGGCATAGTAGCCCGCGGCATTCACCACATATTCGCAGCGGATATCACCTTTTTCGGTATGGACAATCCACTCACCGTTTTCACGGGAAATGCCGGTTACCGGACAGAATCTGACAATTTTGGAGCCCATGTCACGGGCACCTTTCGCAAGCGCCTGAGTAAGCTGTGCCGGATCGATATCACCATCATTGGGATCATAGAGGCCGCCTTCGAGGTCGTGGGTTTCTAGATAGGGATAGCGGTTCTTAAGGTCCGAAACCTGACACATTTCCATACCGATGCCCTGATATTTGCCCATCCCGCAGGCGCGTTCAAATTCCTGAATGCGCTCTTTCGAATGTGCCAATCGCAATGAACCGGTCACATGGTAGTTCATTGGATAATCGACCTCTTCGCCGAGACGCGAATAAAGCTCCGTTGAATAGCGCTGCATGTTCATGATTGACCAGGAAGCAGAAAAAGTCGGAACGTTGCCAGCTGCATGCCAGGTTGAACCTGCTGTAAGCTCATTTTTTTCCAGTAAGACACAATCGGTCCATCCGGCTTTTGCAAGGTGATAGAGAGATGATGCGCCGACCGCACCACCGCCAATGATGACTACGCGTGCAGTTGATGGAATTTCTGCCATTTATGTGTCCTTCAATATACCGGGGGTGAAATCACCCAGATTACGATTGCAGATGTGTCTTGTTTGTTGTGCCAACGGTGTGGTTCGCCGGCAAAACGGAACGAGTCGCCCTCGTCAAGCGTGTGCCAAACACCGTTGAGTTCCAGGTCGAGCGTACCGGAAATGATGTATCCAGCCTCTTCGGTATCTCTTTGTTGGACACCATCCAATTTTGCTCCTGGAGCGAACTCACTTCGAATTATTTCGAATGATCCGCCAAGGTCAGGGGAAAGGAGTTCTTCAATAAGACCGGCTTCCGGATTGCCGAGTTTGCGGCGGTGGCCTGCGCGTACAATGTGACGCGATTCGGATGGGCTACCGGTGTTCTCACCGAAAAAGAAACTTATGGGTACGTCGAACAGATTGGCAATGTTGCGCAGGTCGGCAATTGATGGCTCCGAAATGCCCCGTTCTATCTGGCTTACAAAGCCAACTGAACGATTGAGTGCGTCGGAGAAATCCACCAATGTCATGGAACGCGATTTGCGCAATGCGCGGATGTCGTTACCAACGGAGTGGGCATTTTCTGCCGGAAAGTCTAATTTTTCAGCGGTTGCAGGTGTCATGAAATTATCCTTGCCAGCTACATACTTCCGGCAGGTTTTCATGGAATATCAGCTTCGTGAAAAAATCAAGGAAAATTTCACGAGTGTGGAATTTTATTGGAAATGATTTCTGGGTTTTAAGCAGGTGTAGCCGAAGGATTTGCGATATCTTCGGGGATAGCAATCTTTGATTTGTCTTCTACCGGTTCCCCATCAGCGCCCACAACTTCGATTTTGCGTCTGGCAAAATGTATCCCGTTTTCCTCGAACACAACCTTGAGCCGATGATATATTTCGCGCCTCAGGACAAACTGGGTTCGCGGCAGACATTTGAATTTTACCCTGACAATCAGCGCAGAATCGTCATCAATGGATTTTACTCCCTGACTCTTGAGCGGCTCAATGAATTTCGGTCCATGGTCGGGATGTTCCAGGAATTCTGCACCTACCTGTTTGACGATTTTCTTCACGTGTTGGGGTACGGTATCTGGCTCAAGGCGGAATTCCATCTTGTAGATAACCCAGTCACGGCTGTGATTGGTGATCTGTTTCAACTCCCCGAACGGAATGGTAATGACAGGCCCTCGATGGTTTCTCAGCTGTAGGGAACGGATGGTTATTGATTCCACTTCTCCCATGATGTGCTCTTCCAGTTCAATGTACTCACCAACACGGAATGCATCATCAATCAGGAAAAAGATGCCGGAAAATATGTCGCGGACCAATGCCTGTGCGCCAAATCCAATTGCGATACCAACAATCCCGGCTGATGCGATCAGCGGCCCGACATCGACACCAACTGCGGCAAGTACAATGAGGATGATGACGATTGCCAGAATGCCCAACAAAATATTCCGGAAGACAGGTATGAGGGTACCAAGCCTGCTGGCTCCGGGTGCATCAGGGTCGGCATCTTCGCCTCCCGCATTGGCCCGCTTTTCGGTGTGCAACGCGGCACTGATTAGCCGCCATACCAACTGTCCAATCAAAACGGTGATAGTGATATCGAATATGGTGCTGGCCAATACCGAGGCGTCCTCACCTTTCGTAAGGACGAGAATATCAAAGCCCCAGAGCGAAAATACAAAAACGATTGTAACAATTGCAATCAATACCCGCCAAGCATCGGTAAGGACGCTTTTTATCCGCAACGGAATCGGGTCTTCACTTGCAATGCAGGTACCGATTAATTCCCTTCCGAACCGCTCAAAGAGCGGTATGAACATCAGAACAATCAGGGTTCCGATTGGCCCATTCAGGTTTTGAATACCCTTCTCAAGCCATGTCAACAACCAAACAATCCATGCCAGAAGGATGTAGAGGCACAACATGACTGGAAGCCCCAATGTCCAGGTACGGGCAACGGCGGGATTTTTGATTTTCGGCATGAAGTTGTGCTGTATCTGATTTCCAATTGCTTGCAGGTTTCCGGCAATCTTAAAAATGAGATATCCGGCAATAACTGTACCTGTGAGCGCAACTGCGATCAGTGCTGGAGGGAAGCCGAACCCGAGATTTGGAAACAAGCCTGCAGCTGTCCAGCCTGTAACGCCAAAAATGACAACCCGTTTCAGCGTGCCGTATACCGCTTCGGCGGCCTGATCTGAAATTGTTGCAATCCGGATTTGCGGATTGACCGGTGCAAATGTCCGACGTGCGAGTACCAAAAAGAGCCAGCCGTTCAGTACGCCGATATAGTAAATCCATACCAATCCGTCTAAAGGTCCCAGCATGTCCTTCAACAAAGGCCAGATTGTCTGAGTTGCAATCGCAAACGCCGCAACGGGCATCAGTTCTACAATCCCGAACATGATTGTTCGCAATACCCTTTCCCAGTATTTAACGTTTTGAACATCGGTGAGCCAGCGCTGCCAATTCCTGGTCAGCCTGTTTACAGCAAACGCAGAAACAAATCCTCCCGCCACCAGCAATGCAGCCGCCAACAACATGCCCGAGAAACCGTTTTCTGCCAGTTCCAGACGTTTGTTGATCTTTTCCTTGCGCGAACCAATATTCCAGATTGCTGACAGCCATCTCCGTACCCGGATATCGATTTTTTCGGCCATTTGGTTCAGGCGCAGGGTCGCCCGATCAATCAGGGGGTCGCGATCTTCTATGGCCTGGGTGGCGTCTTCACCCTGGCGGACCAGCTCATCACGCAACAAATCGCGTATCTGACTGTCTGTTAGTCTGGACAGTAGAGCGTCAATGGTTGACTCGTCGAGCTTCTCCGGAAGCGTGACGGTTTCCGGTTGCGACGTTGTCGCTTGCGGGATGAATTGCGCTTGCGCTGTTAAAACAGAAAAACAAACTCCCAGCAAAAGCGTGATGAACAATAACGCTTTTACTGCAAATTTACTCTGCCTGCCGAATGTATGCCCCATATTGTACGCCAATTAGATCAACTCAGGATCTGCCATGACCTCAACCAGAGCTGGGCCATCGTAGTCAAGGGCAGCCTGAATTTCCGCTTCAAGCTGATCCGCATCAGTGACCCTGACACCATGTCCGCCACACAGGCGTGCGAAACTGGCAAAAGAAGGATTGTGCAGACTGGTTTCCCATACCGGCCATTCTCCCGTTCGCTGCTCCTTGGAGATTTTCCCAAGTTCTCCGTTGTGGAGCAGAATGTGAGTGATATCCATTCCATATTTGACAGCAGTAGTGAAATCCATCGGATACTGACCAAAGCCGCCATCACCAGATACCGAGATGACCTTGTGGTTCTTAAACTCCTCGAAATCCTGAGTGGCTGCCCATGCTCCTATTGCAGCCGGGAATGCAAATCCGATTGATCCGAGATAACCCGACATCAGGACCCGCTGTCCCTTGCTTTCGAAATATCTTCCGAAGGAATAGGTATTATTACCGACATCCACCGCAATAACCGCTTCTTCCGGACAAATATCACCCAATACCTTGAAGATGGCTGCAGAATGAATTCCCTTTCCTGCTTCTTCCGAAAGGCGACGTTTCTTTTCCTTGCGCCAGATGCTCCAGCGTTCTTCAAGTTCAGTTATCTGGTCGGGAGACCCGGAAGCCTTTTTCACGCCCGGACCGACAGCCTCGCAAAATGCTGAAAGTTCGCCCCATACCGGCAATTCAACCGGGTGGAATTTGCCAAGCTGCATGCGTTCGAAATCGACCTGTATGATCGGTTTGGATGGTTCAATGCCGGTGTGGTTTGCGAACGACGAGCCAAGTGACAGGATCAGGTCGGCTTCATTCATGAACCAACTTGCGATGGGTGTTCCCGAACGCCCCAGAACACCGGCTGCATTCGGATGACTGTCAGCGATGAGTCCCTTGCCCTTAAAAGTGGTTAGAACGGGAGCGCCTATTTTTTCTGCCAGTTGAATAACGGTCTCACGCGCTTCGACGGCCCCATGCCCCATAACAACGATCGGGCGACGTGCACCGTTCAACATGCCGATTGCTTCATCAACATCGCTGCGTAATGGCGCAACGGAAGCGCCGCTGACCCTCCCTCTGGGGCCAGTCGCCTTTGCGCCCGACGGAACTGTTTGCACATCGTCCGGGAAAATCAGGTTGGCGACATCCCGTTCAACAATCGCCGTCTTGCAGGCCAACGACATGAGTTCGGCGTGCTTGGAAGTCGTCAGCACAGGCTGGGAAAAGCGGGACACGGCGCTGAACGCTGATTTCAAGTCGATGTCCTGGAATGCACCGGGGCCAAAGACCTGCGTCTGAACCTGTCCGGTCAATGCGAGGATCGGCGCGCGATCGACCTTGGCGTCCCACAATCCCGTGATGAGATTGGTTGCACCAGGGCCGGCAATGGTCAGGCATGCGGCCGGTTTGCCCGTTAGTTTTCCATACGCGGACGCCGCAAACGCGGCCGCGCCCTCATGGCGGATCCCAACGAAATGCAGGTCGCCATCTGCGGCTTTCAAGCGGATGGCATCGGCAAGCCCCAGGTTGGAGTGCCCGACCATTCCGAAGACCCGTTTGACGCCCCAGTTCACCATCGTCTCGGTCATGACGTCGGTGAGGGTACGTGCGCGCTCCTGTTCCGGTTCGAGTCCGATGAAAATCTCGCCGTCGCGTATGTCGACGGGGTAAATTGTTTGACCGGTATCTTCGTGTCCGCCGGGAGGCGCGCCGGTCAACGGATCGAAGTCCCAACCATGCCACGGGCAACGTATCCAGCATTTGTCGTCGACACCGCGCTCAATGGACCCTTCTCCCAGTGGGCCGCCCTGATGCGGACATTTATTGTCCATTGCGGCCCATTGGCCGTCGAAGCGGGACAGGCAGATCGAGGCGTTGCGGGCGGTTACGGATTTCACCCGCCCTTCGGCGAGATCATCGACATGTCCGACCCTGATCCACTCGAGATTGTATTCGCTCATCGCGGCATCCTGTTCAAATGATCATGCGTTACGGGAAATCTGAAACTTGTATCCGTCGTCAGCCAACGCCGCCGTAGGCGACACCGGAAAGATCGGCCATGTCCTTCTTCCATGTCGTCAGATCGTCGTGCTCGAATTTGGAAAGATGAT
>JBPCWL010000102.1:0-13479 GCA_051009575.1 Rhizobiaceae bacterium
GGAACGGACAAGGCAACCGGCCGACTCCTGGTGCGCGTCGACCCACGCTACTTCCGCCCGACAGAGGTCGATATCCTGATCGGCGATCCGAGCAAGGCCAAGGAAAAACTCGGCTGGAGTGCCACAACGACGCTGTCGGAGCTGGTTTCTGAAATGGTCCGGGAAGATTTAAAACAGGTGGCCGATGAGCACCGCAAGAACCGTCATGAGTGATCCGGTCTTCTCACTGGAAGGCAAGTCCGTCTGGGTGGCTGGCCACAGTGGGATGGTGGGCTCGGCGCTGGTGCGACGTCTCGCCGACGAGGATTGCGCGATCTTGGTGGCGGGCCGCGACCAACTGGATTTGACTCGTCAGTCTGAGGTCGAGGACTGGATGGGGACAACCAGGCCTCAGGTTATCTTTCTCGCTGCGGCAAAGGTCGGCGGGATCCATGCCAACGATTCTCGGCCGGGCGAGTTTCTCTACGATAATTTGATGATCGAGGCCAATGTCATCCATGCCGCTTACAAGATTGGTTTGGAGAAACTCGTCCTGTTGGGTTCCACTTGTATCTATCCCAAACTGGCGCCACAGCCTATCCCCGAGGAAGCGTTGCTCACAGGTCCCCTTGAACCCACCAATGAATGGTATGCGATTGCCAAGATTGCAGGGATAAAGCTCTGTCAGAGCTACCGCAGACAATATGGCTGCGATTTCATTGCTGCGCAGCCCACCAATCTGTATGGACCGGGCGACAATTACGACCTTAAGACGAGCCACGTTATTCCCGCTTTGCTGAGAAAGGCCCACGAGGCGAAAGTCAATGGGTCAAAGACCCTGAGCGTCTGGGGGTCAGGTAAACCCTTACGTGAGTTCCTGCATGTCGATGATCTGGCTGATGCCGTGGTGTTTCTCTGCAAGCACTACTCAGGCGAGATGCCGATCAATGTGGGTTCAGGCGAAGAAATGTCGATCAGGGGTCTTGCCGAAGTAGTATCGCACACGGTGGGGTTTGAGGGAGATCTGGTATTTGATGCCTCGAATCCGGATGGCACACCTCGGAAGCTAGCGGATGTGTCCAGGTTAAAAGACTTGGGTTGGGACAGGGCCCGGGGTCTTCGTGAAGGGCTGGAGCAGACCTACACTGCTTTCCTGAATCAAGTCGACGCTGGGCTCAAGGTCCGCGGGGCATGAGACACATGGGCTCGCTTGCTAGAGGCAAGTCATTTATGGACTCTGGGCAGGTGGGGTGTCAGGAGACCATCCCGAAAAGTGGGAACCGGTTTTTGGATAAGATGATCGACCGACAGGAACTTCGCTCAAATAGCGAAGCGACGGGACAAGGCAACGTGGTGTTATTGGGCGTTTGGGGACTGGAAAACGATTTTTGCCCGCGACAATGACTAAACGAGCCCTGATCACCGGTATCACAGGCCAGGATGGGGCCTGTATGGCACAACTGTTACTGCAAACAGTCTACGAGGTCCACGGCGTCAAGCGGCGCTCGATGTGGCTTCGGGGCGGAGTATTCCGGTTATCCAGTGGTATTGTTTAAGACTGAAAACAACAGCCGCCTCTCATACCTTGAAAAAGCTGGAACAAACCAACTTGGTCTTAGGTTATCGCGCTCGCCTGTAACTCATAAACTGTTAACGTGCAACGCTTCATGATTCGTGAATGAGTATACTTGCAGGTAAATTTGCCGTTCTGGGTTCTGTCCTTAAAGTAGGTATGAAAAACCCAACAGGATATAGTCGTGCCTTGGTTAGGCACAGGGCCATAACGATGACAGCTCTAGCCTCGATCCTCTCAAAGGGTTCGGGAGTTCTGGTTACTCTCATCTCGGTACCTCTCACTTTGGATTATCTTGGTCCTGAGCGATTTGGTATGTGGATGACCTTGAGTTCTTTCGTGATGCTCTTGAGCCTGACGGATTTTGGGGTCGGGAACAGTCTCTTAACGGCAGTAGCGCAGGAATCTGGTAAGAAGAGTCGTTTCAATCTTCGCGGACAGATATCTTCAGCATACGCAGTTACAAGCGGCGTCGCATTTTTGATGTTGGTGGTTCTAGTCACCATCCATGACTTTATTCCATGGGCAACTCTGTTCAACGTGAGCACTCCTGTGGCCATGGCTGAAGCCAATGCAGCATCGGTGGTTTTTTTCATAATTCTTGCCGTGCTGACACCTGTCGGATTGATCAACCGGGTGCAGTTTGGACTGCAACAAGGTTTCCGCAGTAGCCTATGGCAAACTTTTGGAAACTTGGCTGCATTGGCAGCCATCATTCTCGCTGCGCACTCGAAGGTATCCCTGCCATGGCTTATTGCTGCCCAGGCAGGCGTGCCAGCCGTCGTAGCAATTGTTAATACCTTGGACTTTTTTATTCGTTTGAGGCCGGATCTTCGCCCGACTATTTCGAGGCTCGAGCGATCGATTATGCGCCAGCTGTCTACCACAGGCCTGCTTTTTGTCGTGTTGCAAGTTTCGGCTGCGATCATGTTTCAGTCGAATGCAATTATAATCGCGCAGGTTCTTAATGCTGAGGCTGTGGCAACATATACAGTTGCAGAAAGAATGTTTGGCTTAGTCGGACTACTGCTTTCGCTTCTTATGATGCCGCTCTGGCCAGCTTATGGCGAGGCTTTGACGAGTGGAGATCTCGATTGGGTGAAAACCACGTTCAAACGGTCTGTTTTCTTTTCCTTTGTGCTGTCGGCTATGTTATCTAGCATCCTTGTTTTATTGGGCCCAACCCTCATTCAACTGTGGGTGGGAGACGTTGTTGTCGTCCCGTTTATGTTGATATTGGGGCTTGGTGTTTGGAAGATCATAGAGGCTGTGGGCAACGCGGCAGCAATGCTTTTGAACGGTCTGAATGAGATCGGTGTGCAGGCATTGTTGGCGGTCCTGAATGCGGTCGCAAGTATTGCAGCGAAGATCTGGCTTGTTGATCGCTTTGGTCTGCCGGGTGTAATGCTTGCTACCATTGGGGCATATAGCATTTTTGCCCTCCCTTGGCTGGGTTTGATGGTCCAGACGGCGCTCAGACGGATTGAAGAAAGACAGAGGCTGCGTTTGGACAGCGTGCTATGAAGAAGCTTTTGAAGAGTGGTCTAAGGCGTGCAGCGAACGTCGCTTCGTTACATAGTCAACGCTACCCTTCAACTGAGCGAGAGGCGTTGTTGCTTGGTCAAATTGCTGCCAGGCAGATTCGACAGATTGAGCGAGCGCGGACCTTAGCTGATGTTGAGTTTTCTGTGTTTTCACAGTGGGGAGAAGACGGCATCATTGAATGGCTAGTCACTTATGCCGATGATTTGCCTGAAAGTTTTATTGAGTTTGGCGTGGAGAATTACCGCGAGAGCAACACTCGATTTCTGCTTCAGAATCGAAACTGGCGCGGACTTGTGATTGATGGATCCCGCGAGTATGTCGAAACGATAATGGCGGATGAGGTCAGTTGGCGGCACGATTTATCTGCAGTATGTGCCTTCATCACATCGGACAATATAGAGGAACTCGTGGCAGCGGCTGGGTTTTCCGGTGAAATCGGCATCTTGAGTATCGACATTGATGGCAACGACTACTGGGTTTGGAAGGCAATCAGTAATGTGTCTCCACACTATGTAATAGTCGAATACAATGCCAATTTTGGAGATCTTGTGCCTTTGACAATTCCATATCGCCCGGATTTTGTCCGCACTGCCGCTGATTATACTAACCTTTACTATGGGGCGTCCTGCAAAGCTATGACACATCTGGCCGATCAAAAGGGCTATGTTCTGCTCGGTAGCAACAGAACGGGAAGCAATCTGTTTTTTGCACGCGCTGATCGTGCAGAACGGCTGCTCAAACGATTGTCAGATACTTCGCCCCGTCCATGCCGGGTCCGCGAGGCGCGTGACCGGTCGGGCGAACTAAGCCTCACCGGCGGCCTGACTCGATCGCAGCTCATCGCGGACAGGACGGTGGTAAACGTTGCGACAGGAACGACCGGTCCACTCCACTCATTCGGCGACCTCTTCAGCAAAGAGTGGCGTGCAACCTTGGCAAGCTCAATTACGGCGTGACCCTCATGCAGAAGCGCATCCCTATATATGCCCCGGACATTGGTGAACAGGAGCGGGACAATGTCCTTGAGTGCTTGACATCCAGCTGGATCTCTTCCAAAGGGGCATTCATTCCAAGGTTTGAGCGGGAGTTTGCTGACTATTTAGGTGCACCTTTCGCTACGAGTGTCTCGAACGGAACGGTCGCGCTGCATTTGGCTCTCGTGGCACTGGGAATAGGCCCTGGTGATGAGGTGATCGTCCCGACATTGACCTACATCGCAACTGCGAATGCAGTCACATACACTGGTGCTAAACCTGTCTTTTGCGATTGTGAACCGGGAACTTGGCAGATGTCGCCACCGGATGTTCGCGCCAAGATTACACCCCGTACCCGCGTCATAATTGCAGTTCATCTGTACGGCGCTGCCTGCGACATGGATGCAATCTGCCAGATCGCCCGTGAACACAACCTGTTCGTTGTGGAAGACTGTGCTGAGGCGATCGGTACCCTGGTTGACAACCGCCACGTCGGAACCTTCGGTGACATCGCCACCTTTAGTTTTTTTGGCAACAAGACCATTACAACAGGTGAAGGTGGTATGGTCGCCAGCGGCAACCAGACCCTGCACGAGCGAGCTGTGCACTTCAAAGGCCAAGGTCTCGCTGAACACCGCCAGTATTGGCACGATGTGGTCGGATACAATTACCGCATGACCAATATCTGTGCAGCGATTGGCGTTGCACAACTTGAACGTGTTGATAAATTTGTCGCACGCAAATCGGAGATTGCTCAGCGCTACCGCTCATCTCTATCGGACCTGCCGATCACCTTCCAGAGCGAACCAGCAGGCACCCGCCATAGCCACTGGATGATATCGTTTCTGCTTCCCGATGCGTCTCAACGCGATCCATTGCGCGGCTATCTTGACGATCAGGGCGTGGAGACTAGGCCCGTCTTCTACCCGATCCACACCATGCCCATGTATGCTCGCCGTTTCGAAACCCATTCTGTATCGGAAGATGTGGCGCGGCGAGGCATCAACGTGCCAAGTTGGCCGGGGCTGACCGACAGCGAGATCGATTTCGTATGCGACCTAATCCGGAGCTTCTTGAAGCGGCCGATCCAGAATCAAGGTCGACCGTGAGCAATTTCAACGCGACCTTTCTTTCCCAGGACGAGCTTGCGCGAATGCCATTTGCTGCCTGCGGCAACAATGTTTTGATTGACACGTCTGTGCGCATTATCGGTATGGAGAACCTTGAAATTGGCAGCAATGTTAGGATTGATGCGGGTACAATCATTGTCGCAAGTGGTCCTATTGTAGTTGGATCGCGGGTGCACATCGGCGCCAACAGCTATCTTGAGGGGCGTGGTGGAATTCGGATAGAGAATTTCGCCAACATATCAAGCTATGTCAGTGTGCACAGCGTGAGCGATGACGCGTCTGGACTTTCCTTGACTAATCCCATGACTCCCGATCGGTACAAGACGCTTGATATCGCGGAAGTGGTCGTTCGCCGTCATGCGTTGGTATTCACTAAGTCCACACTTCTTCCAGGAACTATAGTCGGTGAGGGGGCTGTAATCGGTGCCCATAGCATGGCAAAGGGGGAGATCCCAGCATGGGGTATTTATGTGGGAGTTCCTGCCCACTTCGTAAGTGAGCGCAAACGTGACCTCCTGGCTCTGGAGCAGGAACTCCTTTGCACGGAGCCGCTTTAATTACGACGGTGTTAAACGATCCGGTTGCTGGGCCACAAAAGTTTGGAGTTGTCGTAGACGATTTCGCGAACTTGGCCGGCGCAACAGACTTCATAGTTTCGTTCGTTGATAGCTTGGTTAGGGCGGCCGATGATCGAGAGATTGTCCTAATCCTGCGCGCACCGGCGAAGTGGTATAGGCCAATTTCACTTGCACGGTTCGCCAGGGCAATACTGCAAGGAAGAATTCGGGAGACCTATCCGCACTGGCAGCATCAACTCTCATTGCTTCGACAAAGCGGGTTGGCCGACCTGCCGGTATTGGTCACAGAACGCACTGGAAAGGCACTCCTGGACCTCTGCAAAAGCAACAACATCGACGTGGTTGGTCCACTTGGTGCGGCAATAAGGGGCGCATTTCCAATGCCATGGATTGGATGGATATACGACTTCCAACATCGTTATTTGTCCGAATTCTTTTCACAGAAGGAAGTGCGCGGACGGAACCATGCTTTTAAGCTTATGTTGGCAAAAGCCGACGCTGTTGTGGTAAATGCATCGAACGTGAAAACTGACGCCGAGAAATTCTTCCCCGGCATGGCGGACCGCGTGATTGCGTTACCCTTTTCTGCCGCACCCAAATGTGAATGGTTTGGTGAAGATACAGAAGTAGTCTGCCGAAAGTACAATATCGCCCCCCGATATTTTTTGATTTCAAATCAGTTTTGGATCCATAAACGGCACGAAACTGCATTGAAAGCTTTTGCAGAGGTAGCGCAAATTGACACCACGGTTGAACTGGTCTTAACGGGCCAAACACATGATCCGCGCGCACCCAACCGCCTTGCCGATTTGAAGCTTCTTTCGGCCAAATTGGGCATTGCCGAAAGGGTGCACATCCTGGGCCTAATTCCCAAACTTGAGCAAATCGCAATCATGCAGGGAGCAATAGCGGTGGTGCAACCTACAGCCTTCGAAGGCGGACCTGGTGGCGGTAGCGTCTTTGATGCAGTCGCGCTTGGAGTCCCAACAATTGTGTCCGACATTCCTGTCAATCGAGAAATACAATCGTATGTTACCAACTATTTCCCCTTGGATGACGCGGAAGCTCTGGCCCGCATCATGCAGAACACAATGAAAATAGTTCATCCGAATCGCTCGGCCGAAGAGCTCATTTCTGCGGGGAACTTGAGGCGATATGAAGCCGGTTGTGCAATATGGCGTGCAGCTTCTTTAGCGTACAAAAACTTCCACGCTAAATGACATAAGTAAAACAAGAATGCAATTTTGTGATTTGCCATGACTTGGACAATTTAAAAACTCTGATTTCACCCTCAAGACCTGATATTAAACTCCTGTAACAATGGATTACATATGAAGGCAATAAACGACTTCATGCCCGGCAAGGTCATCGGCAATTCTCATTTGCCGGGTATCAGGGACACCTATCGAACAGTGCGAACCTGGTTAGGTAGCGCCGCAGTGCTCAATGCTTCAATTTGTGCGATCAGCGGGTGGCTCATATTTCAGCTTCTCTAAAGATGAATGACCCCAGGAGGTTCGCCCATTCGGGGGCAACTCTGGGTGAAAACGCAAGCTCAACGTTTTCCGACGCCGATGAGCGTAGTGCCTTTGGCTTTCTAAGTTGGCCAAATCTGATGATGGCAGCTTACGGGGCCGGATGGAGTTTTACGGTACCGTTTATCGGCCAGCTGTACGTTGCGGAGATAGTTTCCCTGATGTTCCTGCCGTTCATCGGGTGGCGCCAGACACTCACTCAACTCAGTTCTCTTCGGGTGGTTTTGGCGGGATATTTTTTGATACTTTTAGGGTTGATGTTGTCTGACTTTGCCAACGGCACTTCAATGAATGAATATCTTCGAGGTTGGGCAAATCCGTTATTGGCGGCGACTGGTCTGGTTTTTTTCGTTTCCGTGCTCAGGATAAAATTGAGTTCCTTGTTGTTTTTCCTGTTTTCCCTATTTCTATTTAAATTGATTTTTGGTGATGCAGGGTATTCTCTGGGTGGGTACAGCGTAGATTTGTCATATAACTCGTTGCAGAGAAATACAAATAACTTCAAAATTCGTTTTATTCCCTTTTTGATACCTCTAATAATCCTTTCCGCATTTTACGTTTACAGGTTTGGCGCTATTTTTTCTGTTTTGATTTGCACGGCGGCTTCGGTCGTATTCTTCATATTTGATGCGCGAGCTGCGGGGTTGGTTTTTTTCGTGTCAGCCATCTTGATGTTTTCAAGGGTCTTCATCTCCAGGCTGTCGGCCGGCAATTCTGTATTGCTGCTTTGTGCATTTCTGATATTCGGGCAGGTTGGATATGTGTTCTATGTGGATTACTCCTTGCAGTACAACGCCTATGGGCACAATGCCAGGCAGCTGAAAAAGCTGGATAATCCATACAATCCTGTCAGCCTTCTGGCGCTTGGGCGAAGCGAGTGGACGGTTGCGCCAACGGTAATAATGGACAATCCGATTTTCGGGCACGGATCGTGGGCACTTGATCATACAGGAAAATACAACCTGCTTCGGGCATTGAAAACCGATGAAGTAGCTCGTTACTATTACAAAGCACCGAGAGTCCGCGGTGTTCCCACCATACCCACTCATTCAGTTTTGACGACGTCATGGATCTGGGGAGGTTTTATCGGCTTTATAGGGTTTTGTGTATTGTTCGTTTCGGTTTTGAAAAATATGAAAACGGCTTTTTCCGAAACTAGCGCATATTCAACTATTCTTTGCATATTATTTACATCTTTTTTTTGGGATATATTCTTTAGTCCATTTCAGGCAATACGATTAATATTTCCGTATTACATTGGAGTAATATTGGTTATATCTATTAAACATCAAAATTTTGGTTCAAATAACTCAGAATACAAGATGTATAAAAATCCCTGAAAATCGTAGGGATTTTAACTCGGCATTCCAAATTACAATCTTGAAAATACAAAAATGAAAATTACAGTCGTAACAATATCATACAATCAAGCGCCACATTTGCAGGCGTGTATTGACAGTGTTTCTTGTCAGAATGGTGAGTGGGAGCATATCGTTGTCGACCCGGGTTCATCTGACGGTTCACGCGAGATCATTGAGAAAAACCGGGCGCATTTTTCCGAAATTATTCTTGAACCCGACCTGGGACCGGCCGACGGTTTGAACAAGGGTTTCGCATTGGCGAGCGGCACGCACGGCTATTTCCTGAATTCCGATGATTTTATCCTCCCGGGTGCATTTGACGCCGTATTGGAGCAACACAGAGCCTGTCCTGATCACGACGTCTATCTGTTCGGCGGCTGGCTTGTTGATGAAGCAGGTGGCCCGGTGCGAGAAATAAAGCCCATGAAGACCAATCTGGCGTCGCTGTTGGACGGTACGTCCATCATGTTTCAACAAGGACTGGTTTTCTCGATGGAGACATTTCGCAAGACAGGTGGTTTTAATCCAGACAACCGAACCTGCTGGGACTTTGAATTGCTTTGCGACTTGGTCAACCAAGGAACGCATCCATTGATCACGCCTGCTCGCATAGGTGCATTCAGAGTATATCCCGGAACCATATCGGACAACCTTCATCAGGGGGAATATTCGACGAAATACATCAATGAAAAAAAACGTTTGCTGGATAAGTATTCGAATCTGAAACTTGGTTCTGGAAGCATGAAGTCGAAACTTCATGCGTCACTGGTGAAATACGTGAGAAATCCGGCACTCTTGGTGGATAAGGCTGAGCATCTTTTCGCCCCCGGCACGATGGCCCGAAAATGGCAGTCGGATCACCAGGAACAAAATAAGAAACGTCCAAACAGGAAATCCAAGATGGCGTAACCGGGCAAGCGGTGCCGAACTATCGGAGGCTGTCTCTCACAGCTTCGCTGCGCGGAATGCACATGCATATACTATCGCTGCGTTCGCCTGCATGGATTGGAGCCAAGGCAATTATTCTGCCGACTTGCAGCGAAATTGTTACAGGGGCTGTATTCGGTGCCGGTTCGGTGGTTACCAGTAATGTGCCAGACCATACGAATTAGACTAGTAATCCAGCGCGACAGGTTGGTTCTTTCGAGCGTGCGTAGTGAAACGGCGCTAGCGCTGTTTGTTTCAAACAGAATTGCATAATATTCATGGGGCCTGACCCTGGATTGGGGACATGTTGAATATTTCTCACATAGTGACCTCGATTGAGTCTGAGGCGTCCGGTCTGTCCTATTCTGTACCGTCCCTGGCGAAAGCCCAGGCCGGACTGGGCAGCGAAGTAACCCTGTTGTCGGTCGGAATTCCTGCCAAGCGGCATGATGGTGGCGTGGTGTTTGAAACAATGCCGCGTGACCTGAGTTCGATACCGGTTTTGGAAAGGCTGTATATTTCTTCGGCACTGAAGAAGCGTGTTGTGGAAACCGGAACCGATGTAATCCACAATCACGGGCTTTGGATGATGCCAAACATATACGGCTCTCTGGCTCGCAGGAAGAATAGTGGCGTCAAGCTGGTGACGGCACCGCGTGGCATGTTGTCTGCCACGTCTCTGAGTTTTTCTCCGTTACGCAAAAAAATATTCGGGCACATGTTCCAGTATCGAGCACTAGATGCTGTGGACATGTTTCATGCTACGGCGGAATCGGAGGCGGATGAAATACGCGCACTAGGATTTCGCCAACCAATCGCTGTCGTGCCAAACGGCATACACGATGAAGTGCCGATCAAATCGCCTGGCAAGACCAGGCGCGACAAGGTTGTGATTTCGATTGGGCGGGTTCACGCCAAAAAGGGCCTGGACCGATTGATAAAGTCGTGGGCTGAAGTAACCAAACGGTTTCCGGATTGGAGGCTGGTTATTGCCGGGCCAAGTGAAAAAGGTCATTCGGAAGAGCTTATCAGCCTGGCCGAACAACTGTCCCTGACTACAGTAGAGGTGAGGGAGCCGGTGTTTGGGTCAGAAAAGCAGCGTCTGTATGCAGACTCAAGTCTGTTTGTGCTGGCTACCCTCAATGAAAACTTTGGAATGACGGTGGCAGAAAGTCTTATGGCAGGTACGCCGGTCATCTGTACCAAAGGGGCGCCCTGGAGTGGACTGGAAACCCAGAAGTGCGGTTGGTGGATCGATCATGGCATAGACCCTCTTACCGCTCAGCTTTGCGCTGCCATGGCAACACCAGTTGATGAGATCGAAGCGATGGGGGAGCGGGGCCGGGCGTGGATGAAGAACGAGTTTGGATGGGAAACCATTGGACGGAAACTGATCGATGCTTATGGCTGGCTCAGGGAAGGTGGTGACCCGCCATCCTGCATCAGGATCGATTAACTGGCTAACCCAAGAATGTAATTACCATGGATGTACAGTCTAATCGCGCCGCCCGAAAGTGGACGAGGCGGGAAAATGCAGGCCGGGTGTTGTGGGCACTGGCACATCCGCTGTTTGCCTGGAGCCCAAGGCCGTTCTGGGGATGGCGTCGTGCGTTGTTGCGTTTGTTCAAGGCCAAAATCGGAAACGACGTTCATGTTTATCCCACAGTCCGAATTACGATTCCCTGGAATCTCTCAATAGCGGATGGGAGCGCTGTGGGTGACCGGGTGATATTGTATGCACTCGGTCCAATTGCACTGGGTCGCGCAACGACGGTATCCCAAAATTCTCACCTGTGCGCCGGCAGCCATGATTACCGCCGCGCCGACAGGCCGCTCACAAAACCACCGATTACAATTGGGGACCGTGTCTGGATTTGCGCAGATGCCTTTGTCGGCCCGAACGTGAATATCGGTGATGGTGCAATTGTCGGCGCGCGCGCCGTGGTTATCAAAGACGTAACGGCACAAACGATCGTTGCCGGCAATCCTGCTGTGGAAATCAACCATTTGGACTGATTTGAAATCATGAAAAACACGTCGGAAATTTCTGGATACAGATATGATGACCCTGAGCAGAATTGCTCGCACGGGTACATTTTGCCGGCGGTGCTTGCAGAACTCGACCGGCTGAAAAGCGCTTCATCAACCAACAACCAACCGCCACGCGTATTCGATCTTGGATGTGGAAATGGCAGCATCGCCCAGGTCATGGACGCTCAAGGTTGGGACGTGACGGGAGTGGACCCTTCAGTTGAGGGGATTGCCGAAGCCCGCAAGAGTTATCCTGACCTCAGTTTGTCCTCTGGATCGGCCTATGACGACTTGGCAAAGGAGCATGGCAGATATCCAGTGGTGATAAGCCTTGAAGTCGTGGAGCACGTCTATGCGCCGCGAGATTATGCCACTACCCTGTTCGATTTGCTGGAGCCTGGCGGGACGGCTATTGTGTCCACGCCGTACCATGGTTACCTGAAAAACCTGGCGCTGGCCGTAACCGGATCCATGGACAAGCATTTTACCGCTCTTTGGGATCATGGGCACATTAAATTCTGGTCTGTGCGAACCCTGACTGAACTCCTGAATGAGGTTGGCTTTGTCGATGTGCGCTTCCTGCGAGTCGGACGAGTTCCTCCGTTGGCCAAGTCGATGATAGCGATAGCCCGTAAACCATGATGTTAACTGTTGTCATCCTCACGGTGAACGAAGAGCAGCATCTGGCGCGGGCGATTGGTTCGGTGAACGATATAGCCGAGCGTGTCGTTGTGGTGGATTCTGGTTCGAGCGATCAAACTCGTGAAATCGCGAGTTCACTCGGTGCCGTAGTTCATGAGAACAGGTGGGTCAACTACGCTAGCCAGTTTAACTGGGCGCTCGACCAGTTGCCAGATGAGACGGAATGGGTGCTGCGCCTTGACGCTGACGAGTTTGTAACGCCCGAACTGGCCGCAGAAATCAAGCAGGCTCTTGGTGAACTCACCAAAGAGGTTGAAGGCGTATACGTATCCCGCCGCATGAACTTTCTCCAACAACCGGTCCGACACGGCGGCGTTTTCCCGATTCGGGTCCTGAGACTTTTCCGTTTCGGAAAGGGCCGTTGTGAAGACCGCTGGATGGATGAGCATATCAAGGTTGAGGGACAAACCGCTGATTTCAAAGGCGACATCATTGATGATAATCTGAACCCGCTTACCTGGTGGACTGACAAACACAACTCATACGCGAGCCGCGAGGTAATTGATCTTCTCAACCTCGAATATCACTTCATGCCGCATGACACTGTGGCAAGTCTTCACGGAGGGCAGCAGGTCGGTGTGAAGAGGTTTCTGAAGGAAAAAGTGTATGCACGTCTTCCTGTTGGCATGCGCGCATTTGCGTATTTCTTTTACCGGTATGCCATTTGCCTGGGATTTCTTGACGGCCGTGAGGCGAGAGCGTTTCATGTCCTGCAGGGGTTCTGGTACCGGTTCCTGGTTGATACCAAATTACTGGAAGTGAAAAAGTATATGAAAAACCAGGATGTTGATGTCGTAACCGCAATTGACAAAGTGTTGTTCATAAAGCTGAAATAGGCACATAGCTGGTCCTGATGTGTGACGTCACCTGCCATCATCTGGCCGGGATCAGATAAGAAAATCGTCGCCCATTCCGACAGACTGCTGTGGCGCAACGCCAGTGCCGACAACTCCGTCGCCATCAAGATCAGCCACAAATACCGGTTCCAGTTCGACAAGGTCGGCTGACGAGTGGCTGCTGGACGACAGATAAGCGCCCGTGGCATCCGTCTGCCAGACCGTGTAGACGTCGTTGGGACCCTGCCACAGCACGGCAAATCCACCCTCTGCCGCTTCAACCTGCAGTGCGGACCAGCCCGCATACC
>JBPCWL010000103.1:0-29948 GCA_051009575.1 Rhizobiaceae bacterium
ACCCCATATCGCCTTAATAATGAAAACTGTGGTCAAAGGATGACATGCGGAATCCCGCTGTAACTCGCCGTCAATTTAGAATCCATTAGGGTTAAGGAAGCGTTAGGATTTGTGGCATTTCACCAATTGAAATAACAATAACGTGTTGGTTACCCGCCCAGTTTTTCCCGTAACTCATCTGGAAAACGTTTGGCACCTCCGCCGTGATTTATGAAAGCAACTTCCACGTCTGCGCCGCAAAGCATCGTTTCATTGCCATCCTTGCCTTTTCGTAATACTTCCTGGCGAAGAAAAGATCGAGCTCCGGTAAGTTTCTGGAGAACTGTTCTGACAATCAATAGATCGTCAATAACTGCAGGTGGGCCAAATTTGAGCGACATGCGATGGATTGCGAACGCGCTGTCGTCTTTTTCAAGGTCGGTATGAAAAATTTCGAGATGTCGCAACCACTCGGTTCGCGAGCGTTCCATATATCTCAGATAATTTGAGTGGTATACAACCCCCGAAAAATCCGTGTCTTCATAATAGACACGCACTTCCATTTCATGGCCATTTTCAATCAGACGGTTGAGAAGTTCCGTTTTTTCGCGTGACATGAAATCCCAAACCTTTCATTGTCCGTATTGGAATCATTTGTTTTCAATAACAGGATAATCATGGCGGAAACAATTCTTGAAGAGATTTACCGTTTCCCGTTCAAGGGATTCCCTGGTCAGAAACTGGAAAAGACCGTCATTGAAGACGGTAAAGGCATCCCCGGCGACCGCCGATTTGCTGTAACCAACGGTACAGTCGATACCGGTGAATGGATGCCAGCCCGCAGTTTTTTCATTAATGCTGTTGTCGACGGTATGTCGAAGTTCGGAATGGAGAACGACGGCAATAAATTCTCGTTGAAAAATATTGATGGTAACAAGTTGGAAATTTTGCTGGATGATCCCGAAAGTCTTGCCGATGCCAACGAAAAAATTGCCCGTTTCATGGCACCTGTTGGAGTCCGGGAAGATTTACCAACACCACAGATTATAGAGAGAACCGGAAAGACGGCTAACTGGGACTACGTAGACACGCCAATCTCCATCATCAATGCCGAAACGGTAAAAATAATAGCAGCGTCAATCAGCGTCGAACTGGACCCGCTCCGGTTTCGCGGAAATCTGATTATCTCGGGCCTTCCGGCCTGGGAAGAGTTTTCCTGGATGGGTAAACGAATCAGAGTTGGTGATGCGGAGCTTGAAGTTCATCGCCCCATCGACCGCTGCCCAACACCCGGTGTAAATCCTGAAACTGGCGAACGTGATGTGGAAGTCACCCCAGGAATTCAAAACCACTTCGGGCATATTTACTGCGGCATGTATGCCAAAGTGGTAAAAACCGGTGACATTGCGAAGGGCAGTATTCTTGAGCCAATAGGTGATGCTGAAATGCCGTGGACGGAAGCAACAGCTGTGGAAAATGCCAACGCCTATGCCCTTTGGCCGCGCCTGGCTGAGATAACAACATACCAGAATGATGTCATATCGACCCGGCTTTCCATCAAAAGTGCGACACCGTGGCCATTACCGGATGCTATTCTCGGACAACGCCTGCGCCTTCATCTTGGACCGGACCAGTGGACAACGGAATATATTACAGCGATTTCTCCGGAACACATTCATATGGAAGTTGAAGACAGCAAGACAGACGATCCGGTGACACAACTGCTTCGTGAAGGACTGGCTACCGGGCACAAAATTCTGGTTTCCGGTCCTTTTGGCAGGATTTAAACTGTGAAAACGGAAAACACCTATGACTATATTATCATCGGTGCCGGATCTGCCGGGTGTGTACTTGCAAACAAGCTGAGTGAAGATCCTTCCAACAGCGTGCTTGTTCTGGAGGCAGGTCCGATGGATCGTGACTTGATGATCCACATGCCGGCAGGCGTTTACAAGGTGTACAAGGATCCGAGGCTAAACTGGAACTACGTTACAGAAGAAGAAACTTGCCTTTTTGATCGCAACGTTGATATGCCGCGGGGCAAGGTAATCGGAGGCTCATCCTCGATAAACTCAATGGTCTACATGCGAGGACACCCAAAGGACTACGACCGCTGGGGGGATGAGTTGGGTCTTGATCAATGGCGATATGCCAATTGCCTGCCTTATTTCAAAGCTGGGGAAAAAAGTGATCGCGGAGCAAGCGACTGGCGAGGTGGCAGCGGGCCTTTGGGTGTAACGAAAGGCCATTATGAAAATCCGCTATACGATGCATTTCTTGACGCCGGTGAACAGGCTGGACAGGGCCGATCAAAGGATTTGAATGGATATCAGCCAGAAGGCGTTTCGCGCTTCGACGCAACCAAGCGGAACGGGCGTCGATGCAGCGCTGCGGGCGCGCATCTGCGCCCCGCTCTAAAACGAGCTAACCTAACATTGGTTACAAGGGCATTGGTCCATAATGTAGCTTTTGAAGGCAATCGTGCCTCGGGCATTGTTTTCACCCATGCGGGAAAACAGGTTTCGGCAACATCGGAAAAGGAAGTCATTCTGTGTGGTGGCGCGATCAATTCTCCACAAACCCTAATGCTTTCTGGCATCGGCCCGGCCGGACATCTTAAAGAAAAGGGCATTGAACCAAGGATCAACTTGCCCGGAGTGGGACAGAACCTGCAGGATCATGCGAGCATTATTGTCCAGTATGAGTGCAAGAGGGCGTTCCCAATCCACAAGATAACCAACCCGGCGCGAAAGCTGGCCGCGGGAGCCTGGTGGGTATTTACCCGTGATGGGATTGTCGCCTCAAACATTTGGGAAGCCGGTGGACTGATCAAAAGCAATGACAAGGTTTCCTACCCCAATCTTCAATATCATTTCGGGCCTGTGGGTTTTGAATATCAAGGAAACGATATCAAGCTTCGTCAAGCGTTCGCCCTGCACATTGACCAATTACGCCCTCGTAGCAGGGGCTACATTAACTTGAAATCCGCCGATCCGACACAAAAACCGGCGATGTATTTCAATTATCTGGCTAACGATCATGATCTTGAAGAACTGGTACAAGGTGTACACAAGGCCCGCGAACTGGTTTCCCAGCCCGCATTTGATGAATTCCGGGGTGCCGAAATTGACCCCGGCCCGCACATCAAAACCGATGCGGAAATCCGAAACGCAATCCGCAACATGACTATTACTGACTACCATCCTTGCGGAACCTGCAGAATGGGAAATGGCAAGGATGCAGTCGTGGACGGAGAATGCCGTGTGCATGGAGCAGAAGGACTGCGGGTAGTTGATGCTTCCGTAATACCTCAAATCATCAGTGCCAACCTGAACGCGCCGACCCAAATGATTGCAGCAAGGGCAGCGGATTTCATTTTGGGAAAGAAACAGCTTACGCCATTTGAGGCAAAGTTTTCGTTTCAGTAAACAGAACTACTCCTCTTCAAACAGCGTTCCCTGCATCGCCGCAAGGTTTTTTGGAGCAGCCAACCCCAGGTGCTTCCAGGCCCGTTCAGTCATCAACCGGCCACGGGGTGTTCTCTGGATAAAACCCTGTTGAATAAGAAATGGCTCAATTATGTCTTCAATTGCATCACGCGGTTCAGAAAGTGCGGCCGCGATAGTTTCGATGCCAACGGGCCCTCCGCCAAAGTTCTTTCCAATCTGGTTAAGATACCGGCGGTCAAGTTCATCAAGACCAATGGAGTCAACTTCCAGTCTAGAAAGCGCTTCATCTGCAATTTTCGCCGTAACAGATTCCGCATCGGCTACATTGGCGAAATCCCGCACGCGGCGCAACAAACGACCGGCAATCCGGGGCGTACCCCGAGCGCGGTTTGCAATTTCCCGCGCGCCATCCTCAGCCAGAGGCAAACCCATGATCCGCGCACCACGATTGACGATTAATTCCAATTCCTCAGCCTCGTAAAAATTGAGTCTGACCGGAATACCGAACCGGTCCCTGAGCGGTGTTGTCAAAAGCCCCAGGCGGGTGGTTGCGGCAACCAGCGTGAATTTGGCAAGATCGATTTTGACGGAACGCGCTGCTGGGCCCTCGCCGATGATGAGGTCAAGCTGGTAATCTTCCATCGCCGGATAAAGGATTTCCTCGACTGCCGGATTGAGGCGATGGATTTCGTCGATAAACAAAACATCCCGATCTTCCAGATTGGTAAGCAGTGCCGCCAGGTCACCGGCCTTGGCAATCACTGGACCGGAGGTGGAACGGAAATTTACTCCCAGTTCTCTCGCCATGATCTGCGCAAGAGTAGTCTTGCCAAGTCCTGGGGGGCCGACAAATAAAACATGGTCAAGTGCTTCGCCACGCTTCTTGGCTGCCTCAATGAAGACTTTCAGATTTGCACGCGCCGGCGCCTGACCGATAAAGTCGTCCAGCAATTGCGGACGCATAGCAGTATCGATGTCTTCACCACGTTGTTCCGGTGTTATGATCCGCTCGTCATTCATCCCGCCAGTTCCTTCAATCCGAGACGGATAAGCGTGGCACTGTCAGCGTCTTCCCCGGCACTCTTAAGCGCTGCAGAAACCGCACCTGCTGCCTGTTGCGCCGAATAACCAAGGTTGCCAAGTGCTGATACCGCATCCTGCACGGCAGTTGACGCCAATCCCTCGCCGATGTCGACTGCAAGTCCGATGTCTGCGGCGGCAGCTCCGGAAAAGGCGGGCGCCTTGTCTTTCAATTCAGACACGACGCGTTGGGCTACTTTGGGCCCAACCCCTGGAGCACGTGAAACCATCCCCTTGTCCTGAAGTGCAATCGCTGACGCCAGATCGCCGGCAGACAACGTGGACTGAATGGCAAGCGCTACCTTGGCTCCCACCCCCTGCACGCTCTGCAGCAAACGAAACCAGTCGCGTTCCAGATCATTGGAAAAACCGTAAAGCTTGATCTCGGTCTCTCGCACATGAGTTTCAATTGCCAGGGACAACGGTTCTGCGATACCCGGCAAACCTGTGAGTGTCCGCGTCGAGCAATACACTTCATATCCGACACCGCCGACATCGATAATGATCGTATCGTCGCCGACTGAATCCAATATTCCTTTTAATTTTCCGATCATAGCATCGATTCCAGACGTTTGATCAGCTGTTCCATTCCCTGATCGAACCCTTTGTATTCCATTTCATCATTATTCATCGCCCTGATGGTTTTGATAAATCCGGGAATGATTTCGTCCCGGTCTGATCGTTTCAAAAGCATTTCGATCGGATCAATGTGAATACGGATTGTAAACAGGATATCACCACTGATGGGAAGTTTGCGAAGGGTTTGATGTTCTATCCGCAGAAAATACGGGGTCGATTCTTCACCTTCATCAGCAGGAAAATGTTCTCCGAACCGGTCATCATGGTAAAGCACATCATCACTGTAGACAGACCAGTTAAACCGCTCGACCGGTTGTTCCACCAACAAATTGTCAAAGACCCTTTCTATCATCATCGCATTGCGTGTGCCTTTCGCAAATCCCGGGACAGGTGCATGGATTTTATGCATCGCCTTGCCGAATTTCTCCAGCAACACCCAAGAGGAAGGGAAACAGACAGAACCAGCCGACAACCGCCATCCGCTCTCGCCTTTGCGCATGAGAACGAGATCTTCCTGAACCAGATATGCAGCCTTAAGAAGCGGCATCAATTGGGGATCATCCAGATCAACCCGCCGGTCCAAACCCTCCAGCTGAATTGAATTACTGAACCTTGAATAAATTTCCGGGAACGTTTCGGTTAAATGCGGAACAAGCAGATCCAAAACTTCCTGTTGCGCAGCTTCGCTTCCTGCTTCCGAGACAAACACTTTTCCGGGAATTTCAGACATCAAACGGAGTTTTTCTTCAAGATAGCGCAGAAGATATTCATCAACTTCTATCCAGTTGACGAGATCGAGTGGGCGCAATCCTATTGAAAAAGAAACAGAAGGATCGGCAAAGGGTGTATGTTTGGGCAACATTAGAATGAAGCGGCAATTCTGAGATTTAACACATGGCGATTGTGAGCATGACAAATGGCAATGGCAAGTCCGTCGGCCGCATCATCACTGTCATACACGGCCTTGGGAAGCAGCATATTCACCATCATTTTTATTTGAGCCTTGTCACCATGCCCAACTCCAATGACCGTTTTCTTGACCTGATTCGGCGCATACTCCGAAACTGCCAGTCCCGACCGTGCGGGAACCAGCATGGCAATGCCACGGGCCTGTCCGAGTTTCAACGTCGCCTTCGCATCCTTGTTGACAAAAGTCTGTTCTACAGCGGCTTCAACCGGAGCATGTTTTTCCAGAACCGAGGCAAGACCATCATGCAAGCAGCACAACCGGTCAGCCAAGGAATCGTCCCGGCTGGATTTGATGGTGCCGGCAGCTACAAAACTGAGTGAAGTACCAATACTGTCCACAATCCCCCAACCGGTGCGCTGAAGCCCCGGATCGATACCAATGATGCGAATCGATTTTTGCATGACGTGATCCTAAATGACCTGATCCAAAACTGCATCACAAAAGTGAACAAAACAGAAACATTCCACTGGTAGTTATTTTTTGAAATACCGGAAACGAGTCGCTATATTAGTTCACAGGTCATCCTTGAGAGAATCTGCATGATTGAAACAATTGATCTTGTAATACGTGCCGCCAGTGTTGGGGTTGGACTGCTCCTGATTGCACATTTTGCAGCTGTCAGACCGGTTTCTCGGAAAACCATTTCCGCAATCGACATGATTATTTTCTCAATCGGAATGATTGTCGTTTCCTCTATGCTTTCAATTCAGATTGCGCAAGAATCGGAGACTTGGCAGTTATTCACGACCTTTGTCATTTCGTTCAGCACACCGTTTATTGCTTGGGGATTGCTCGAACTCTTTGACGACGATTTCGAATTCAAACCGTGGCAAATAGCGTTTGTGGGCGTATCAATACCCACCCATTTCATGACCGGAATTCATCCGGTGTTCGGTATCATTTGCCACGTGTGTTCGATGATGATTTATGCCTATGTGTTTTATGTCGCTGTGGCGACCAGGAAAAATGACCTGGTACAGGCACGTTGCTTGTTTCGTCTCTGGTTTATGTCGGGTGCAGCACTTGCGGGGATAACCTTCTCAGGCATCCACTGGATTTATGGAGATTTCGGCGTCCCGGTCGGCTTTCATATCTTCAAGGGGCTGGTAATGCTTACCCTTTGTGTCATCTTCGCTTTCTGGGCGTTAAAGGTTCGTGAGAATGTCTGGGCGTTACCGCATCGCAAGGGAAGCACCGTTCCGGAAAACCTTTCACCTGCTGAAAATTCGCTACTGGTCAAGCTCAGGCTGTCGATGAAAGAGGATGTGTGGAGACAGGAAGGATTGACTATACGCAAGCTTGCAGAAGGACTGGAAGCACCTGAACATCGCCTGCGCAAGGTAATCAACCAGGGCCTCGGGTACCGTAACTTTGCCCATTTCGTAAATGAACATCGCATTGAGGCCGCCTGCGAAGTTCTGGCCGACCCAATTAAAGCAGACATGCCAATTATCTCGATCGCCTATGAAGTGGGATATGCTTCGCTTGGGCCGTTCAACCGTGCGTTCCGGGAAATCGTTGGCGAAAGCCCGACCGAATACCGCAAACGCTCATTTGCACATGCTTGATGCGGATTTACCGTTGATTAACCATGCCCCGCCGATTTTGAAAAAGACTGGCTGATTTCGAAAATCACAAGCCGTTTTCGAATCCGGCGAGAAACTGAACTCCCAATTCCTCACATTGCAGGTGTCACCCAAAACGAAAGGAAGACACCATGCATATCAAATCCAAATTCACTATCCTCGCTGTCGCAGTTTCCATGTCCCTGGCGCCGGTTGCTGCAAACGCTTACAGCATAGGTGCAGGCATCGGCGACAATGTATTCAGCTGGCCGACCGGATGGCCCGAAAAAACTACGGCCAACAAAAAGAAATCCGGATATGGAGCCGTTGAGACACTGAAGTCGTTTACCCAGGATGAAAAAAAGAACAAGCAAACCAAGAAATAACAACTCCAGAAACTTTTTAGTACCATGGCCGGGAATCCTGATCTGGAACCCGGCCAATGTAATTTTTGCCCCGACAATTTCACTACTGGACCGTGTCAAATCGCCCGCACAGTGCTATACGTTTTCGACTCAAACACGGCGCGCGGGCAATCAATGGAAAATCTCTCCGAAACCGTAAGCACAATGCTCGGTGAAACATCGATGCATATAGTCATGACCATCGTGTTCGTGACAGGTATTGTCCGCGGGTTTTCCGGATTTGGATCCGGCATGATCATCGGACCTTCGACCGCGGCAATATTTTCCCCTGCCCTATCACTCGCCATGATCAGTATTCTGGATGCTATCCCAACGCTTACCCTTGTTTGGGGTGCCAGAAAAAATGTCAATTGGCGCGAAGTGTTGCCCATTATCATCGGTTATGCACTTCTTGTTCCACTCGGTGTCTGGGTGTTGAAAACCGGTGATCCGATCATATTGCGCTGGTTTATTTCGCTGAGCATATTAACCGCTGTCGCAATACTTTGGAGCGGCTGGAAATACACCGGCGCCAGAAGCGCACCGGTTTCCTTTGCTTTTGGAGGACTTGGCGGATTCATGGGTGCCGCAGCAGCTCTGCCAGGGCCCCCGGTTCTGGTTTACTGGCTAGCAAGCACGGCTCGTGCAATTACGGTGCGTGCCAACATGATCTATTATCTTTTCCTGACCGATCTGATGATTATTGTCGGATACCTCATCGGTGATATCTACACCCGCGAAGCCGTCCTGCGCGGCCTGATTTGCGTACCCGTCTATTTCGTAGGCATCCTGCTCGGCAGCCGCTTCTTTGCCGGCACTAGCGACCAGCTCTACCGCACGATTGCATTCCTGATGATCCTGATATCGGCAGTTACTTCTCTACCGCTGCTTGATGGGTTACTGCGTTAGGCTGACAGCTTCGCCATTACGGCATCATCAATCTCGAAATTCGAAAACACGTTCTGCACATCATCATCTTCTTCGAGCGCATCCATGAGTTTGAGTAGTGTTGCTGCCTTTTCCTCGTCAACTGGCGTATTCGACTGAGGTTTCCAAACTGATTTGACGCTTTCTGCTTCACCCAGACTAGTCTCAAGGTTTTTGGCCACCTCACCAAAATTTTCAAACTCGCAATGAATCACATGACCGTCTTCATCAGAGGCAACATCATCTGCCCCTGCCTCGATCGCAGCCTCCATTACCGTATCCTCGTCTCCGGCTTCAGGTTTGTAAGTAATTTCACCCATCCGGTCGAACATGAACGAGACCGATCCGGTCTCTGCCATCTGCCCACCATTCTTGGTAAAGCAGGCACGGATATTGGACGCAGAGCGGTTTCGGTTATCAGTCAGTGCCTCGACAATAACGGCAACTCCTGCTGGGCCATAGCCTTCGTAACGGATTTCCTCATAATCTTCTGCATCGCCTCCCACACCCTTGTTGATGGCGCGCTGGATATTGTCCTTGGGCATGGACTGGCCCTTGGCATTCTGTATCGCAAGCCGCAAGCGAGGGTTCATATCCGGATCAGTCGCTCCGCCACCCATTTTTACGGCGACGGTGATCTCCTTGGAAAGCCGTGAGAACATTTTTGACCGGATTGCATCCTGCCGACCTTTGCGGTGCATTATATTTTTGAATTTTGAATGGCCTGCCACGGCACACTCCTGTGAATAGAGGATTTAATTTTCCGGCTGCTTATAAAAAAGCAAGTCGACCACGTCCAGCCCTCGTGTTCGAAATGCCGAACTTGGAAGGAACGGGACAAACCCGAACCAGCACGTGGGAACTTTGCTTGAAACCCTTGTTATCCGCTTCTATGCGGCAATCTGGCGACAGTAACACGAAGCCTTGATTGGTACTTCAGAGCGCGCCATTGCCTTGTCGAGTTGTAACTTTACATGAAACGCCTCTGTTGTTTCACTACGTCTGGTCAGGCATTCGTGCA
The DNA here is from genome assembly GCA_051009575.1 of Rhizobiaceae bacterium. Lineage (GTDB taxonomy): Bacteria > Pseudomonadota > Alphaproteobacteria > Rhizobiales > Rhizobiaceae > JAALLB01. Next base: position 9,975 of record JBPCWL010000103.1, read on the forward strand.
ATCCGTGCAAGCTCCACACGTTTTCCGGATGCTGACACGCTCGGCTCAAGGTTGCGTCAAGTCCCAAATCCGCTCTATAGACTGCCTCCGCTTCCTCAAACTGCCCCTGTTCAATCAGTAACGCTCCGAGCGCATGCCGGGTCGGTTGCATCCAGCCCCAAGGTTCGTCATAGGGAAGTGTGTCATCAAGCTCGACCGATTCGCGCAAATGATCGAATGCCTTTTCGTGGTTCCCTTTATGATACTCCAACTCACCCAGCATCATCTGTTCGCCTACCGCAAGAATGTCACGGCAGGTGTTGTTGAAAAGCATTCGTGTTTCCGGCACCGCTTCATAAGCCTCGTCAAACAGAGCCTTTTCTGCATCAGCGGCAGCCAGATCCTTCAAGTTGGCAAGTGCCACCGTCCGTGCATACCGCATCATTGCTGTAGTCACGGCATAAAGCTCAGGGTCTGTCGGCAACTCCTGAGCCATGATATCACGCCACCGCCCGAACCGGATCAAGACATGCTGTTTCATGGGCACAAATCCCTCGAACCAGTCCGCCAGTTCGCGCAGGAAACCTTCAGACATGGTTGCAATCAATTCATCGGCTGTTTCAAGGGCAACTGAGGGCTGTCCCAGAAACATGGCACCATAAATCTTGAAGTGGTAATTGTGGCAGCGATAGACAGAGTAGAAATTGTCGGCCCCTTCTTTTTCAAGAAATTTCCGGTCCGCAACGATGGCCGTTTGGTTGCGAGCCACGACATCCTGATACTCGCCGCACAACACATCAACATGCGTTGGCATGTGAAGCAAATGTCCCGCATCTGGCACTAGGTTCGCCAGCGCATCTCCGTGGCGCAAGGCACGCTCTGGATGCGGGGACATTTCCATAAGGTGGATATACATGTGCAACAGACCCGGATGTGACCACGCACCCTCTAGACGTTCAAACGCATCATCGAGCAATGCAACGGTTTCAAGGGTATCTGCTCCTTCAGCAGGCTTCCCGGTTGGTAAATCCCAAAGTGCCCATGGCGTTCGGTTCATCAGAGCTTCAGCAACCAGGCAGCAAACATCAAGATCGTCTGGATGGTTTTTGTGGACCGCACGCATCGCATCGGCATAAGCATCATTCCATGGCGCGAAATCAGCACAATCGGCACTTTCCGGATACCGCGCCGGAATAGCATCGATCAGGGCGCATTCCATGGGAGCTGCATTGTCTTTCAGAGCTTTCGCAGATGCCGCCGCCGAGAGAGCCCGCTCCAGTGCCTCAGGTTTTTCGTCTTCTTCAAATGCTTCCCAAGGCTTGTTGTAATTGGGGCCAATTGCATATGCGATACCCCAATGTGCCATGGCACAATCCGGATCATCGGCTAAAGCCCGCTCAAAGCAGGCAATAGCTTCTTCATGGTTATAGGCATAAATCCAGATCAATCCGCGATCGAACCAATTCTGCGCTTTGGTAGACGAGGTGGTTACTGTACGGGAGTAAGTTCCCAGGTCGAAATAGGTCATATAATTCTCCTAGACAGAATCCAATTGTCACCATCCTGCAATCGCCGGGCGCAATTCAATACCTTTTAAAAACAAGAAGGACATTTCAATAAATCATAACGGAATTTTGCGATTTGTCATTTTTGCAGCAGCCAGGAAGTCATCGCATCAATATGCAAGCGGGATGAAAAGCGACCTGAGCGGACAAGAATTGATCACAAAATTTTTAGTTGTGGATTAAGGGCAAATTCACCCGAGTATTACAAAATCTCACAAGATTGGCTCAAAAAGTATGGGTTTTGGGGGAATTTCGAAAGTGATGAATGGAAAAAGGTGGATTACAATTTGCCTCACATTTTCTCTGGTATTTCTGGCGGGCTGCAATAAACCGGACAAGTTTCAGAAAGAGTTCGGGAGCAAATTTCCGAAACCTGAATGGTTTGATGAGATTGACGCTCCTGCTGTAAAAAATGCAAAGGAGGCCACTGCACTTTGGCGTTCTGAAAAACGCTGTTGCGGTGCGCCAGATCTGAAGAAAAACCTGAGGATCATGTACAAGAGTTGCTACAATGCAATTCTTCAATATTACAGGGACGAAGAACTCGTCGTTGGGTGCATTTCCAAAATGACCAATGGTGCTCCCTCACCTCAACCGCGCGCGTTGTGGAAATACCTGGCGGAAACCTATCCGGACCACAAAAAAGATATCACCCGTTGTTCAAACTGTATGGAAGGGGACACCATTGCCCGTGCAACCCATTCCCTCGCCAGATACGAATACAGTGCAACGAAAAACGCCAGCAACAGTATCGGCCTCGTAGAAAAATTCATGGACAAACGCGGCACAGAAACAAGTCCCTGGATACAAGCAGAGACATACGAATTTCTCAGCAAATTATACCTTGAAGCAGGTGTCACGGAGGACACAAAGCTTAGATATCAAAAAATCCGTGAAGCCTTGGCTGCAAGTGTCGCTTCCAAGTCGGTAAAACCATGGCGCCTTGAGAAATTTGAGAAAGTTTACGCATTAATCATGGCAGAATGACCCATTTTTCATATGGAGATCCTCACCCGGAAACTATGATCGAACCGGTTCCGATAACCATTTCTACATTGTCCGAAATTTAACTTCTGAAAATTCGATTCAAAAAACTTTCAATCATGTTTGAGATTTTCGCTTACTTTTTTTGTTTTGCTGCAGGATTTGGCCTTGCCGTATTTTTTATGGTTCTGACACCCTATGACACATGGCTCAACTCCTACGATCCGGATTCTGAAGAAAGTCGTGCTGCTGATCGGGAAATAAGCAAGCACTGGAAAACATTTGGTTTCATGGGCGGCTTATCAGCGATGATCTATTACGGCGCAGCACCGCGAGACCCGCTCCTTCATTCATTGTTATCCGCCATCTGGCGCTTTTTGGGAGGAAATTGAGCAATTCCATTATCGTTCCCCAATTCACCTGGCTATTCTATCGTACGAGGTTAACGCGGCGAAAAACGGAAAACAGGTATGTGTTCGCTTCATTAACGCCGGACATTGCGCCGTATGTGCTGGAGAACATTTTGCATTCTCATGTCTATATCCTTGTGCAGGAACGGAGCCATGAAACCGAACAAGCTCATGTCCCACATCGCCCAGCACTCTTCCGAACGGATAAACGGCATCCGTCCAGCCGTCCACTTTTCGTGGCACAATGCAGAGCGATAGGTGACTTTCGTACCCCCATTTTCGGATGTCAGCTGATATGAATTTTCAAACCGATACAACTTGCCACCAATGTAATCGGGCGTCAGATACCAACCACCGGTACCAACATAAAGCATGCCGTCTTTGAAATGATCCACCGGTTCCACATCTGCCGGTTTGTAGGCTTTCCCAATTTCCCCCATAAGCAATTCTTCGTTGAGAGAAATCTGCTCTCCGGTGCATTTGCCATGTATCGATTGTTCAAGGATCGGCCGGGTATTTATTGTTGCCACACCAGCGATGCGCTTTGAATGTTGCGAATTGAAACCCTCAGAATTTCGAAGGAAATGGCAAACATTTTCTGGTGAAGCGGTCACAAAAATTTCGTGCGTTTTTCCATGTCCAATTACAATCCAGTTGTTGATCACTACATAAGCCACAAAAATCATGGCAAGGATCGGCCAATAAAGCAGCTCCCACAGAAAAGACGCTACTGTAACAGTTGAGGCTCCATCGTTTTCAAACAACGGCGCGCCAATTTGTTCCGTAGCGGTACTATCTCTGTTTTGTCGATTGAACATGAATCTCCAGTATTCGAATGAGCCATTTTCCCTATTTTGTGTGAAACAGTTTAAAAATTGGGTTCGGGGATAATGATACTTGTTCACCGGCTTTTCATAAGTTGTAAATTACAAGTTCAGTGGGCCTCCTCATGGCAAGTAACCAATCTTCATTCCGTCGCAGGCAGCAATTTCCTGCCGTTCCCTCCTCCATTAGGGTTAACAGGAAGGTTAATGAATCGTTAGCAAATAGATGACTATCATTCCCCACGGGACGGGTAAAAATGCTTATTGCAGGAGAGCACCATGAGAGCTTGCTTACTGACCGTCTCGATTGCCCTTTTGGTCTGGGGCGTTCATGCCACTTTGGGAAACGGACCGGCTTTCGCTGTGTTGACGGTTACTATTGGTTTCATCGTTAGCATCCACGAATTTGGTCGAATTTTCCCTTCCAACCACTTATCGCTTCCCACCTCGGGAGGCGAAGCCGTCGGTATTGCACACAACTGAGCAATTTTAGCTAAAAGTGCCTTGTTTCCTGACAGATTATTAAGGATGTCCTCAGTTTACTTGTTCACCAGCCTCTTCGCCCATTCGGTACTCGCGAAAGGCCTGCAGGAGGATAAGCTGGGATGATCGCAAAAACAGACCAGCCATGATGATAGCTACAATCAGATCAGGCCATGCAGAGATCGTGAACCAAACCGCCATACTTGCAAGTATCACAGCAACGTTGCCAATCGCATCATTGCGCGAACATAACCAGACAGATCGCACATTTGCATCACCGTCCTTATAGCGTAACAGCAACAGAACGCTGGCCATATTGGCTACCAGCGCAAGAAACCCTATCAGACCCATAATTTCCGCCTGCGGAACACCCAGGACAAATATCTGATACGTGGTTGAACCGAACACCCAAAGACCCATGACAAGCAAGCTGATTCCCTTAAAAATTGCAGCCAGTGAGCGGGCCTTGAGACTTAATCCAATGACGGCAAGGCTCACACCATAGGTTAGCGTATCGCCGAGAAAATCGAGTGCGTCGGCTTGTAACGCTTGGGATCCCGCAAGTTTACCCGCGACCATCTCGGTCACAAACATCGCGCCATTAATGAAAATCACCAGCCAAAGCACTCGCTTGTAGCGCGGGTCCAGACCATCAAACACCGGGTTGCCGGAGCAGCCACAAGTTGCAAACGGTTCGCTATCAGGGGCACCATCTGTAGTTTCAAAAGCCATTAGGGATTGTCCTGGTAGTTGATTTACCTTACATATAATTCCTCTAGTAACTATAGATTCAAGAGGTTATTTTGGAAATGCACTCAATCGGTGATCTGGCACAGAAAACAGGCGTAAAAGTTCCAACTATCCGCTACTACGAGCAGATGGGCCTGATTGAATTGCCGGAACGTACGATAGGAAATCAGAGGCGCTACGACAAATCCGGGCTCCAACGACTGTCTTTTATCCGCCATTCCCGTGATTTGGGGTTTTCAATCGAAAATATCCGCGAATTGATTGAATTAGGCAAACACCCTAACGAACCCTGCACCGATGTACACGAAATTGCATTACGAAATCTTGCCGATACACGGCGGAAAATCACCCGGTTGAAGCGCCTGGAACAAGAATTAAAGCGGTTATCAACTTGTGACGCTAAATTGGTTGAGAATTGTGCAGTATTTGAATCCCTGGCAGACCATCGTTTTTGCCAATCAGACCACTAGCCGTCTTTTACCAAGGTAGAACATTATCGAGTCTTGGCCCTATCCTCAGTGGCCTGATTGAAACAGCCAGTCCGGTATTATCGTCCAACTCGATACCAACACCGCAGATCGTTGCCTCACCAATTGCCGGCTCGAAACGGCTTCGGGAAATCTGTGTGACAAAACGATTGATCGGCTCTTCCTTGTCAAAACCAAGCGAAGAATCGAAATCTCCACACATACCCGCATCCGAAAGATAAGCAGTCCCGGCATTGAGAAGCTGGTGATCGGCGGTCGGCACGTGAGTATGTGTTCCAATAACAGCGGACACTCGGCCGTCAACAAAATGGGCAAAACACAACTTTTCAGATGATGCTTCGGCATGAAAGTCAATGAAGATCACGTCCGCGGTCTGTCCAAGCTCCACCCCGTCAAGATGTTTTTCGACACAGGCAAATGGGTCATCCAGGCCGGGATGCATAAACACCCGACCCATTATGTTCATGACCATTACCCGAGCCCCGTTTTGTGCTTCGTACATAAAAGCACCACGCCCGGGAGTTCCGTTCGGAAAATTTGCTGGTCGCAAGAACCGGTCTTCCCTGTCAGCAACACCCAATGCCTCTTTCTGGTCCCACACATGATTTCCCGTCGTAACAACATCTGCCCCCGCTTCCAGGGTCTGGTTGAATATGGCTTCAGTAATACCGAAACCACCAGCGGCGTTCTCCCCATTTACGATTACGAAGTCCGTTTTCTGACTTTCAATGAGCTCTGGAAGTTTTTGGAATACCACTTCGCGGCCAACGCGGCCAACCATGTCTCCCAGGAATAAAAGTCTCATGCCGCCACCTTGTTTGCGGGATAAAATCCACTCTCGGTTACTATTGCATCGAGTGGTTGATCATGGGGTTCGACGGGAACCAGGTCGACATGCTGACTGTCAAATGCCATGCCGATCAACCGGGGATTGTCACCTTTTTTGATCAACCGGCCTATCGCGCGGTCATAATGACCAGCGCCATAACCTATCCGCCCACCGCGGTGATCAAACACCGAAAGAGGCATGATGAGCAATTGCGGATCAAGAACCGCTGCTTCTTCGGCTGGTCCCCGGGTGCCGAAACCCGTGTCGACCAGCTCCGCACCGCGGACCAACTCCCTGAACACGATCGTCGTTTTGTCAATCACCACAGGCAGACAAAGTCGTGCGCCCTTCTTTCGCATTTCATCCATCAAAGGACGCGGATCAATTTCGGAGCGGATCGGAAAAAATCCGGAAACGACTGTTCCCGGATCAAAAGCAATGTGTTCAGAACCGTGAGCCGCAGCATTGAGACTTTTCTCAATTCTGGTTTCCGGTGCCAAGGTATCCCGATGTTTCAGAATACCTGCACGCAACCGGGCCTTTTCTTCCTGCAAACTCATAGTAACCTCAGCACATTTGAGCGCACCGCCTTGGCCGCCAGACCGTTTGACGATCCCGGGAACCTACAAAGTAGGTGGGCACCGTGATGACCAAGCCCACGAGCGAGGTCAGGGACAGTTCCCTTAGAGATCGATAAGGCCCCGGGGATAGTGCGTCTGTCAAACCAGGCAGTAACGCGCCCACAATATAGTCATCTGTGCAATCTTTGGCTAGAGTGAGTTACAACATTGGGCAACTGGATAACAGAAAACGATCAATGCAAAAAAGTACTCTCCTCACTGTGCTGATTCTTATCCTTTCGACAGCCATTACTCCGGTAATTGCTGCAGAATCCCTCTCGTTTGCAGCTTCATCCACCTATGGAGGCAAAAAAGTAAACCTGAATGGAGAATTGCATCTGCCAGCCACACGGATTCACAAAACGTCACCCGTTGTTATATTGCTGCACGGCTGTGGTGGATTGGATGGCGCTGTTTTGAAAAGCCTACGATCCCACGCATCTGCACTGGGTAGAAACGGCTTTGCCTCCCTTATTCTGGACAGTTTTCAACCGCGCGGCATTAGTGGTGGTTGGGTTTGCAAAAGAAACAGCCGCCTGGCCAGTGCACGATACTATCGCCAGCGGGATATTATCGACGCCATCACATTTATCAGCGACAACGCCGCATTGGATAAAAACAATGTATTCCTGATGGGGCAGAGCAATGGCGGGTCTACTGTGGCATCGCTCACGCAAACTCAGAAACACTCGAATATCCGCGCAGTCGTATCCTACTATCCGTGGTGCGGGGCTGTACCGCTCAGGCCAAAATTACCGCTATATGTATTTGCAGGGGAAATCGACGAATGGACTCCACCGGAAAATTGCATTTCAAACCGCCCTTCCAGCCGGAACCTAAAAGTTAAAGTGTATCCCGAGACCCATCATTCATTTGATCTGGCGATTCCAATTGTCAATTATCAAGGTCACAGATTGGGCGGAAATCCTTCTGCAACCAAAGACAGTCGCCGCAGGATGATCAAGTTTTTCAAGGAACACATAAAAAAATAGATCGGAACTACCGACTGGCACCAGCCATTTTGCGACTCAAATCTTCGATTTTCTTGGCGGCCGCGTTGATGCCCTCCATCAATTCCTCGTCACCAGCCTGACGCTCGCGGTTTTTCAAAGCTCCAGTATCTTTCACTGATGCCAGATCAGCTTCCGCTGCTGCTAGTTTTTTCTTTAACTCAATCATCTCATCAGTGACCATGATTCCCGCCATGACAGTAAGGCGCTGATCTCCAATATCTCCAAACGATCCCTTTAGATGATCGACATACTTGTCCAGCTCCGACGCAAGGGTCTGAAGATGGGTTTCCTGACCTTCGTCACAGGCCATACGGTAGCTTTTGCCGTTAATTGATACACTTACCGAGGGCAACGGTATCTCCTAGTTTTCCCGTTTGCTTTCAATCACATTACGGACTGATTCCATGGCATCAACAAGGCGGCGGGAAACTTCGCTGTTCACATGCGCCAGTTGATGTGAACGTTCCTGCGCCTGGTCAAAAGCTTCAGCCAACCTAGCCCGGTCGGCCCCCATACGCTGTACCTCAGCCTCGGTATCCTTAAGATTCGCTTCACGCTCAAGGACAGAGCTCACCGCGATTTCAAGCGATTCCAAAGCACCGTTCAAACGCTGCATGGCAATTGACAACTGACTATCTGTGGACATTAAACAAACTCACAAGCAACAAAGCCTACCAAAATCGTTGTAAAACAACGTCAAAAATGCATGCCCCATCAGCCCGAAAGTCCAAGATCACAATCACTTAGACCAGAGCAATTACACATCACATTAAGTCGCAGTCAATATCTTCCTTGAGTTACCCCCAACCTGGAGGCCCATTAATTCACAAATTACTGTCTGTGGATGAGGAACACCACAAACGCATTGACTCTGACGCTTCACCTGCTAAGTGTTCGCAAAATCCTAGAAGAACCTTGCACAGGCAGATTCTTAAACTTCAGCAGCCTTGGTTTTTGGTTCCATCCTGCGAGAAAAAATGACCAGTAAAAATTCACTAAACGAGATGGCAAACGCCATTCGATTTCTTTCCATAGACGCGGTTCAAGCAGCAAAATCCGGGCACCCGGGTCTCCCCATGGGAGCTGCAGACATTGTGACAGTTCTATTCACAAAATTCATGGAATTTGATGCCAAAAATCCGCAATGGCCAGACCGGGACCGATTTGTCCTTTCAGCAGGCCACGGCTCAATGCTTCTTTATTCCCTTCTTTATCTCCTGGGATATGAAGATATAGACATCGAACAAATCAAGAATTTCCGCCAATTGGGATCGAATACCGCAGGTCATCCAGAATATGGTCATGCTGCTGGAATTGAAACTACTACCGGGCCCCTCGGCCAGGGGCTAGCAAATGCTGTGGGGATGGCCATTGCAGAACGCAAGCTGAACGCGGAATTCGGCGATGATCTTTGCAGCCACTATACCTATTGCCTTGTCGGCGATGGCTGCCTCATGGAAGGAATCAGCCAGGAGGCCATTTCACTTGCGGGTCATCTTAAACTAAACAGATTGATCGTTCTTTGGGACAACAACAACATTTCAATCGACGGCCCAGTTTCAATGTCCGATTCAACCGACCAGATCGCCCGGTTCAAGGCATCAGGCTGGAATACCCTGCATATCGACGGGCACAATCACGATGAAATTACCGATGCGATTGCCAAGGCCCGCGATAGCGACAAGCCGACCATGATCTCGTGCAAGACCACAATTGGTTTTGGGTCGCCCAACAAGGCTGGAACCGCGGGCGCGCATGGCGCGCCATTGGGTGATGACGAAATTGCCCTGACCCGCGAAGCTTTGGGATGGGATCACAAACCTTTCAAGGTCCCTGAAAATGTGCTCGACGCCTGGCGTGTGGCGGGTCTTAACTGCTGCAAGGAACACAAGGCTTGGGAAAAACGTTACGAGAACCTTGATCCTGAACTTAAGGGTGAATTTGAGCGTAGAATGCGAGGTGACCTGCCAGTCGATCTTTCAGATTCAATTCTCAAATTGAAAAAGGAATTGGCAAAAGAAAAGCCCAAAATGGCAACTCGCCAGTCGTCACAAAAAGTGTTGGAAGTGATCAATGGTGTTGTTCCAGAGACCATTGGAGGATCGGCTGATCTGACCGGCTCAAACAATACCAAGACAAGTCAGACTGAGCCGTTTACTGCAGATAACCGTTCAGGCCGCTTCATTCATTATGGCATCCGGGAACACGCGATGGCCGCGGCGATGAACGGAATGGCCCTGCATGGTGGACTGATACCCTATTCCGGTGGCTTTCTGATTTTCTCAGATTATTGTCGGCCATCCATCCGCCTGGCAGCCCTGATGGGAATCCGTGTAATTCACGTCCTGACCCATGATTCGATCGGTCTGGGAGAAGACGGTCCAACCCATCAACCGGTTGAACACGTTGCTTCTCTTCGTGCTATTCCAAATCTGTATGTGTTCCGGCCAGCTGACACCTGCGAAACTGCCGAGTGCTGGCAGCTTGCTGTCGAGTCCGGAAATACGCCCAGTGCCATCGCATTGACGCGGCAGGGTCTACCAACCGTGCGCACCGAATTTTCCGAAGACAACCTTTGTGCTAAGGGAGCTTACGAACTTTCAGCGGCTTCTGATGAGGCGAGGGTGTCTATTTTTGCCTCCGGTTCAGAAGTAGAAATCGCGATTGCAGCTCAAGGAGAACTAGAAGAAAACGGTGTTCCTACCCGTGTCGTCTCGGTTCCGTGTGTTGAACTTTTCGAGGCACAATCTGCTGACTATCAGAATTCAATCATCGGCGAAGCACCAGTAAAGATCGCAGTTGAAGCTGGCGTGAAGCAGGGTTGGGAGAGGTTCATTGGAAATGATGGCACTTTTATTGGCATGAGCAGTTTTGGTGCATCCGCCCCAGCTGCTGCCCTGTTTGAGCATTTTGGAATAACCGCAGACGCAGTCACAGAAGCTGCCAAAGCGAAACTGGAAAACGCAGTCGAAAACGACGCGTAATTTGACACGGAGAAAAAAGACATGACTGTAAAAGTCGGTATTAATGGGTTTGGCAGGATCGGCCGCAACGTGTTGCGTGCCATCATAGAATCAGGCCGAAAAGACATTCAGGTCGTGGCAATCAATGATCTGGGTCCGGTTGAAACCAACGCCCATTTGATGCGTTATGATTCAGTCCACGGCAGATTTCCTGGGACTGTAACGGTGGATGGTGACACCATCGATGTAGGCCAGGGACCAATTAAGGTGACAGCGGAACGCGACCCGAAGGCATTACCATGGGGCGACGTTGATGTGGCTCTGGAATGTACAGGTATTTTTGCCAGCAAGGACAAGGCCTCAGCCCATCTTGAAAACGGATCAAAGAAAGTTTTGATTTCTGCTCCTGGTGGAAATGACGTGAAAACAATTGTCTATGGCGTCAACAATGACACGCTTACTGCTGATGACAAGATTGTTTCAAACGCCTCTTGCACTACCAACTGCCTTTCCCCGGTTGCCTATGTCCTGCATAACAAGATTGGTATTGAAAAAGGTATGATGACGACAATCCATTCATATACCGGCGACCAGCCAACGCTTGATACAATGCACAAGGACTTGTATCGCGGGCGCGCTGCGGCAATGTCCATGATCCCGACTTCAACCGGTGCGGCAAAAGCCATTGGATTGGTAATGCCTGAACTCAACGGCAAGCTAGATGGAATCTCTGTCCGCGTTCCAACACCGAATGTGTCAGTTGTTGACCTGAAGTTTGTGGCAACCCGCGACACAACCGCCGAAGAAATCAATGCAGCGATCCGTGAAGCTGCTGATGGTGAATTGAAAGGCATCCTCGGATACACCGACGAGCCGCTCGTTTCGATGGACTTTAACCACGACCCGCATTCTTCCGTCTTTCATATGGACCAGACAAAAGTAATGGACGGCAACCTCGTTTCCATACTGACTTGGTATGACAACGAATGGGGCTTCTCCAACCGTATGTCAGATACTGCGGTGGCGATGGGCAAGCTCTAGATTTCTGGTTCGATGGACCCTATTCTCATTTTTTTGGCCATTGCAGTGATCATCATTGCAATGGCTTTTTTGTTGACAAAAGTCTTTCGCAAAACTGTTGAAAGAGAAAAGCCGAACGAGGATCCAAATGGCAATCCACGGGACGGAGATGCGATTGCCACCTGGAGCGGAATTGATCAGGGAGATAATCACTGATGGCTCTCGAAATCCGTCCGAATTGCGAATGCTGTGATAAGGATTTGCCACCCGAATCAACCGAAGCGATGATTTGCACGTATGAATGCACATTTTGCCGCAACTGCGTAGAAGAGGTGCTACAAAATGTCTGTCCGAATTGCGGGGGCGGATTTGAAAACCGTCCCATACGTCCTAAAAAGGCCTGGCGGCCCGGTGTCAGCCTAGCGCACCAACCTGCATCAGACAGGCGCCGATTCCTGAAACACTCTAAAGATGAATTGGCTGCGTTTGTACGGGACGCGAAAAGTATCCTGCCCGACAAAAGGTAAATGCCGTAGAATGGGTCTTGATGATAATGGAACTTGCCTGATTTCTTAGCAGACTGCGCAACTGATCACTTTCGGCCCACCGCCTGTATCCACCCCGGCTGGAGTAGGCGGTACCGAAACAATATCACTTGGATAATAATTTACAGCACCAGTACTTTCCTGACTTGCCGGATCGGCGAACAAACCTTCCTCGGAAAGATTTGCTTCGATGACAGGAGGTGTGTCTGAAAGACCATAAAGTCGGTAGAAGGCTTCTGGAAGCGAACCGCCAATCAGACGTTTCTCGGTGTTTTGTTCGGTGATTCCACCGTCAAGGGCGCCATAGGCAACCGGTAACGCTCGATATTCAATTCCATCGTCCGGGTTACGCAAGATTACCCGGTATCTCATCACGGCCTCTGAACGTGGCGATGGCTTATAGGATTGCAACGATATTTCCATCACATACTCGGGCGATACGAGCGAAGCAATTTCGTTATATTGAAGCGCCAGATTGGTTGAGGCATAGGTCATCAACCGACGCAACTCAGCACGGTTGGAAATTTCTACAGGTACATCGACATTGATATCCGTTATCTGGAATTCAGACGGTGCATAAACGGTTGTTGTCTTCACCGCCTTGCCGGTAGCGCAGGCAGTAACCAGCAAAAGACAGGAAAACGTCACGAAAAACCAGCGAATCATTTTTCAGCTCCCAATACCGGACGTAGCGTAAGAAATTTATGGTTAACAAAGGATTAGGACCCGCTGAAATGCACCTACGAAGTGTTGTGCAAAGCCCGTATTCTGCTATTAGATTTGCCAATTCCCTTCAAAATGAAAAGTCCAGGCATGTCTTCTTTTAAAACACTTGATGACGTTGAAATTTCCGGTAAGCGCGTTCTGGTTCGCGTTGATTTGAATGTACCCATGGCAGATGGCACGGTGACGGATGCCACCCGGATACTGCGAATTTTGCCGACCTTGAATGAAATTTCAAACAAGGGAGGCAAGGTAATCCTGCTCGCCCACTTTGGAAGACCAAAAGGGGAAATCAAACCGGAAATGTCGCTGGCACCCGTCGTGTCCACATTGTCTGATATGCTTGGAAAATCGGTCGCATTTGCAACTGACTGCATTGGGCCCATGGCCGAGGCAGCCGTATCAGCAATGAATAACGGGGATGTTGTTCTTTTTGAAAACACCCGATTTCATGCCGGAGAAGAGAACAACGAACCGAACTTTGTTGAAGCACTTGCAGCCAATGGTGACCTGTTTGTATCCGATGCATTTTCCGCTGCCCATCGCGCCCACGCTTCAACTGTAGGGCTGGCCCACCACATGGAATCCGTGGCCGGACGCACGATGCAGGCAGAACTCGAAGCTTTGGAAGCAGGTTTGGGTAATCCTGAACACCCTGTAATTGCAATCGTCGGCGGTGCCAAGGTTTCAACCAAACTCGACCTACTGGGTAACCTGGTAAAGAGGGTTGATATACTGGTTATTGGCGGCGGCATGGCAAATACGTTTCTTGCTGCTCAGGGCATCGATGTTGGTAAATCCCTTTGCGAGCATAATCTTGCGGAGACAGCCCGGAACATTTTGGAGGAAGCGGAAAAGCAGGGATGTGAAATTGTCCTGCCTTCCGATGTAGTTGTTGCAACCGAATTCGCAGCCAATGCTCCAAATGAAACCGTCTCCGTCGGCAATTCCGCAGCGGACAAAATGATTCTGGATGCAGGTTACCAATCTGCAAAGACCATCGCAGACAAGATAGCATCTTCCAAAACTCTCGTCTGGAACGGGCCTCTTGGTGCATTTGAAATCGAACCCTTTGATGCAGCGACTGTATTTGTTGCAAAGGCGGCAGCTGAGCAATCTCGTAAGGGACTACTCGTTTCAGTTGGCGGAGGCGGAGATACCGTTGCTGCCCTGAACCATGCTGATGCGGCCAAGGACTTCACCTATGTATCGACTGCGGGGGGCGCTTTTCTTCAATGGATGGAAGGCAAGGAATTGCCCGGCGTAGAAGTTTTGAAAGCCTAGCTGAACAGCTCCAATTCTAGGCTTTGACCGGTAGCGTCTTCAATGCGCGCAAACCGAAACGCTCATTCCACATAATATCAGAATCCGGCACTGCCAAATTCAGATCTGGATAATCCGTAAGTAATGTTTTCAAGGCCTGTTTCATTTCCAGGCGGGCCAGTTGATGTCCCAGGCAAAAATGAACCCCGGTGCCAAATTCCATGTGCCGGTTCGGCCTGCGGCTAATGTTAAAATGGTCCGGTTCATCGAATACTTCGGGATCACGATTTGCCGCAATCAGGAGAGGCATGATGATCTCTCCAGCTTTCAGTTGTACACCTTCCACCACACAGTCCTCCTGCACGAAACGTGGTTTGGTAGACTGTACCGGACTGACAAATCGCAAAATCTCCTCAACGGCCATATCAAGCTGCGACCAGTCTCCCAGAAGCTTTGATAGCTGTTCGGGATGCTGGATAAGGGCAAGAATACCTCCGCTTATAAGGTGAGTGGTCGTTTCATGGCCTGCCACGAGAAGAAGAAATACCATTGCAATAAGCTCGTCATCACTCAGCAGTCCATTTTCACCCTGCAACTTGACCAGTTCGCGTATCAATCCGGTTCCACCTTCATTTCTGGCAATTTCTGTCCGTTGCCGGATGTAGCGGGTCATCGGTTTCAATTTGTTGATCGCAAGAAAGAATGTGAAAATTCCTGATACTCGTGTCAGATTTCCAGCCCATTGCATGAACCTTGGCCGGTCCTCCTGTGGCAACCCCAGCAATTCACAGATAACGGCAAGCGGAAAAGGTCTTGCAAATCCCGCAATCAAATCAACCGGCCCGCTTTTGGAAAACAGGTTTGCAGACAATTGTGTAGCGATGTTCTGAATGTCTTCATCCAGACTAAGAATTTCACGCCGGTTAAAGGCCTGATCAACCGTTCCCCTTAAACGTTTATGATCAGGATCATCGGAGGCAAGCATGTTTGATGCAAGTAGTTGGATGCTCCGGGGCATCCACCAGGCCATTCCAACAACTTTGCCGTTGCTTTTCCTAACAGTAAAATTGCTACTGTCCTTCAGTACATGTGCAGTGGCAGCCTGAGTAGTTGTCACCCAGACATTTCCCATGATTGGGATACGTGTTCGTACGAGAGGTCCTTGCTCTCTGAACTGCGCCAAAAATGGTCCAGGATCGCGCATGTAGGATTGTGATTGAAGAATTTTGTACATCTAGCCCGCCGAAAAAGCATTGCTGTTCATTATATGGTGAGAAATCTGGGCATTACGAAGGATTCTTTCGTTTAAACAAATTTCCAATATTCAAATCCCCGGGACGCTCTGCTAATAACGGGAAAATTTTATTTCAGGAGAATTTCGATGAGCGAACGTCTTGAAGATATTGCAATCGCTATGGTTGCAGAGGGCCAGGGAATTTTGGCAGCAGATGAATCAACCGGCACCATCAAAAAGCGGTTTGATTCCATCAATGTGGAATCTACCGAAGATAGCCGGCGTGATTACCGCGAAATGTTGTTCCGTGCCGATGAGGCAATGAAGAACTACATTTCCGGCGTGATCCTGTTCGAGGAGACCCTCGGTCAGAAAGCTGCGGACGGAACACCTTTGGTAGAACTGATCAAGAACGCAGGCGCTGTGCCTGGTATCAAGGTCGACAAGGGCGCCCAGGTCCTTTCCGGCACATCGGTCGAAAAGGTAACGGAAGGACTGGACGGCCTTCGCGGGCGCCTTCAGGGATATTATGAACAGGGTGCGCGTTTCGCAAAATGGCGTGCTGTTATAACCATTACGGAAACAACACCAACCTGGAACTGTGTTAAGGCCAATGCTCACGCACTCGCCCGGTATGCCGCACTTTGTCAGGAAACCGGAATTGTCCCGATAGTGGAGCCTGAAGTTCTTATGGATGGCGAACTTTCACGTCACACAATCGAACGTTGTCACGAAGTGACGGAATGGGCCCTTAAGGCACAATTCACAGAGCTATATGATGCAGGCGTGAAAATGGAAGGCATGGTTCTCAAGCCAAACATGATTGTACCCGGCCAGTCTTCCGGAACGACAGCCACTGTGGAAGAAGTCGCTGAGCGCACTGTAAAATGCCTGAAAGATTGTGTGCCCGCCTCGGTGCCCGGCATAGCCTTCCTGTCAGGTGGGCAGTCTGATGAAGAAGCCACTGCTCATCTTGCAGCGATGAATGCAGCCTATGACATGCCTTGGAAACTGACTTTCTCCTATGGACGTGCGTTGCAGGCCGCTGCGCTCAAGGCCTGGATGGGAAAACCGGAAAATGTTGAAGCGGCCCAGTCTGCCTTTAGTCATCGTGCTAAAATGAATGGAATGGCAGCCCTTGGCACCTGGGACAAGACTGCAGAAGCTGCATGAACAAAAATTCGTGAAGTGATGTAAAATGGCCCGGGATAATTCCGGGCCTTTTTTTGTTCTAGGAAATCGATGAACAAGCCAGATTCAACATTTGATGCAATTATTCTTGGTGCCGGCGGCGCAGGATTAATGGCTGCCGCCACGGCCGGGCAGAGGGGCCGCAACGTATTGCTTGTCGATCATTCGGAAGCACCGGGAAAGAAGATTCTCATCTCGGGAGGTGGGCGTTGCAATTTCACAAACCTCAATGTCCGACCAGAGTGTTTTCTCTCGAACAATCCGCATTTTGCAAAATCGGCATTGGCAAGATTTACGCAGCAAGATTTTTTGGCTCTAGTAGAGCAACACAACATTGCCTGGCATGAAAAAACGCTTGGCCAACTGTTTTGTGATGGATCGGCAAAGCAGATCGTCGACATGCTGTTAGGCGAATGCGAGGCAGGAAAAGTCCGGATAATTATTGGAAAACAAATCACGAATATAGAATATAATGGTTCAGATTTTCAAATTGCAGCAGGCGGCAAGACTTATCGTTCTTCTTCACTTGTGGTCGCGACCGGAGGCCCGTCAATCCCCAAGCTTGGCGCAAGTGGGTTTGCCTACGAGATAGCCAGAAAATTCAAACTGAAAGTCGTAGAGCCCCGCCCTGCCCTTGTTCCATTCACGCTCAGCGGAGATGAGGCGTTGTTTTCTGAGCTCTCAGGTGTTGCCGTTGACACGATCGCAAGCAATAAAAGGGCATCTTTCCGCGATGCATCACTCATCACCCATAAGGGATTATCGGGCCCGGCTATTCTGCAAATTTCATCTTATTGGCGCCATGGTGAGAAAATTTCCATCAATTTTCTTCCCGATCACGAAACAGATTGGCTTTTGGAAGTGAAGGAAAAAACGCCTCGCTCCAGCCTCAAATCTGTTCTGGGTGCAATACTGCCCCAACGTTTGGCTGATACCCTGGCAAACAAGCTGGACAATTCGAGCCGCAATTTGGCCGACTACAGGGATGCGGAACTGAAGGAATTCGGCACCACTCTTGCTTCATGGAATTTCCGGCCCAATGGCACTGAAGGTTTTGCAAAAGCGGAGGTTACTATTGGCGGAGTATCAACATCGGAATTATCATCGAAAACCATGGAAGCCAGGAAAGTTCCTGGGCTGTACTTTATTGGCGAATGTGTCGATGTTACCGGGTGGCTCGGCGGCTATAATTTCCAGTGGGCTTGGTCGAGCGGGAAAATCGCCGGTGAAGCGGTACCATTATAATATCTGACTGAGAAATTCTCTGGTTCTGGGGTCAGTTGCACTGTCAAAGAACGTATCCGGCGGACCATGTTCCACAATAACTCCACGATCAGTAAAATAGATATGATCTGCCACTTCCCTTGCAAATCCCATCTCGTGGGTAACCAGAATGCAGGTCATCCCGTCTTCCGCCAGATCCTTGATGGTTACCAACACTTCCTTGACAGTTTCAGGATCAAGCGCCGCTGTGACTTCATCAAAAAGCATCACATCCGGGTTCATTGCAAGAGATCTTGCAATTGCAACACGTTGTTGTTGCCCTCCTGAAAGTTCGCCCGGATAATTATCTTCCTTGCCTTCCAGTCTGACTTTGGCAATCAGGTTCCGGGCACGCTTTTCCACCTCTTCCTTAGGTTGTTTTAAAACCTTGATTGGCGCCATCATTACATTTTCAATTGCGGTCTTGTGCGGGAACAGATTGTATTGCTGAAAGACCATCCCGACCTTTTTGCGCAATTCCAGCTTGTCGAGATCAGGAACATGGACTTCCTGTCCCTCGACCGTGATTGATCCTGCCTGGATGTCGTTAAGCGCATTTATGCATCGAATTAATGTAGATTTTCCAGACCCCGAAGGTCCGATAATGCAAATCACCTCGCCTTTCATCACGTCCAGCGAAACTCCCTTCAATACTTCAAGATCACCGAAAGCCTTGTGCACATCCTTGATCGAGATGATGGGTTGATCCGGGGTCCAGGTTTCACTGTTCATCATCCACCTCCTAGAGTTTCACCGCAAACCGCCGCTCAAGTGCGATGGTTGCTCTTGCAATTGGGTAACAGTAGGCAAAGAAAATAAGCAGTGCGAATCCGTAGAACGGTACCAGCAGGGCCGGTCTGTTGTTTTCTGCCTCGATTGCCTGTCTGCTCAATGTAATTATTTCTTCAACGCCCAGAAGCGAGCACAGTGGCGTTGCCATCGTCAGGATGGCATACCAGTTCATCCATGGCGGGATCATCCGCTTGAAACACTGCGGGAGTATGATTTGCCAAAGTGTCTGGTGACGAGAAAATGCGAGCGATTCCGACGCCTCCCATTGACCGCTTGGGACTGACTGTATTGCACCTCGGACGATCTCGGCAATATTTGCCATGATTGGCAAACACAATCCGACAACCGCTTTCATCCAGTCAGGAATTCGGATTGAAAACTCACCGATATTGATTTCGAAGGGTAGTGCCAACAACACAATAAACAATAGCACCAGCCACGGCGAATTACGGAAAGTTTGTGTGATGATTTTTGCCGGAATACGTATGAACCCGATGGGGGAGATTTGCATCAAACCCAAGATAACACCCAGTACCGTACCGATCACCATCGCAAAGAATGAAATAAGAACATTGAACAGAAAACCGCTCGTCACAATGAACGGTATCCACTTAAACAAAGCCTGGAATGCCTCCGAATATCCATAACCATTTGCTGCAAATGCAAATTGTGGCCAGGCAATAATCACAAAAATCCCAAAAACCCAAATGTAGATCGGTATTGAAACCAGCCACCTTGAAAACAAAAGGTCATCAGCTTCTCCTGCAGCTCTGGCCGTAAAAGGCTTGAGCACCGGTAGATCGGTTTCAGGTTTGGAAGTTACGCCGGGGATATTGGTTCGAGCCATGGATCAATTATTCCCGTACCCTGGAATCTTCAGAGCTTGTTCCCAACGATGCATGCCATAAACCAAAACACCGACGAGCAGGATAAAGGTTACAAATAGGACAAGCATAGTCGGATATTGGGCACTGGGGTAATCATTCCAGATTCCAACACTTTCATACAACAACTCCGGCACCGCTATACCGATCG
>JBPCWL010000104.1:0-3289 GCA_051009575.1 Rhizobiaceae bacterium
ATTGCAACTCACAATTTGGATTATTTGAGAACTGGCAAAATCTCTTTGATGTTATCTCTCAGATCGGACACAACCTTTGTTCCCTCTTCCGGACCAAGATAAACGGCAGCTTTGCGTCGTTTTTTCAGGGTCTCCTGAAACTGGGCACTGTCGCTGACGGTTTTGATTGCTGTCGAAATTTTTGCCACGATATCATCCGGCACCCCTTTGGGAACCAGCACGCCTACGGGAGAACGAACCGCATTGAAGGGTATCTTCAATTCGCCGAGTGTCTGAAGTTTGTCATCCAGCACGCCAACCCGGTTATCGCGAACTGCGGCCAACACTCGCAGTTTGCCTTTCCACTTAGGAGTAATGCTGTCGCCGGCATCGGTAATACCGTAGTCTACCTGTTTGGCAACGATCAATCCCCGCATGTTGCGTCCCGTAGACGGCACATCTTTGACATCGAGTTTGTTAGCGACTGAAAATCCGACACCTGCTGCAAAAAAGGCAGAGGCTTTACCGCCATGGGTCCAGCGCAGTGTTCCGGGTTTGGCTTTCGCAGCATCAATCACATCCTGTACGGATTTAAACGGACTGTCATGGGGAACAGTAATGGACGGGACCAATTCCCCTGTAATACCGGCAAGCTTGAAGTCTTTGAAAAAATCAACCTTTGTTTTTCCCAGGAGGTTGGCCAGAACCATTGTCCCGGCTGAGCCAAACCAGACGACATGTCCATCGGGCTTGGCCTTTGCGACTTCAGCAGCAGCGATCATACTCGATGCGCCCGGCTTATTGACCACAGTCACAGGTTTGCCAAGCACTTTTTGCAGTCCCTGGGCAAGAGCCCGTCCCTGCGCATCGGTTCCACCGCCGGCAGCAAAACCAATAAACATGGTAACCGGTTTCTCCGGAAATTCAGCATAGGCCGGTACCTTGGAAGTAAACGTGAAGCCCACAACCATGATGCAAACAACTAAAGATCGAAAAACGAGATTCATTATTCCCTCCCTTTGGAATTATCACATTACGTATTTTCGACCAGCGGGGGCCGATAATTTTCTTGTTGAATTAAGATTACAATAAGTACACATAGTTGCAAAATGAATAATATGCGGCATTATATGCAATGTCTGCATATAGAATTGAATAAATGCGAATCCGATAGTTCAGGATCGACAGGACAGATTGTATTGAATATTCGATTGCGACAGCTGCGGGCCTATCAGGCTACAATGAGCTTTGGAACCGTTTCCGCTGCAGCGGATTCGTTGCATCTCACGCAATCTTCGGTGAGCCGCCTTCTTGCCGGGCTGGAACATGAGCTTGGGTTTTCCCTGTTTTATCGTCGCGGTCGACGACTCGTTCCATCAGTTGAGGGTCGCAACTTTTTTCAACGAATTGAAGGCGCATTGGCTTCGATCGAGGGAATTACGACGATTGCCAATGATGTACGCCTCAACCAGGGCGAACGGCTTCGTGTGTGTGCAATAGCACCACTGATCAACAGCCAATACCTGCCGAAGGCTCTCAGCCTTTTTAGCGATGAATTCCCGAAATTGAAATTTACAATTGAGATGCAGGTCAGAATGGACATCGAAGAATGGGTTGCCAGTCGCCAGGCAGATCTGGGCTTTACATTGCTCCCTGCTGAAAGCGGATCGGTGGATTTCGAACCCATTGTCACTGCCGCAGCAGTTGCGATCGTTCCTCCGGATCACGCCTACAGGAATAAATCCAAGATCACACCCAAAGATTTGCAGGAGCAGCGTGTCATACTTCCCAAGCAGACCGTACGCTTGCGACGCATGCTTGATGCAACGCTTTTGAACTACGGTCTCGATTTTGCTTTGTTTTCCGAGTCCTCGGATTCTCAGACGAGTTGCCACATGGTTGCGCATGGATTGGGAATTGGCATCTGTCAGCCGTTCAGTTGCACCGGCTTACCTGCCGGATCCCTCAAGGTTTTGCGCTGGTCGCCGGAAATCAAGCTTACTTATGCGGCAATCTGGCCCAAGGACCGAAAGCCGTCGAAGAATGCCTTGCGGTTGATTGAGATCATGCAGTTGGTTGGGCAGAATATTATTAATGAGCTGCCCGCTGCTCAGGTTTCAGCTTCAAATAAAAGGAGCTCTTAGTTGTGCATTTGTCTGTCGGCGTATTCACTGGCTCATGTTCGACCGTTTTTCCCGTGTCGAAACGATCGGATCTTGTTAAACAGCCTGGAAAACTGGCAATATATAAGTAGGTCCGGAACTAATTTAAAAAAACATCTGGGCGAAGACATTAACGACGATGGGTGCGAGTAATTGCAGCAATACTCTCAGACTGATTTGAAAAGCACGAAGCAAGATATAAAAAGGGTTGAAGTGGCCGCGGGCACTTGCTGCACACCCAGACGCGCATCAGGCCAAACCATAACAAGCTCTGAAGTATTCGACACCGCTCATAGACACGATTATACTCAAGAACACCAACGCGTCGACATTCCCGGTGGCACGGGCTTCGCCGGCACAAATAAACCTGCCATTGAAATTGATGGTGAAAGTCCCCTTCGCAAGTTCAACACCAAACCTTTCCGGATTGACGCGACCGCAGTCACCAATGCCCGGTTCAAGGCATTCATTGACGATAGCGGATATGAGACGGAAGCTGAAAAGTTTGGGACGTCTTTTTGTTTTTTCTCCCACCTTCCAGAATCCGTTGGAGAAACCCAGGGAGTTGTATCCGCCGAATGGTGGCGTGCCGTCGATGGCGCAAACTGGAAATTCATAAACGGACCTGAAACGGAGAGTGACTGGCAGCCAGACCATCCGGTTGTTCATGTATCATGGAATGACGCTCTGGTCTTTGCCGAATGGGCTGGTGGACGATTGCCCACCGAAGCTGAATGGGAACATGCTGCAAGGGGCGGTCAAGGCGATATTATCTTCCCCTGGGGTGATGACCCGCCCGACGACACGTCTTTTTTTCCGTGCAATATCTGGCAGGGACAGTTTCCGAATGAGAATACCGAAAGAGACGGCTTCCCTGCCACGGCCCCGGCCCAATCCTTTGAACCCAACGGCTATGGGCTTTACAATATGGTAGGCAATATCTGGGAATGGACGGCCTCCAGTTTCAAAATCCGATCCATGAAAAAAAATCTGCGCCGCCATCCGATGCTGAACAAGGGATTCAAGACTCTGAAAGGCGGGTCCTATCTCTGCCACCAGAGCTACTGTTATCGATATCGCATCGCCGCCCGCACCGGAAATTCTCCCGACAGCTCAACCTCCCACCAGGGATTTCGGCTAGTCTATGA
>JBPCWL010000105.1:0-3991 GCA_051009575.1 Rhizobiaceae bacterium
TCGGATCCGTTAGTCAATCAGATTTCGCATTTTGCCGCCGTAATCAGGCAAGAGGAACAACCTCTCATTTCCGGGGAAGAAGGATTGGAGAATCTTCGAGTAATGGAGGCAATGTTAAAGTCAGCGAACATCGGACAGCCTTTAACATTATAAGCCCAATCAAAATTACAAATTAAAATTGGCACTCATTTTAAATAATTTCAAATAATATAAGATATTTTGAAAAATATGTTGTCATTTGAAATATAATTGCTAATATTACTGGTCTTTAGTTTTTGCGATCCGGATCGCCCTGACGATCCGAGAAAGGGAGTGTATTATGAAGCTTTCATTGATCAAACGGGCGGCGGCGGGGATTTCCGTGGTAGCCCTTATGGCAACTGCCACGGCCAGCCAGGCGCAGAACAAGGTCGAACTCAACTGGTCGAGCACCATGTCTGCCAGCCACTACCGTGCTACCATGCTCGACACCGTTTTTGCTAAATGCCTGGGAGATGATTTCAAATTCAAGGCTTATCACGGCGCGACGTTGTTTAAACAGGGTACGGAGCTGACGGCAATGCAGCGTGGCAACCTCGATATGGCGCCGATCGCTATTTCCGATCTGTATAATCAGGCCCCTGAATCGAGCATTCTGGCGACAGCTTACCTTTATTCCGACTATGGCCATATGCGCAAGGTATGGGCATCAGGCGTTCTGGACGATCTATTGGCAGCAATTGAAAAGAAAACCAAAATCAAGATCCTGGACAACAACTATATTGGTACGCGTCAGGTCAATCTGAAGGGTAACAAGGTTATCAAGACACCGGCTGATTTGGCTGGAGTCAAACTGCGAATGCCCGGAGGCGAGGTCTGGCAATTCATCGGCAAGGCGCTAGGAGCCAACCCCACCCCAGTAGCCTTCACCGAAGTTTACACCGCCCTTCAAACTGGTGCGGTTGACGGACAGGACAATCCGTTTACCGGTACACAGCGGATGAAATTCTATGAAGTAACCAATCAGATCGTACTGACCAACCATCTGGTGAACGCCAACCTGTTTGCGGTTTCCCAGTCGGCTTGGAACAAGATGAATGACACTCAGCGATCCCAGGTAAAAAAATGTGCCCTCGAATATCGTGATGCCTTCGAGGCGCGTGTCCTGAAAGATGAAAAAACCCTGCGGTCGTTCTTCGAAGACAAAGGCCTGAAGGTCTACGACCCTGATCGCAAAGCCTTCCGCGACCACGTTCTGAATGTTTATAAGAGCTCCAAATATGCTAAAGACTGGCCGGCAGGTCTGATCGACAAGATCAACGCAATCAAGTAACATCGGCAGAATTGGGCGGCGAAACCGCCGCCTGATTTCTCTTCTTGGCAACACGGGGGAGCAGCCATAATGCGACAAGCGATTGAGACCGGTCGGCATTTTGCTGAAGGTATCGCGGCGCTCATTCTTGGTTCGATGTTCGTGTGCTTCCTGATGCAAATCGGTTTCAGATATATTCTGGGATGGCCGGTCGGCTGGACGATCGAATACGTATCCATGACATGGCTCTGGGGCATCCTGTTTGGATATGCCTTCGTTGTTCGCAAC
Organism: Rhizobiaceae bacterium; assembly: GCA_051009575.1. Classification (GTDB taxonomy): domain Bacteria; phylum Pseudomonadota; class Alphaproteobacteria; order Rhizobiales; family Rhizobiaceae; genus JAALLB01. Next base: position 1,580 of record JBPCWL010000105.1, read on the forward strand.
ACTGAAATCATCCGCCTGGACATTGTATACAGCTCAATGCCCAAGAAAGTTCAGCGCGTGATGGACGTAATCGCACAGACATTTTGCGCGGGTGTCCTTCTTTGGTCGCTTCCCAAGGCCATCGAATACGTTAGCTTCATTCGGATCGAACGCACATCCTATATGCAGGTCAATTTTGCTCTGCTCTTTTCAATCTATGTGCCCTTCTGCATTGCGGTCAGCATCCGCTGCCTGCTTTCAGCCTGGGACGCGCTGCGCGGCGATTCTCATGAGCTGGCGGTCTCGGCCGAAATGAGAGACTACGACTGAAATGTTCGACCCATTTGCTCTTTCGATGATTGTTATGGTCGTTTTGACAGTCTTCGGGTTGTCTATCGGCATCGCAATGCTCATAGGAACCATAGTGTACCTGGGACTCGCCGGTTGGGATACGTCGATCGCTGCTGAAACCGTTCTGCAAGGCTTGTTCAACTCCTTCACCCTGTTGGCCATTCCGCTGTTTATCCTGGCTGCCGATATCATGAATATCGGGACACTGTCGGATCGGTTGTTGCGGTTTGCCGAAGCGCTAGTCGGCAGGTTCCGTGGCGGATTGGGACACGTGAATGTGGTCTCCAGCCTGATTTTTTCAGGCATGTCTGGCTCGGCTGTCGCCGACGCCGTGGGCATGGGCAAGATCGTCATCAACATGATGACGAAAGATGGCAAATACACCAAGTCCTATGCCGCCGCGATCACTGCGGCAACAGCGACAGTAGGCCCGATCATTCCGCCCTCCATACCGATGATCATGTACGCGCTGGTCTCGGATGCTTCCATCGGATTTTTGTTTGCCGCAGGCATTCTTCCGGGGCTCCTGATGGGTGTCATGATGGCCGGGACAAATACCTATATCGCGCACAAGAGGAACTTTCCGATCGAAGACCCAACGCCTTTGCGCGAGCTTCCGCGCCTGACCTGGGATGCTTTTCCAGCGCTAATGCTACCGGTTATTCTGTTGGGCGGTATCTATGGCGGGATCATGACCCCGACCGAGGCCGCGGCCGTCGCCGCATTCTACGCGCTGCTGATCTCGGTCTTGTTCTATCGCTCGGTCAGCTTCAAGGCGTTTTTCGGAGCACTTCGCAGCAGTTCGCGTTCGACGGCTGCGGTGGGTGTTCTTATCATGGGCGCCATGGCGTTCAACTTTGTGATTACCCGCGAGAACATACCGGACACTCTGGCCGCATTCATGGGACAGTTCGATTTATCGCCTCTGGGTTTCCTTATTGCGCTGAACATTCTGTTTTTGGTTTTAGGCGCGGTATTGGAACCGGGTCCGATCCTACTGATTGTGGTGCCAATCTTCATTCCGACGATTCAGGCCATGGGCATCGACCTGGTGCATTTCGGCGTAATCGTGGTTATCAACGCGATGATCGGGCTGGTGACGCCTCCGGTGGGGATGCTCTTGTTCATTGTTACGAATGTAACCGGGGCGAAAGTCGCCCACATTATCCGCGACGTCTTACCTTTCCTGTTCATTCTTGTCTGCGCCTTATTGGTCGTGACGATCTGGGAGGATTTCGTTCTCTTTCTCCCGCGGTTGCTGGGATATAATGGATGACGCAGCAGGACCGTCCAAACGTTCTATTGATCTGCACTGACCATTGGCCGGCCGACTTGTTGGGAGTTGCTGGTCATCCAGTCATCAAGACACCAGGACTAGACGAACTTGCACATTCCGGAGTTCGGTTCAGCAACTGCTATTCCGAGTGTCCCGTATGCATTCCTGCGCGCCGTTCTCTCTTAACCGGTCAAACGCCACGTAATCATGGTGACCGCGTGTTCAAGGAAGAATTGCGCCTGCCGCCGGTGACAACCCTGCCCCAGGCATTCCGGGATGCAGGCTATCAGGCAGATGCCGTGGGAAAACTGCATGTCTACCCGCAGCGGGATCGTATCGGTTTCGATAGCGTTCGTATTGACGAAGAAGGGAGAACCCAGTTCGGTGTGCTAGATGATTACGACACGTTCCTCGGGGATCAAGGATATGTCGGTCGCCAATTTGAACATGGCATGTCGACCAACCAATACAGTTGGCGGCCGTGGCACCTTCCGGAAGAAACCCATGTCACCAATTGGGCGGCGAAAACTATGGCCCGCACAATAAAGCGACGGGACCCAACAAGACCTTCGTTCTGGTATCTCGGTTTCCGGCATCCGCACCCGCCGCTGGTTCCGCTTTCAACTTATATCGATCTCTACCGCGATCTTGATATAGATCCACCTCGTATTGGCGACTGGGCGCGAGTTGATGCCAACGAAGCACCTTACGCCTTGGGCGAGATATTTAGTCGTACAAAACTTTATTCATCCGATGCGATTTTGGAAGCTCGCCGGGCGTTCTACGCACTATGCACACATATAGAT
>JBPCWL010000106.1:0-2712 GCA_051009575.1 Rhizobiaceae bacterium
GCCGGAGATATTGGTAAATATTGCCGGAATATTATCGAACAACAGACTCCTGGAAACGAGTCCCGAAGAGTGGAAGCGTATTCATGAAGTCAATCTGGACGGTCCCTTCTATCTGAGCCAGCTCACCGTCCCGCATATGAAACAACAGGGGTGGGGGCGGATCGTCAACATCTGCTCCTACGCTTGGAAATCGGGTGGAATGACTTCGGGTACGGCATATTCTTCATCAAAGGCAGGAATGGTGGGGCTGACATTCACAATCGCAAAGGAAGTTGCGGCGTTCGGTGTCACGGTCAACGGAATTGCTCCCGCATATGTCATGTCTCCCATGGTGACGGAACAATTATCGGATGAGCAGCGCAATGAACGCCTCGCTGCAATTCCAGTAAGACGTTTTTCCGAACCGGACGAAGTTGCCCATACCGTACGCTTTCTGATTTCACCTCTGGCGGCATTTATAACCGGAGAAATTATCGATATGAATGGTGGATTTCAATTTGACTGAGATGGAAAGAACTAAGCGCTATCTGAAGCTTCACCCCGGTGATGATGTTGTCATTGCTCTTGAGGATCTATCAAACGGTGAAAAAGTTGAAGATATAGTGTTAAAGGAGGACATTCCAAATGGACACAAGGTGGCCATTAGGCATGTAGCCGGCTCCCATCCGGTTAAAAAAATTGGTCAGGTTATCGGATTCGCCATGTCTGAAATTGAGGCCGGACAGCATGTCCATGCCCATAATCTTGGTACGGATTCGCAGAGTTTGAATTACCAAATTGGAACGGATCGTCATTCTGTCGAACTGGTTGGCAAAAATCAGCAACGTACCTTCAAAGGAATTCGGCGGGCAGACAATTCGATTGCAACAAGAAATTTTATCGGTGTGATTACATCCGTAAACTGCGCTGTAACCGTAGCTAAATTAATAGCCGACAGATTCAGAGCGCCGTCTCTTGAGAGTTATCCGAATGTCGATGGTGTTGTCGCTGTCACCCATGGTTCCGGTTGCGGCATGTCATCCAAAGGTGAACCGATGGATATTCTTCGGCGAACCCTCGGAGGATATATCAATCACCCCAACTTTGCGGGTGTGCTTGTGGTCGGATTAGGCTGCGAGGCCAATCAAATATCCACGCTGCTGGAAATTGAAGGCATCGAGGCCGGAGACCAGGTCCGCACACTTGTTATGCAGGAAGCGGGGGGTACCGCGGCAGCGGTCGAAACCGGTGTTGCAATCGTAAGGGAATTGCTGGATGCGGCCAATAAGGCCAAACGTGTTTCCGTGCCGGCTTCGAATCTTGTGCTCGGTCTTCAATGTGGCGGATCTGACGGCTTCTCGGCGATAACTGCAAATCCGGCATTGGGTGCCGCAGTTGATCTTCTGGTTGCCCAGGGCGGAACCGCCATCCTGAGCGAAACATCGGAAATTTATGGGGCTGAGCACCTTCTTGTACAACGTGCAGTCAGTAAAAAAGTCGGGCAGGATTTTTTGGATCTCCTGGACTGGTGGAAGGATTACACGGCACGTAACAGCACGGCCATGGATAATAATCCGTCCCCGGGGAACAAGGCAGGAGGGTTGACCACAATATTCGAAAAATCCCTGGGTGCCGCCGCGAAAGGGGGATCAAGCGATCTGCAGGCAGTCTACAAATATGCGGAGAAAGTTAATGAACGTGGATTGGTATTCATGGATAGTCCAGGCTACGATCCTGTTTCGGCGACCGGTCAGGTCGCCAGCGGAGCAAATATAATCGCATTTACGACCGGCCGAGGTTCCTGCTTTGGGTGCAAACCGGTGCCCAGTCTCAAATTGGCAACAAATTCGCAAATGTATTTCCGAATGGAAGGCGATATGGACATTAATTGCGGCCGAATTCTCGATGGAGACACAGACATAGATCAAATGGGTGTTGAAATATTTGAATCAATTCTTGCCTGCGCTTCCGGTGAACCCTCCAAAAGCGAATTGCTTGGCTATGGCGAGGCGGAAATAATACCGTGGAATATGGGAGCTGTCCTGTAGAGAGGAAATAATGAGAATTACCGCAGCCCGAGTTATCGTCACGTGCCCAGGACGCAATTTCGTTACCCTTAAAATCGAGACCGATGAAGGTCTCTCGGGTATCGGTGATGCCACATTGAACGGCCGGGAGTTTGCGGTTGTCTCCTATCTTGAAGATCACATAATTCCCTGTCTCATTGGCCGAGACGCCCATCAGATCGAGGATATCTGGCAATATCTTTACCGTGGTGCCTATTGGCGAAGGGGACCTGTGACCATGTCAGCGATCTCTGCGGTGGATGTTGCACTTTGGGATATAAAAGCAAAAGCCGCCAACATGCCCCTCTACCAGCTTTTGGGGGGCGCGAGCCGCGATGGCGTTATGGTTTATGGCCACGCCAATGGCGATGATATCGAAGAGACTGTAAATCAGGTCGCGAAATATATCGATATGGGATACAAGGCGGTTCGTGCCCAAACAGGCATTCCTGGCCTTGACAGTACTTATGGCGTCGCCAGCGAGAAAATGTATTACGAACCGGCTGCTAGCGATATGCCTGCGGAAAATGTCTGGTCGACGGACAAATATCTAAATCACATACCCAAGCTATTCGCTGCATTAAGGGAAAAATTCGGTGACGAAGTCAGACTGCTTCACGATGTTCATCATCGTCTGACGCCTATTGAAGCGGCACGCCTCGGAAAC
>JBPCWL010000107.1:0-2575 GCA_051009575.1 Rhizobiaceae bacterium
GTGCTGAAACACCGATCAAAAGGAGACCGGCAAGGGTCAAAGTGGATTTCCTGGACAAGGTATTTATCTCCCGCGTATTTTCCCATCAACTAGCATTAATCGCTCGATCTGCAAGAACGGATTTCCTAGCCGGAAAGCCCATTTGTCGCCCTTGGTAATCCGCCGAATAGACCATTTCGTGACAAAATCCGAATTTTTTCAAACCTATCATTGCTTCCCTTGGGTGGTAATTGCTTAAAATGCCGGATTTGCCGTGGTTTTCAAGTGATTATTACCGGTCTTCAAATCGCTTATTTTTTCCGATTTCTTTCTGGGTTAGGATTTGGGAATGTTCGGCTGAGAACGGCGACGGAAAGTTGTCAGAATTCAAACACGGGCAATGTTGGCCAAAGAGAAACAATAGTGACGAGGAGGGATACTCAAATGCTGCGCTCCATCAACGGATTCCGGACTATTTTTGCAGCGCAACTCATGTTTGTGAGTTTGCAGTTAGCTCCTCCCGTATCCGCAGCGGATCAATCCAAGGTCATGGTTGTGCTCGATGCCTCTGGCAGCATGTGGGGACAGATAGACGGAAAATCGAAGATTGTCATAGCACGCCAGGCCATTCGCGACCTGATGAAAGACTGGGAACCGTCAATTCAGGTGGGGCTGAGTGCCTACGGCCATCGCCGCAAAGGTGATTGCAGTGATATTCAGACGCTGCAACCCGTCGGGCCGTTGGAGCCTGATGCCCTGATGCAGGCGGTGAACAGCATTCGACCCAAGGGCAAGACCCCGCTTTCGGAAGCAGTGCGCCGCGCTGCGGAAGAGCTCAAATACACGGAAGACAAAGCCACGGTTGTTCTCGTCAGCGACGGCAAGGAAACCTGTGATGCGGATCCCTGTGCCCTGGGTAATGAGCTGGAAAAACTCGGTGTCGATTTTACCACCCATGTGATCGGTTTTGACGTCAAGAAATCGGAAACCCAGGGCTTGCAATGTCTGGCCGATAATACCGGTGGATTATTCATCAATGCGAGCAATCCTTCGACCCTCCTCGTAGCGCTGACGACCACAGTGGAAGAGGTCAAAAAAGAGCAGAAGAAGGCAACTCCGAAGAAGCCCAGGGTTGTGGCGGCCAAACCACCAGAAGTCAAAAAACCGGTATCGAAGCCTGGTCACCGTTTTACGGCCTTTTTGAACGCCGGGGGTTCCCCCCTCGATCGCGGTATGCGCTGGGATGTTTATGAGGGCAAGGCCGGTATCGATGGGAAACGCAAGCGCGTGATCGGAAATTATGAGGCGCGCCCCAATTTCAAACTCAAACCCGGGGCCTATAAGGTTGTGGCCAAACACGGTAATGCCGCTTCGAGCCTTGATTTGGTCGTGCAATCGGAATCCGAAGCCAAGTTACATGAGATCGTTTTAAATGCCGAACGCCTGGTGCTTGAAGGGGCGCTTTCTGAAGGCATGCCGGCTTTGCGAAAAGGACTCCGGTGGGACGTCTACCAGGAGGAGAAGAACATTGACGGCAAACGCCAGCGGGTGAACGGAAATTATGACAGGCGGCCAGTGTTTACCCTGACCGCAGGCCGTTACCATGTGGTGGGTAAGCATGGCAATGCGCGCGTGGCCACTGATGTTGAAATCAAGGCCGGTCAGAGGGAGGAGCTCAGTCTTGTCTTCAATGCGGGACTTGCAGCACTGTCCGCAAAGTTCGCCGAGACCGGTCCGCCGGTAAAGCGCGGTATGCGTTGGGATGTTTATGAAGCTGAAAAGGATATCAGCGGCAAGCGGACACGCATCAATGGCAACTATGATACAAACCCGACCTTCATCCTGCCCGAAGGTCGCTATCATGTGGTTGCAAAACGTGGCAATGCAGTTCGCAGCAGTGAGCTTGAAATTACTGCAGGGAAGAGAAGCGAACTCAACATCAACCTGTCGGCAGGTTTGCTGGCTCTCAGTGCTTCCCTGGGTGACAAAGCGGAATTCCTGAAAAAGGGCATGCGTTTTGACATTTATAGTGTTGACAAGAATCTTGAAGGTAAACGCAAACGCTACAACGGCACTTATGATGCCCAGCCGAATTTTACCCTGACGGAGGGCAAGTTCCTGGTCGTCGCTAAGAATGGCAATGCAAGGCACGAACAAGAGGTTTCCATCAGTGCCGGAAAACGCGCCGAGGTGAGGCTGAATTTGAAGGCAGGGCAGGTCCGGCTTGATGCCAAGGATGCAGGGGGCAGTCCTGTGCGCAAAGGTCTGCGCTGGGATACTTACGCGGCGGAAAAGGACATTGACGGCAAACGCCGCCGCATTAGCGGGAATAGCAACAAAACACCGCTATTCACCTTGAATGAAGGTAAGTATTTTCTAATCGTCAAGCACAACAAGAAATCCACCGAATAGGAACTTGTTGTAAAAGCAGGCGAACAGCGGCAGCTGACCATAAATTTGGCAGGCAGCAACTGAACAGGTTTTGATTGAAACCGCAAATGTGTAAATCGAGACGATTTATAGTTTGAAACCAGGCGCGCAGGTTCAGGACAGCTTTGCTTCCTTGCGCAATTCACCGTTATCCTCAATGCAGTAG
>JBPCWL010000108.1:0-27657 GCA_051009575.1 Rhizobiaceae bacterium
GATCAATTGTTTGCCCATGCGGTTCAGCAAAGTTACCGGATCATCGGTTAGGAGCTCGACACCTGCGGAACTATCGTGAAAAATGATGAGATCAATATCGCTGGAATAGTTAAGTTCATCTGCGCCAAATTTGCCCATTCCCAAAACGACTAATCCACTTTCTATTTGCGGGGATTTGCTGTCAGCCAGTTTGAGTTTTCCGGTTTTGTCCAGTTGTAAAAGCAGAAAATCAAATGATGCAGAAAGTGCCGCTCTCGCAAATCGTGAAAGGGATGCAGTAACTTGTTGGTCTTTCCAATATCCGGCAAGGTCAGCAATCCCGCACAAAACTGCAACCTTTTGTTTTGCTTTTCGGAGTTCCGCCATGAACATGGCTTCATTATCTTCGGAAGTTCCAAGTTCCAATGTAACAGCGACCACTTTTTCAAGTGCGGGATCAAACCCCGAAATGAAGCTTTCCAAAACAAATCCTGGTTCTCGCTCGATACAGTTTCTCAAATAGGGCGAGAGGTCCAAAACAGCCTGCAAGACTGCTTTCTGGTCTTCAGTAAGCTCATGAGTTCCAGGGAGGTTGGCAAAGTAAGCTTCAAATAACTCAGCCGCCCTTTTGGGATTCAGCGGTTTGATTGGAAAATCTGAGGAACTTGATTTCGGAAGATCAGTCATTGTGCCTCCCGCTACCCGGCTTGATCAAAATTACAGCCCGCAATCCGGGGTCATTATCGTCCAGCAACAATTGGCCACCATGCAATTCAGCTATCGCCTTTACAAGACTGAGCCCAAGACCATTTCCTGCCTTGTTACGGCTCTTGTCCAATCGGACAAAACGTTCAGCAGCCCTGATACGGTCCTCTTCCGCTATACCTGGGCCATTGTCTTCAACCGCGAGAGCGATCTGTCCATTTTGATTACCCGCTGTCAGGATAATTTTAGGAAACTGTTCCGGAGAATCGGAATACTTCAATGCATTGTCGATCAGGTTTGAAAGCGCCTGGCTTAAAAGCTCGCGGTTTCCGGTTATATTGGTTTCTTTTTCAGGTGCATCGATGACAAATTCAACACCCTGATCTTCCGCGGCTGCTTCATAAAGTTCATAAACGTCTGAAAGCAGCTCAAAGAGGTTAACTGATTCCATTCGCGCCACTTTTGCACCTGATTCAACCCGGGAAATCATCAACAAAGCATCAAACGTTTTAACGATCTGATCACAGTCGGAAATGATCTCCAGAAGCGCCTCTCGCCGTGATTCAATTTCTGTTGCATCGACCAATGCCCGATCTGCCTTGTTGCGCAATCGGGTAATTGGCGTCTTCAAATCATGGGCAATATTGTCGGACATCTGTTTCAGTCCGTCATCGAGCTTGCCGATCCGGTCGAGCATGTCATTCAGGTTTTTGGATAACCTGTCAAATTCGTCACCTGTACCACTTACCGGAAGTCGCTCGGAACGGTCTCCGGCCATGATCCTCACAGAGGATTGGGAGACCTGATCGATACGCTTCAAGGCTCGTCGCCCAACAAAAAACCAGGTCAGTATTCCCAGCGCAAGCATGGTTCCAATGGCCAGTTTGAACGCGCGACCGACGACTTGCCTAAACTCTTCATGCTCGCCAACATCCCGGCCAACCAATATCCGCAAGCCATTTGGAACTTCCAGAATACGCGCAATTGCACGGCTATCTGAATCTTCATCTTCCCCATATCGGTAGTACCGGAACGGTCGTCCAGTCCATCCAATCCGGTTCATCACGCCAGCTTCAAGGCGAGGAACATTGCCCGCGATTATTTCACCCGACGGATTTGCCACTACATAGAGGTTTGCGCTGGGTCTGCTTGCCCTGCGTTCAAGGACACCAATTAGAAATCGCAGGCCATTCTGGCGATAAATTCTCGAGAGGCCAAGGATTTCCTGATTTATGGATTCTTCGAATTGGTTGCGAAGCACATTGACGGTTGCACCAGTCATGTATGCCACAATCCCAACGGCCAGAATGCCGAAAATAATTGTATAAATGATCGACAGCCGAACAGCGGTAACGCGCAACAGGGACCGGATTCCGGCAAACATCAATCCGCCCCAGGGCTGGACAACTTGTAGCCGGCACCGCGTACAGTTATCAGCATCGGCTGATCAAAGTCCTTGTCAATTTTACCTCGCAATCGCGAGATGTGAACATCAACGACATTCGTTTGCGGGTCGAAATGATAATCCCAAACCTTTTCAAGGAGCATGGTTCGCGTGACAACACGATCAGCATTCTGCATGAGATAAGCCAATAGCCTAAATTCGCGAGGCTGCAGCAAAATTTTTTCGCCGTTGCGCTGCACTGTGTGAGACAGGCGATCCAGTTCGAGTTCACCAACCCTGAGCTTGGTTTCTGCTTCAGCATTTCCAGCACGGCGCCCAAGAACCTCCACACGGGCAAGAAGCTCTGAAAACGCATAGGGTTTTGTCAGGTAGTCATCTCCACCAGATCGAAGGCCTTCGACCCTGTCATCAACCTCACCAAGCGCCGACAAAATCAATGTGGGTGTGTTGTCACCCTTTTCACGCACTTGCTTGAGGAGATCCAAACCGTCAAGTTTCGGCAACATGCGGTCCAAAACAAAGATGTCGAACTCTTCTGATTCAGCTATGTGCTTGCCTGTTTCACCATCAGATGCATGGGTTACTACATGGCCGGCTTCTTTGAACGCCTGAACAATATAGTTGGCGGCATCCATGTCATCTTCAACTAATAATATTCTCATAGCCCAACCATACGAAATTTATCTGGTTTTGAAAGAAAAATGCGGTGGGCCACAGGGGTTGGCCCACCGTCTTCTCAACATTCCGCACGGAAGCGGCCGGGGGGGAGCGGAATGCCGATTTCATTTAGCCTAGCCCCGGCTTAGCGGGACCGGCACAAATACGTTGCCATCACGGCGCTGAAGTTGGAGAAGTGCGGACTTGCGGCCTGACTCTTTTGCAGCATCAAGGCCGGCGCGAAGGTCCCGGACTGTATTGATTTCTTCACCGTTGACCGAAACGATTACATCACCTTCTCGAATGCCCTTTTTTTCGGCTCTGCTCCCGGGGCGCACCTTGGTGACCAGCAATCCTTCCGAAGTGGTTTCAAGCGCAAGACCGAGGCGTTTCAGATGTGTTGGCTTGACTTGATCCCGACCTACTTCAGCTGAGGATTGCTCAAGCGTCCCGAGTTTCACATTGACAGTTTGCTGTTTTCCGTCCCGCCAAATCGTCATTTCCACTTCTGAATCAGGATCATAGGAGGCAATCGCACGGGCAAGCTCTTTGGGTCCCTTGATTTTCTTGTCATCCACTTCCGAAATAATGTCACCAGAGACAATTCCTGCGGTCTCTGCTGGACTGTCAGCCTGGGTAGAAGTCACAATAGCACCGCTTTCAAGATCCAGGCCCAGCGATTCGGAGATTTCCGGGGTCACCGGCTGGATTTGAACACCGAGCCAACCCCGGGTGACGGATCCGCTGTCTATCAGTTCACTAACAACTTCATCAGCAAGGGTGGCCGGGATCGCAAACGCGATACCAACATTTCCACCTGAGGGAGAGAATATTGCGGTATTAACGCCAATAACTTCGCCCTTCAGATTGAAAGCAGGTCCACCGGAATTTCCTTTGTTGACTGCCGCATCAATCTGGATGAAATCATCATATCGACTTGCACCGATTTCCCGGCCGTGAGCGGAAACGATACCCGCTGTGACGGTGCCGCCCAGACCAAAGGGGTTTCCAACAGCAACTACCCACTCGCCAATTCTGGGGCGATTATCACCGAAATCCACATAGGTAAATTCAGTGTCAGCCTCGACCTTCAGAACTGCGAGATCTGTTTTTGGGTCAGTTCCAACAAGTGTGGCTTCATGTTCTACTCCGTCGGAAGTTACCACTGTAAACTTCGCTCCATTACCCACAACATGATTATTGGTAACTACATAACCGTCTTCCGAGACAAAAAAGCCTGATCCCTGAGAATGGCCAAATTTTCGTTGGGGACGCTGATCACGCCTAAAATCACCTCTTGGGCCCTGCCGAAAGAAATCTTCAAAAAGTTCTCTGCCACGGCGCTGAAAATTGAAATCTCCGTCGCCGGAGGTCGCTTCAATTCCCGCTTCAACGCGAACACTTACAACGGCCGGCGAAACTGCATCAACGACATCTGCAAATGTGAACACAGCCGGCGCTTCGACTTTGACCGCATCAGCAAGTGTCGGGTTCACCGGAAAAAATTGAGAGCTGCCTACACCAAAACCTGCCACGCCAACTGCCACCGCCGAGACGAACAGCATGCCGCGAAGAGACTTAAGGGATTTGGACGAATTCATTTTACTACCTCATAATTGAATGTTCATGGATTAACGCTGCTTGCGTTACCGTTGAACCCAATATGGGGAAGCTGAAATTACAAATTCATGTCCGCAAAATTAAAAGTTGGTAATAAACTGATGGTGCCAAATGTAGAGTCAGATCCTTCTGCACTCTTGAACCGCACGTTGCTGAAAACTGAATCTACGAAATTTCAAATGACAGACATGCCGGCAAAGTTGGTATTGGTGGAACATGCAGTTTTCAGTCATAAATAACTAGTCGTATGGCAGGTTCAGTTGCCATGAAACGCCAAATTTGTCAGATAGCCACCCGAACCGCTTGCTGAACCCATAGTCATTCAGCGGCATCATGGTATTGCCTGCCTCCGATAATCGGGCGAATGCTGATTCCAATGCTTCTTCATTCTCGAAATCGATAAAGAGAGACATCGAGGGGGTGAAATCAAATTCGTGAACCGGCGGGCTGTCGATCACGATAAGTTTGTGTCCGGCAAAAGAGACGTAAGCCTGCTTTATCGTGTCGGGCTCGCCCTGTTCATCTTCACCGTACTTTTCGATATTCTCGACATTGAAATCTGAAAAGATGGACGAATATGTATCAATAGCGTCACTCGCATTGCCTTGAAACATGAGATGGGTCGAAACTTGGGGCATTATTAGTCCATCTTACCAGTCATGCAGGACAGCTTCAATGAAGACCGTTCGAGACAAAAGGCAGTTAAATGTATGGTTTGAGGATCAAGCTGTCGCGCGCACATCCCTTGCGAAGTTTGACTTAAATGTTGAAACTGTCCTTTTAAAGAATGAATCCTTAAGGACAGATCAATTTGGCCAATACACAAAACACGCCCGAAGGATACTGCTCGGTCACACCTTATTTTACAGTTGAGAATGCTGATCATTTGATGGAGTTCTTGAAAACTGTTTTTGGCGCGTCGGTAGTGAAGGAAAACAGATATCCTGATAATCGCATTCAGCATGCCCGTATGCTTGTAGGTGACTCGATCATCATGATGAATGAAAGCTCTGAGACTTACCCAGTCAATGTTTCACAGATGCATCTATTCGTTGATGATTGTGACTCAATATATGATGCAGCTCTACGATCTGGAGCGATATCACTAATGGAACCGAACGATCGACCGCACGGTGACAGAATGGCTGGCATCAAAGACCCCTGCGGTAACATTTGGTGGATAGCAACCCACCGACAGCCGCCCTAAATTTGCTGAATGTTGTGGCAGGTCTCTAGTAACTTCGGGCTTGAAGCAGTTCTCCAACCCTCCTTCTCGATTAATGGACTCTGGCCTTAGTTTCTATAACCTGTCTTGACCTTGGCGCCTTTCTCCAGGGTCTTGTGAACCGGGCATTTGTCGGCGATCTCAAGCATTTTTGCCCTCAGGGTTTCATCTTCCAAACCTTCAATTTCTATCTCACGTTCAAAAATATCAATCTTGCCGCCCGCAGCAGTCTCGTCTTCGGTGCAAATTTCGCAATCTGCCGCATGAACCTTGGAATGGGAAACATCAACGGTAATCTTGCCGACATTGATCTTCTTGAAATCAGCATACATGCGCATGGTCATCGAGGTACACGTGCCAAGGGCTGCTGAAAGATATCCGTAGGGTGTTGGGCCCGTATCCAGCCCGCCCACGGATTTGGGCTCATCCGCCAACAGCCTGTGCGTGCCTGCAAGAACCGTGTTCTGGAACTTCCCCGCACCTGTTTCACTAACCCGGATTGTATTTTCCAGCACCTCGCCATCGGCGTAGACCCTGTCAGCAACATAGCGTTCCGCCCAGGCGGCTATGACTGATGCGGCAAAATCCGCATCACGATCTTTGGATACAAGATGATCTGCCTGATCGAGTGAAACAAAACTCTTGGGATGTTTTGCCGCTATAAAAATTTTTGTCGCATTTTCAACTCCAACCGTATCATCGATTGGCGAATGCATAACCAAAAGCGGTTTTTTCAACCTGGCTACCTTGTCCAACACATCGTTTGACTGGAGGTCCTCAATAAACTGCTTGCGGACGGAAAAAGTTCGCCCACCAAGGGAAACCTCGGCCTCACCTTTTTCTGAAATTTCATCAAGCTTGGCACCAAAATTGTGCACCACATGCTCAGCTTCGGCCGGAGCGCCAATTGTCACTACTGCATTGACTTCGGGTATGTCTCCGGCCACAGAAAGAACGGCTGCCCCCCCCAGCGAATGTCCAATCAGAAGCCCCGGGGCCTCAAAATTCTCCCGCAAGTAATCCGCCGCAATTGTAAGATCATGACGGTTTGATGAAAAATTGGTCGATGCGAAGTCCCCATCACTGTTTCCCAGTCCGGTGAAATCAAATCGCAGAACTGCAATGCCGCGTTCTGAAAGTGCTGCGGAAATTCTTCTGGTCGCATGGAGATCTTTTGAACAGGTAAAGCAATGAGCGAATATTGCATAAGCGCGAACAGACCCATCTGGCATGTCCAGTCTTGCAGAAAGTTTAGCACCTAGGCTACCGTCGAAATCCAGTCTTTGTGTTGTGGCCATTTATCCATTCCTTCTTCAGTCGCTCATGATAAATGGCGTAGACTGTGTTCAAATGAAAGGGAAAAATGGAATTCGTGATCCAATGTGTACTCTAACCGGAATCATCGAGAAGTGCCGACAGCTTTTTCTTTTCCTCTTTGGACAGTTGGGCGAATTCCGGTTTGAGGTTCCTGTTTTTGCGAATGTGCCAGAAAACCGTTGTGCCAACCAAAACAAGAATCAGGAAGGGTGCAATCCATAACAAAAATGTGCTTGCACCGAACCGAGGTTTGAGGAGCACAAATTCACCATATCTGGCGACCAGAAAGTCAAGGATTTCCGTATCGCTCTTGCCTTCAACCAGCTTTTCTCTAACCAGAATCCGCAAATCACGGGCCAATTGTGCATCCGAATCGTCAATTGACTGGTTTTGACAAACAAGACAGCGGATTTCAGCTGAAAGCGATCTGGCACGGTATTCAAGTTCCGGATCATCAAGAACTTCATCCGGATTAATAGCCAATGCCATACTGACTGAAGAAATCAGCAGTACAACTCCAATCAGGCATGATGCTAATTTACGCATTGGCCAGTTTCCGCCTACCTCTGGAAGTCACAGGTGCACCTACCCTCAATCTTCTGTCAAAAAGAGATACGGTTCCTCCAAACGCCATCAGAATCGGTCCCAACCAGACCAAAATGACCTGTGATTTCCACCAGGCCCGTAAAACTGTGCGTCCCTGTTCATCAGTATCGCCAACAGAAAGGTAAAGTTGAGAAAATCCAAGCGTCTTAATCGATGCTTCCGTAGTAGCTGATCCATGAGCGGTATAAAAACGCTTTGAGGGAGATAGCCTGAATTGCTCCACTCCACCCTCACGGACAGATACTTTAAGCGTGTCTTGTACAAAATTCGGACCCTGATGTCGGGCTGTTCCATCATGTACAAGCGTAAAGCCCGCTATCTTCAGCGTTTCACCTTTTTGAAGCGCGGCACCCTGTTCGTCGCTGAAAGCGGTAGCTCCCACAATGCCGAGCACCATCACTCCGATACCAAAATGCGCCAAGGCGGTTCCCCATGTGGAACCTGGCAGCCCTCGCATGCGGGCAAAAGCAACAGAAAACGGATTTTTGGCAAATCCAGAGCGCTCGTAAATTTCTGCAAAAGCCCCCATAATCACCCATACGCTCAATCCAACCGCAAGAGCAGAAAGAACCGGACCGTCAGACGAAAAGGCGAAGACCAGAACGGAAACAATCAACGCACAGCCGCCGACAAAATACAAACGCTGCAGGACCGGTAACAGGTCGGAACGTTTCCATGACATGAGGGGACCCAGCGGTAGAGCGATCAGCAGCGGTATCATCAAGGGTCCAAAAGTAAGATTGAAATAGGGAGGTCCCACTGAAATTTTTGAACCATCGACTGCTTCCAGGAAAAGCGGGTACAAGGTTCCGAGCAACACGGTTGTGCAAGCAACAGTCAGGAACAAATTGTTGAAGACAAGCGCACCTTCCCTCGATATCGGCTGAAATAATCCGCCCTGCTGCAAAGTTCCGGCCCGAAGAGCAAACAATGCAAGCGATCCTCCGATAAAAATCATCAGAATTACCAGAATGAAAATACCGCGTGTGGGATCGCTGGCAAAACTGTGTACCGAGGTTAAAACGCCGGAGCGCACGATGAAGGTCCCAAGCAAAGAGAGTGAAAACGTCAGGATGGCAAGCAATATTGTCCATATCTTCAATGCATCACGCTTTTCCATCACCATAGCGGAATGGATCAGCGCCGTTCCAACCAGCCAGGGCATGAAAGAAGCATTTTCGACCGGATCCCAGAACCACCATCCGCCCCATCCCAATTCATAGTAAGCCCAATAAGAACCCATCGCGATGCCGGCAGTCAGAAACACCCAGGCCAACAACGCCCAAGGACGAACGTATCTTGCCCACGCTCCGTCGATGCGTCCACTGATCAAAGCTGCCACCGCAAAGGAAAATGTAAGCGAAAATCCGACATAACCTACGTACAAGAGAGGTGGATGGATTGCCAAGCCGATGTCCTGAAGGATCGGATTAAGGTCCTTTCCCTCAGCTGCAATCTCGGGAAGCCTTTCGAATGGATTTGACGTTACAATCACGAAAAGAAGAAACGCAGAGGAAATCCAGCCCTGGACAGCAAGTACATTGGCTTTCAACCGGGAGGGAAGGTTTTTCGCAAAAGCAGCCAAAAGCGCAGAGAAGAAAGACAAGATTAACACCCACAATAACATGGAACCCTCATGGTTTCCCCAAACCCCTGTAAATTTGTACAGAAGTGGTTTTTCTGTGTGGGAGTTCTGCCAGACATTCACAAGGCTGAAATCGGAGGTCACATATGCATTAGTCAGTGCAGCAAAGGAGAATGCGACCAGCAAAAATCCCGTTAAAGCTGCACTGGATCCGATTGCCATTAGCTGTGCACTGTTTCGCCTGGCACCGAACAAGGGTAATGTGGACTGAACTACAGCTACCGCCAAAGACAAAATCAATGCAAAATGTCCCAGTTCTGCAATCATTGGACGCCTTCGCCTTTCCAGACACCCTTGTCCTTCATCACACCTTCAAGCTCCTTCGGAATGTAATTCTCATCATGTTTGGCCAAGATATTTGTTGCAATGAAAGTTCCTTCTTCATTCATTTGACCTTCAGCAATTACACCCTGCCCTTCACGAAACAGGTCCGGTAGCAGTCCGTCAAAAGTCACGTCAATGCTGTTTTGGCCGTCTGTGACAACGAATTCGATAACCGTATTCTGCTTGTTCACACTTTCATCAGCTACCAGCCCGCCCAGCCGGAAATTCTGACCGGGTTTTACTTTTGTATTCTCAATTATATCAGTAGGATCATAGAAAAATACGATTTCATCTCGCAATGCGGTTGTTACAAGCACCGCTGCGATAGCAATTACAACGCCAATGGCCCCGATACCGGCCAGTCTTTTTTGCTTTCGTGTCATTGGGATTTTTCCGCTCCGGTGAATTCCGTTATGACTTTCTCAAGTTTTGCGATGAACTGAACATCACCTTTATAAAACTGCTTTGCCTGATTTAGCGCAGACTGCGCATCGTCCATGCGCTCAAGTACCATATAAGAACGAATCAGGCGCTCCCACCCCGGTTTGTCTTCTGGATCAGACGCAAGCCGTTCCGCAAGACCGGAAACCATTGCATTTATTTGTTCCAACTCCTCATCAGACATATTTTTGACGGGAGAAGGAGGCTGCATTTTGCTCAAGTGATCCCTGACCACAGTCACCCAGGGCTCATCGCCTTTTGACCCATCCAGCATGGATTGCCAGATAGCTCTTGCTGCTTTGGAATTTCCTCTTTGAAATTCACCCAATCCTACAAAATAGGCAAATCGTGCATTTTCCGGCTGTTGGCCTAACAATCGCTTGAATATGCCAAACGCCTCATCCTGAATTTGGTTACCATCCCGCAAAACCAATGCCTCACCAAGAGTTGCAAGGGTTTTAGGTGTTTCCCCTTCGAGCCGTATCAGATTGCGAAATGCATTTGTTGCGTCCTCAAAACGGCCAAGCCTCATATAAACCGGGGCAACCACACGCCATCCCCTGACATCATCCGGGAATTCTGAAAGGCGTCTTTCAGCGGCCGATAACAGGTCAGTCAGGTTGGGTTGAGCATCTGCCAGCTCTTTCTCGGTGGAAGTATTGACCACGTCCGGCGAACCGTAAAAATCATAAAGGACCAATGAAAATGCCGGAACAAATATCATGGACAGGGCGATTATGAAGAAAACCCGGCCAGGAGTAAGGGAGCCGTTTACACCCTCTTTATCAGCTATAAAAAGGAAGGATCTTGCCTGCTCTGCCTTAGCAGCCTCCCGGGCATCCTCATCAATTCGCCCGAGTTCGAAATCCGCATCAATCTCGGATATCCTGGCTCGATACATTGCTTTGTCCACACCGACACTCGACTTTGAGGCGTGGATACCTGAACGCCAAATTCCCGCGAAGGCAAGAACGACTGCGAGAAGAGTCAAAACTGCTATAAGGAGCCAGAAGAGCATACCGACTACATAGCTCCAAACGGCCCCACTAAAAAGGCTCTGCGCAGGTCAATATTGACGCGGCCATCTCTTTCTCAATCAAGATGCTGTTAGCTAAGCGGTGTCCAAGTACCGTCTGGATTTCTGCACGCTGTCCCCGCCGCCTGTTGCGGAGTACCATCAACATAAATTGTATGGGTGTAACGGCGGCAGTTTTGTGAACCAACCTGATAGGTCTGTTGCGGCACAACGGTTCCTCGTGTCCCACCAGTTCCCTGCCAGTTTACAGGCTGTCCAGGAGCACCACGCTCCAATGCATTGTACTCTGCCTGAAGTGCAGCCTGCCGGCTATTTTGATCCAGGCTGCGTCCAATGCTACCCCCGATCACCCCTCCTGCCAAAGCTCCCAAAACAGTGGCGGCAACTCTTCCAGACCCGCCACCGAACTGGTTCCCGATTACGCCTCCGGCAACTGCACCGGTAACCGCGCCAATATTCTCGTTGCTCGCACTACATGACGCAAGCAACATTGAACCAACCATCAAACCTACCAGTGAAAATTTTGCCTGCACAACCATGAAACCACGCCCTCGTTAATCGATTGCTACAAGATTAAGCTTGAAAATGTCTAAATTTTGAACAGGTAACGGGTTTATTTGCTTCCTGGCAATCTGACTGTCGTTTTTAATCCGCCCAATTCTGATTTAGAGAGAACGAAATTACCTGAATATTCGTCCACAATGTCGTTTACAATTGATAACCCAAGGCCCCATCCAGACTTGCCTTCATCAATCCTGCCCCCACGCTGCTTGGCTTTCTGAATTTGTTCGCTGGACATCCCCGGACCATCGTCTTCAACCTCAACTATGACCTCATTTCCATCCAGCCGTGCCGAGACGTAAACTTTTGACTGGGCATACTTTGCGGCGTTTTCAATCAAGTTGCCAAATATTTCCTGCAGGTCATGTTTTTCACCTTCAAAATAAACGTCTCCATCCGCATCAAATTTTGTGGAAATCTTTACTTGTGGACTCAATTTGACAACCACTTTAACCAACCTATCAAGCTCTTCTGTCAAAGGTGTTTTTGCAATAGCAGTCGAGCTTCGTGCGGAAATTCGCGCGCGATCCAGATATACCTGAACCTGTTGCCGCATATTATGCGTTTGCTCGCGGAAGAGTTCCTGCTTGTCCAGTGGAAGTGCAGCCAATTCATTTTGGAGTATGGCAAGTGGTGTTTTCAGTGAATGTGCAAGATTCCCTACCTGAGTTCTGGCTCTTTCCACTATCGTGTTGTTCGAATCGATAAGGGCATTGGTTTCATCGATAAAAGGCTGGATTTCATCCGGATAAGTACCCTCAATCCGGGACGCGTCTCCTTTCCGGACTTCGGTCAGGATTCGGGTGGCTTTCGAAACAGGCCGCAATCCGAAACGGACCAGTTGCGACATCGCCAGGACGATGGAGAGCGCAAACACGGCCAAAGTCAGGAACAAGCGTTGCCTAAATTCACTTATTTCGTTTTCAAGTGAACTTTTGTTTGCTGTGATTTTGAAACTGTAAAGATCATTCCCCTCACCTAGGAACACTTGTGCTTCCAGCCCCGAAAGGTGCCGATTGTCAATTTCCTGGATTTCGAAAATACGTTGAAAGGTTTCATCAAAGTCGCTTGAAGTCGGGACCTCAATTTTTCGATCGGAAAGCGAGGCACTTGATAGGTGATTTTCCGGTTCTCCAACCTTTTCAATTGACCAATACCATCCTGAGTCAAACAGGCTGTAGCGTGAATCGCCCAAATCAGGCAATCCCATCAGTTTCCCGCCGTCATCGACTTGAACACTACCCATCAAATTGAAAATATTTGCCGTCAGCAATTGTTCCAACCGAGATTCAGAACTTCTGCGATAATCTGAAGAGATGAAGTATGCGACTGCTGCAACTCCGGCGAGGGCGGCAATTGACGATAAAAGGAACAAACGCCAGGCAAGCGTGTTCGGAAACAGGAACTGAAGGAGACCTGGCCGGGAACTCATCCGTCTTCCTGCAACCGATATCCAAGGCCCCTAACGGTTTCAATAATATCAGGTCGCAGCTTTTTCCGCAGCCTTCCAACAAATACTTCGATGGTGTTTGAATCCTTGTCAAAGTCCTGATCGTACAGATGTTCGGTCAGTTCAGTGCGCGAAATAATTTGTCCCGGATGGTGCAGCATGTAAGACAACAGGCGTAATTCATGCGACGTGAGTTTTACTGGCGCTCCATTCAAGGTTACTCTCGAAGTACGAACATCCAGCACCACGTCTTTGCAGGCCAGTTCGGAAGAGGCATGGCCAGCAGAACGACGAATTAGCGCTCTAAGCCGGGCCAGTACTTCTTCGATGTGAAAAGGCTTGGCCAGGTAATCATCCGCACCAGCGTCAATTCCGGCAACCTTGTCGCTCCAACGGTCACGGGCTGTTAGCATGAGCACCGGCATTTTTCGATTTTCCTTGCGCCATTCTTCAAGAACGGTGATGCCATCCATACCAGGTAACCCGATGTCCAGGATTACTGCGTCGTAAGGTTCCGTATCTCCAAGAAAATGACCCTCCTCACCATCCAGTGCTTTGTCGACTGCGTATCCGGCATCGATACACGCATCAACCAGTTGCCTGTTCAGATCGGGATCATCTTCTACAATCAGAATTCGCATGCATTATTCCCTGAAAAATCCTGAAGTCAGGGCCTGAATTCACGAGTAACAACACGTCCTGGGTTGCCATCCTTGGATGGTAACTTGATCCGTGCCACACACTGAATTTGGCCATTTGACTGCTTGTTCGAGTCAACTGCAAGAAGCATAGCGCCAGGAATGCCTGCAACCACCTCACGCGCACGATTACTGCAGGCGTCGGCAAATGCCGGACTCCCGCCAAAATATAACAGTGCCAAAACGGAGGCTATCAGGATCCTGAATTTCATCGCAGTGGTTTATCACATTTGGAATGAACCAAGAATGAACAAAATCCTCCAGCTTTTGCAATCAATAATCTGATTTCTGACTATTTTTCCGGTTTTTGCCAATTGCACAGGCTTTCCCAAACAGCGTTATGTTCAACAATCTGATTGATGGTTTCTGTTGTATCCCGGGCGGACCACGTAATCGGCCTAAAACCCTCACAATACCATCGCGTATTGTCACTCCCGACGGTAGGGACCATCTGGCAACCCGTCAGCACTAATGCGATGACTACCAGTGCTGCGGCGGGCAACAATCGCTTGTAGCAAGCGGTCATGGGCTTCAGACTTGAACTTTTCATTGTTTCTTGTTTGAAACTTCCTTGTATGGATGATTGCATTGAATATTTCGAGGAGGCTGGAGTAACAATATATCTTGCCCTTGATTCACACGGCGCAGTAATCATGGAAAAAGAAAAATTTGCTCGTCGCACTGCTAAAGGCGATGTAAGAATTATTTCTTGCGCTTCATAAATAAGCGCCGAGCTTTCTGTTTAAGCGTAACTGGCTTCACTAGGCTGGTTATACATTAGACGCCTGCCGATTGCCCCGCGTATTGCGTCTTCTGCGCGTTCACGGTCTGAAACCTTAAGCGAAGAACGGCGGTTAAAGCGGAAGTCAAATTCTGCAAGGTATCTGTCAATGTGAGCTTCGCAAGTATTCCTATTCCGTTGAAGGTTTTTCCTGATAGATCTCCAATGGCCAGTCGATCAGGTAATTCTCATAGTCTTCCGGCTTGATGCCGCTATCGGGAACCGCCCTGCCCCGTACGCTGATACCTGCCGTATGAACGGTTTCGGGATCTCCAGAAACCAGCGGATGCCACCAGTACAAATCCTTTCCTTCGCGCACCAGCCGGTAAGCACAGGTCGGCGGCAACCAGCCTATCGTGTCGATGTTATCCGGTGACAGTTGAATACAGTCGGGCACCTGATCAAAGCGGTTCGCATAGTCTGTGCAACGACAGGTTTCGCAATCCAGCAACTCGCAGCCAATGCTCGTCCAGTGAATTTCCGCCGTTTCCCAGTCTTCAAGCTTGTTCAGACAACATTTGCCGCAGCCGTCGCAAAGGGATTCCCATTCCGCAGTCGTCATCTGCGAGAGGGTCTTGCGCTTCCAGAATTCTTCATCCGATGGATTGGCTGACATAAAACCGCCTTTTGTTTTGGTATTGGGCCTCAATCTAGTGTATGTAATCCGCAACGAAAACAAGTGATATTTCAACCGTGCCAGAACCAAAAGAAAAGCGTAAGAAAGTCTCGGCCTGGAACCGGCTTCTGGATTTTGATTCCTGGATAGATTCTTCACTTTACAGTGCATTCAACAGCGCATCAGAGCGTTGGGAAACCATTTCGATTTTTTTCCGGCGTTTCAAAGTTCGCGGCATGACCAAACTCCTTGTCGAGGTTGTCGACGAAGGCATGACGCTGGCGCTGATCGGCGCAGTTGGCATGCTGGCTCTGGCATTGCCGGCATTTGAAGAAACGCAGAAGGACTGGCGTAGTCAGGGCGACTATTCTGTAACCTTCCTTGATCGCAATGGTAAATTGATCGGGCAGCGCGGCATCAGGCAAACCGATGCAGATGAGCTGGATGAGTTGCCGGATACTTTTATCAAAGCAGTTCTGGCGACAGAAGACCGCAGATTTTTTGAACATTTCGGCATCGATTTTTTTGGCCTTACCCGGGCAATGGCCGAAAACGTCAGGGCAAACTCGGTCGTTCAGGGTGGAAGTACCATTACGCAACAGCTAGCAAAAAACCTGTTTTTGACCAATGAGAGAACGCTTGAGCGAAAAATCAAGGAAGCCTTCCTGTCGCTTTGGCTTGAAGCCAATCTCACGAAAAAGGAAATCCTTAAACTTTATATAGACCGGGCTTATATGGGCGGCGGAAATTTCGGAATTTCGGCGGCTTCCCAATATTATTTCGACAAGAGCATCAAGGATGTAAATCTCGCCGAGGCCGCCATGCTTGCTGGCCTTTACAAGGCACCCGGAAAATATGCGCCGCACATCAATCTTCCGGCAGCACGCGCTCGGGCAAACGAGGTCTTGACCAATATGGTGCAAGGCGAATTCATGACCGAGGGCCAGGTTGCACGCGCGCGCAAAGAACCGGCGAGCATTGTGGAACGCGACGATCTCAACGGGCCCAACTATTTCATGGACTGGGCCTATCAGGAGGTCCAGCGTCTTGCCATCAAGTACAAGACCAAAAGTCTGATTGTCAAAACAACGGTCGACCTTGACTTGCAGGAAGCGGCAGAAGAATCAGTCGAAAGTCATCTTCGTCAGTTCGGTTCGCAATATGGTGTGCGGGATGCGGCGATGGTCGTTTTGGACCACGAGGGTGCAGTCCGGGCAATGGTTGGCGGGCGCGATTACGGTCAGAGCCAGTTCAACCGTGCTACAGCTTCGAAGCGGCAGCCGGGATCATCATTCAAACCCTACGTGTACGCATCTGCTATAGAGAATTTCGGCTATACTGAAACCACCCGTGTCACGGACGGCAGTGTGTGCGTGAACCGATTTGGGAGACTTTGGTGCCCACGCAACTATTCAGGCGGGTTTCGCGGCCGCACGGACCTGCAGACCGCCCTGATCAAGTCTATCAATACAATTCCCGTCAAACTCTACCTTGGCAGGGACGGGTTGCAACAACTCGGCGGCGATCGACTTGTTGAAACCGTCCGCAAGATGGGGGTCAAATCTGATCTTGTGGTCAACCCTCCCATGGTGCTTGGCGCCAACGGACTTACTGTACTGGAAATGGCGAGTGGTTATGGCACATTCATGACTGGTGGCTACAAGGTCAACCGCTATGGCATCTACCAGATATCAGACACATCGGGAAATGTGCTCTACGACTATCGAAAAGAGAAGCCGGGACCTCAGCGTGTCCTCAAAGAGTCAACTATAAAGGTCATGAACAGCATTCTCGCGCAAATTCCAGAGTGGGGTACGGGCCGCCGCGCTGCACTTGACGGTATTCGGTCCGGCGGGAAAACCGGTACGACACAAGCCTATCGGGATGCGTGGTATGTCGGGTTCACCGGAAATTATGTTGCCGCAATCTGGTACGGAAACGACAATTATCAATCTACAAGGCGATTGACCGGAGGACGTTTGCCGGCAATGACCTGGAACAAGTTCATGACTTACGCCCATCAGAATATTGAGTTGCGACCAATTCCCTATATTGAAAACCCTCTTCCGATACTCACGGAGGGTCCAACAACAGAAAGCGCGTCATCCGAAAATGCTGATGAAATTCCCCCGTCCAGACCAAAATTGCTTTCCAAGGATTCTGAAAAATTCCTTCGCGGATTGAACAAGATATTCCGCGATGCAAAACCCCTTGCAGAAGGGGATGAACTTGCAGGATCTGCTTCAACTGAGATTGTTTCCCAATAAGTCGGTAACTGGTTTTTAAATGCGCATTGCAGTCAATCTCGCGATCATTCTTTTAATTGGCCTTGTTGTTGGCGGTGTCACCGCACGATTTGCCTTACAGCGAACTTTTGGGGTGGGTGCAATCAGTGCAGGCGTATGGTCCGCTTGGCCCTTTGTGGGTGGAACGGAAGTAGATCCCTATACAGCTGCCCGGTCCACAGTGGATGGCGCTATCCCGCTGGGTGCAGCCGAAGGTTTGGCATTTGAAACCTTGAACGATGACAAGGGACTTGCCCTGGCCCGTGAGTGCAGTTACGTGCTCTACGGCAACACACCTGCAGCACGCTTTTGGACCTTAACCGCCTATGATTTATCCGGTAGCGTAATCAGGGACAGAGACGGAGAAGCTTCCGCAATATTTTCCGGCAACCTTGTTCGTCTGCCGGATTCTTCTTTCACAATCAGCATCAGCGATGAGCCCAGTGCCGGAAACTGGATGAACCTTGAAGGGGAAGGAAACTTCAAGTTCGTTTTACGCCTTTATGATACTCCCATCACAAGCAGTGCTGGCCTCAGTGACCCGGAACTGCCCAGCCTGCAGCGGTTGGAGTGTGCCTAGATGAAAATCAGAGCGATATATCTTGCTACATGCGGTTTGCTTCTTGCCGCAATTGTTCATATCAGCATCATTTTTCTCATCCCTTTTTTCGGAGAAAAAGATGCTGCAAGACGAATCATCGAAAACGCTCCCGTAAACCGGTTTGCGACATTAAAGGCTGGAAGTGGTGCAAATGTCTCAAACAGCGATCCGTTTTTTCGGCTATCAACGTGTAAGTTTGACCTGTCTGATCGGGGATTGCGAGTAACAGGAGCACAGACTGACCTTTTTTGGTCCGCTTCGGTATTCAGCGCTCGCGGCCGTGTCCTTTACAGCCTGAATGAACGAACTGCGATTGGTAACAAGTTGCACATGATTGTCGTTAATCCAATTCAAATGGCAGGAATTCGGCAAGTTCAACCCGAAGAACTTGAAACATCAATTGTTGTGGAAACGAATGAACCTGTTGGATTCATAATAGTGAGAGCACTAGAAAAAGACCCAAGTTGGAAACCGGCGATTGACGCGTTTCTCAACAGCCTGAAATGCGGTCCATACTCAGAGCTTGGGTAATCTAATGGCGGTTGCGGGTGGTTGTTGGTTTCTTATCCGGAAGGACGCTTTCATCACTCCCTTCACGGTTTAAATATTGAACACCCTGAAAAACCAGAATTTTTGCTGGATCGGTGTTTTGGGATGCCGATTGGGATCTACGCTGAACCTTCTCCAATGGAAACTTTATTACAGTGCTCATGTGGCACCTCCTGAGTTGCCGTGCAGAATTGCCGAACATTTTGTTCATATGTTCGCACCTGACCATCCAATCGGAACATGGTTAACAGATTGTAAACGAATCTAGTGAGAATATGCCGTTACCATTGAACGGGCAGATCACTCATGAGCGTTGCATTGAAAAAAGAACCCGATAATTTTCGAAGATCACTGTCTGGCAAAAACAATGCACTTGTTGATCAGGCAGAACAGTTCTCGCTGTTAAAACGGCCTGGCGCTGATGAGGTATCCAAACTAAGAGAATTCTTCTACGCACTGGTCGGAAAAACCGGCAAAGAACAACGGCGCAGAGTCTCAATCGCCCTTGCTCGTTGCGTTTACACGCCCCGAGCTATCCTAATTTTTCTGGCTCTTGATGAAATTGATATCGCGTCTCCTATTCTTTTGTTCTCACCGGTTCTGAAAGACAGCGACCTTCTCAACATTCTGGAAAAAGCACAGCTTGATCATGCAAGAGTCATCGCCAGGCGTGATAACATTGGAGACAAAGTCATTCGATCGCTGATGCAAATGGATGATGAAAAACTAACGATCAAAAAAATCATGGAGCAAAACAAGACTCTCAAAAGCAATTTGAGGAAAACTGATAAATCTGGAAACAATGATGACAAACCGAATCAGATCACACCTGCTTTATCTTCTTCTGCAACCCTGGGAGTATCCAAACCGAAAATACCCGAACCTTCAAAGGCTTTGAAAGAAATTTCAGAAAATTTACTTTCTCTGGCAAACACCGGTGGAAAGATCCGCAAGGATCCCAGACCAAGAACTGATCGTCATTCAATCGAACACGACGAAAATTTTGAACAGAAGCTGATTGCGCTGGCACGGGAATGGCGGCCATCAGGCCTGTGTCGCTTTTTGAGCCTCAACTGCGGGCTGAAGGCCAATACGATACTCGGTTATGTTGAAAACAAGGATGTTGGGAAATTCGCAAGCCTTCTGTCAGTTCTTGGTGTTAAAAAGGTTGCTGCTGGAAGGGTATTGCTGTTGCAGTTTCCTCAAATCGGCCAGAATAAAACTGTTTTCTCAAATGTACTGGAGCGATACGAAAAACTGGATACCTGTAAGGCACTCCAATACTTCACATCGCTTGAACCTGAATTTGGAATTACAAATGAGAACTCAGGCAATGATCCGCAATCGGAAACACTTGGAAGATTACTTGAAGGCAGGCGCCGATCAATACAAGATTCAAACAAAAAAACCGGGAGGCACGATGTCGCTGAAAATTTGTCGGCTAGTGCATGATTTCAAGTGAAACTTCTCCACTACCGGATTCAGTTTCAATGATCCACAAATCCGGATCAAATTTCTTTTGCTTCTCCAGATACTGATCAGCCTCAGCTTGTTCGACCCGTTGTAAAACCGTTTCGAATTTCCGGTCACTATCATCAAGTTCAAAAAAACTTTGCGGGGCCGGGCCGTACAAGTCTACAAACCCATTGGGATGAAGATGAATAACAAATAGTGCTCCTGCTTGCTGCGCACCCTTTTTCGCAACCGTAACATAGGCTCCGCGCGCGCTTTCCTTCCGCATGAATACGCCAAGCCACATAACAGTCGTCAATCGCATAATGCTAACCGATGTTGGGTTTTGCTAAATCGTACCGACGATGCCGGCTTCCCTCAACTTGTTGATGGTGCTCTGATCGAGATCGCCAGTTACGTTGAGCTTAAATCGCTTTTGAAACCGTCGGATCGCTTCACGAGTTTGATTTCCGAATATTCCATCAACACTGATGTCGTCGTCACCATATATTTCCTTCAAACCACTTTGAACCGACGAAACCATCTTTTGATCCATTACGATCATTTCCGGCAAAGCAGGATTTTCTTCGGATTTGTTTTCGTTCTTAACCTGTGCAACAGCGAATGCAGATTTTATGCTTCCCAGAAGGCTGTAGCTGGCTTCCCCATCGGGCAGGATTCCCGCTCTTTGCTGATAATCCAGAATTGCACTTCGGGTTTCATCCCCGTATATTCCATCAACCTTACCTTTGTAAATTCCAACATCAGCCAATGTAGCTTGCACTTCGCGCACTAGTGAAGATTGCGCCGCAAAAGATCGTGATTTCGTGGGGTTTGCAGTCGGAACTGGAATGTTTTTCAAACTGATACTTTGAATGAGTACTTTATGTGGTTGCACCCGAACAGCAACAACTTCCTTTGGCAGTTGTGATGTTGTTTGTGTCGTGAAATGGTCCTGGGACTTCCAGATAGGAGCCGGATGATCCGCCAACTGGGAGAATATCGCGTTGGAAGAAAACAGTGCAAATCCGACCGCAAACAACAATGTTGCTGTCGACGTGCCAGGATTGCGAAATACTACCAGACCGCTTCTGAGTGCAATTCCTCTGATATTAGACATTGAATTCAACCTGTTCTTTGTATTCTGGGGATGGGATTTTCTCTGGAATTCTGACCTTGTACACTTGGGAGGCGAACAAGCTCGGATGCGATACTCGAAAGATCCGGAAGAGAGATTCCAGCATTTATGGGTATTCTCAATTCAACTACCCGACGATCATCCAAAGTTTTCGAACGACTGATTTTGGCCTGTAGCATGGATACCAGTTTCTCAAGCTCGTCTGTGCAATTCATATTTCCGCATTCAGTTCCCTGCCGTGCGGGTTGGCTCGAATGAGTTGTAAATTCCGGATCACATGAAACAGTCAGCCTGATGGATCTGGCCAACCTTTCAACTTCAACGTTGATAACCGTATCAGTTGCCGGCTGAACTGCGAGTTCGTCAAACAACAAATCGAGGACCAAGCCCAGCAATGTCCTGTCTGCGTAAATTTCCGGAATTACAGATTCGTCACAGTTGACGAAGAAATCGAAATCGACTTTGTAATTCCTGGAAAATCGATCCATTGACATTTTCAGAAAGTCAATCAGGTCTAAAGGTTCCGGATCGGACAGGGCCGCTGATCTGCCGAATTCTTGGGTTTCACATATTGCACCTATCAGCTCTGACAATTGCAACGTTGCTCTGCATATCTGCAGGGCTTCTCTGCAACCGGGATTGTGGGTTTGAATTTCGCCCGCTGCGTTCAATATTGTCGAGATAGTCTGAAATGCTTCGGATGCAGAATCTACGGCAGAATTTTGAGCATAGCCGTTTCGGGCGTCCGCTGAAAATTTATCCGGTATATGACACAAACGTGGTTCGGTTACGCTACTCAACACAATTTCCGCAATTCCTACTGCCGAAATTGGTTACATAACGTATTTAATGGAATGCTAAATTGCCGGCCCAGATTGGAAATACTTCGCCAATGCGCCCTGATTTTCGGGTCAAATTACGCACATGGTAAACAGAGTCTTTCGGAATCACGGTAAACAACCCCGTTAAAATTTTATTCAATTTCCAATCTCTGGCTATTCCTGATTTTAAGGCGACTTTTGTAGAGTGTCTAAAAACGGACAGGTGGGAAATGATCAAACTATTACTGGCAATTGGCCTGGCAGGCGTGCTTTGGCCTGTTGATAACAACAACGAAACACTTGGAATGCGGGGAATGAACATATCCTCTACCGACATTCTGAGCGCTGCGCATTCCATCTATGAGGATGTAGGCAGTTTTTGCAATCGTAATGCCGAAACCTGTATTACAGGCCAGCAAGCCTTCCAGTTTGTTTTCACAAACATCAAAACGCAAATACTGGAATTTCAATCCAACAAGCCTACTTCTTCTCCACAGGACCAAACAAGCGATTAATCTTCCAATTTAGCTTGTGCCTGTTGTTTGTATTGCCTGTTCGATATAGGCAATATGACTGGAGAACGAGAGATAAAACATGGATATCGAAGAAATCATCGAAAACTTCGAATTTCTTGATGATTGGGATGACCGGTACAAATACCTGATCGAGCTGGGCTCAATGCTGGACGCCTTACCGGAAAGTGACAGGACAAGAGAAAACAAGGTGCAGGGTTGTGTAAGCCAGGTTTGGGTTACCTCACAGAAATCGGCAGATACTGATCCCGTGTTACATTTTTCCGGCGCTTCTGATGCACACATCGTAAGCGGCCTGATTGCGATTACCTTTGCTATTTTCTCTGGCAAACCCGCCTCGGAAATTCTGGCGGTCGACGAGCGGGAAATCTTTAATCGGATTCATTTGTCAGAACATATCACCCCGCAGCGTTCAAACGGTTTGAGATCGCTGGTTGAACGAATAAAAACAGATGCAAAGTTGGCCACTGCACGACCTGTTGCAAGCTCCTGACCGATAATCGACTGAGAATGCATTCAAGTAATTGCTGGCCTGTAATCAGGCTCTCCCCAAAAACGAATGGTATTTTTCACAGGTACTGAATTACGCTCAAATCCATAATGAATGGCGAGCTGGGAGAGTGCTGTGCGAAGCATCAGTTTTGCTGACCTTGGCGGCCATTCACGCTCCCGTTCAACCAGTTCAAACCCTTTCAGAAAACAGCAAATATCTAGCGCTACGCCCGACAATTCCGGCCCCAGAAATTCAATTGCATTTTTCACCCGATTTCTGGCATCAAGTGCAAAATCTGAAATCTCAATTGCTGATGCTGCCCCACTTCGGGAACCTGAGCTGCCAACCGCTCTATCAAAAGCTGCTGAAACTTTCGGTTGTAACTGACCTCGCTCAAAATCCTGACGCAGTTTTTCACCAGCCTGAAATTGACTGTGAGACAGGTATGTTTTCCCACTCGAGGTCCTTCGATTGTACAACCTCATTAGTGGAGACTCGTTGATATTTGTCTTGGCGACCGGAGGGCTTGGAAGGATACTTTTTCTTCGAATTTCTGTTTCCTCCGACATGAGGCCAAGTTCAATAGCCAATTTTCTTAACCCGTTTTCTGTCAGCCGGACACGAGTATCGAGAGATTCGATACTTTTCTCAGCCAACATCGCCCCCACAAGTTCCAGGGCAAATCGATGAGTCCGACCTTTTGAACTGATTTCAATTTTTCCGTTTACCGTTTCATATTGGAGCCCATTTTGCGCCTTTCTTGAAAGGAGCTTGGCCAACCTGATCCATTGCCTTTTGGCTTCACGTAAGGAAGATTTTTCTCGCGGCATCATTGACCCTCACATTCCAACCGTTGCGAGATCGTGAACGAGACGGACTGTCTTTTCCAACTCTTTAAGCTTGTCATCAAATGCCGGTTTGTCACGTAAATCTTCAATCAGCCTGCAGGCGTGGCCAATTGTTGTTCTGTCCCTGTCAAAAATCCTCGCAATTTCGACCAACGAAAAAGATGAGGTTGTATGCAGCAGATAGAACGCTATTTGCCTTGCCCGCGAAACCTGGGCTGTCCCCCGCCTGCTTGCAAACAGTATCTGCGGATCGATTTCAAATGCGACCGCAACCATTTGGCATATCACCTTGACAACTAGCAGTTTCTTACACTTTTTAAACTGG
The DNA here is from genome assembly GCA_051009575.1 of Rhizobiaceae bacterium. Taxonomy (GTDB): domain Bacteria; phylum Pseudomonadota; class Alphaproteobacteria; order Rhizobiales; family Rhizobiaceae; genus JAALLB01. The sequence continues at coordinate 24,112 of JBPCWL010000108.1, forward strand.
TTTTCTGTCAAACCGTGTTCGGGAACGTATCCCGCCGTGCAACTCCTGAAAACATCAGTTGTAGTACTGCATGAATTGATAGTACCGGACTCCAACATATCCTCCATGACAAATTATGAATATATTCCTAATATCATATAGCAATAGCTGTGGGATAATTTTATGGTGAACACTCAATTCGATGGTGACGTTTTTGAAAAGAATCAGAGCCTTAATAACATCATTACAGTAATTTTTATTCTTATCTATTCCCGTGCTTCAGGAATTCCGGATGATTATTGTTTGTCTGGATGCTAATTATGTATAATTTTCATTTTCAAAATGTAATTAAAGAAAAAGCAAAACAGTATACCGTTTCAGGATTAAGCTGTAGTTCCAGCTTTCAATGCGAGCTTACGGGACCACATGTTATTCAGAAAATATCGAACTTAAGTACATTTCAGGAAAATGCTCTGGCCCGCCAGCGGAAACTCTCGAGAAACAGATCACACCTGTACAACCTAAATGTTCATTTCCAGTTGCTCAGACGCCTATTTCAAACTGCAGGGTCAGACAAATTGCGAATTACCTCACAGACATGAAGCGGACGATCACAAAGATTTTTGCATGATTATGGTAGTTCCCGGCATGGAAATACTTATATAATCCCGTGACTCAAATAAGGGGCCTTCCCCTAAAAACCGAATGGGACAAGATGTCAAAAATCGAGAAATCTGATGCTGAATGGCGCAAACAACTATCCCCGGAACAGCACAGGATAACACGTAAGCATGGGACTGAGCGGGCCTTTACCGGCCCACATCAGGATGAAAAGCGGGACGGAACTTTTACTTGTGTTTGTTGCGGCAAGGATTTGTTTCGCACTTCAGCCAAGTTTGAATCGGGCACCGGATGGCCCAGTTTTTATGACCCGATAAATACTGAAGCGGTGAGCGAACACAAAGACCGTTCTTTCTTCATGGTTCGTACGGAAGTTCGATGTGCTGATTGCGAAGCACATTTGGGTCATGTATTTCCAGACGGACCACAGCCAACCGGATTGCGCTATTGCATGAACGGACATGCGCTTGAATTTGAACCCGACGAATAAATCCGGAACCGAACGAACATGACAACAAGATTTCCTTCCGTAGAAGACGCTCCTTCCGCGGAAAAACGACTACACATTACCGAATTTCACAATGTGACACTAACGGATGATTATTTCTGGTTGCGCGCTTCCAACTGGCAGGAAGCAATGCGCGACCCTGATAGCCTGCCGGAGGATATCAAGGAATATCTGAACGCAGAAAATCTGTACTACGAAAAGGCGATGGCAGATACAACCGGCCTTCAGAAAGACCTGATTGCTGAAATGCGCGGGCGCATCAAGGAAGATGACAGCTCCGTCCCTGTTAAATATGGTCCTTATGCCTATTCCTGGAAGTATGTGGAGGGTGGTGAGCATCCGATACGTGCCCGGACCCAGCGAGAAGGAGGGAAGGAAGAAATCCTGCTCGATGTTAACAAGGAAGCCGGCGGTTGGGAGTATTTTGAACTTGGGTATGTTGGAGAAGATCCAACTCACCAATTGTTAGCCTGGAGCAGAGACACATCCGGCGCAGAATATTACGCCCTTTCGTTTCGAGATCTCAAAACCGGGAAAGACAGTGAAACTGAACTGAAAGATGTGGGCTCGGTCGCCTGGGCGGATAACAAGACGGTGTTTTATTCACTGGTTGATGAAAATCATCGCCCATCCAAAATTTTCCGCCACACGGTTGGATCAACACAGTCAGAAGATGTTTTGGTTTATGAAGAAAAAGATCCCCGGTTTTATTGTGGCGTGGGAAGGAGCCGGTCAGGAGACTATATCTTTTTATCAACCGGCATGAATGACCAGGATGAAGTGCGTTTTGTTCCAGTCAGTGATGCGACCGCTGGACCGGTTCTCGTTCAAGCAAGAACTGAGGGGCTGGAATATTCGGTTGAACATCAGGGTGACCGATTCTTAATTCCCACCAATGCTGGCGATGCGGAAGATTTCAAAATTGTTGAAACTGCAATCGACAGTCCTTCCATGGATAACTGGAAAGATTTCATCCCGCACAAGCAAGGCCGAATGATTGTTTCGCTAGACGCATACCGCGGTTGGGTAATCTGGATGGAACGGGAAAATGCCCTCCCGAAGATTTGCTTCCTTGGCGAAAATGGCAAAACACAAACAATATCCATGGATGAGGAAGCCTACTCTCTCGGCGTATCTGCCAGTCCGGAATTTGACACTGACATTTTCCGTTTCACCTATTCCTCGCCCACCACTCCAGGCCAGGTTTATGACTACGATCTTGGCAGCGGCAAACGCGTGCTGTTGAAAGAAACGGAAATCCCTTCCGGACATAACAGGACCGATTATGTAACACGAAGAATCATGGCCATATCTCATGACGGCAGGGAAGTTCCGGTCACCGTGCTTCATCACAAGAACACAGTACTTGATGGAACCGCACCTTGCCTGCTTTATGGTTATGGCTCCTACGGCATGTCCATGCCAGCGAGTTTCTCTACAAACCGCCTATCCCTTGTTGATCGCGGATTTATTTATGCAACCGCACATGTTCGTGGCGGCCAGGAGAAAGGCCGGGCTTGGTATGAAGATGCAAAATTTGAGAAAAAACCTAATACTTTCAATGACTTTATTGCCGCAGCTGAGCAACTGATTCAAACTGGGTTCACACAAAAAGGCAATATCGTCATAATGGGCGGCTCTGCGGGTGGCCTTCTGGTTGGAGCCTGTGTGAACATCGCGCCTGATTTATTTGGAGGCGCAATTGCAGATGTTCCATTTGTTGATGTCCTCAATACTATTCTGGATGACTCGCTGCCTCTTACTCCCGGAGAATGGTCGCAATGGGGTAACCCGATTGAAAGCCGGGAAGCGTTCGACTGGATAAGGGGTTACTCACCCTATGACAATCTGGAAGCAAAGAACTATCCTGCCATGCTGGTTACTGCGGGGGTATCAGACCCGCGTGTTACTTACTGGGAACCTGCCAAGTGGGTGGCTAAACTCCGCACCCTGAAAACCGATAACAATATCCTCATGCTGCGAACAAACATGAGCTCCGGACACTTCGGAAAGTCGGGGCGGTTCGCAGCTCTTGAAGATGCTGCACGTTCCTATGCGTTTGCATTAAAAGCAGTCGGCAAAGCATGATCATTCAGATGGTGCTGCCGGGACTGATTTGAGATATCTGGCAATTGCTTCCAAATCAGACTTGGGCAATCTCGCCATGTTCTCCTGGACGGAAACCATACTGCCGCCGACAGAATCAAAATCCGGCGTGAATCCAGTTTCCAGATAATAGACGATATCACTTTCACTCCAGGAAACTATACCGTCATCATGCGGAGTAATGTTCGGAATTTTGCCATCTCCTTCTGGAGCGGAGCCTCCGGCAAGCCATTTTGATTTCGTCATTCCTCCGAGTAGGTTTCTTGGGGTGTGGCATTCGCCACAATGGCCTAGCGCTTCTACAAGATAGCGACCTCTAGTCAGTTGCGGAT
>JBPCWL010000109.1:0-11758 GCA_051009575.1 Rhizobiaceae bacterium
CCTGTAACACCAATGCATACTCAGTGAAGCGCAGACCTCCACCGGTTTCCCGGTACTCGATGCCTTGTTTTGCGAACCAGTCGGTCCACGTGGGTCGCATACGGTAGGGCTCGTCCAGATGCAGGAGGGTCGCTTCGACTAGCTCTGACATGGATTTGACGGTTGGGTACTTTTCAAGAAAAGCAGGCGACGCGACCGGATAGATCTTTTCTGATTGCAGGAAACGGTTTTCGTGATTGGGGAGTTCTCCCGTCCCCCGCCATATCAAAAGCGATGCACCATCCGCATCAACTTTTATGTCCCGGTCAGTTGTTTGCAAGCGCAGGTCTATATCGGGGTTTTCACGGCGAAAATCTGCAAGCCGTGGCACCATCCAGTAATGAGCAAACGCCGTGGAACAGGTCAATGTCACATGGCGGCTTACTGTCCGCGCGGAAATGCTCTGGGCCGAGCGAAGAATATGCATTAAACCAAATGATACATCATTATAAAATCGTTCACCCGGTTCAGTCAGGGAAATTTTCCTGTTCTGACGTGAAAACAGCTTAACTCCCAAAGCTGATTCAAGTTTCTTGACGGATGAACTGATGGCTGGTTGTGTCACATTCAGCTCAGTTGCCGCCAATGTGAATGACTCCAGGCGAGCAGCGGCTTCAAACGCCAGCAAGGCTGTCGGGGAGTGTATGGAGTTATAAAGATTTCGCATCAATTAAATTTATGCTTATCAGAAATTTTTACAACCCTGACAATTTTGAAAATCGGGCGTAACCTGTTTCGAAATCCGGAGACGTGAAATGCGGGAAAAAACAAGACGCAGGAACAGGGGAGCGCGGGAGGCAAGAGCTCTGCCACCGGCCCCGGCTTATATATCGAGAAAAATTCCGCATTATGAATTTCTCAATGAAGAGGGACTCGTAAAGCTGGAGGAACAGGCTGACTGGATTATTCAGGAAATCGGACTTGAATTTCGTGAAGACCCCGAAGCATTACGGATTTGGAAAGATGCCGGTGCGGATGTCGTGGATACCAGGGTCCGATTGCCAAAAGGAATGGCGCGGAAAATTTCCGAGACTGCGCCTTCCAGCTTTGTTCAGCATGCCCGCAATCCGGCGAAAACGGTAAAGATCGGCGAAGATTCGACAGTATTTGCGCCCGTATATGGTCCTCCATTTGTACGTGACCTTGAAAAGGGAAGGCGATATGGCTCAATGGAGGATCTCTATAACCTGGTTAAGCTGACCTATATGCTGCCTTCGCTACATCATTCCGGACTAGTGACCTGCGAGCCGTGCGATGTACCGGTCAACAAACGTCATTTCGACATGCTCTATGCACACATGAGATATACGGACAAGCCGCATTTGGGAGCGATTGTTGAAAAATCCCGTGCTGAGGATTCGGTTGCCATGGCCCGCATCCTTCACGGCAGCGACTTCGTGGACAAAAATTGCGTCATAATGGGCAATGTGAATACCAATTCTCCGCTCCTTGTAGACAAGGTCGTAACCGAGGCAATCAGAACATATTCAGCTGCCGGGCAGGGAATGATCGTTGCCCCGTTTATCCTTGGCGGCGCAATGGGGCCTGTCACGACCGCTGCGTCAATCGCCCAGGCTTTCGCCGAGGCATTGATGTGTTGTGCATTCAGTCAGCTTGTGCGTCCGGGGTCACCTTTTGTCCTGGGCAATTTCCTTTCATCCATGAGCCTGAAATCAGGTGCTCCGACGTTCGGAATGCCGGAGCCGGTTGCATCCAATTATATCATCGGCCAGTTGGCACGCCGCCTTGGAGTGCCATTGCGGTGCGGCGGATCCCTGACTGCATCGAAGATTTCGGATGCACAGGCTGCGGCAGAAAGTGCGGACTCGATGCATTCCACGGTAATTGGAGGAGCAAACTTTGTGCTCCATTCGGCCGGGTGGCTGGAGGGTGGCCTTGCTACCGGATACGAAAAACTGATCATCGATGCAGATCGGCTTGGCGCCTATCAGAAATTGCTTGGCGGCCTTGATCTGGATGACAATTCACTTGGAAAAACAGCCTATGAGGATGTCGAACCTGCTGGCCACTTCCTGGGTTCGGCACACACGATGTCAAATTATGAAACCGCGTATTATGATGCCACGATGTCCAATTCGGATTCTTGCGAACAATGGGAAGAAGACGGGGCAAAAGATACCGAAAAACGTGCCTTTGAACGCTGGCAGAAAATGCTGAAAGAGTATGAAGCTCCGCCACTGGATGCAGCGGTAGATGAAGAACTTCAGGAGTTCATCGCTAGGAAAAAGGAATCCATGGCTGATGCCTGGTATTGAGGTGGAATGATGAATGAGCGGTTTAATGCTGATTTGGACAACCGACTTGAAGGATTGAAAGGCGACGGCCTCTACAAAAATGAAAGGGTCATGATTTCGCCGCAGGCCGGCGAAGTTGATCTGGATACCGGCAAACATGTGATCAATTTGTGCGCCAATAATTATTTGGGCCTTTCGGACAATGCAGATCTAGTGGCCACCGCCCAGGCAGCGTTGGGAGAGCGGGGATACGGTATGTCTTCTGTTCGGTTCATCTGCGGAACCCAGGACGTGCACAAGCAACTGGAGGACCATATTTCTGCTTTTCTCAGGATGGAAGACACCATTCTCTATCCAAGCTGTTTTGATGCCAATGCCGGGCTTTTTGAAACCCTTCTGGATGAGAAAGACGCAATCATTTCGGACGCGCTCAACCATGCTTCGATCATCGACGGGGTTCGATTGTGCAAGGCGAAGCGGTTCAGATATGCAAATTCCGACATGGCAGAACTGGAGCAGTGCCTGAAGGATGCCCAGGATATGCGATACCGCCTGATCGCCACCGACGGTGTGTTTTCGATGGACGGGTACATCGCCAAACTGGTCGACATTTGCGATCTCGCTGAAAAATATGATGCCATGGTCATGGTTGATGACAGTCATGCGGTCGGCTTCATGGGGGAACGTGGCGCAGGTACTCCAGAATATTGTGGTGTTGAAGGACGCATCGACATCATGACGGGGACCTTGGGTAAAGCACTCGGAGGAGCATCGGGAGGTTACACCGCCGCGAGCAGGCAGGTAGTTGACTGGTTGCGGCAAAGGTCCAGGCCATACCTCTTTTCTAATTCTCTTGCACCCGTCATTGCCAAAACCACGATGAAGGTTCTGGAAATGCTTGAGAGCCAATCTGACCTTCGTGATCGTCTGAAACGCAATACTGCGCATTTCCGCAAACGAATGCCTGAACTTGGATTTGAAATTTTACCTGGTGAGCATCCAATAGCACCCGTCATGCTTCGTGATCCAGTTCTGGCGCAAAACCTTGCCGCAGAACTTTACGAACTGGGTGTTTTTGTTACTGCCTTTTCATTTCCGGTGGTCCCGCGCGGACAGGACCGCATCAGGACACAGATGTCCGCTGCCCATTCCATTGAGGAACTTGATCGTGCCATTGATGCCTTTGCTTTGGCCGGCCGAAAGCTTGGAGTGATCCAATGAGTAACCAGATGAAAGCGCTGATAAAATCAAAAGCGGAACCTGGCCTTTGGATAGAAAGGGTACCGGTGCCTGAACCTGGACCATCGGACGTGCTGATAAAAGTCAAAAAATCTGCAATTTGCGGAACTGATGTTCATATCTGGAATTGGGATGAATGGGCTCAAGCGACGGTTCCGGTTCCGCTGGTTACAGGTCATGAATTTTGCGGAGAAATCGTGGAAACAGGGCCAGCAGTGAAGAAATTTCAAGTCGGCCAACGCGTTTCCGGTGAAGGTCATATTGTCTGCGGGAGTTGCCGCAATTGCCGGGCAGGGCGGGGCCATCTCTGCAGAAATACCGAAGGAGTAGGGGTAACCCGCCAAGGGTCATTCGGTGAATACATATGCCTTCCCGAAGCCAATGTCGTGCCGATTCCAGATGATATTCCCGATGAAATTGCCGCTATTTTTGATCCATTTGGAAATGCAGTTCACACCGCATTGAGTTTTAACCTTGTCGGAGAAGACGTGCTAGTCACCGGCGCTGGTCCGATTGGGATAATGGGGGCTTTGGTTGCTAAAAAAGCTGGTGCGAGGAAAGTTGTTATTACTGATATCAATGAAGTCCGCCTCGCACTTGCCCGTTCCATGGGCCTTGAACATGCAATCAACACAACTGAAAAATCGCTCGTCGATGTAATGTCGGATATTGGCATGAAAGAGGGGTTTGACGTTGGCCTTGAAATGTCCGGAGCTCCACCGGCTTTGCGGGACATGATTGATACCATGAACAATGGCGGCAAACTTGCGTTGCTTGGCATCGCGCCAAAAGGTTTTGAAATTGACTGGAACAAGGTGATTTTCAAGATGCTGCTAATCAAGGGCATCTATGGCCGGGAAATGTTTGAAACCTGGTACAAGATGATTGCTCTCGTGCAAGGTGGCCTCGATCTGGCGCCGCTGATTACCCATCGCATCAGTATAGATGAATTTGAACAGGGCTTTGCAGCCATGCGGGATGGTTCCGCCTGCAAGGTCGTTATGAATTGGAATTGAAGGAAGTTAGTACATGAATAAAAAACCTCTCCCGTCTCATGCAAAAGTTGTGATAATCGGAGGCGGCGTTGTCGGATGTTCTATTCTATTTCACCTGGCAAAGTTCGGCTGGAAAGATGTGGTACTGCTTGAACGTGATGAATTAACTTCGGGTTCATCCTGGCACGCCGCTGGCCAGATTCACACCATTTCATCTGACCCCAATATTTCCCGACTTCAGGGCTACACCATAGATTTATATAAAGAAATTGAAGAATTGTCCGATCATTCTGTGGGCTTGCACATGACCGGGGGATTCTATTTGGCTTCCACACAAGAATGGTATGATTATCTCAAGCGGGAGCGCTCCAAGGCTCGTTACATGGGTTTGAACCAGGAGTTTATCAGCCCGGCTGAAGTTGCCGAACGTCATCCTCTGATTGACCCAAAACACTACCTGGCGGCTCTTTGGGATGATCAGGACGGTGATCTCGATCCATCGGGTGCTACCTATGCCTTCGCGAAGGCTGCCCGCCATTACGGCGCGCAGTATTTTACCCATACGCCCGTTGTTGAAACCAAACAGCGAGTAGATGCCAGCTGGGATGTGGTAACACCAGGTGGAACCATTCATGCCGAACATATTGTCAACTGTGGCGGTCTTTGGGCGCGCGAAGTCGGTCACATGCAGGGGTTGCAAATCCCTGTTCAACCAATGGAACACCACTATCTGCTTACTGAGACAATTCCAGAAGTCGTAAACCACGAGGGAAGGTTGCCCTGTGGTATAGACTATGAAGCCAATATCTATTTCCGCCAGGAACGCGACGGGATGCTGCTTGGAACCTATGAGCCGAAGGGTACGCCATGGAAGGTTGAAGGCACACCGATGGATTTCGGCCATGAACTGCTGAACCCTGATTTGGAACGCATCGCGGACCGTCTGGAACTTGGATTTGAGCGCATACCCGCTCTTGGCAATGCGGGTATTCGAACGACGATCAACGGGCCTTTTACTTTTGGGCCTGATGGCAATCCGATGATCGGGCCGGTACCCGGTCGCAGGAACCTTTGGGTTGCTGTTGGTGTGATGGCAGGATTCTGTCAGGGCGGTGGCGTGGGTTTGACCATGGCAGAATGGATGATTGACGGAGAACCTTCAATCGATGTTTGGGCAATGGACGTTGCACGATTTGGAGAGTTTGCGACAGCCGACTGGGGTACAGTCAAATCGACCGAAAACTACGAGCGGCGCTTCGTGATGACTTTCCCCAATGAAACGCTGCCAAAAGGTCGGATGCAAAAGACGACGGCCCTTTATGATCGTCTCCTTTCAAAGGGTGCAGTTATGGATCAGGGCTTTGGCCTCGAAAATGCCCTCTGGTTTGCTAATGGTCCCGACGATGCACACGAGGAACCGACATTCCGGCGGAACCGCAGTTTTGATTATGTCGCAAACGAGGTTAAGGCCGTTCGTGAAGCGGTTGGTGCGATCGAAATTGCAAATTTTGCCAAACACGAATTTCGGGGACCAGGAGCAAGGGTCTTTCTGGACCAGGTCCTGGCTGGCTATGTCCCGAAACCCGGACGGCTCACTCTCACGCCCATGCTTACAGAAAAGGGCAGACTCTATGGCGATCTTACAGTCGCCTGCCTCGCCGAGGATCATTTCATGCTGTTTGGCTCTGGAGCCATGCAGGACGCACACCGTCGCTGGTTCGAACAGATGTTGCCGCAAGATGTCAGCTACTCTAACGTTTCGGATGATTGGCACGGTATTGCTTTATCCGGCCCCAAATCCCGCGAGCTCCTCGCGCGCATTACCCGTGATGATGTGAGCGCCGGGAATTTCAGGTTCCGGGATTTGCGGCAGACCAGCGTTGGTTGCGTGCCTGTGATACTCAATCGTATAAGTTTTTCAGGTGAACTGGGCTTTGAAATTTATTGTAAACCTCAGTATTTGCTTCGTCTTTCTGAAGCGGTGGAAGAGGCTGGAGCAGATCTTGGCCTGAAATGGTACGGTGCTCGGGCACTGATGTCGCTCCGGCTTGAAAAAAGCTGGGGTGTTTGGACGCTGGATTACCGACCTGACTTCACCGCCGCAGAGGCTGGTATGGATGTTTTCATAAATTGGAAAAAGGACTTCATCGGCAAGGAAGCAGCTGAAAAAGAACGTGATGATGGGGTCTCCAGGAAATTGGTAACCCTGGTGATCGACATGGATGGAATAGATGTTTCCAACGACGAAGCAATACTCAAAGATGGTGAAGCGGTGGGTTATGTTTCTTCAGGTGGTTATGGACACCACGTGAAGAAATCTGTGGCATTGGGTTATGTTTCAGCAGAGCTGGCGCACGGCGGTACAGCACTGGAGGTAGAGATTCTTGGCCAGAACTATCCTGCGGAAGTGCAAGGTGCTCCACTCTATGATGCCAACGGCGCCAATATGCGAAGTTAGGTGATATCAGGCCTTGTTGATGTAAAACAGGCTTTGTGTTGAACCGTATCCCACCAGTTCAAAAGAGCGGTAAATTGCTTTAGCAATGCCGCGCCTTCTGGTGCCATGGTAAAATATGAAACCATTGGGGCGAGGTGTATGTCTGATAAGGTGAATTGGTCTCCATTCAATTGGAGACCTTCATCGGCAATGGCGTTCAGCGCCTGCAGCACCTTTTCGGAACCTGCAAGACCAATTCGTATTTCATCTTCATTTGTGTCTTCACCTAAAGCAGGGGCAAATACCCGCTGAGAAAATACTTGCCGGATCATAGGCCAGTAACCGTATGAGTCGATAATGGAGATTATCTGATTCATTCTGGATAAAGCTCTTGTATCGGTTGGTGTCAGACGTTCACCTTCGAAAGTGCTGTCGAGATAAGTAGTAATTGCCCGGGATTCGTAAATCGTAAAACCGTCGTGAATAAGTGTTGGCACATTTCCAAACGGGTTCAAAATGAGGTAGTCAGACGAAAGATCGAGGGAAAATGGATCAACCTCGATGGTCTCGTATGCAATGCCTTTTTGATGCAGGCAGGCACGGGCGATCCAAGTGTAAACGCTGTATTTATAGCCGTGCAGTTCAATCGCCATAGAAACATTCAATCAAGAGACAGCCAATTCGGTTTGATGGATCAGCGGATTTGTTATCATAGCGCAATTTGGTCGGTAAATCATGGTTGAGGGAGCTAACGGTTTTCCAGTTGTCAAACGTTCAAATTGGGGCAGCACGTCATGGCTTGGCCAGATGCCGGAGTAGAGGCAATCACGATAGCCGTTTTCCAATCCGGCTTCAGCCATAGCTTCAGCTGCAGCTTTGTGATCGTATTCGAGTGGGTGTGTTTGAACGATCAGTTCACCGTTTTTGCTCTCCAAAATACTGAACCACACCCTCGGCGTGCCGTCATTTGCCGGCATTCCTGCCGCACCGGAATTGATCCATGCTTTGCCGCCAATTTCGGCAAGAAACGGAATGCCGGAATGCCCAACAAGATAACCATCAACATTTACATCTGGCTGGAGATCAATATCCCGGTTTTTAATGTTCGAGGAAAACACAAATTGGTTTATAGCTGCAGGAGTTCCATGGAAACATTGAAGCCGGGAATCCCCGACTTTGAACAGGACCGATTTAGGCAATCGGCGCATCCACTCCTTGGCTTCAGCGTCAAGTGCGTTCTTGCAAAACCTGTACCACTCCGCGGAGAGCAAATCACATTCGGTGCCTTCGTCGAAACCACACCCACAATCATCGGCATCTTGAGCAAGAGATTCTTCACAGTTTCCCATAATGACGTGGATTCCGGTATCACGGATCAATTGGACGGTTTGTGACGGTTGTCCGCAATAGGCCGCCGAATCGCCCGTAAAGATAATCTGATCAGGACTGAACCCCAGTTCCCGGGCGCATTTCAGAATCGCTTCCGTCGCCTGCAGGTTTCCGTAAGCACCACCGAAAACCAATGCGCGGTTTCCAACATCAAACATCTAATCTCCATCTGCTTGCCCACTCAGGCGGTATGACTTGCCTTGATCATGTCGGAAGCTTTTTCAGCAATCATGATGGTGGGTGCATTCGTATTTCCGCCAATCAACGCGGGCATGATGGAGGCATCTACTACCCTTAGGTTCTCAAGGCCACGCACTTTTAGTTGAGAATCCACCACTGATAATTCATCAGATCCCATCTTGCAGGTTCCCACTGGATGATAAATGGTGTCCGCCCGGTTGCGAATGTGCTCTTTCATTTCTGCATCTTCAATAGGTCCATCGATGAACATTTCTTTTTCACAATAATTTTTGAAAGCCGGAGCCTCTACGATCCGACGTATCATTTTTGTACCTTCCAGAAGCTCATCAAGGTCGCGTTCGTCGGATAGAAAATTGGGATCAATCATGGGAGCATCCAGCGGATTATTGCTCCGCAATCCGACCATTCCGCGTGAACGGGGTCGCAGAACACATGCATGGACCGAAAAACCGTTACCCCAATGCAATTTGCGCGCATGGTCATCAACCACACCGATAACAAAATGCAACTGAATGTTAGGGCGTTTCACTTTAGGGCTGGATTTAAGAAATGCACCGGTTTCTGCAAAAGGAGTAGCAATCATGCCGGTTCCATCTTTGCGCCACTGCAAAACATGCTTCAAAAGCCGGAATCCGGAACCGAGATCAAGGCCAAAAAGATCAGTCTCCCTTGTTTTCCAGGCAAGAACCATGTCGAGATGGTCTTGCAGATTTTCCCCGACACCTGGAAGATTGTGCCTGACAGCAACTCCATTCAGTTTCAGATGTTCGGCAGGCCCAACCCCTGAAAGCATAAGCAATTGCGGAGAGTTGAATGTTCCGCCCGCAAGAATGACCTCACGATGAGCTTTGGCAATCTCGGTCTTGTTGCCCTTCCTGTATCGGACGCCAGTCGCCATTTTACCATCGAATTCGATGTTGAGGGCATGGGCCCGCGTGATGACAGTCAGATTTGGACGAGACATGTTTGGATGGAGATATGCCGCCGCCGCAGAACATCTTTCGCCGTTTTTCTCATCGTGAAACTGCGTAACCTGATAAAGTCCGACACCCTCTTGTTCTTTGCCATTGAAGTCATCTGTTAATTTGAATTGGCATTCATCGGCAGCAGTAACAAAATCCTTTGAGATTTGCCTCGGACTTTGCTGTTCAGACACGTGCAAGGGGCCTTCGCCGCCATGGAGGTTTGAAGGTCCGCGTTGATTCCTCTCTGACTTGAGAAAGTAAGGTTTAACATCTTTCCAGGACCATCCCTCACAATCCAGTTTTGCCCAATCGTCATAATCTTTTTGATGGCCCCGGACGTACAACATGGCATTTAGTGAACTTGTACCGCCCAGCGACTTGCCGCGGGGTTGGTAGCCCTTGCGCCCATTCAGGCCTTTTTGCGGGACGGTTTCAAAAGCCCAGTTTCCCATTTTCGGTCGCCCGGGTAAAAGCGCAATAACACCAGCAGGTGCCCGGTTCAAAATTCCCTTTCCATCGCCACCAGCTTCAATCAGGCATACGGATTTGTTTCGATCCTCGGAAAGTCTGGCTGCAAGGGTACAACCGGCCGAACCACCCCCCACGATAACGTAGTCAAATGTCACAAATTAACTCCTGTTGCGTCAGATCAGTATTAAAGCACTTGATGTGCCTTGCAAGAAGCCTAAATTTCAGTCATTAGCGCCCCATGTCCGGAACCAATCGAAAACTAGAACTCGTTACAGGCGGACCAGTTGTCATACTGGTGGAGCCTCAATTGGGTGAAAACATCGGGATGGTGGCGCGTGCAATGGCCAACTTTGGCCTGAGTGAATTGCGGCTGGTCAACCCGCGTGACGGTTGGCCGAGCGAGAAGGCGAGAGCCGCAGCCAGTCGTGCAGACCATGTAATTGATGCAGCCACTGTCTTTGATACTCTCCGGGAAGCAACTAGAGATTTACACCACATTATGGCAACAACTGCCCGCAGGCGAGACATGCTCAAGACGGTTGTTGCTCCCGATGAAGCCGTTTCTCTTGCAAAAAACCGAATGTCATCGGGTAGCGCTGTCGGCATCCTGTTTGGCCGGGAAAGGTGGGGACTAGAAAATGATGAAATTGCCCTTGCAGACGAAATCATTACCTTCCCGGTTAACCCTGGATTTGCCTCTCTTAATATTGCCCAAGCGGTATTATTGATGTCCTATGAGTGGATGCGGTCGGGCGCACAGAAGGGAGAAACCAATTTCCGCTCGCCCGATAACCTGCCTGCATCTCGGGAGTTTTTGATTAACTTTCTGGATCATCTGGAATCTGCACTGGATGATGCAAACTATTTCCATCCACCGGAAAAAAGGGAACGGATGCTTTTGAACTTACACAACACATTTGTTCATGCCGGGTTGAGTGAGCCGGAAATTCATGTGCTCCACGGTGTAGTGGCAGCTCTAGAGCGCAGATGGATGAAGGGCCGTGGCAGGAAAGACACACATAAAGAATAATTTCCGCCAATTGTTGTTGATAAAACGTTGAAAATCAATGTTTTGTCATTTAGCTTTGCGCAATAGGTTTTTGCCTCTCTTGCAAAGATAAAGTTAATGCTGCATTAGGGAAGCACAAAGCATATCGCTGCGGGCAACTTTTTTGGGGAATTTGTTATAAATACCTGGATCCTGACAGTATTGGATTATTTCCGGTTTGTAGGCGGTCGTAAGCCTACAAGGCGGTATGGTGTTTTGCCCGATTTAAAGTTAGTTTTCGCTGTACTTCTGTCGGTATTAGCTGGAACGGTTGCCCTTTTCAATTTCGCAGATCCACTGTTTATGCAATGGTATGTTGAAGGTCATGCTGATCGCGCCGGCTGGTTTGCGCTGACAACTGATATCGGAAAATCTCACTGGATACTGATCAGTAGTGGCAGCATCATTCTGTTCATGTCAGTTTTTCGTTTCCCGCAATTAAGTTTGCCTCATACGATTCATTGGCATCATATTTTTCTTAAATTCTATTTTGTTTTCACAACGGTAGCGTTCAGTGGACTGGCGGCAATTCTGCTAAAGAATTTGATCGGTCGGGCTCGGCCTGTTCTGCATGAACAGTTTGAATTGTGGTATTCGGTTCCTTTCGAAGGTGTGTATCACTATGCAAGCTTCCCTTCCGGCCATTCCACTACTGTGGCTGCATTGGCAACTGCTCTGCTTCTGATTGCACCGCGGATAGGATACATTTTTGCTCCGAT
>JBPCWL010000110.1:0-82838 GCA_051009575.1 Rhizobiaceae bacterium
CCTCGGGGCTGCCGGTGCTTTCCTCCTTAATTACAGCGACATCAAATCCGTTGAGGTTGTCAGGTGGCGGAAGTGTAAAGCCATCTGGAACACGGATTCGGTAACGATTGTCGGCTGGTTGGTTGTATCCGACACTTTGGACGGTCACAGTATCGTTAATTCTCATAGCCAATACGGCGGCAGGCAACTGCGGATCCCCATCCAGTGCAAAATCAGAAACCTCTGTTTGAGTTGAAATTGATGGTTGGCCGATTTCTCCGGTGATGAAATTTACGTCGAATGACATTAGGTCAAGCAGATCTGAATCCGTATGTAACGCGCCGAGCACAAGGCCAGAAGATGTCCAAGCCATGTGCAACTCATCTGCGTTTGCGCGCTGTTGTTCCAAGACTCTTGTTCGAAGTCGGATAATCTCGCCATTACCGACACCCCAGGAAATCAACTGTATTCGACCACGTAAATTGGGTGGCGAGATTTCAGGCATCAATGACGCAGTTAAGATCTTGAAATTGGGGCTTCCAGCCAGTCCGTGTCCTGTCGCTACGGCAACCGGGCCGCTGGAACCTGTCTGTTTAAAATCCAACCGTGCGATCTGTAAACTCTTGTCCCAGACACTGACGGCGAGATTTGTACCTGCTGAAGCAGCGGTAACCGGATAGTCAGAACTGCAATCCAGCGCTATCGACCCCACATTTTCATGACGTGTTTCACTGTCGAAGTAAGAAGTATTCTGCGCCACTGCCATCGCGGGAATAAGAATTATCCAAGATGTTATCCAGAATATTCGCATGGCCATGCCTCCTTGAACAATTACTATTCGCAAGCGTTGTTAAACAACTATGAGAATGTGCCTATGCGAAGAAATGATATCCTAATTTGCTTTTAACGCAAGATTTCGAGGCCCGATCAGTACGGTTCTGCCGATGTGAACACCGGTTTGCAATTAAGATCAAACCTGATCCCAGCAAATTTTCACCCGAAAAAGTAGCTCTTCCGTACATTGCGACGAATGCCAGCTTCGAGTCCAAGGTGGACATTGATTCTTTGTCGTAGGTTGAACACCTATGTTGAAACATTGCAAAGTACTGAACTTGTATTGAAACCGATTGAACCATTTCGACTATGGTTTCTTGGGCTGTCTAATTGGAGAAATCCGCTCGAGTAAATAGGTTTTTTTCAAATTTCAGAACAGATCAAAAATCCTTTTTAATGGTTTCGGCAATGTCAAAAAACGTCTTTATTATCTTTGCATCGCTACGGTCAGCCAGACAGGCTACGTGCGCAGTGGTGTAAATGTCAGCGTTTGAAATCCTAACTGCTGTAAGGTTTTCGTGCGCGGTGAATTCGATTTCGGAAACAACGCCAATCCCCAACCCCTGTTCCACTGCAGACCAGACTGCTTCCCTGCTTCCGATTTCCACAACGGTTTCATATTCGATGCCTGCGCCTCTCATAGCAGTCTCGAAGGCCAGTCTGGTTGTGGAACCTTTTTCTCGTTGCACAAAGCGCTGGCCACGCAATTCTTCGATTGAAATCTCATTTTTGTTAGCAAACGGATGAGCGTTATTCACGAACACAACAACCGGGTGCCGACTGAAGGGAATTGCATAAATTGCCGGGTTGTCTGCAATGTGAGCGAGGACTGCAACATCTACTGTATAGTTAAGCAAATGTTCGACCATTTCCATTGAGTTCCCCAATGTAACGGAGAGACTTATTCCTGGATAATGCCGATGAAACTGCGCCAGCATGGGAGTAGCGTGATATGGTCCAACGGCACCAACCCGGAGTAACCCGGTTTGCAATTCATTAAAATTAGCTAAAAGTTCGCGGGCTTCATCTTCGCGGGAGAAAATTCTCTGGCTGATTTTAAGTAACTCTTTTCCACAATCGGAAAGCATGACCTTATGCCCCTGACGGTGAAAAAGGGTCACGCCGTATGCATCCTCCAAGGCTTTGATTTGTGTGGAAATTGTCGGTTGCCCAACGTTAATGGACCTGGCCGCAGCCGTAAATCCACCTTCAGTTGCCACCGCATGAAAGGATCTGAGTTGAGAATGTTGCATTCATTTTTCCAATCATTTGTATTCTTTTTATGCATTTGTCAGATGGTAGTTTGTGTGGAAGCATGAAGTCAACTCAGGCTGTCGATAAGGCTTGAGAAGAACACATACGGCGATAATAAGGGGTAAACCTTTGTGGACTTACGATAATCCAGTCAACATTCAATTTGGTTCAGGGGCCTTTGCGCAGGTGGCAAAGGCAATCAACCAACGACCCTATTGTCTGGTTACCTACGGTGAAGCCTATTTTGATCAGTTATCTACCTTATTGTCGAAAAGCGCCGGAGAACCACAGTGCATAATAAACGATATTCAACCAAATCCTGACTTCATTCCACTAAGGGTTTCCTGCAGAAATTTCGCCGACGTTGCTAGGTCTGATACTGTGATTGTAGCTTTGGGCGGAGGTTCGGTAATTGATACTGCCAAAGTCCTTGCTGCGAGTAATGGTGGATTTGATAATGTTCAGCACTTTCTTGAAACAAAGTCCGGCGAAGGCAAACTTTCCTCCCACCCGATCATCGCCATTCCCACCACTGCAGGAACTGGCAGTGAAGTAACGCAATGGGCAACTGTTTGGGATGTGGAATCTCAAAGAAAGCACTCATTATCACGGCACTGTCACTATCCAGAAGTTGCGATTGTTGATCCTGATTTAACGCTTGGCATTCCTGAAGCTCTGACAGTTAGCACAGCGCTCGACGCGCTCTCTCATTCCCTTGAAAGTATCTGGAACCGCAACGGAAATCCTGTTTCAGCTAATCATGCGATTTTTGCCGCAAGCGAAATGATATATGCGTTACCATTATTGCTAGGAGACCTTGGCAATCTCGAGTTGAGAACCCGTGTTTCTCGTGCCAGTCTTTTTGCGGGCCTGGCATTTTCGAATACGAAAACGGCACTTGCACACTCTGTCTCCTATCCGATCACTCTTAAATACAATGTAGTTCATGGGCTGGCATGTTCCTTCAGCCTGCCAATGATCATGGCCAGCGTGATTGGCGAAAACGCTGAATGTGACACAAATCTTTCGCGCATCTTCGGTAAAGACCTGAATGAAGGCGTCAAGAAACTGGACAGGTTCTTAAAGGACTTGGGCGTTTCAACAAGTGCCGTTGACTACGGAGTTCAGAAAAACGAATTACAGGATCTTTTAACTTCGGCACTGGAAGGTGAACGCGGTCTCAATTTCATTGGCACACAAGAACGAGTTTTGGAGAGTTTCACAATATGAACGACCGTTGAAAGACGATCAAATCAGCACAAGTGAGGAATGCTTGTATCAACCTGGGAGGACGTAAAATGACTACGCAAACATCTATTAAAGTACACATTAAGCAGTTAGCTGCTGGAACAGCTATGGCATTCGCCATTGTATTTTCACCACAGGCTGTCACGAACGGACAGGCGGCAGAGTGTGAAAACCCCGACTCTTTGACTTTCGCAATAATTCCAACTGAAGAAACCGTAGCAGAGCTGGAACTTTACAAGCCGGTTACAGACCGCATGGCAGAATTAACAGGCAAGAAAATTGAGTTTTTCATGCCCACCTCATATGCTTCTGTGGTTGAAGGCCTGCTTTCCGAGTTTGTAGACGTGGCCGTATTGGGACCGTATTCTTACGTCATTGCAAATGACAAAGATAAAAACATCGAAGTATTTGCCACCTACGCGAAAAAACCAGGTTACCTCCAGGAGGAAGGACCTGGCTATAAGGGCGTTTTAGTCTCGAAAAAAGGTTCAGGTCTCAAGACAATTGAAGATCTTAAAGGTAAAACTGTCGGACTGACCGACCCGGGAAGCACTTCCGGCAATTTGGTGCCGCGCGTTGTTTTCTCAAAAGTTGTCAACATGGATATTGATGATTTCTTCGACAAGGCCGTTTACACAGGCTCACATGAGCTTTCTACGGTCGCTGTTCATCAAGGCAAAGTTGATGCAGCATTTGTCGCTTCGCACCGGTTTGACAATGTGGTGGCCAAAGGCGAAGTGAAGTTGGAAGACTACAATGTCATCTGGTCATCTCCTGCCATTCCACAGGATCCATTCGTCTACCGCAGTCCACTGTGTGAGGATATTAAGGCGAAAATTCGCGATACATTCCTGGGCCTGAAAGATGAGCCTGCTGCCAAAAAGTTTCTGGCAAACGTGAAATCTAATACATTCGTTGCCATGACTTCTGAAGATTACGACGTTATTCGTGATCTTAAAAAGGCAAAAGACGCAAAGAAAAATTAGACGCTTACAAACCATACGCGAGTGTTTAACAATGCCCGCGTACTCGATTTCCTGATATGGTTTCCCACATTTAAGAGGAGCCGAAATATGGCTATTCTTGAGGTTGAAGATTTACACGCAAAATATTCTTCAAGCGGCCCCGATATTTTAAAAGGGATCAGCTTCGAAGTTGAGGAAGATGACTTCTTCGCAATTATTGGCCCAAGTGGTGCCGGTAAATCTACGCTTATTCGTTGCATCAATCGCCTTCTTGAACCGACTTCCGGTTCAGTAAATTTGCGGGGAACCGAGGTTCTCAAACTTTCCCAAAAGGAGTTGCGAAAATTGCGCCGCCACATAGGCATGATCTTTCAGGAGTTTAATCTGATTAATCGCATGTCGGTAATGGACAATGTTTTGTCAGGACGTCTTGGCTATGTCGGAAATTTTCGCAGTATTTTTAGAATGTTCTCCGATGTTGATATTCAACGCGCGCTGGAACTATTGGAGCGCGTTGGATTACAGGATCATGTCGACAAGCGTGCGGATGAGCTCTCAGGGGGTCAAAGGCAGCGAGTGGGGATTGCTCGCGCGCTCATGCAAGAGCCAACTCTGTTACTGCTTGATGAACCGACTTCTGCTCTTGATCCGAAAATCTCCCGAGAAGTCATGGAACTTATCAAATCCATGGCAACCGAACTTAAAGTTCCGGTTTTGTGTAACATTCACGATGTGCAATTGGCCAAGGAAACTTGTAACAAGATCATTGGCCTTCAAGATGGGGTGAAGATGTTCGATGGCCCTACAGACTCACTTGCAGATTCAAATCTGGAAGAAATTTATGCGATGGAAGTGTTATGAGCGAGGTTGCTATTTCGAATAGTCCATTGACAGTTAAAGAAATCGTCGATCGCCGGAATCAAAAACAACGTGTTATGTTCATGGTCTATCTAGGGTTATTCGCCCTGATTGCCTGGAGCATTCAGGCAACCGTAATCGAGGATACAGATTGGGAAAGGATTGGTTCTTTCTCAAACGTGCTTGAATCAATTTCACGTTTCATTGGACTTGATATAGCTCTCATACCCGACCTGTTGATACCGGCGATCGAAACATTCATGATTGCTTGCATTGGCACGCTTCTGGGCCTAATTATTTGCATTCCGGCAATCTGGTTCGGCGCGCTGAATGTTACGCCTTTCAAACCAATTACTTATCCGATTGCTCGCATCGCCATGACGCTTAGTCGTTCAATTCATGAGATTGTTTGGGCATTGATTTTCGTTTCTGCGGTAGGCCTTGGCGCATTTGCAGGCATTTTGGCGATTGCAGCCCGATCGCTCGGTTTTATTGCCAAAATGTCTGCGGAAGCGGTTGAGAATATCGATCAAAAACCCGTTGAAGCCATGCGGGCTGTGGGAGCCAATAACCTCCAGATTATGCTCTATGCCATTCTCCCCCAGGTGCTTCCGGTCATTCTGGGAATTGTAATTTTTGAATGGGAAATAAATATTCGCCGTTCAGCAATTCTCGGATTGGTTGGGGCCGGCGGACTTGGTCTGGTATTCTTTAGGCAGATGCACACGTTCAACTATCCAGGTGTCACCACAGTTATTCTGGCAATTTTTTCACTCGTACTGGTAGGTGAAGTGACTTCACACTATTCCAGAAAAGCGCTTATCTGATGGTAGAAATGTCAGCAAATGCTCGTTCAGAGGTGGCAACCGGTCTAGATGGGAAACGGCGGCGATGGAGCAGATTTAAATACCCGCAATCATTGTACATATATGGCGGCTTTCTTCTGATATTATCATTCATAGCTTATTCCATCCATTATCTTAATGTTCCGCTTTCGCGAATTTTGGGGATGTTTGGCCGCTTGGGAGATGTTCTGGCCAATCGCTATTATCCACCTGATATGGACTATATCTACGATCTGGATTATTTTGGTGCCGTAATTGAAACCATCCAGATGGCTTACCTTGGGTCTTTGTTTGGCATTCTGCTTTCGGTAATTCTCGGTTGGTTCGCAGCTCACAATGTCAGCCCATCGCAGCGATTTATCTATCCTGTTGCTAGGGTAATTACCATGGGGTGCCGCTCGGTCCATGAACTTATCTGGGCAATCCTTTTTGTAACCATTCTTGGTTTTGGCATGTTGCCCGGTGTGCTTGCTCTGACAATGTTCTCTATTGGTTTTGCTGGAAAACTGTTCGCCGAAGAGATTGAAGCAATCGAGATGGGGCAGGTTGAAGCTATCCGCGCAATGGGTGGAAACCATTTACAGGTTTTCGTCTTCGGCGTCATTCCTCAAGTCCGAGTTGCACTGACAGGAATCGCAATCTACACATGGGATGTTGCATTTCGTGCAGCAACCGTTGTTGGTTTTGTTGGTGCGGGCGGAATGGGATGGTATCTAAAACGCAATGTTCAGCAGATAGAGACCAATCGAACCGCAGCTATCCTTTTATCGATCCTTGCATTGGTAATCATCTCGGAATTCATCTCCGCATGGGCTCGCAACAAGGTCGATAAGGCGAAATAGACCATTCTGAAGAAAAACTTTTGCACCATGGTTCGCGCTAGTGGCAAACACGATATCATTTTGGACTGAATGAATCACTTTGTCCGCATACTTGGCGTTCGCAAAACTGGACACCCGCCTCAGCTCACAACCAGCTTTTCAATCAGATTTTCTTTATCTCCGTCATTTCCCTATCGACAAATGAATGTCGATGATGAACTCTTGGTGCAGGCAATTCAGGAGCAGGTGGCATGCAGGAATCACAGTCCCAAAAGCCGAATGTCATTCTCATCCTCGTTGATGACATGGGCTTTGCCGATCTTGGCATTACAGGGTCCGAAATAAACACACCGAACATTGATGCCCTTGCAAATGGCGGTGCATTGCTGACGTCCATGTACAACTGCGCGCGGTGCTGCCCGACCCGGGCCTCGCTGCTCACCGGATTGTATCCCCACAATGCTGGAATTGGACATATGGGGGTTGATTTGGGCACATCGGCCTACCAGGGTTTTCTGCGCAATGACAGCGCAACCATTGCTGAACATTTGCGTGCCTCCGGTTTCAAGACACTGATGTCAGGCAAATGGCATATCGCAGGCGATTTTGATCCACGCGATACCGATAACTGGCGGGTGGGGGACCTGAATCATCCCACCCCGCGTCAGCGTGGCTTTGACCGGTTTTACGGAACCCTGGACGGAGCAACCCATTTCTTTCATCCGCATTATGTCCTGGAAGATGATGGCCAGGTCGAAGTGTCGCCTGACAGCTTTTATTACACAGATGCAATCACCGACAAGGCGATTGGCATGATTGGGGAAGCGGCAGCAGAAAAAAATCCGTTTTTCCTTTATCTCGCCCATACCGCACCCCATTGGCCGCTTCATGCATTACCGCAGGATATTTTCAAATATGAAGGTGTCTACAATGGCGGTTGGGACAAGACCCGGACTGCACGTCATGAAGAGATGAACGCGCGAAATCTGTTTCGGACCAATTGGGATATTTCCCCCCGTGATACCGAGGTGATGCCCTGGGAACAGGTTGAGCACAAGAGTTGGGAAGCGGCCAAAATGGCGACTTATGCAGCGATGGTAGACCGGATGGATCAGTCGATCGGCAGGTTGGTATCCGCCTTGCAGGATATTGGACAGTATGAAAATACCCTGATCCTGTTCCTGTCTGACAATGGCGGATGTGCAGAATTCATGGCCGAGGACGGTTGGGCCCAGTCGTTTCCTGATCACACCCTCGACGGACGCAAGATCACCATGGGAAACATCCCGAACCTGATGCCTGGAAATGACCTCACCTATCAAAGTTATGACAAGCCCTGGGCCAATGTCTCCAATTCTCCTTTCAGGCTCTACAAGCATTATGTGCATGAAGGTGGTATTTCCACGCCGCTGATCGCCCATTGGCCAAACGGCATCAAGGTGTCATCCGTTGCACAGGAGGCGTGTCATGTCGTCGATGTTTTGCCGACTATCCTGGAAATTACCGGCAGTTCTTACCTGAAGGAATTGGACGGTCATGCAATCCAGCCCTACCAGGGTGAATCGCTTGTTCGGCTTTTGACCGGGAAGGACTGGAATCGTGAACAACCGATATTCTTTGAACATGAAGGGAATTGTGCAATTCGCCTCGGCAACTTCAAATTGGTGCGCCAATATGGTTTCGACTGGGAGCTCTATGACATGGATATCGACCGGACAGAATTGAACAATCTGATCGGGAAAAATGTTCCGCTAGAAAACGATCTGCTGGCACAGTACTCAAACTGGGCCACACAGACCGGTGTGATGGACTGGAGTGTTGCCCTGCCAAAAATACTTGAAGCCTGGAACATGGAAACCGTAGACGGATAAATGAGCTCAGGGAGGGGATTTTCGCCAGATTCCACGTTTCTTTTTTTGCGCTTCGGCGAGTTCCTCGGCAAAGTTTTCACCTATCGGTTCAGCCCATCCCGTTAGAACAAGCCAGGCTGAAATATCGTACGACGCAAGTCGGCATCGAACCGTTGCGGTTTGTGCAATTTCCTCCTGTTTATTGCAATCAATTGGACGCCCACGGATAAACCTTTGGAATTCCGTTTTGGCGAACCGTCCGCATGGCCAGTCCTCGCCGGATTTGTCCTTGCAGGTTTGGTCCAGTTTGAGCGGGATAATACCGGCAAGATTGATTGTTGTATCACCGATCCGCAAAATGCCAGCTGAAATTACAATCGGTCTGTGGAATCGGTCTGGTTTTTCGGGTTTCGGTGGTAATGGTGGAGGCTCCACTGCTGGCAGCCGTTCCAGATACTCCGCTTTAATATCCGGTGCCTTGAGTATTTCCTGGGGTGTCACGTCACGGACTGGTTTAACTGGCTCCAAATCCAGTTTGGTCATTTCTTTTTCAAGCTGCGGATTCGGTCGCTCAGTTGAAAAGTAACTGAGATAAATCATAAAAGCCGCGGTCAGGAGCAGTGCAGTTGAAACGGGGAACATCCATCCACGCATAACCGGTGACTCACTGGCTGGCCCAGACGATTCGGGCGATCCATTCGAGGTCTTCAGGGGCAAACGAAATATCCGGGTGTTCCGTATTCAGGGATTGGAAATCGACCGTCTTTGCGGATCTGCGTTGCAACACCTTGGCAAAAACTTCTCCCTCAAGGGTTTTGGCTACAACCCGATCGCCTTTTCTGATTTGTGCCATGGGATCAACAATGATGATGTCACCTTCCCGGTAAAGCGGCAGCATGGAATCTCCGGAAACCTTCAAAGCGTAAGTATTTTCACCGGTTTTTGACGGACTCCCGACTTCATCCCACCCCTGGCCAACCGGAAATCCACCGTCGTCGAAAAACCCGCCAACTCCTGCCTGGGCAAAGCCGATGACCGGTATAGCCTGACGGTTAAATTCTTCTCGGTAATTTATGTTTCCCGTCATTCTGGCTCGCTTGGGCGGGACGATCAGTGCCATGAAATCGTCGACACTGGTGTTCGTGCATTTCAAGATTTTCGCAATGGATTCTGTTGAAGGCCAACGTTCCCGTTCTGAGGCGGTAAAGCGTTTTGAACGATTGAAGGTCGTTGGATCCAGGCCAGCTTTTTTTGCAAGGCCTGATGCTGACATACCGGAATTTTCAGCAAGTGCATCAATGGCAGCCCAGATTTGCTGATGAGTCAACATTTCCATTTTTGACTCCAAAAAGGAATAATTTCCTTTTTTATGGGATTGAAAGATGCATGTCCATAGATCGATTGCGTAATTCACAGAACCTGACATGCCGGGATGCGGATCCTGCTTGCACTGGTCTTCCATTCCAGCGATAAACCGTGAAAAGGAACAGATAAATGGCAGGCAGGAACGAAAAGGCAGATCAGTTGCTTGAGCAGGCCTACAGTCTGAAATCAGACGTGGAAGCCAAAGCACTCTACAAGGAATGGGCGGGAACCTATGATGAGGCCATGCTGGGTGGGCTGGGGTATTTGACGCCTATGAAAACTGCTGAACTCCTGACCGCAAACCTGGCGGACAAAAATGCCCGGATACTTGATATTGGAAGTGGGACCGGACTTGCAGGAAACGAATTGTCCCGGTTAGGTTTCGCTAATTTGGACGCGCTGGATTATTCAGCCGAGATGCTTGCTGAGGCAGCCAAGCGTAACATCTACAATCTGCTTCATGAGGTGGATCTGACAAAGCCAATTTCCATCGAATCCGGCACATATGAGGCGATGATTTGCACTGGCACATTTACACATGCCCATGTGGGAGCTTCATGCCTGGATGAATTGTTCCGCATCCTCAAACCGGGTGGGGTGTTCGCTTGCACGGTTCATCAGGATATCTGGGAACCGGAAGGCTTTGAAGAAAAAATTTCTCAACTTGAGGGAGCGGGGATAGTCAAAACGGTGCAGCGAAAGCTCGGCATTTATTTCCGCGAGGCCGAAGAACCGGAAGGCTGGTATATTTTGTGGGAGAAACTCAATTGAGTAAGGTAGCTTTGGTAACCGGTGCAGCGCGTGGCATAGGTCTTGCGACAACCAACCGTTTCCTGGAAGAGGGTTGGAAAGTGGTTATGATAGACCGGGACGGTCCGGAACTTCGCAAGGTTTCGAAACCCTTGGTCAACGCATTTGCGATTGTCGCAGACGTTTCCGTGTCAAATGACGTTGATGTCTTCATGGAAGAAATCCAGGACCGGATGGGCTTGCTGGATGCCGTTGTCAACAATGCAGGGGTGGCAGATTTCGGTCCGATTGAAGAAACAACCTTTGAACGCTGGCGTACGGTCATGGAAACCAATCTCGATGGCGTATTTCTGGTGAGCCAGGCATCAATCCCTCTCTTGAAAATCAAGGGGGGAGCGATTGTCAATATTGCATCGATTTCCGGATTGCGGGCCTCAACGCTGCGAACCGCTTATGGTGCATCAAAGGCGGGCGTCATACAGCTTACGCTGCAGCAGGCGGCTGAACTGGGGGAGTATGGAATCCGTGCAAATTGCGTTTGTCCCGGCCCGGTCCGCACGAAACTTGCAATGGCGGTGCACACACAGGACATTATAGACGCCTATCATGATGCAATTCCCCTGAACCGTTATGGATCCGAAGAGGAAATTGCCAATGCCATCTTCTTCCTGTGCAGTGAACAGGCAAGTTTTATCACCGGTCAGGTCCTCTCTGCTGACGGAGGCTTCGAGGCAACCGGCGTCGGACTTCCCGCGTTGAGGAAGTGAAAGAAAAAGCTCTTTTTCTTTCGCACAAACGCCATATATGCTCATTCAGTTTCATACATTCAGAGGTTTCAATGACACATAAGAATCCGCTCCTTGCCGACTGGAATACACCGCACGAAGTTCCTCCCTTCGATCAGATTGAAACCGGTCACTTCGGGGAAGCATTTGAATTGGCTTTAGCGGAAAATGAAGCTGAAATTGCAGCCATTGCATCCAACACGGAAGCGCCGACATTTGTCAATACGATAGAAGCAATGGAGCGGTCTGGTGGTGCATTGTCAAAAGTTTCTGCGACTTTCTTCAATCTTGCGGGTTCAAATACCAATCCGGATCTTCAGGAAATTGAGCGTGATATTGCACCTCAACTTGCCGCGCATCACTCGAAAATGATGTTGAACAGGCAGCTTTTTGAGCGTGTCGATACGCTGTTTGAGACGAAAGAAACACTCGATCTTTCCTCTGAACAACAGCGTGTATTGGAGCGTTACCATTCTTCTTTCGTACGCTCGGGGGCAAAGCTTGAGGGTGGTGATCGCAAACGCATGTCTGAAGTTACACAAAGACTTGCAACGCTTGGAACAACCTTCTCCCAAAATGTTCTGGCAGATGAAAGTGCCTATGAACTGCTTTTGGAAAATCAGGATGATCTGGCCGGTTTACCTGATTTCCTGATTGCTGCAGCCTCATCCGCAGCGAAAGAACGTGGACACTCCGGAAAACACGTCATCACCTTGTCCCGTTCGCTGATCGAACCGTTTTTGCAGTTTTCATCACGACGTGACCTGCGCGAAAAGGCGTTTAAGGCATGGATCAGCCGCGGTGAAAACAATGGAAAAACCGACAACCGTGAAATAATCTCTGAAACACTCCAATTGCGCGAAGATCGTGCAAAAATGCTTGGCTTTGAAACCTTTGCGGAATTCAAACTAGATGACCAGATGGCCAAGACACCACAGGCGGTTCGTGAACTCCTGTTAAATGTCTGGAAACCTGCCAAGGCCCGCGCCAAACAGGAGGCGGCAAAACTTCAGGAATGTGCAAATTCAGAAGGCGCCAATTTTGATATCGAGCCTTGGGATTGGCGATACTATTCTGAAAAAGTCCGCAAGGCGGAGCATGACCTCGATGAGGCGGAAATCAAGCCCTATCTGCAACTCGACATGATAATTGAGGCGGCATTTGAGACCGCCAAGCGGTTGTTTGGTTTAACTTTTATGGAAACTCATAATATTTCAGTTTATCACCCCGATGTCAGGGTGTTCGAGGTTAAAAATGCCTCAGGTGACCATGTTGCCCTCTTCCTCGGTGATTACTTTGCCCGCCCATCCAAGCGGTCAGGAGCATGGATGAGTGGTTTCCGCTCGCAGGAAAAACTAAAGGGCGATATTCGTCCGATCATTGTCAATGTCATGAACTTCGCCAAGGCGCCGGAAGGTGAAACGGCACTGCTTACCTTCGATGATGCCCGAACGCTTTTTCATGAGTTTGGCCACGCCCTTCATGGCATATTGTCAAACGTCACCTATCCGGTGATTTCAGGAACTTCAGTTGCCCGTGATTTCGTTGAACTACCCAGCCAGTTGTTTGAACACTGGTTGTCGGAACCGGAAATTCTCTCCCGTTTTGCAATACACTATAAAACCGGCGAGCCGATGCCGCAGGAAATGATGGAGCGGCTTAAGGCGGCGGAGAACTTCAACCAGGGATTTGCAACGGTTGAATATACGTCATCTGCACTTGTTGATATCGAATTACATACCATGCCTGCCGGAAAGGCCCGGAATATAAATGACATTGAGGAAAAAATTCTGCGCGAGATTGGCATGCCGCGCGAAATAACCATGCGCCATCGCACTCCACATTTCGCGCATGTATTCTCTGGCGACGGATATTCCGCCGGATACTATTCTTACATGTGGTCTGAGGTAATGGATGCGGATGCATACCAGGCGTTCAGGGAAGCAGGCGACATTTTTGACAGAACAATTTCTGCCAAATTGCATGATTTCATCTATTCAGCCGGGGGCAGCCGTGATCCGGCAGAGCTTTATGTCGAATTTCGTGGCAAAATGCCTGAAATTGACGCCTTGCTGGAAGGGCGCGGG
This sequence comes from Rhizobiaceae bacterium, assembly GCA_051009575.1. GTDB lineage: Bacteria > Pseudomonadota > Alphaproteobacteria > Rhizobiales > Rhizobiaceae > JAALLB01. The sequence goes on from JBPCWL010000110.1 coordinate 13,642, forward strand.
TTAAAAAACGTAGCCTGAAAAACCAATTCCCCTGTAAGGGGAATTGCAAAGCCCGGATGTCTAAACACTATCGGAACAACTCAGTTTGGTTGATCCGTGAAACGAACATAAGGAACAGGTTGCTCGTATGAACCGAAGCGTTCCTTCGCATCATCGTCAGAAACCGCCGGCGTGATAATGACCTTGTCTCCATGTTTCCATTGTGCGGGTGTTGCGACCTGATGTTTTGCAGTCAATTGCATGGAATCAATTACCCGCAATATTTCATCAAAGTTGCGTCCGGTTGTCATCGGGTAGGTGAGCATCAGCTTGATCTTTTTATCGGGCCCAATGACAAAGACTGATCGGACCGTTGCGTTATCTGCGGGGGTTCTTCCTTCTGAAGAATCTCCGGCTTCTGCTGGCAACATACCGTAGAGTTTTGCGACTTTAAGCTCCGGATCACCGATCATCGGATAATCAACAGACTGGCCCGTGACGACCTGGATATCATTCTTCCATTTGTGGTGACTTTCAACAGGATCAACGGAAATACCGATCACTTTCGTATTTCGCTTTTTGAATTCGTCCATCAGGCCCGCCATATAACCAAGCTCTGTTGTACAGACCGGAGTAAAATCCTTGGGGTGGGAGAACATTATTGCCCAGCCATCTCCGATCCAGTCATGAAAATTGACGGTGCCTTCGGTTGTTTCTGCTGTGAAATTCGGAGCTTCATCATTAATTCGTAAGGACATGGGGCCGTCTCCTTGAAAGGTTTTGAGTTTGAATTTTGATACTAGTTTATCCAAATCTGAGTGCAATAGTCAAAAGAGCCACGCGGTTTTCAGTCGCACAAAAAACCCGGCATGGAAGCCGGGTTTCAATGATGTTGGCCGGGATGTATTCAGGCAGCCTTTTTTGCCTTTGCTACCGGAGAAAACCGGGCGTAAAAGGTATCGTTCTTTTTTGCCATATCCAGCAGCAGGTCATTCACCTTGTACTGCTCACCATATTTGGCTTCGAGGTCCTGGCAAATTTCCACGAATTTTGCGGAACCCATACCGTCGATATAGGACAATACACCGCCGGTATAAGGAGCGAAGCCAAATCCGAGAATTGATCCGACATCTGCTTCACGAACATCGGTGACCACGTTTTCCTCAACACAGCGAGCCGCCTCAAGTGCGATGACTGCCAGGAAACGGTGCTTGATTTCTTCCCGGTCCACAGAATCCGCATCCTGCTGTTCAAACATGTCCTTCAACCCGGGCCACAGGTGTTTCTTGGCGGGTTTGTCAGGGTATTCATAGAATCCCTTGCCGTTTTTGCGACCAAGCCGGCCATGTTTTTCGACCATTTCATCAAGGAAATCGACGTGCTGCTTGTCGACTGCGTCATCCCCCATGTCACGAATTGCCTGATGCAAAATCTTGTGCGCAAGATCGATGGCTGTCTCGTCATTGAGCTGCAAGGGACCAAGCGGCATGCCAACCTGTTTGGCAAGATTTTCTATCATCGCGGCAGGAACACCTTCGTAAAGCATATAATAGGATTCCAGCATGTAGCGCAGGACACAACGATTGATGAAGAATCCGCGTGTATCGTTGACGACAATCGGTGTCTTCTTGATTTTGGCGATGTAATCCAAAGCCATTGCAATTGCCTTATCACCGGTTTCGTTACCCTTGATAACTTCAACCAGCATCATCCGGTCAACTGGTGAAAAGAAATGAATTCCGACAAACTGTTCCGGGCGCTTGGAAAATGCTGCCAGATCGGAAATTGGAATGGTTGATGTGTTGGAAGCAAAGATTGCATCTTCGGGCATGTGTGCTTCCGCTGCTTCGGTAACGGCTTTCTTGACTTCGGAATCTTCAAACACTGCCTCGATCACCATATCGACATCGCTGAGTTTCGCATAATCTGCAGTCGCGGTGATGTGGGAAAGCAATGCTTCCTTCTTTTCAGCAGTTGAGCGTTTTTTTGATATCGCCTTGTCTTCAAGACCCTCAGCATGCTTGACCGCATTGGCCGCAGATTCCTCATCCCGGTCGATTACAACGACTTCAATACCTGCCTTGGCAGAGACGTAGGCAATTCCCGCGCCCATGAATCCGCCGCCGCCAAGCACGCCAATTTTCTTGATTTCCAGTTCACCAACATTGGCTGGCCTGCGGGCTCCTTTGTTGAGTTCCTGCATGGAAACAAACAATGTGCGGATCATCATTGCAGCTTCAGTGGACCGCAGTACCTGGGCGAAGTATCTGCTTTCGATCTTGAGAGCGGTATCAAAGGGAACCAGCATGCCTTCATAAACACATTTCATGATTGCACGGGCACCCGGATAATTGTCCTGGGTCTCGCGCCGGTAGATTGCATTGGCAGGTGGGAACAACTGGAAACCGGCAGGAGAATAAACAAGTCCACCGGGGAACTTGTATCCCTTTACATCCCATGGCTGAACACCCTTCAGGCCGCCGGTGATCAGTTCCTTAGCCTTGGCAACAAGCTCATTTTCCGGCGCAATCTCCGTAACCAGACCCTGCGCCTTCGCTTTTGAAGCGTGCATGTTGCCGCCCTTGAGCAGCATCTGAAAGGCTTCCTGAGTGTGAATTAACCGCGGCAAACGTTGTGTGCCACCACCGCCAGGAAGCAAACCGACTTTCACTTCCGGAAGACCGACTTTACCATTGTCGGCCAAAACCCTGCCGTGGCATGCAAGACAAATCTCGAGACAACCGCCCAGTGCCTGCCCGTTGATGGCAGCGACGAAGGGTTTGTCTCCGGTTTCCATTTTTCGCAACATCTGGTTGAGCCGGAATGCATTGTCGAAAAGCATCTGTGCAGCTGCTTCAGCATCTTTTGCTTCTTCTTTGCGGAATTCGCCCAGCATTTGCTGCAACATGGTAAGATCAGCACCGGCGCCAAAGGTTTTCTTGCCGGAAGCGATAACCGCACCCTTTACGGCCTCATCACCGATGATTGCGTCTATGATTGCGTCTAGTTCTTCCATCACGGAAAGATCGATCACATTCATGGATTTACCTGGCATATCCCAGGTAATGACCGCGATGCCATCGCTGTCAGTTTCGATTGTAAAATTCTTGTAAGTCATATCAGTAATTCCTCGGACTGAAACGGTCGTAAATCAAACGCGCTCAATGATTGTCGCTGTACCCATTCCTGCACCAATGCACAGGGTCACCAATGCCGTGCTCTGGTCCCGGCGTTCCAGTTCGTCGAGAACGGTACCCAGGATCATTGCACCGGTTGCGCCCAGCGGATGGCCCATAGCTATTGCACCGCCGCACACGTTGATTTTGTCATGTGAGATATCGAAGTGCTGCATGTAACGCAGGACGACGGAAGCAAACGCCTCGTTCAATTCAAAAAGGTCGATATCCTCTAACTTCATTCCCGAGCGTTTGAGCAACTTCTCGGTTACATCAATTGGACCGGTAAGCATCAAGGCAGGATCGGAGCCGATATTAGCGAACGCGCGAATTTTGGCACGAGGCTTTATTCCAAGTTTCTTGCCACCTTCTTCGGATCCCAAAAGTACCGCTGCTGCACCGTCAACAATGCCGGAAGAATTGCCAGCATGATGCACATGAGTGACTGCTTCGACATCAGGATGAGCAGCAATCGCCACGCCGTTGAAGCCGCCCATTTCGCCCATCATCACGAAAGATGGGTCGAGTGAAGCCAATGACTGCATGTCGCTTGTCGGGCGCATGTGTTCATCATGGCCCAGAATGGTCAATCCGTTCTGGTCCTTGACCGGAATTACGGAATTCTTGAATCGCCCCTCTTCCCAGCTTTTGGCGGATCGCTTTTGGCTTTCTACCGAATAGGCGTCCACATCATCACGGGAGAACCCGTATTTGGTAGCTATCAGGTCTGCAGAGACACCTTGCGGCATGAAGTAGGCGGGAACGGCGACGGAAGGATCCATCGGCCAGGCGCCACCTGAAGCGCCAATTCCAACGCGGGACATACTTTCCACACCACCGGCAATGACAATATCATCAGCACCTGAATTTATCTTTGAAGCACCCATGTTGATTGCATCAAGTCCGGATGCGCAAAAACGGTTGATCTGCATGCCCGGGACACTCGTATCGTATCCGGCTTCAAACACCGCCGAACGGGCAATATCTGATCCCGCTTCCCCGACAGGGTCAACGCAACCGAGGATCACATCATCAACCTGGGTTGTATCAATTTCATTGCGATCGCGAACAGCTTCGAGCGTTTTCGCAGACAAACGAACCGCTGGAACCTCATGAAGGGAACCGTCTTTTTTACCGCGGCCACGCGGGGTTCGAACATGATCATAAATATAGGCTTCGTTCATTTTTGCATCTCCTAAAAATCAGGTAACCGGCCCGGCTGGAAGCAGATCTTCCGGCGGTGCCCAATGAGGTAATTCTTTTATCCGTGCCAACCAAGGTTTGATGCCGGAGTAGTCATCCCATGTCACTCCAATGTGATCCGGCCAAAACAAATATCCGCAAATCGAAATATCCGCTAGCGTAGGTTGGCTGGCCGCCATCCAGTCATTTTGCTGAAGATGGCCGTCAAGCGTTTTGAGCGCACTCATCGCACGGCCTTTCAGGAACTCCGTTTCCGGCTCACCTTCCTTTTTCATGAAACGGCTCATGAAACGGTAGGTTGCGACATAGCTTGTGAGCTTGTGGTTGTCGAAAAACATCCACCGCATCATTTCGATTTCGTCCTGACGGCTACCGGGAACATATTTGCCAAACCGGTCAGCCAAATGTAGCAGGATGGCACCTGATTGACTCATTACATGGTCGTTTTGAGTATGATCGATCAAAACCGGCACTTCGCCCATTGAATTGCTCTCGCGGAAAGCATCACTGCGCGTTTCACCGTTAAAAAAGTCAACCCATTCCGGTGCCCAATCCGCCTCGCAAAGGGATAGCATAAGGGCAGCCTTGTAGGCGTTACCGGATTCAACGAAACATTTGAGGGTATAATCCGTCATTAGTTTTCGACGCCTTCAAGCAGGATAATGTGCGCGTTTGAAACTGCAGTGCGGTTTTTCTTCGCTTGCTCATAGATTTCGGAGTTGTAGCAGGCCTTGGCATCTTCAAGGGAATTGAATTCAATCACCACATGGCGGGTTCCAAGATCGCCACCTTCAGCAGTGACAAAGGAACCGCCCCGGGCCAGAAACTTTGCATTGTATTTCTGAAACGCTGGCCCAGCACCGGCGACATAAGCCTTGTAGGCATCTGATTGAAAGTTTGTGGCATCTTCAGAAGATACGTGTGCAATCCAGTAGGCTTTGGGCATGGTCTGTATCCTTACAACGTTCTTGAAATCAGGATTTTCATAACTTCGTTTGTACCGCCATAAATGCGCTGGACACGTGCATCACGGAACATGCGGGCAATTGGATACTCATTCATGTACCCATAGCCACCAAACATCTGCAGACATTGATCCATAACCTTTCCCTGAAGGTCAGTCAGAAGGTATTTCGCCATTGAGGCTGTCGCTGTATCCAGCTTTCCTTGCAAGTGTTGGACTACACAATGATTGACAAATGCCTTCGCCATAGTGGCTTCGGATTTCAACTCTGCCAATTTGAACTGAGTGTTCTGGAATTCGATGATTGCCTTGCCGAATGCCTTGCGTTCCTTCACATATTCAATGGTCAGGGCAAGCGCGAGTTCAATCGCAGCCATCGCCTGATTGGCAATGATGAGACGCTCTTGTGGCAGTTCATTCATCATGTGAAAGAAACCCTGGCCCTCTTCAGTTCCCAGCAGGTTGGATGTCGGAACCTTAACATCATTAAAGAACAACTCCGATGTATCATTCGCCTTGTAGCCGATCTTGTCGAGATTGCGGCCCCGCTCAAAACCCTCGATTTCGTCGGTCTCGATCACGATCAATGATGTGCCTTTGGCCCCTTTGTCCGGGTCTGTCTTGGTAACCAGAACAATCAGATTGGCATTCTGTCCGTTCGTAATGAAGGTCTTGGAGCCGTTTATGCGATATTGGTTGCCATCCCTGACGGCAGTTGTCTTAACACCCTGCAAATCCGATCCTGCCGCAGGTTCAGTCATTGCGATTGCGCCAATCAGTTCACCACTGGCCATGCGCGGCAGCCACCTCTGTTTTTGCTCCTCGGAGCCATAATGAAGTATGTAGGGAACAACAATTCCCGAATGCAGCGCAATACCGAAACCATCCACTCCGTGATGTCCAATGGCTTCTATAATGGCGGCTTCATGCGCATAGGTTCCGCCTGCACCGCCGTATTCTTCGGGTACTGAGGCGCACAAAAGACCGTTTTCTCCAGCTTTTTCCCATTGGGAGCGGGGAACGATTTCGTCTTTTTCATACTGATCGTAATTGGGAGCAATTTCGTTTTCCATGAACCGGTTTGCCATGTCGGAGACGAGGGAAACCTCTTCATCCATCCATTCGGGTCTGGGAAACGAAAGGACTTCTGCTGCACTCATGGAATTCTCCCTAGAAGGCTTCTGCGTCCAATGCCATCATGCTCTCCGAACCGCTCTGGATACGGGCAAGATGGGCAGCGCATTCAGGCATCACACGATCCATGAAATAGCGACCGGTCATCAGCTTGTTTTCATGAAATTCCGATGATCCATTTGCACCTTCCGCTAGTGCTTCCTGTGACTTTTCTGCCATAAGGCCCCACATGTAGCCAAGGGCAACGAGGCCGAACAAGTGCATGAAATCCATCGAAGCAGCACCCGCGTTGTTCGGGTTCTTCATGCCGTTTTGCATCAACCACATGGTAGCCGCTTCCAGTGCCTTCACCCCTTCACGAACCGGTTTCGTAAACGGCTGCATTTCCTCATTGTCCATGTGCTTCTTGGTAAAGGCGTTCACTTCTTCCATGAAAGCTCGCATTGCGCGGCCACCATCTTTTGGCAGTTTGCGTCCGACCAGGTCGAGTGCTTGGATGCCGTTTGCACCCTCATATATCTGGGCAATTCGGGCATCGCGGACAAACTGGCTCATGCCCCATTCCTCGATATAGCCATGTCCGCCAAAGACCTGTTGGGCATTGACGCAGTTTTGAAAGCCAATATCAGTCAGTACACCTTTGACAATCGGTGTGAGGAGCCCCATCAGGTCATCAGCTGCTTCACGGTCCTCATCGTTGAGGCCGCGATGGGAAATGTCTCCTTTGAGCGCTGTCCACAACATCAGGGCGCGAGCGGCCTCGTTGAAGGACTTGATGTTCAACAGCATGCGTCGGATGTCGGGATGCACCAGTAGCGGGTCAGCTTTTTTGTCAGGCTCAGCTGGTCCGGTCAACGCCCGGCCCTGAATGCGTTCCTTAGCGTAAATTGCTGCATTCTGATAAGCAGCTTCAGATTGCGCAAGGCCCTGAAGCCCGACACCCAGGCGTGCTTCGTTCATCATGATAAACATGGCTTTGAGACCACTGTTTTCTTCACCAATCAGATATCCAACTGCATCGTCATAATTGAGGACACAGGTTGAATTCGCATGAATACCCATCTTTTCCTCTATAGAACCGCAGGAAACTCCATTGCGCTCCCCCAGGGAACCATCATCGGCAACGTGATATTTGGGAACCACAAACAGGGAGATGCCCTTGACCCCGTCAGGCGCACCCTCAATGCGCGCCAAAACCAGGTGAATGATGTTTTCGGACAGATCATGTTCGCCGGCGGAAATGAAAATTTTCTGACCCGAAATCTTGTAGGAACCATCGCTCTGGGGGGTGGCTTTCGTCCGCAACAGTCCAAGATCAGTACCGCAATGGGGCTCGGTCAGGTTCATGGTGCCAGTCCAGGCACCTTCGATCATTTTCGGCAGATGCTTCTGTTTGATATCAGCGGATCCGTGAACCTGAATCGCTGCAATCGCTCCTTGGGTCAGACCGGGATACATCGCAAATGCCTGGTTGGAAGATGACAGGTATTCTCCGACCGCTGTGTGCAGCGTGTAAGGGAGGCCCTGACCGCCGTATTCCGGATCGGCAGCAAGACCCATCCATCCGCCCTCGCGATAGGCATTATAAGCTTCCTTGAAGCCCTTCGGCGTTGTGACAGTTCCATCATCGTGACGGATACAACCTTCTTGATCTCCAGAAAGGTTGATCGGCTGCATGATTTCTTCGCACATACGGGCAGCTTCGCCCAATATTGCCTCAACCATATCAGGTGTGGCTTCTTCGAATCCGGGAAGATTGTTGTAACGGTCGATGTTCAGTACATCGTTCAAGACATAAAGCGTTTCACTAACGGGAGCGGTGTAGCTGGGCATTTGGTTTCCTCCTCAAGAAACTCTCAGCGGTAGATTATTAAACCAATATAGAACTGTGTGGCCAATTGTTCAGCAACACAATCCCAAATGGGATAGCAAATTCTTACGTTAACGTAAATGTCAAAATAAAAAATGCAATAGGTTGTGACAATTTGGCCGTACAAATTGAGGGAAAATTGGCTAACGGCTTGGAACTGAAAGTTTTACATCAACTCTTCAATGAGCGTTGTTGCACTCTGGACATCTGAAATAGCCCGCTCAATGTCTACTTTTTGAGATTGTAGAACTTTCAATTGCTGCGACAGTTTTTCAAGAATGGATTTGGATCCACCTTCAATTTGCTCGTTGTCGTAAAGCAGTAGCATTTCTTCTATGTCAACCAGAGAAAACCCTAGCCTTTTGATCAGCAGGATTACTTTCAATCGTTTCCGGTCGGTACGTGTATACAAACGAGTAGACCCGGAACGCTTCGGATGAAGAAGGCCCCGATCTTCATAAAATCGCAGGGTCCGCAAGCTCACGTTAAAGCTGCGTGCCAAATCTCCAATTCGATAGTATTCTTTTTTTTCAGGATCATCGCATGGGATGACTCCCGACAGTTTTTCAAGAACATTCTTAGCTGTAGCTAGTTCAGCCATAATTCTAAATCCGTAAATTGCCCCAATGGGAATGCGTTAGCATAGTTAAAATCAATTTTAAACAGGCTCCGTTAGAACTCCATGAATACGTGGATAATGTGATCAGCTTTGTGAATAATTAATTGGGTGCCGAAAAAAGTGTTAACGCGCAAACATCAAGGAGTGAATCTGGCTCAAAAGCCGGAAATTAACGCATTGTTTACCCTGATTTGTGAAAGCTGTTGTGTATCTTTCCGATTCTATCCGGAGGCATACATATTGAAACCGGACCTTTGTTCATGCGCAAATCGAAGTCACTGCTGAAAAATTTGTCACATAATCCTGCCGGAATTCCCGGTGGACAGCCAGCGCACTATGAAAATAATGACGTTACTTCGCACGCTTATGAAATTCAGCAACGGCTTGGCCACATGGCGAATCCGGCTATTTATCCGCCGCAGTATGCTGCTCCCGGCTATGCTCCGCCTCTTCCGGTTCATATGCCCGCACAGCAGATGTCGCAATATGCACAGACACCACCCGCCCCGGATTTGGGAGGTCTCAAGGCCAATCTAGATCAACTCGCCTCCAAACTGAGCACCATGGCTCAAGTGCAAGAATCGCGCAAAAATGACCGGCAAGAATTTGATCAGATAAAACAGCAACTGGAAGCAATCGGGTCCGCGGTAAATAAACTCGAATCTGGTTTTTCAAACATTCAGTCCCGTAGTGTTGAGCCCTCCCACGTATTGGGATTGAAAGATTCAATAGACCAGAGTTATCGAGATATCCTGGCGCGGTTGGACGCAACAGGTAGCCCGGAGATTGATCCGGCCGCCTATGCGCAGGCGGTAGAAACCAGTCACGAAAGCATCCTCAATCAGGTAAAGGATATGCAATCGGCAATCCTGGCAAATGCTGCGCCAGCCGGTGGGTTTGTTGAGGTTGTTGAAACCGGTTACAGGGATATTGCCGGCAAAATTGATCAGCTGACCACAATGCTTTCCAGCTTCGAAAGCCAGCCGGATGGTGGGGGATTTTCGCAACTTCAGGGCCAGGTTGCAGCATTGGAAAACGCAATCGACCAGCTTGCCACCCGCGATGTTGATGTTCCGCAGCCTGATTTGTCGAAAGTTGAAAGCCGTCTTGAAGAAGTTAACCGAGCAATAGTAGCTTTGTCTTCGATGGAAAGAGGGACAGATAATCTTGAACGAATCGAGGCAAGATTGGTAGATCTTGCCCGCGAACTGGAATCATTGAATGCACAGGAGCCTTCCCAGTCTGCGGCATCTGAATCGAAAAATTTCGACTCTTATTTCGCGCAAACCAATGCCGCACTGCGTGAAATTGATGCCAAAATCTCAGCAGGAGGGGATCAACCACTTTCTGCACTTGATGAATTATCCAATCAGATCCAACAACTTGGAGACAAAGTGGAAAACGTTGCTGTGGTATCCACAGGACACTCCGATGGGGAACCCCGAAACAACTCCGCGCTTCTGGAACGGTTGGATGATCTTGTGCAAAGGGTTGAACAACTCAAAAGCCCGCAGGATGGTGAAAGTTCGGACAATTCGATTGACCTGTTGAACTCCCTTCAGGAGCAGGTTGAGGGAATTTCAAAACAACTCAATGAATTTTCAACTCCAACTCTTTCACTGGACCCGATTACGGAAAGTCTTGGCAGTATCGAAAAACAACTTGGTGCGAACCGGGATATTGGTATTGAACTTGCCGCCGGTGCAGCAGAAGAAGCTATCCGCCGTGTAGTTCATGAATTGCCAACATCCGGTTCTATAATAGACCCCGAGACAATCAATGCGCTTCATCAGGATATCCGGAAGCTGCACGATACGGCTGCGCCCACCTCACAATCAGAAATTCCGCTTGATGAGTTGCGTGACATGTTGAATTCCATCGCGGACCGTATTGGCTCCATGGAATCCCACCTCAGTGACATCAAGGAAAAGGGATATGCTGCACCTGTCCAGGCTGCAGCCGAACCCGTGAATTTGAGGCATGAACCGGAACCTGTGGTTTTGACGCATGAACCAGAACCCGCCCCGGCTCCAGCAGTTTCGGACTCACAGGTCGAAGAACCTGCAGTTAATGCTGATCCAGTAACGGAAGTTCCCCTGCTGCAGGAAACTGCACCCCAAGAAGAAGCATCACCGCAGGAAAGTGCCAATCTGCCGCAAACGGAAGAACCGGTTGAAACCCAACCTGAATTAGAGGAAGAGCAATCTGAAGCAAAGATTGAAGGGTTGTCCGCAGGTGAACGCCTGGTCAAAGCGGCCCGCATGGCCCAGATGGAACGTCAACATGCTCAGCAGGAAACCGAGGAGCAGATGGCCGCGGCCCCGGCAGACCATGAAAACATGGAGTCCCTCGCAGCTCATGCGCATTCTCTTGCGGCGGACCAAGCAGAAGACTTGCTGGAGGTAAACCCTCCAGACCTGGCTCCCGAGCAAATGCCCGAAGCTCCAGTTGAGGCGCTTGGATTTGCTGATGAAGCCCATATGGGTCAGGAAGACCTGCCGATTGAACCGGGTTCAGGTGGACCGGATCTTGCCGCTCTGGTCAGACAGGCCAACGAACGCCGGAAAACACTTGCAGGTCGGGAAGACGGCGAAACCGGCACCGATTTTTTGGCAGCTGCGAGGAAAGCAGCTCAGGCAGCCGCTCTGGAAGCCAGCATGACAGAGGCTGAAGCGGAAGAAGCACCGGCAAAATCAGGGCAATCCAAAAGCTTGCTTTCGTCATTACCCTCGCTGATTACCAAACGAAAAAAAGCGCTCGTGATTGCAGCGGCAGCCATCTTGCTGGTTGCAGTTGCCGTACCGATAGTCAGCAAATTCGGAACAACCGGCAATTCCGTTGATTTTGCCCGGACAGGTGATGTTGCGGTGTATGACGATCGTGATTCTGTCGCGCCTGAGAATACCGGGCAGATCCCTGAAACCGCGTTGGAAACCTCCGAGTATCTCGATGATGGTTTGGAAGAAAACCCATTTCCGGATGAACTTGAAGTCGCCGAAGTGAATTTGGCACAGGTGGATATTGCGGAAGAGCAAATGGGATCGCTGGTCAAGTCAGTTCCGGACATGTCGTTTGAACCGGGAACTTACAGTTTCGCATCCGATGCGCTTAAGGCGGCGGTCGAAGAAAATGACCCAATAGCGATTTTTGAAATTGGCCGCAGATACACCAATGGCATTGGTACAGACAAGGATTTTCAGGAGGCGGCAAAATGGTATGAACATGCTGCAAACCTCGGCTTTGTACCAGCGCAGTATCTCATAGGAAACTTTAACGAAAAAGGCGTTGGAGTTCCGGTTGACCGGACCATGGCGGAAGCGTGGTATGAACAGGCAGCAGAATCCGGTCATATAATCGCCATGCATAACCTCGCGGTCATGAATGCATCACCAGACAAGGACGCCGGCACTCTCGATTTGAAAAAATCCTACAAGTGGTTCTCCAAGGCTGCTGACCACGGTGTTCGTGACAGTCAGGTCAATCTCGGAATTTTTCGCGCAAAAGGTACCGGAGTTTCTGTTGATCTGGTCGAATCCTACAAATGGTTTGCAATTGCCGCAAAGTCCGGTGATGCGGATGCCGCTGAAAAACGGGACTTTGTAGCCGACGCCATGCGTCCTGACCAGTTGGAAGAAGCCAGAAAACAGGTGGAAAACTGGAAGCCGATCGAACCGGATGTTGCGGCAAACCAGGTTTCCATCCCAGATTCATGGAAAAGCGCAGATGACAAACTGGCGGCACTCAACGACCAAAATAGCATTGCGCAGGCACAAACCCTGCTCACACGGCTTGGATTTGATGCCGGTCCGGCGGATGGTGTAATGGGCCAAAAGACAAGGGATGCGATTGTGGCTTTCCGCTCTAAAAGTGGGCTGGCAGTGACTGACCGTCTTGATTCCGAGTTTATGGATGCCCTGAGGGCGGTTTCAATTTGACCACTCCCCTCATCGACCAATACTGGTAACATGGGCTATGAGCTTCATTCAGGCAATCAAAACAGGTTTTAAAAAATACTTCACTGTGAGTGGTCGGGCGAACCGTCGTGAATTTTGGTACTGGATTGCATTTGTTTCGCTTTCCCTTTGTCTTGCACTGATAATCGACGGCGCAATACTGGGCCCAGCCTTGAGCGAGATATTGGGCCATGAAGATGTCATGGCATTCGATCAAGATGCATCAAATCCACTGTCATTGTTTTTGCTTGCCATTTATGCTTTCCCAACCCTTACAGCGGCAGTTAGAAGGATGCATGATTCTGATATTTCTGGGTGGTGGCTGCTGATCGCATTTACTGGGGTTGGATTGTTACCTCTGGCATACTTTTTCGTGAAGGGTGCAAAAAAGGGAGAGAATCGTTTCAACGATTGACAAGAATCAAATAGAATTCGCTAGTATATATTATGAATACTGACTTTCGCTTTGGGGCCTGCGAGAAAGCGGTTTGATCTCTGATCAGTTTTAACCCGGAGAAGATTTATGTTTCAAGTAACAGCCAGAGCACTGAAGATTGCGGGACTGGCGATATTGATAAGCCTACTCACGACGCTCAATGTTTCTGCCAGAACGTATCTTGTAAACGGCCTGGTGAGTGCGGTTCCATTTATCGGATATGGAATGAACAATCTCGGCAAACGCATTCCTGGTTCAAAAGTGTTCAGCTATATTACCTCGATCGAGGGAAATCGGATTATCAAACCCAATATTATCGCAGACATTGAGGCCCGTTATAAACGTAATCCAAATGAACCGGTAAATCTGATTGGCATAAGTTACGGTGCAAACCTGGTAACTGAAATTGCGAATGTGCTGGCCTCCAAAAACATACCTGTCAATTATCTTGCAACAATCGAGGGCACCTCGATGAAATCAATCAAGACAAATGTTCAGGTCGCAGACAATTTCACTTGTACCGGGTCTGAATGCAGCAAAAAAAGATTAAGATTATCCGGAGGAAACATAGCGACCAGGCTCGCACAATTTTCCTACAATGACGGGCATATTGACCTTGGAAATAACCCAAAGGTTCATAGGCGAATAACCAGTCGATTGAGATAGTCTGTCTCGATGTGAAGTGCGGATATCAAACTGGACCCAAGAAATACGGAACCTGACTGGCCGGCATCCATTGACAAGTGGGGCCTTGAGGCGCATTAAGCCGCAAAGACCTCGGATTTCCCGTTAGACGTCTTAAACGACCAACACCCGTAACCGCTTCCGGAGGATGCATTGAGCATCTATCTGCCAATCGCTGAGATGTCAGTGAATATATTCATCCTCTTCGGGATGGGTGGGGCTGTGGGATTTTTGTCCGGCATGTTTGGTGTCGGTGGCGGGTTTTTGATGACGCCTCTTTTGATATTCTACAATATCCCTCCAGCGGTAGCGGTTGCCACAGAAGCCAACCAGATTGTCGCTTCTTCATTTTCCGGCGCTCTTGCCCACCTTCGAAAGGGTACTGTCGATGTCAAACTTGGAATTATGCTCCTTGTTGGTGGCCTGATCGGATCAACCATTGGTGTTTATGCGTTTTCATTTTTACGCAGTATCGGCCAGCTCGATCTGATTATCTCGATTTTGTATGTCGTTTTCCTTGGTTCAATCGGAACCTTGATGACCATCGAGAGTTTGCACGCCATCAAGAAGGCACGTGACGCCGGCGGTGAAGTAAAGGTCAGACGTCCCGGGCACGACAGCTGGATACATGCGCTTCCTCTGAAAATGCGCTTCAGGAAGTCCAAGCTTTATCTTAGCGCCATACCGGTTGTTGTGCTTGGAATGCTGGTAGGTATTCTGGCCGCTATCATGGGTGTCGGTGGCGGATTTATAATGGTTCCGGCAATGATTTACCTGTTGCGGGTTCCCACAAATGTAGTGATTGGAACCTCACTCTTCCAGATTATTTTCGTAACCGGGTACACAACCATCATCCAGTCGACGACAAACCAGACGGTCGATGTTGTTCTCGCATTTATCCTCATGGTCGGAGGAGTGATTGGCGCACAACTTGGTGCAGCAGCGGGGCACAAGCTCAAGGGTGAGCAACTCAGGGCATTGTTGGGACTGCTTGTTCTGGCGGTGTGTCTCCGGCTTGGATATGATTTGGTGATAACACCGGGTGATTTGTTCAGCGTAATTGGAACCGCAGATCAGGGAGCGCACTAATGAGAAGTTTTGTCACTCTGATCATAACAATAATCCTCTTCGCGATGGTTCCTGCAACCTATGCCTCCGAGAAGCTTCAGATGGGAGTTTCGGTGGATCTTGTTCCGGTAAATTCCGGATTTTCCGGCCAGGATATTGTAATATTCGGTTCGATTGAAGGTGCCGAGCAGGCTGCGCTCTACCGCGGCGAGTACGACGTCGTAGTTGAAGTAGTTGGTGACTTTGAAGAGGCAGTTGTCCGCAAAAAAGAATGGATCGGCGGAATCTGGGTGAACACTTCAGCGCGTGAGTATACCGGCGTTCCAACTTATTATTCCGTATTGTCCCGAAACAAACTTGGAGATGTTGCTGATCTGTCGGTGCTGAACAGCATGAGCGTGGGGATAGATAATCTCAAGGCGCGGCCTGTTGATCAAGGAAATATCGAGGAATTTCTTACCCAGGGAGAGTTTTCACGCGCCCTTAGAAGAATTCGCATAGACGAGGGGTTGTTTTCTGAAAACCCCACTTCGCTTGAACAGTTGAGCCCGTCCCTTTTCCGGGCAACACTTGCACTTCCTCCAAATGTTCCGATCGGCGTTCACACGGTACGGGCATACCTTTTCAAGGACGGCAAGAAACTTGATAAAATAGAAAACTCGTTTGAAGTCAGAAAAGTAGGTTTCGAGCGTTGGATCTATGATTTTGCCCATGAACAAAGCCTGCTTTATGGCATCATGGCTGTGTTCCTGGCCATCTTTACAGGTTGGGCAGCAAACGCCATCTTCCGGAGAAACTGATCAAATTCAGGTGAAAACTGCGGGACAGTTTGTTCAACCTGTGACGTAGCTTATCCAACCAGTTGCCGAGCACCGAATTCATAAATTCCCGAATTGCTTAGAAGCCAGGCACGAAGGCTTCTTTCGTCCAACAATCCCTGATAGGCGCTGTCGCGAATGTTAAGGCCACCGGTAAATGAGCCGAAGGCAGGCATAATCATTCTGTTTTTGTCACCTACGAAACATCGTCGACGTAATGATTTGCCCCGCTTTCGGATTTTTGCACAGGGATGCAAATGTCCTGCTATTTCACCTTTTCTGCTGTCGGCTTTGGGTTCGTGGATGAAATTGAGCGGTCCGATCTGAATTTCAGTGCAAAAGCTTCCACCAATATTTTCAGGTGGTGTTGGATCATGATTTCCGCAAACCCAGATCCATTCCCGTTCTTGCATCATCTGTCGAAGCGCAAGACTGAATTCGCTTGGCAATCGCCCTGCTGCATCGTCATCATGGAAACTGTCTCCCAATGACAATACTGTTTTGGGTTGCCATTCCGAAATACAAAGGGTGAGCATTTTGAGTGTTGCCTGTGTATCGTATGGAGGTAAGAACACCCTCTTTCGGGCCGCAAATGATGATCCTTTTTCCAGATGGAGGTCTGAAACCACAAGCAGTTTTTCATCGGGCCAGAACAGACAACCGCGCAGATCAATCAATAAAGGCACATCGCGGAATTCAATCTCCGCGTAATTGGGTTCGGGCTTTTGGGCCGTCAGGTTCACGGTCTAGTCAATCCTCGCCAATTCGTTTGCCGCCTCTTCAAGAAGCGATTCCTGGGCTTCTCCTGCAACAGTTTCACGTCCGATTTCCAGCATGATCGGAACCGCAAGTGGAGAAATCTGCTCCAGATTCTTATGCACGATTCGCGTCTTTGTGCGCGACAACATTTCTCCGAGCCTGCGAATATCTAGCAGGCCGTGTGCAGCATCCCTCCGTGTTGCCTGCAACAGAATATGGTCCGGTTCGTGACTGCGCAATACATCATAAATAAGATCAGCTGAGACAGTCATCTGGCGACCAGTTTTCTCCTTGCCCGGGAAACGCCGTTCAATCAATCCTGCAATGGTTGCGCAATTACGGAAAGTGCGTTTTAAAAGAAAAGACTCATCCAGCCATGCTTCCAGATCATCACCGAGCATATCCTCATCAAACAAACCGCCCAGGGTCAGTTCACCTTTGTTCATCATGGTTGCAAAGTCACGCAACCCCCAAACCGCAATCGCATAATCGGTAGCAACAAAGCCGAGCGGTCGGGCTCTGGCGCGTTCAAGCCGTCGCGTTAGCAACATGCCGAGGGTCTGGTGGGCCAGCCTGCCTTCAAACGGATAGGCGATCATGTAAAACCGGTCATTTCGCGGGAAGGTTTCCACCAACAGTTCATCCCGCTTGGGCAGAATGGATTTCAGTTTCTGTATTTCCAGCCACTCGCTGACCTGGGACGGTAACTGTTTCCACCGTTTGACATCAGCCAGCATGCTGCGGACCTGATCTGCAAGATAGGTGGAGAGCGGGAACTTACCGCCCATGTAAGAAGGAATTTTCGGATCACTGTCATGCGCTTTGGATACATAACAGGCGGCTTCGCGAATTCCTTCAAGCCGAAGAACCTGACCGGAAAACATGAAAGTATCACCCGGCACCAGGGATTCGATGAATCCTTCTTCAATTTTCCCAAGCACAGGCCCACCCTGAAATGCTGCATTCTTTCCGCGTTTTCGTGTAAGCCTGACATCAAGCATCGGCGCTTCGATGATGGTTCCGCAATTCATGCGGTAACGTTGCGCGAAAGAAGGATGGGTCAAGCGCCAGCAACCATCAGCTGTTTTCCTGATTTTGGCGTATTGTTCATAGGTTTTCAGCGCATAACCACCGGTTGCAACAAATTCGACGATTTTTTCGAATTGGGTTCGGTCAAGCTCTGCATAGGGTGCTGCGGTCGTGATTTCATCAAATAGTACCTCCGGATCAAATGGACCGGCACAGGCTGTCCCCAAAACGTGTTGTGCCAGCACATCCAGTGATCCGGCCACCAGTGGGGGGGTGTCCTGGGCACCAAGGTAGTTAGCATCAAGTGCGGCCTGGCATTCCATGACTTCAAAACGGTTGGCAGGAACAAGAAGCGCTTTTGAAGGTTCATCGATCCGGTGATTTGCACGGCCAATGCGTTGTGCCAGACGACTGGCACCTTTCGGAGCACCGACATGCACGACCAGATCAACATCTCCCCAGTCAATTCCCAGATCCAGGGTTGAAGTAGCAACAACTGCACGCAGTTTATTGCGTTGCATGGCATCCTCGACACGCCTACGGCGGCTGACATCCAGAGAACCATGATGAAGTGCAATGGGGAGGGTGTCCTCATTGAGATTCCACAATTCCTGAAACAGAAGTTCAGCCTGACTGCGCGTGTTCACGAAAAGCAGGGTAGTGCGGTGTTTCTTTATGGCCCCATAAACCTCAGGCATCGCATAACGGGCGGAATGCCCTGACCAGGGAATTCTCTCTTTTGACTTGAGGATTGAAATCTGCGGTTTTGCTCCTCCCTCCAAATGAACAAATTGGGACAGGGCAATTTCACCGTGCGGCGGCTGTGCGACGAGCCATCTTCGCAACTCGGCAGGTTCGGATACAGTTGCAGATAGTGCTATTGCTTTGAGTTCCGGTTGAAGGGTTCTCAGGCGCGCAAGTCCAAGGGCCAGAAGATGTCCGCGTTTTGAGGTGACCAGAGAATGCAGCTCATCAAAAATTACTGTATCCAGATTGTCAAAAAATCTCGGCGCATCTTTGTTGGCAATTAGCAGTGCAAGTTGTTCAGGTGTGGTCAGAAGAATCTGCGGGGGATTAAGTTTCTGACGTTGCCGCCGGGAAGGCGGGGTATCGCCGGTGCGGGTTTCAATCTCGATGTTCAATTCCATTTCGGATATTGGTTTTTCGAGGTTTCGCTTAATATCGACTGCCAGTGCTTTGAGGGGAGAAATATAGAGCGTGTGGATGCCATGTTTGGCTTCGCCGGGTCCGGATTTCTTCACCTTTGAAAGAGCTATTAGACTTGGCAGAAATCCGGCCAACGTCTTTCCGGCACCGGTGGGGGCAATGAGCAAGGTTGAATTTCCAGCCTGCGCATGTGCCAGCAGTTCCAGTTGATGCGCACGGGGTTGCCAACCGTGTCCGGCAAACCATTGTTCAAAATTTTCAGGCATGAAAAAGGGAAGATTTTCGTCGCCCGTGCTGGTAAGAACCTGCTGAATCATTTCCACAGAATAGGCTTCCTGCAGAAACAGGTCGAATGAAAAAATCAACCTTCACAAATCTGGTTGCGCTGGCATTATTGTTGGCCGCGACGATTTGGTTGAATTGGAAACAGGGCGCAAGGGATGAGATTCCATCCGGTTCCGCAGATGCAAATTACATCTTGGCGGTGAGTTGGCAGCCGGCATTTTGCGAGCAGCGGCCAAATGTTCCCGAGTGCCGTTCGCAAAGAAAAACCCGGTTTGATGCATCCAACTTTGCACTTCATGGTTTGTGGCCCCAAATGCACGATGGCATCTACTGCGATGTGCCGAATGCACTTGTGAGCGCAGACAAGTTCGGGCGGTGGAATAAACTGCCAAAACTTGATTTGAGCGAACCGATACGCAGGGAACTGGCTATCAAGATGCCGGGTTTCCGCTCATACCTGCACCGGCATGAATGGTTCAAACACGGCACCTGTATGCCCGGATTTACGCATGAAAGTTATTATCGCACCGCACTTGATCTACTTGATGAATTGAATGGTTCCGCATTTAAGTCGTTCTTTGTGACACATACCGGAAACAAAATTCCGTTTGCAAAACTGGAAACCGAATTTGTCCGTTCATTTGGAAAAGCGGCGAGGAACAGGATGGTTGTGGATTGTTATCGTGATCAGGGCAGACGGATTATTCAGGAGCTGAAACTCTCAATAGCTGGAGATCTGAACGCCGGTCCGGGGCTCGCAGAATTTCTTGCAAACGGAGAAAAAGTGGGACGCAGTTGTCCGTCAGGTATCATTGACCCTGTTGGACAACAATAGTTTTCCTTGAAAACCATGTCGCGCACCTTTACTTGGAGAAGCGTTAGGAAAGGATACTTCCATGTCACAAGGATTGAACAGTTTTCTCGGCGATTCAGTTGGCCGAACCATAATAAAGCTGGCGATTATCTCATTCGTGGTCGGGATTATTCTGAGTGCCCTCAATATCACCCCATGGGAAGTTTGGGAGAGCATCCGCGACTTTTTCGTAAAACTGTACAATCTCGGTTTTGATGCCCTTTGGAGCATTGCCCGCTATTTCTTCTGGGGTGCTGCCATCGTCGTTCCGATTTTTCTGGTCATGCGCCTCTTGAAGCTGGGCCGTTGAGCCAACTTCGATGAGCGGGGAGACCAGGGTTGAAAGCAAACCCTTTGAAATAAATAATAGATTGGTACTGCAATTGGCAGTACCAATGACCCTGGCATATATCTCAACACCGCTTCTGGGTCTGGTAGATACCGCAGTTGTGGGACAATTTGGTGCGCCTTCGCTG
This sequence comes from Rhizobiaceae bacterium, assembly GCA_051009575.1. Lineage (GTDB taxonomy): Bacteria > Pseudomonadota > Alphaproteobacteria > Rhizobiales > Rhizobiaceae > JAALLB01. The sequence continues at coordinate 34,115 of JBPCWL010000110.1, forward strand.
ATCGGCGGACTGGCAGTTGGCGCGATCATAATCGATCTGGTGTTTACGACTTTCAATTTCCTGCGCGGAGGAACTTCTGCACTGACCGCACAGGCTTACGGCGCTCAGGACGAAAAGGAAAAACAGGCAGTTCTGTTCAGGGCCCTGGCAATTGCAATATCCAGCGGTCTCGTCATGCTGCTCGCGAGCCCAATCATTCTCTGGGCCGGGCTCTGGTTCATGTCGCCGGGCGAGGCCGTGGCTGAGGCCACGACTACCTATTTTTTGATCCGAATGATATCTGCACCCTTCGCACTGGGAAATTACGCCATTCTCGGTTGGATGCTCGGGCTTGGGAGGTCCGGTCTCACACTCGCCGTGCAATTGCTGCTCAACGGAACAAACATTATTCTGAGTATTGTTCTTGGACTTTGGCTTGAATGGCAAATTGAAGGCGTTGCAATAGCGACCGTCATTGGAGAGGTAATAGCATTTCTGGTCGGGTGTACTGTGTGCTGGCATCTTCTTGACCACACGGTCCGGCCGTCAAGAAAACGTATCATGGACCGGGTTGCGTGGAAGCGACTAATAAATCTCAACACCGACATCATGATCAGATCCTTCGCACTGCTTTTCGCATTCGCGTATTTTACCGCGCAAGGGGCAGCTTTTGGAGAAATCACCCTGGCTGCAAATGCAATTTTGATGCACTTTTTCTTTATTGCCGGATATTTTCTTGATGGATTGGCAACCGCTGCTGAGCAGATCATTGGACGAGCCGTGGGAGCCAATTATCGAAAGGGTTTCTGGAAGGGCTTTAATCTTACACTTTTCTGGAATGCGGTAATGGCCATAGTTTGCAGCCTTGTATTCTGGTTTTCCGGGCATTCCCTGATTGCGTTGATGAGCACAAGTGAGGAAGTTCGCTCAACCGCCGAAACTTACCTGATTTGGGTAGCGATTATACCGGTTACAGGCATGTTGGCTTTCCAATTGGATGGCGTGTTCATCGGGGCTACCTGGTCACGGGACATGACAATAATGATGTTGATTTCACTGGCTGGTTATTTGCTGGTCTGGTATTTCGTCAAGGAGCCGCTTGGAAATAGTGGTCTCTGGCTGGCTTTGCATTCATTTTTGGTATTTCGCGGTATCACGCTTTCAACCAGACTTTGGCCGCGGGTCCGTTCAACCTTCACCGCCCCGGATTAGGCGCCCCATTTTTCATTGCGGGTTCCCACCAGTTCACTGATATTTGCATGACCCGTCTGGTCCAGATGCCGGGACAGCCCGCGAACGATATTGGAGGGTAGCGAAGGACCGGCATAAACCATGCCGGTATAAAGTTGAACCAGGCTTGCTCCGGCCTCAATCTTGGCAATTGCGCTTTTTGCGCTGGACACACCTCCAACGCCAATCAACGGTATTGTGTCTCCCAAACGTTTGTACATTTGGGCAAGTATCTTAGTGGATTTTTCAAATAACGGCTGGCCGGACAGGCCGCCTGTTTCGTTCGCATGGGTCGTGTATTTCAGCATTCCCCGGTCAAGCGTTGTATTGGATACGATCAGCGCTGCAATTTTGGATGCTTTGACGACAGAAGAAATCTCATCCATTTCCAGGTATTCCAGATCTGGTGCGATTTTGAGAAATACCGGCACGGATTTTCCGGTTCTTTCAGTGTTCGCTGCTACTTTATCGAAAATCCTTTTGAGCAGTACCTCCAAAGCTTCTCCCGCCTGAAGGTTTCTGAGACCTGGCGTGTTAGGTGAAGAGATATTGGCTGTGAAGTAGGATGCGACATCATAAAACGTATCAATGCCGGTTTCATAATCCGCAACAAAATCCGGGGAATCCTTGTTGGCACCGATATTCACGCCTACAATGCCGCTCTTGGAACTTCGCGCCAGCAGTTTTGCCAGCGCAGCAGCATGGCCATCATTGTTAAATCCAAGGCGGTTGATGATTGCGTTATCACCGGTAAGTCGGAAAATCCTCGGTTTGGGATTTCCTGGTTGGGCAAGCGGCGTAATGGTGCCGACTTCGGTAAACCCAAACCCCAACCTTAGTATGGCGTCAGGCACTTCAGCGTTCTTGTCATAACCTGCAGCAAGGCCAACAGGATTGGTAAATTCCAGACCTCCGACGGTAACGTGGAGCCGCCGGTCATCCTTGAGGTTGGCCGAAGGCACAAGACCGGATTTCAAGCCGGCAAGTGACAGGTTGTGTGCCTTCTCCGGTGAAAATGCAAAAAGGGCAGGTATTGCCAAATCGATCAGTCCCATCAGAATTTCTCCGGAAACTGGTGGCTTCCGTCAGGCAACGTTCTCAAGTCGTGCACGGCTTTGGCCTTTTTGATGTCTAGCGTGTCGTACAGATGCGGGAACAAATCTCCACCACGCGAAGGTTCCCATTCAAGAGCACTTCCAAAATCATCCGTATCAAACGCCAGCAATTTCAGCTCAGACTGTCCGCTGAAATGTTTTGAGGCGGTTTCCTCAACTTGGATCGCTGTCGAGAAATGAATAAATCCGTCTGACACATCGACGGGGGCGCCGCCAAACCGGCAATCCGCCAATGCTTGCTGGTACTGTGGCAAAGTCAGGAGCTTGTAGATCATTTGGGGCTCTTTGGACATCCTTTAGCCAAGCAGACGGTTTAGGAATGCACTCATTTTCTCACGGCTTTCCCTTGCCTGTTTCAGTTCCTCGAAATACTGGAACACGTGACATCCGCCGGGATAGATATCAAGTTCTGTGTCAGGTTGAAATTTGGCCCAGCTGTTCGCCATGAAAATTGAATCATCCAGCAACGGATCCATGGTTCCAACGGTAAAATGTGCCGGAGGCATGCCACCCAAATTCGCGAAAAGCGGTGAAATATCAGGATCACGCTTGTCCTCGCCATTTTGCAGAAAACAATCGCCAAAATTTTTCATGTCTTTGTATCGCAAAATGAGGTTGCTTTTAAAATTTGCGGCGCTCGGCGTCATCCCTAAATCATATGCCCCGGCAACGAGCACCGCAGCATGAAATGGTGTCAAATCATGTCGGTCTCGCAGACGTAAAAGTGCGTTGACGGACAAATGGGCACCGGCACTTTCGCCTCCGATCGCGAGAAATGACGTATTGTATTTGGAGCCGCCCTCCCTGGACAGCCAAAGCGCCGCTGCCTCGCAATCATCTGGACCAGCCGGAAAAGGGTTTTCAGGGGCCAGCCTGTATTCAACCGAAATACAAGTAAGTCCGGTATCGTTTGCAATCTGCTTCAGGCGCTGATCCTGCATATCGGCATTTCCGTAAACCCACCCGCCTCCATGAAAATGGAGAAAAACACCTCTTTCATCGCGCGTATCCGGCGAAATGGCGCGCATCACAACAGGGCCAGATTTACCCGCAATTTCAAATACTTCTGCATCATAAGAAAACGGTTCGGGAGGAAATATCCCCTTTCCCTCACGCCGGGCCTGTCGCACCACATCCCTTGGCAAATCCCACAGTTCAGGCCCAGCTTCGAGAAGGCCAATGATCCGCTCGTTGAATGCATTTGTTTCATCCGGAGTTTCTTCCAGGTGCAAATCAACCAGGTTTTGCATCGGTATCGACCTTTCTTTGTTTTCGCAACTGACTCATTCCCTGTTCACCCAGCCGCGCCAACAAAACAAACACATGGAACAACAGGAAACCTGCAAGCCCCGTACTGATTGGTTCAATTTGTTCAACCACACCCGGTACTAAAAGTTGAAGTTCATCCCCGGTTCCAGGCAGGAAATCCTTCCCTGCAATTGACAGCCACAACAAACTTGCGGTGAACGCGAATGCGGCCAGCATTCCTATGCCGATTTGAAAGTCCGTAATTTCCTTCATCCAGAACCGGCTCAAAAGCGCAGGGAACAAACTTGCCGCGGTAAGGGCGATTGCTCCGGAAAACAACTGCTCTGGATCAAACATCACAAACGGTGACACAGCAATTGCCGTGATTGCAATCAATACAATAAAGAAACGGTTCATAAAGAGTTTCACGCCGGAAGGAGATTTTGGACGGAAAATGCGGTTGTAAAAATCCACGGTAACTGTATTGGCCATTACCAGCAACAATCCGTCTACGGTAGAAAACACAGCCAGCAATGCGCCGGTAATCAGGATTGCTGAAAACAGTTGCGGCTGATTGTTAAGCAAGGTTGAGGACAGCATCAGGTAGTCGGGATTTATGCCAATATCGCTCAGAGAAAGAAAATAGTCTCCGGTCTGGCCACAGGCATTTATCAAATCCTGCGAATTGGAAACAAGCTGTCCGCAGATCGTGATGAAAGGAAGGGTACCGTTGCCGCTCAGGTTGAACACCCAAGGCACTTCGGTTGCGATCTCGGAAAGTTGCAGACCCAAAAGAGCGGCGTAAAGGTCCAACTTTGCAAAGATCGCGACTGCCGGAATTGCACTGAGAATGACAACAACAAAAATCAAGGTCCAAATGCCGGTTTTTCTGCCTTCACGCCCCCTCCTCAATGTTGCGAAATGCTGGAGAAGATGTGGCATTGCGGCAAATCCAAAGGCGACTGTCAGCAGAGCGGTAAAATAGTTGATGCCAACAAGTGATTTTCCGTCTTGAACCGGATTGAAAATTTCGTTCTTCCCGGCAAGGCCTGCATCAAGCATTTCCCGGTCGATTTCCAGAATGGCCTCAAGAGCACCGGGTCCAAATGCAAGTTGTGGCACAGGATTTCCGGTCAATGTGTAAGAAGTCCACATCAGGGGAATGAAGAATGACAGTGCAATCGCGGGATAAGCGAGCATCCGCACGATGCCCAGTGATTGCATGCCTCCCAACACCAGACAGATTCCTGCAATTAAAACAATCAGTGTTGTGCCAGTTTGGGGAGACATTCCGAATATTCGGTTCATGAAAATGCCGAGAAGGTTTAACTGCGCTAGCAATAGGAGAAAGCTGCAAGCCAGGACAATAAGGGTAGCAAGCGCAATTCCGGATTTGCTGGCGCCATCGGGAAAAAGCAGACAGGCCAAAGTAGGTTCTTTGGATCTCGCAATCTTTGCTGAAAACAAAACAATCAAAAGGGAAATTCCAAGCATGATCCCCAGGAACAGCACCAGAAAATCCGTACCATCGTTGTAAACATGCCCGGCATAGAGAAGAAAAGCGCCAGCAGACAGAACCCCGGATGCTACGGCCATCCCGGTAAATAATGGTTTGGTGTTTCCGTCCGTCGTCTGAAAGGTGCTGAACCGCATGGTTTTCCCGAAGAGGCCAGCAAAAATGTAAAGACCTACAACAAAAGTCAGCATTAGAAGGGAAATATAGATTATCGGTGCACCGATTTGCTGAAAAATTCCGGCAAAAAGAATGACAATCAGCAAGCTTGCGACAAACATACTTACAAGCGAAGCGGAAGTTGAAAAGGGGGAATGGCCGTCCACTAAACTAGATCCAGTCTCTATTCGTTTTCAAATTCAAGCGTATGCCGGTCAATGTCTTCAGCAACATTCGTGTAAATAACCAGCAACAGGAACATCAAGGCAGGGATCAAGAACAGCGATAAGAAATAGGGAACCGGCAATCCAATTATTACGATCCCATCCCACAAGCCGGATTTCCAGATCCAGGGAACATTTATCAATACCAACAGGGCAGATACAGCAAAGGTTGTTACCATCATGGTTTTATACCTGGTCCGGAATTTCCTGAATAAACGTATCATGTGGTTTCGCTGCCAATTTGGTTATTCGATAATGTTTGGGGCAATTTTCCGATGTGACGAGTTGCCAATTTTGGCGACATAGCATATCAACGGCTAGTTTTAAATCAGCGGTTGCATGATATTTTGGCTCTTTCGCTGAGGAGATAAAGTTGTGTTGGGAGGACGCCGCTTTGAATCCGGTTGTAATCATTGCTGATGATCATCCTTTGTTTCGTGATGCACTACGGCAGGCAATATCGGGTGTAATTTCAGATTGCACGATAAAGATGGTCGGTGATCTGGATGGCTTGCGTAGCCTGCTGGGCGAAATCGAATCCGCCGATCTGGTTCTGCTTGATCTGTCCATGCCGGGAGCTAGTGGATTTTCTGGACTAATATCGGTTCGGGCCGAATTTCCCGGAACTCCGATCGTGGTTGTTTCAGCGACTGAAGATGCAATCACCATCAAGAAATGCATCGAGCTTGGGGCTTCCGGATTTATTCCAAAATCCTCCGGGACCGATTATATTATCGAAGGCTTGCGCTATGTCCTTGCAGGTGAAGTTTGGGTGCCGCCCAATGTTGATCTTGAAACGGATATGGATCCCGAATCCGCGGATATAATCGGTAAGTTGCAGTCTCTGACTCCACAACAAACCCGAGTGCTTTCGATGTTGGGTGAGGGGTTGCTCAATAAACAAATTGCGTATGAACTGGATGTCTCCGAAGCAACTGTAAAAGCTCACGTGTCTGCTGTTCTGCTCAAACTCGATGTGGATAGCCGGACACAAGCGGTAATCATAATGAACAAAATTGGTTCCGGGTTTTTGGAAAGTGCGGTCAACGCCGATTGAGGCTGCTTTATTCTGCCGCCTGAGAACTATACCTGCTTTGCGATACAGTTGCCCGCAAGGCGGCTGGCTTCACGGGCTTGTTCAGCAGCGCCAAACCTGCAGCTTGCGATTTCTTCTTTACCTCTTCCGACCTGTCAGCGGTGATCAGGATGCCTGGCAGCTTTGAACCTGTGAGTTTTTCAATTTCTGCAAATACTTCCAAGCCCGTTGAACTGTCCAAATGGTAGTCAACCAACACCAAATCAGGCGGGTATCCGGCCGATCGTATTTGACTGGCGGCTTCTTCGAAATCGCGAGCACACCAAACGTCACAGCCCCAATGCGTTAACAAGGCTTCCATGCCGCTTAGTATTTCAGGCTCGTTGTCAATGCACAGTATCCTTGTCCCGGTAAGTTGGCCGGTTACGGCCTTCGAAGGCTTTACGTGGACGCCTTTCTCCCGAACTACCGGCTCGACCGTATTCAGATATATTCTGAAACGGCTTCCTTTACCTGACATTGATTCCAACACAACACGATGATCCAGCAGATTGGCGATACGATCAACGATAGACAAGCCAAGCCCCAGACCTGGCGCCTGGTCCTTCATGGCCTTGAGCCTGGTGAATTCGGTGAACACGATTTTCTGTTCTTCTGCGTTCATTCCAATCCCCGTATCGATAACTTCCAGCGTTACCGTATCACCATGCTTCTTGCAGCCGACCAGAACTTTTCCTTCCGGCGTAAATTTAAGCGCATTTGATATCATGTTCTGTAGCATTCGGCGCAAGAGGGCGGGATCGGACCGGACCCATAGGGAAGAGTGGACAAATTTCAGTTCCAATCCAGCTTTTTTGGCAACCGGTTCAAACTCGATTTCCATTTGATCTGTGATTTTCCTGAGTGGAAAATTACTCAGATTAACTTCCGGTTTAGCCGTATCGAGACGGGAAATGGCAAGAATGGACCCCAGTATTTCTTCCACCGATCCAAGTGATTTGCTGATATTTTCTGCGAGCCCACTCTCCTTTTCTACACCGATTGATTCCTGCAATGTTGCCGAATAAAGACGCGCTGCATTCAAGGGTTGCAAAATGTCGTGCCCGGCAGCAGCAAGGAACCTTGTTTTGCTGGCATTTGCCTGATCAGCAAACTGCTTTGCTTCTTCAAGTTCCCGTGTCCGTTCTTCAACCCTTTTTTCCAGAGTTTCATTGGCATCTTCGAGGGCCTGTGCGGCAACCACTTTTTGAGTAATATCATGCCAGGTAATAACAATACCGCCCTCTGGCATCGGGCTGGTATTGATCTCCAGCACCTTCCCGGTGTCCGGAATACGCAATTGCCATGATCCACTTTGGTTGACCATACGGTATGCCAGTTGCTCTCCTTGCAGTTCATCGACAACGAGTTGATTGGCCTCGACGATTGCATTTGCAACATCAACAATCGGTATGCCGGCCTGTCCAACCCTGTCAGGCAACCTCAGGATATTCCTGAATTTCTGGTTCCAAGAAGCAAGTCGGAAATTGCCGTCAAAAACGGTGATCCCCTGTTCCAGCTGGTCAAAGGCGGTCTGTAACATGTCCCGGTTGAACTGGATTGCTTTTGACGCTTCATCCAGCAACTCGAGATTATTGTGGTTGCTCTTGTCGTGTCTTTGGATAAGCAGGGTGTGGACCAGCCTGGAGGAAGATGCCCCGATGGCACTGGCAAGTAGCTGTTCGGAAAAACGAAAGAGGTCCTGGTCAACGATGGTTTCGGGTGCCGGAACAACCCCCAGTGATTGCCAATGGGCTTCAAAAGATCTTTTTGTGCGTTCCGGGCCGAGATACCGGGACAGCGTTTCATTCAAGTGTTGTACGCGTACGGTAGAACCACCTATGTTCGAATACCTTCCGCCGATTGACTGGTAACTTACAAAAAGGGATGCCTGTAATTGTTCCTGCGGGTCGGAATTTCTGGATTTCGATCCCAACACAAACACGGTCGTGTTTATGACCATACTCCAAATTACACCATTTGCGATTGAGCTCAGTTCCGTTCCGAAAAGACCTTCGGGCCTTAACGCAGTAATTCCGAAAAGTCCGTTTTGAACAAAAGAACTGCTTTCCGGCAGCAAGGTTGGAAGCAACAGGCAATAGGCCCAGACCGCAAATCCGGCAAGCATCCCCAACATGGCACCTCGGGCATTTGCTCCTTTCCAGAACAATCCGATGAAAAAGGCTGGTGCAAGCTGCGCAATTGCAGCAAAAGAAACAAGGCCGATTGACGCAAGTGCGGCCGAATTATCGGCCGCGGAATAGTAGATATAGGCAAGGCCAAGGACCGCAAAAATTGCAGTTCGGCGTATGTTCAGTATTTTCCCTTCCATATCCTCGGGGTCAGCCTGCCCGAAAGTGGCGCGCGATCTGAGGATCAACGGAAGGACAAGGTCGTTTGAAATCATGATGGCGAGTGCCACCGAAGCAACCACCACCATAGCGGTTCCTGCCGAAAGCCCTCCCAGAAATACAATGAGACCAAGGCCGCGTTGGTCTTCGAGAATGGGAAGCAGCAATACATAGTCATCTGCATTTGCAGCGATGCCGAAACGCAAGGTTCCGGCAACCGCAATCGGGATGACAAACAGGTTGATTGCAACAAGATAAAGCGGAAAAAGCCAGCGCGCCCGGTTTAATTCGCTGTCAGAATTGTTTTCGACAACTGCCACATGAAACTGTCTTGGCAGCAGCAAAAATACCGTCAAACTCAAAAATGTCAGTATCAGGAAATTACCGGCATCAAACCCGTTTGCTACGATGTCCTGAATCATCGAATTATCACTGGCTTGGTCCACCAGATCGGAAACACCATCAAACATGAACCAGGTGACGAATATTCCAACGCAAAGAAATGCAATCAGTTTGATGACGGATTCCATGGCGATTGCCAGCATCAAACCATGTTGGTGTTCTGTCGCATCAGCATGGCGAGTCCCGAATAACACAGCAAAAAGGGCAAGCGTGGCAGCGACTAGCAAGGTGATGTCGCCGAAAGGTGTAGCCCCGGTCGGATAACCGTTGTGAAATTCGATCACCAGCGTATCGACTGAACTTGAAATCGCCTTCAATTGAAGGGCGATATAGGGGATCGTGCCGATGACCGCAATAATGGCGGCAACGGCAGCAACCTTGTTGTTTTTCCCGTATCGTGAGCCCAAAAAGTCCGCAACAGAAGTAATCCGTTCTTCTTTTGACAGTTTGACAATCCGGCGCAATACCGCAAAGCCGGCTGTTACAACCAGAACCGGGCCGATATAGATCGCAAGAAAACTGAGTCCACTGGTCGATGCGAGGCCGACCGAGCCAAAGAACGTCCAGGTCGTGCAGTAAACTGCCAGGCTAAGCGCATAAATATTCGGCTTGCTCAGGTTGCTTCCGGGCACTCGGGCCCTGACACGGTCACCATAACTGGCAACAGCAAACAGAGAGCTGATGTAGAGGATTGCAACAAGGACTGTGACCCAAGGTTGGATCATGGTTATGCTCCCACGAGGAATTGGTGCATTTCAGCACAAAAGCTGGCTTCTTGTCTATTAATCCAAAGACTTGAGGAAAGACGGGCCCAATTAGAAAAATTTCCTTAACGTAAGGTGGAAAATAAAGTAGAAGTCCGCAACCTGCGATCTACATCGTGGGTACTTAAATACCGAGGGAGAAAAATATGTTTGGTGAATTTAAGAAGTTTATAATGAAAGGCAATGTCATGGACCTTGCCATTGGTGTCATTATTGGCGGGGCATTCGGTGCGATCGTCAAGTCACTGGTGGACGATGTCCTGATGCCGGTTGTAGGGGCAATTTTCGGTGGCCTGGATTTTTCCAACTACTTTGCGCCGCTTGCAGACGGCGTAACCGCTACGTCACTGGATGCGGCTAGAGAACAAGGCGCAGTATTAGCATACGGCAGTTTCATTACTGCTGTGATCAATTTCCTGATAATCGGATTTATCATATTTTTGATCGTGCGCTCACTCAACAAGATGATGGAAGCAGCGAAGGAAGAAGAAGAAGCGGCACCTGCCGAACCGCCAGCCCAGGAAGTATTGCTGTCGGAAATCCGGGATTTGTTAAAGAAATAACAGCCTTATCTCACGATCAAACCCCGAGGTTCCGCCCCGGGGTTTTTTATTTGCGTGAATTGTCCCGAAAGCCTAGAAATGATTCAGCCAATATTTGATTTGGCAATGACTGGATGCTGGCCAGGGGCAAGTTGAAATGAAAAATCTGACAAAGGCAACGCGCAGTTTTCGCAACTCGCTGCTGCTGATTGGTGGGTTTTCATTATTTGCAGCGATCCTTCAGCTGACCATGCCGCTGTATATGCTGCAAATTTACGATCGGGTGCTTCCGTCACAAAGCACCGACACCTTGATTTTCATTTCAATTCTGGCGGGTTTTGCCCTGATCATTCTTGGTATAACCGAAATGATCAGGCAGATTTTGGGAACCAGGGCGGCGGCGAAACTGGACACCGTTCTTTCAGAAGAGGTTCTGCAAAAAGTCATTCGCAATGGGCACACGACTGGCGGAAATATACAGCCATTAAGAGATCTCCAAACGGTGAGATCACTTGTGGGGTCGAAAATACTCATCGGAGTTGTTGATCTACCCTTCGCGACGATTTTCATCGCATGCATGTATCTTATCCATCCGAACCTTTTCTGGCTGGTGATCGGCGGAACAGTGATACTGGTGATAATTGCGATGATGAATCTTTCATTTGCAGCGAAATCTTCCGCAGATCAAGCTAATGCAGCCGCTACTGCTAACCGACAGTCAGAGTTTTTTGCACGAAACTCTGACAGCATAATTTCCATGGGCATGATGAATGATATTGTGGCTAGCTGGGGTAACTGGAACGCCGAATCGTTGGTCTCCGCAGATCAATCCTCCCGGATCAACTCAATATTTTCTGGTATATCAAGAACCATCAGGTTCGGTATGCAGGCAGCTATGTTGGGCTTTGGAGCTTATCTGGTGCAATTGGGAGAGATGACTGCCGGCATGGTTTTTGCCTCCTCAATCCTTTCAGGAAGGGCACTCCAGCCAATTGATGTGGTAATCAATTCCTGGCCGCAAATCAGCAATGGAAGACGTGCCTGGTCCAAAGTCAGGGAGTATGTCGAAAATTCGCCGCAACAGGAAAAATATACACAAATGGCGGAGCCGATCGGGCACCTTTCTGTCAAGGACATTCTTCAGACCAATCCGGTTAACAAGAAAAATCCACCGATACTCAATCGTGTTTCATTTGAGTTGGAAGCCGGTAAATCAGTCGCCGTTGTCGGACCTTCAGGCTCTGGAAAATCCACTCTTGCGCGAATAATCGTTGGGGCCTTCCGGCCTTTCGCGGGTGAAGTCCGTATCGATGGTCACAACATCATGAATTGGGAACCTGGGGATTTGGGGCGGCATATTGGTTATCTTGCGCAGGACGTTGAACTTTTACCCGGAACGATTGCCCAGAACATATCGCGATTTCGTCCGGATGCGGACGACGAGATGATCCGCAAGGCTGCAACAATGGCTCATGTGGAGGATTTGATCAAAAAGATGCCGAATGGCTACGACACTGTGATCGGGCCGGGCGGTCTGGCCATTTCGGGAGGCGAAAAACAAAGAATCGCATTGGCACGGGCATTTTTCGGCATGCCGAAACTTCTGGTTCTTGATGAACCGAATTCCAGCCTGGACAAATTGGGGGAAAATGCTTTGCTAAGGGCGTTGGTCGAAGCAAGGCACAACGGTATTACGGTGTTTCTCGTGACACAACGTGAAAACATCATCAAATATGTCGATAAGATCATGCGTATGCAGGATGGCAAGATTGTGGACTACGATGACCGCGATGTAATCGTTTCCAAACAGGCGAAGCTTATTAAAGAGGCACTGGCTCAGAAAAATAAAGCACAACAAGCTGTTTCCGGTAACGCAAATCCCCAAGTCCCCGAAACAGCAACCGATACATGAAAATGCAAACACCAGATCAAAGCACAGAACAATTTGGAGAAAGGTCATCCGGGTGGCAAGACCGTGTGCCTACAGGCCTTATGAAACCATTCTTACTGGGTTTGTTGACTGTTGGGATATTTTTCGCCGGATTTGGATATTGGGCCTTAAGGGCGCCTATTTCCGGTGCTGCAATTGCTCCGGGCCTGGTTATCGCCAGTGGTCAAAACCAGGAAGTTGGTCATCTTGAAGGGGGAATTGTCAGGAAAATAGCGGTTCGCGAGGGTGAAACGGTAAAGACCGGGCAGCCGCTCGTTTATCTTGACCAAACCCAAGCCCAATCTGACCGCAATCGGGTTAACCAGTCGATCATTTCTTTAACCGCGATCCTGGCTCGAGCAAGAGCCGAACTGTCCGGAGAAACAGAAATTGTATTTCCCGAGGAGCTTGATAAGCTGGCACAGGAAACTGGGAATGAAGAAATACTTGACTTGCAACGTGCTGAGTTCTCCTCCCGCTTTCAACAACACAAAGCTGACTTGAACGTCATGGAAGAGCAAATCCGGGCAGTTGAGGAAGAAATTTCCGGTATCAAACTTCAGATCGAAGCTGAAAAACGAAAATTGGTGGTGATCAACGAGGAACTCGAAGGTAAAAAGTCACTTTTGGAGCGGGGGTTAACTCCAAAAAACCAGTACAACCTGTTGTTGAGAACCCAAGCCGACACTGAAGGTGCGATTGGGCGTTTATCTGCAACGATCGGGCAGCGCAAGGGCGCAATTTCCGAAGTAAGGGAAAGGCAGGAATCCCTGAGAGCAACCCGTCGCGCAACGGCTTCAGCTGAAATCAATCAAACGCGTCCGGAGATCGCTGATTTACAAGAACAGTTGACCTCCAGGGCGGATATTCTGGAACGGATGATCATACGTGCGCCTGCTGACGGTGTTATTGTGAACATTTCCAAAAATACGATCGGTAGTGTGATTAGCCCGGGCGAAACCATTCTCGAAATACTGCCAACTTCTAGTGATCTGATCATATCGGCACGTGTTACGCCTCAGGATGTCGATGTAGTCGAGGTGGGACAATTGGCAAGCGTTCGGTTTATTGCATTGAATACCCGCACAACGCCGGAAATTCCAGCGACAATAGAGTATATATCGGCTGATCGGCTGATCGATGAAGCGACACAGGAACCCTATTTTGATGCCCGTTTAAAACTTACAGATGAATTACCGGAGAATTTTGATCCGGCAAAGATCTATCCAGGCATGCCGGTAGATACACTTATCACAACAGGTGAACGCACCTTTGTTGAATATCTGGTAAAACCGGTGACCGATAGTTTCAGCAAGGCATTTCGGGAGGAGTAATTTGCAAATGGCTGGCAAGCGCTACACGCAAAGGGAGATGATTGACAAGCTGGTCGGATTTCCGACGGTTTCCAGAGATTCAAATTTGCCCTTGATTGAGTTTGTAAAGGATTATCTTGCCGATTGGGGAGTAGAAGGGCATCTGGTCTACAATGATGAGAAAAACAAGGCCAATCTCTACGCTACCGTAGGGCCGAATATAGAAGGAGGCATTGTTCTTTCCGGACACACCGATGTAGTTCCGGTCGACGGTCAGGCCTGGGATACTGATCCTTTCAAGGTTACAGAAAAGGATGGCAGGCTCTACGGGCGCGGCACAGCCGACATGAAATCGTTTTCCGCAATCGGATTGTCACTGATTCCGGAAATGCTGGATACCGGTCTGAAACGACCTATTCATTTTGCCCTGTCCTACGATGAGGAGGTGGCATGTCTCGGTGCGCCAGACATGATTGCAGAAATGGGCTTCAAGTGCCCGCCGGTAGAGGCAGTGGTTGTTGGCGAACCGACTGAAATGCGGGCAGTTACGGCTCATAAGGCGATTGCAGATATTATCACCCGGGTGAAAGGTCATGAAGTGCATTCAAGCCTTATTCATACAGGTGTTTCTGCTGTCATGGTTGCTGCACGCCTGATTACCTGGTGGGAAGACCGAATGTTGGCGGGGGCTGAGAAGGCCGATGCGGACAGTCTGTTCGACCCACCCTATTCCACCTTCCATTGCGGCCAGATCGAAGGGGGGACCGCCCACAACATTACAGCCAAGGACTGCTGGTTTGTTACCGATATCCGCGCAATTCCCGGAGAAACGCCACACGAACATTTGGATGCCTATTACGAGCACTTAAACAAAAATGTGATTCCGTCTATCAAGGCGATCCATCCGGACTGCGATATCACTACGGAATTGACAGCAGATGTGCCGGGATTGCGGCCGGAAGAAAACGGTAACGCAGAAAGACTGGTCCGCTCGATAACCGGTGACAATGGCAGGCATGTCGTAGCTTATGCAACCGAAGGTGGCCAGTTCCAGGATGGTGGATTCTCAACAGTCGTTTGCGGTCCCGGCTCAATTGAACAGGCCCATCAGCCCAATGAATTTATCGCCATTTCACAGGTCGAGGCGGGGACAGATTTTTTGCGTAAAGTCATTAATCGCTGTTCTGTTTGAACATTTTACTATTTCAGGGTGGATTCTTCTGCACGATCTCGTTTAGACTTCTCCGGGTATTGCCACGGGTAATGGCAATCATAACCTAATGGGAGGAATACA
Source organism: Rhizobiaceae bacterium (assembly GCA_051009575.1). Classification (GTDB taxonomy): domain Bacteria; phylum Pseudomonadota; class Alphaproteobacteria; order Rhizobiales; family Rhizobiaceae; genus JAALLB01. Next base: position 49,254 of record JBPCWL010000110.1, read on the forward strand.
TGTCTTTACGAAAAAGTTTGTTCGGGGCTGCGGTCCTGACCGGCTTGATGGCTACATCTGCTCTTGCTGAAACAACTTTCAAATATGCATTTCAGGGATCCCTGAAATCGCTCGATCCATATTCCCTGAATGAAACATTTACGCTTGGTACGCTGGGTAATGTCTATGAAGGACTGACCCGTCGCGGGCCAGATTTAAAAATTCATCCTGCTTTGGCTGAAAGTTGGGAGATCGTCGAACCAACCCGTTGGCGGTTCAATCTTCGCAAGGGCGTTAAATTTCACAACGGTAATGATTTCACGGCGGACGACGTCATATTTTCCGCTACACGGATTAAGTCAGAGGGCTCCGATCTGAAATCACGGTTTCCAGATGGCACCAAGTTTGAAAAAGTCGATGAGCATACACTTGACGTTGTTCTTACCGCGCCCAATCCTATTCTGCACTATGAATGGTCAACCTGGTACATCATTGACAAGGAATGGGCAGAGGCCAACAATTCTGTAAAAGTGACCTCTGCGTCAGATCAGAATGCCAGCCCGATTTCATTACAGGCGAACGGTACCGGCCCTTTCAAGCTGACCAGTCATGATGCAGGTGTCAAAACCACATTTGAGGCGAATGCGGATTGGTGGGACACTCCAAAGCACAACCTCGACAAGATTGAGTTTTCGACAATCGCATCCGATGCGACTCGCGTTGCTGCACTTTTGTCCGGTGAAATGGATCTTGTATATCCAATTCCAGTTCAGGATATCAAACGCGTGGAAAGCAACCCGACAACCAATGCTTTGACCGGCCCGGAACTTCGCACGATTTTCCTCGGCATGGATCAGCGCCGTGACGAATTGCTCGAATCAAGCGTGAAAGGCAAGAATCCGTTCAAGGATGTTCGTGTTCGCCAGGCATTTTATCATGCGATTGATATTGAGGCGATCAAGGCCAAGGTAATGAGAAACCTTGCCACACCGTCCTCAATTATGATTTCACCATTCATGTTTGAAAATGCTGGGCAGTTTTCACGCCTTGACTATAATCCCGATGGCGCAAAAGCACTATTGGCAGAGGCTGGATATGGCGATGGATTTGAAGTCGGAATGGATTGTCCGAATGACCGCTATGTCAATGACGAGGCGATCTGCCAGGCAGTTGTCTCGATGCTTGCCAAAGTGGGTGTGAAGGTGAACCTCAATGCACAACCGAAGGCACAATACTTTGCCAAAGTTTTGGCATCTGGCGGCTTCAATACTTCCTTCTATCTTCTTGGTTGGACACCGGGTTCGTTTGACTCCTGGAACGTCTTGGCGAATCTTCACGGTTGTCGGGATGATGAAGGCAAGGGCGGCCTCTTCAATCTTGGTGGGTACTGTAACGAAAAGGTCGATACTTTGAGTGCCCAGATTCTCTCCGAGAATGATGCTACCAAGCGCCTGGACCTGATTACGCAGGCCTACAAGATGACAACTGACGAAGTAGGTTACATCCCCCTTCACCAGCAAGGTCTTGCCTGGGGCGTTTCCACGAACGTTGATCTGGTACAGCGTGCCGACAACGAGTTCATGATGTATTACGTGAACAAGAAATAAAGTATTGGTCAGGCCCGGTTCCTGCTAACCGGGCCTGATATTCTTTTATGCTGGCCTTTGTCATTCAACGAATTTTTCAGTCTGCCCTGGTGATGTTGGTCGTCGCCCTGATAGCCTTTGTGATGTTCACATTCATTGGCGATCCGGTGGACCAGATGGTTGGCCTTGAAACGACTCTCGAAGAGCGGGAGCAGTTGCGGGAAAGGCTTGGTCTCAAAGATCCTATTCCCCTGCAATTTATCAATTTTATCGGCAATGCCATTCAGGGTGACTTCGGCATTTCGTATCAGTTCAAGCGTCCGGTCGCGACGATGATTGGTGAACGTCTGCCGGCGACACTTGAGCTTTCGTTTGTTTCTGCACTGTTTGCGCTTGTGGCGGGAATCCCGATGGGTGTTTACACCGCTTTGAGACGTGACAGCATCATTTCAAAGCTCTTTTTGACTATTTCCCTGATCGGTATTTCACTCCCGACATTCCTGATCGGTATTTTGTTGATATTCTTTTTTGCCGTTCAACTGCAATGGTTGCCGAGTTTCGGACGTGGCCAGACTGTCGATCTTGGCTGGTGGTCAACCGGCCTGCTGACTTCCTCGGGGCTTAAGGCAATCATTATGCCGGCAATTACCCTGGGACTTTTCCAAATGACGTTGATCATGCGCCTTGTGCGCTCTGAAATGCTGGAAGTTCTTCGTACAGACTACATCAAGTTCGCGCGCGCTAGAGGTCTTCGTGACCGTGCAATTCATTTCGGCCACGCATTGAAGAATACACTTGTACCGGTCATCACCATTACCGGATTGCAACTCGGTGCGATTATCGCCTTTGCAATCATCACGGAGACGGTGTTTTCCTGGCCCGGAATGGGTCTCTTGTTCCTTCAGGCGGTGCAGGATGTGGACATTCCGATTATGTCAGCTTACCTGCTGATGATTGCCTTCCTGTTCGTGATTATCAACCTGATTGTTGATCTCCTGTACGTGTTTGTTGATCCGCGTATTCGGATCACAGGCGGTGAAGCGTGAGGAATATTTGATGCCAAATGTAGCGGGGGGGAACACCAAAGAACAGTCACAGGATGTTCGTGATTCTGGAGTTCCGGATCGTAAAAGCCTGATTGAATCGATATTTGACTCTGACATTTGGCACTCATTCAAGCGCTCAAAAATTACCATCGTTGCAGCAATCGTAACATTTCTGATATTCTTTGGCGCACTGTTTGCGCCGCTGATTGCTCCACAAAATCCATTTGATCCAGTAAACCTCTCCCTGATTGACTCACTGATCCCGCCTGTCTGGGAAGAAGGGGGTGACTCCCGGTTTTTACTGGGCACGGATGATCAGGGTAGAGGCATCCTTTCCACCCTGCTGTACGGCTCCAGAATTTCTTTGGCGGTTGGATTTGCTTCAGTTGTTTTTGCGGCAATCCTGGGCATTTCTCTTGGATTACTGGCAGGCTATGCGGGTGGCAGAACCGATGCAATCATCATGCGGATAGCCGATATTCAGCTGACATTTCCTGCAATTTTGATTGCACTGTTGATCGACGGCTCCCTTCGGGGTGCCCTGGGCGGCATTAACCGGGAACAATCAGCTTTTTATGTTCTGGTCTTGTCGATCGGTTTGTCATTCTGGGTTCAGTACGCCCGAACGGTTCGCTCTTCAACACTGGTAGAACGAAACAAGGAATATGTTCAGGCTGCCCGTTTGATAGGGCTGCATCCAATAAGAATCATGGCACGCCATGTCTTGCCGAACGTCATGGGGCCGGTGCTGGTAATTGCCACTATAAATCTGGCCCTGGCAATAATCACAGAAGCGACCCTTTCGTTTCTTGGTGTGGGCATACCCGCTACACAACCCTCACTTGGCACCATGATCCGGATCGGCAACGACTTCCTGTTTTCAGGTGAATGGTGGATTACCATGTTTCCGGGCATCATGCTTGCGGTTCTGGTTCTTGCAGTGAACTTGCTGGGCGACTGGCTGCGGGATGCCCTTAATCCGAGGTTGCGATAATGGCTGAAAACCTCGTTTCCGTAAAAGATCTTGTTGTTGAGTTCCCGACCCGCAAGGGAATCCTGACGGCTGTTGACCGGATCAGTTTTAACCTTGCAAAGGGTGAGGTGCTGGGTGTTGTAGGCGAATCCGGTGCCGGCAAGTCGATGACTGGCGCAGCCATCATTGGACTGATTGAACCTCCCGGTCACATTGCCGGCGGAACCATTCATCTTGGTGGAGACCGTATTGACAACTTGCCACAGGAAGCAATGCGCCGGGTGCGTGGCAAGCGCATCGGCGTCATATTTCAGGATCCACTGACTTCGCTAAATCCCCTTTACACCATTGCCGAGCAGTTGGTGGAGACAATCCGTATGCATTTGAACCTTACACCGGCCCAGGCAAGAGACCGTGCGATAGCGCTTCTGGACGAAGTCGGCATTCCCGCTGCTTCCCGCAGGATTGATGATTACCCTCACCAGTTTTCGGGTGGCATGCGCCAGCGAGTCGTTATTGCCCTGGCGCTTTGTGCGGAGCCTGAACTAGTAATCGCAGATGAACCCACAACAGCATTGGATGTATCGGTACAGTCACAAATCATCGATGTTCTAAAACGCATGTGCGAGGACCACGGCACATCGGTTATGTTGATCACACACGATATGGGGGTGATTGCGGAAGCAGCGGACCGGGTCGCCGTGATGTATGCGGGACGCATTGCTGAAATCGGACCCGTTCGCGATGTTGTCCAGGATGCAAAACATCCCTATACAGCCGGGTTGATGGGATCGATCCCGACACTTTCACAAAACGAGAAACGTCTGACTCAAATTCCCGGCTCCATGCCACGGCTCACTGAAATACCCACCGGTTGCGCTTTCAACCCCCGGTGTGGCAAGGTTTTTGATGCATGCCACAGGATTCAGCCTGACATTGTTGACGTAAACGGTCGTCAGGTGGCTTGTCTGCTCTATGACAGGGAAACTGCCAAATGAGCAATTCCCTTGTCGAAATTCGCAACCTTACCCGTAGGTTTGATGTTTCAAAACCTTGGCTAAACAGGGTGCTGGAGCGGGAGGAAAAAAAATTCCTGACTGCTGTAAATGACGTATCCTTTGAAATCAGGCGGGGCGAAACCTTCGCACTTGTCGGTGAATCGGGTTCTGGTAAGTCAACAATCGCGAAACTGATCGTGGGTCTGTTGAAAGCCAGTTCCGGGGATATTGTATTTGATGGGAATCCGATGACGACGGCAGGTGGCGCGCAAATGCGCGAATTGCGCAGCCGGTTTCAAATGATCTTTCAGGATCCGTTTGCTTCCCTAAATCCGCGTTGGCGCGTGAAGGACATCATCGCCGAGCCGATCCGCACCTTTGGTCTCAAGGGGCTTAAAACCACGATAGAAAAGCGGGTTGATGAGTTGCTTGAAACCGTTGGTCTTTCCAGCGTCGACGGAGAAAAATTCCCGCATGAGTTTTCAGGGGGGCAACGGCAACGCATTGCGATTGCAAGGGCCCTGTCAGCCCAGCCGGAGTTCATTGTTTGTGATGAACCCACTTCAGCGCTTGATGTTTCCGTTCAGGCACAAATTCTCAACCTGATGCGTGATCTGCAGGATGAATTCGGCTTGACATATCTGTTTATCAGCCATGACTTGTCAGTAGTCCGTCACATGGCCAGTCGTATTGGTGTGTTGTATCTGGGTCGTCTGGTTGAAGTGGCGGAAGGCAAGACGCTGTTCCATGATCCCCAGCATCCTTATACAAAAATGTTACTGGATGCGGTACCCGATCTTGAAATGACAGGACGCAAACGCAAACCCGTGGAAGGGGAAATACCCAATCCGATTGATCCACCAACAGGTTGTGCATTTCATCCACGTTGTTCGCAGGTCCATGACCGCTGCAAGATGGAGCTTCCTCTACTTAAGCAACATGGAAAAGGCGAGGCATCCTGCTTTGCGCTTGACTAAATCATCAATTCAAAAAAGGCTGCCCTGATCGGTGGAGCCCGGTTTTTTCCGTTTTGCCGGAGTTTTGGCCAAAGCAGGTTTTTGGCTTTCTCCTGCGGCAATCCCGGCAATATGGCCGTCTTTCAACTCGACATCAAAGGCATCGCCCACGTGGATTGATTTCGCCGAGTTGACAGGCCTTCCTTCGGTAGTCCGGATCACCGCATAGCCGCGATCCAGAACCGCCCTGTAGGACAAGCTTTCAAGCAACCTCTCCGCCTGGTCTATTCGGGCCCCGGTTTGCGCTGTATAATTCACGAATGCCGAATTGGCCCTGCGGTTGAGGGTTTCAAGCTTGTCCCGGTTTCGGGAAATCGAAACTTCAAGGCCGCGATGAGATAAACGAGAAGCAATCCGTTCATAGGCGGTGCGCTTGGTTCTCGCTGCCATATCCAGCCCCCGCCCCAAACGCCCGCTTGCCTCATCCAGCCGCCGCCGTGGCATTGCGAGTAGTGAATCCGGTGTTGCAAGCCCCCGGCTTGCCGCCAGCAGAACACTGCGCGCCTTTTCAAATTGGCGAAGAAGTGCTGATTGCAATCGGGCTTTGTATGAGGCAATTGTTGCGTCCAGTTCTGCTTTCACGGGAACGGCCAGTTCGGCGGCTCCGGTCGGAGTGGGAGCGCGTATATCTGCAACAAGATCGATCAAGGTCCAATCCGTTTCGTGCCCAACTGCAGAAATCAGGGGAATATTTGAATTAGCAGCTGCCCTTACGACGGCCTCGTCATTAAAGCCCCATAGATCCTCGATACTGCCGCCACCGCGGGCGACAATCAGAAGATCAGGGCGATCTGCATCATTCATGGCATTGAAGCCAATAATTGCACTACTGACTTCAGCACCGGTTGTTTCGCCTTGAACCCGAACCGGCCAAACGGTGATGTGTAACGGAAATCGGTCAGAAATCCGATGAAGGATGTCCCGGATGACGGCTCCGGTTGGTGAAGTGATCACGCCGATTTTTCCAGGCAAATAAGGAAGCAACTGTTTTCGCTCTGGCGCAAACAGTCCTTCAGCCTCAAGCTTCTTTTTTCGCTCTTCCAATAACGCCATCAAGGCGCCGGCACCGGCAGGTTCCAGGTTATCGATTACAATCTGGTATTTGGAGGAACCCGGATAGGTGGTGAGTTTGCCGGATGCGATGACTTCAAGGCCCTCGTCCGGCTTGTGTTTTAACCGATTGAAAACACCTTTCCAAATCACAGCTTCGATTCGGGCCCGGTCATCCTTTAGAGCGAAATAACAATGGCCAGATGAATGCGGTCCGCGGTAGCCGGTAATTTCTCCACGCACACGAACATGCCCGAACCGGTCTTCTACGGTTTTTTTCAGCGAGGCTGAAATTTCGGTTACGGTGTATTCAACTTGATTGGTTTTGGCGTTGCCCGTATCGGAAAAGGTTTGTTGATCACTCATCCAACCCTTTTAGCAGAAAGCGGCTGTAGTACTTAATTCAAATTTCCAGTTGCGGCCGGAAACTGCGGGCTATCCACAAGGTCGCAATAGCCAAAAGCACGGTGACTGGCACGAGAAGCCACACACCGGTTGCAACGAGACCCGTTGTCCCAGCCCACAAAATCGAGGAAAATGCCTCCGCGAGTGTTGCCACCTTTGAGGATGTTTGCCGTCTGCGAAAATTTGAACGTTTTGCCTGGCTCCGGAACCATAGTTGGATCATGGTTGCCGAAACAGTAGCGGCACCAATTCCCGCTGCTGCGATTACAGCAAGCTTAATGTCAAAGACCGCGACAAGAAGAAGGATAGGTGAAACCACAACAGCGATAGCACCAAGAACGGCTTCGGTTTTTGCGCGGATCACAGCACCCTTTGCGACAGGCGCTGTTTGCACCAGTTGCGGAGCATCTTCACCTGAAATTGCCAACCAGGCCAAACCACCAGCGAGTTGTCCGGAGGCCATTACCAGAACCGGAATGGCAACGACCGCAAGTGCACCTGCATTGCCGAATCCCTGCCAAAGCATGAACGCGGGGGGGATGAGGTAAAGAATTTGCATCAGTGTTTGCGATATTAGCCAGTGATCCCGCAGCAGGAGTTTCCATTCCTTGTGACGGAGCACCGTCCCCTGGTTTTTCGAAGAGAAGGAAGCCCGGCTGGCCTTAACACATGATTTGGTTTGACTGATTCCTGCCGCGATGATTACCCGCTCACCAAAACTCTTTGCAAAAGCCAGTATGGTGCCACCAAGAATTGCGAGCGAACCGAACAAAACCAGTAGCAGGGCATCTATATCTCCAAGTACCGCGCGGGCAGGAATCCAAATCCAGCTGCCGAGATCCGGCACTGATTGGGTGACCATATCGGAAGTAAAAAATTCCATGCGTGAGATGCTGCCCAAAGAAGTAATCGCAGCAAGTTGAATGCCAATAATGAATCCCGCACCAACAACTGCTGCAATAATCTGGGAAACCAACCTGGTACTTTTGGCCCCAATGGTTTCAAACATTGCGATTGTCAGCCCTAGTGACAGGGCAGTCGCCAAAGCACCGCAAGCAGCAATGACCGGATAGGCAGCCAACCACCAGATGCTGTGAAAAATCGCGAGTATATTGATGGCTGACCCGAAAATCAGAAGCGACAAGGAGGTCGTTGTGACTGTGATCGCCCCGATCCGCACCGCAAAGATCCGGCGCGCGGAGACCGGTGAAGAAAGTATCAGATCCAGATCCGATCTCGAATAAAATACCCGGGTTACCAATTCCATTGCCTGGGACATCATCAATGATATGGCCAGTAAAAGACTTCCGGAAACAGCGGCAAACAAACTCTTGTTGATGACGAGCCCACTCTTGATAATCGGCGACAGGACCGAATAGGCAATTGCATGAACAACAAGCATTGCGCAGATTATGAAAGCAACAATTGTTTTTTCCCGGCCAGGCTTACCGGCACTCATCATGCGCACGAAATCGCGCCACGACAGATTGAATTCGTGCCGCGCAAACCAGGAAAGGGATCCTACTGCAGGATTGGCAATATTCATGCCGCAACTGCCTGTTCTTCGTTGTCTTCCTCAACCAGGCCAAGAAAGATCTCTTCAAGGGTGGTATTTTCCTTGCCGGCCTGTCTGCGCAGGGTTTCTAGTGTGCCTTCCGCGATCAGGCGACCGTTGGAAATGACGCCGATGCGTTCAGCCATACGTTCTGCAACTTCAAGAATATGAGTGGTCATGATAACCGAACAACCGCGTTTTACCCTGGCAAGCAGAACGTCCTTTACCAGTCGGGCAGATCCGGCATCCAGACCTGTTAAAGGTTCATCCAGAATAATCAGGCGTGGGTCATGAACCAAAGCACCGGCCAGGGCAACTTTCTGCCGCATGCCTTTCGAAAACCCCTCACAGCGTTCATGTGCGTGAGGTTCCAATGCCAACCAGTCCAGAAGATCATTCGCATTTCGTTTGGCATCTTCGGTCTCTACGCCCCAAAGTCCGGCCACAAACTCCAGATACTCAAGTGGTGTAAGTCGGTCGTAGATCATGGGCTCGTCGGGAACCCAGGCCATCATCTGCTTGACACCTACCGGATTGGTCTCCGCATTTTCTCCGAACACGTGAATTTCCCCCTCATCCGGTCTCATAAGCCCGGCAACCATCCGCAACGAAGTTGTCTTTCCCGCACCATTGGGGCCGAGCAGGGCATAAAACTCGCCTGAATTTACCGAAAAATTCAGGTTATTGACCGCTGGCCGGTCAAATGATTTCGAGAGGTATTTCACCTCCAGCGCCATTTCTTGCATGCAGTTTACCACCCGTTCTGAAAACTCAGACCGAACGGTTGCATGGCAGGGTTTCGGTTCGGTAAACCCTTGACGATGACTTTTACAGATATCAGATCAATTTAGTGGTCAATTATTTGAAGAATGAGAAAATATAATGAAATCAGGTATTTAAAGTATGGTTCCGCAGCAGGATGTTTAAGCTTGTATTAACCATGAAGGTACTAATGTGGGAATACAGGTTGGGTAGTGGAAATCTTTGAATGAATCTAAATACCGAAAAATCAGGAGCTGGTCGGAAAAACCGCAAGGCTAGATCAGTTCTAAGTAGGCGAATTCCGAGAATTGGCCGAGTTGTCTTTGCAGATGAAAGCAGCGCGGTGCATTGTTCTGTCAAGGAATTTACGCAAAACAGGGCAATATTGACGATGTCAGGATGGTTAGGCTTGCCTTCAAGTTTCACTCTTTATGTCGAGCCGGACAGTATTCGCGCAAAGTGCAAGGTTGTCCGAAGCAATGGAAGCAATGTCGAAGTTCTGTTGAGCGAATTGGAAGACAATGTCCGGTTCCGGTCATCCCACGCAATGGCAACCTAAATCCCGTAAAGCAAAACCGAGTCTAGAAGGCATACTCCTCAAAAACCTTGAGAATGTCCTGATTCCATTCGCCATTGTATTTTTCCAGCATTTCTTCCGCTGGTGTTTTCCCGGAACCAACCACATCCTCAAGCGGTGCCAGGAAGGCGGTCTCATCCAGACCATCCGCGTTTTGATTGTTTCTCGCAATCAGACCAGAACGTGAAACTTCAAGGATTTCCTTGGCAAAATGCAGCAATGGTTTTCCTTCAATTTCAGCGTTGAGACCATTTTTGGGAACCGAGTTGCGTAATTCTCCGACCATATAGGGTGTCCAGGCCGCAGTGATCTTTTCAGCTTCCTCCAAAGCATTTTCATCATAAAGCAGGCCGACCCAAAAAGCAGGCAATGCACAAATCCGTTGCCAGGGTCCGCCGTCCGCGCCGCGCATTTCAAGAAACCGCTTGAGACGCACGTCCGGAAACAGCGTGCTCATATGATTTCCCCAGTCTCCCATATTTGCCCGCCAATCCTCGATCTCACCCTTGAGGGCACCATTGAGAAACTGGCGGAAAGTGATGTGGGTGCAATCAAGGTATTTGCCGTCACGGATGATAAAATACATCGGAATATCCATCGCCCAATCGGAATATTTCTGGAATCCGAAATCCTCCTCCAGCATGAACGGATGATATCCTCCCCGCTGGTTGTCAACATCTCGCCAGATGTCACTGCGCCAGGAAAGCATTCCATTCGGCTTTCCCTCGGTAAAAGGCGAATTTGCAAAAAGTGCTGATGCCATGGATTGGAGTTTCAGGGATACCTGAAGTTTGCGGATCATGTCTGTTTCATCCGCAAAATCCAGATTGACCTGGATAGTGGTAGTTCTGAACATCATGTCATGCCCCTGGCTACCTACCTTGGGCATGTAGTTTTTCATGATGTTATATCTGCTTTTGGGCATCATCGGCGTTTCGTCAAATGTCCAGAGTGGAGAGGCGCCGACACCAAGGAACCCTATTCCAAGATCAGCGCCAATTTTCTTGACCTGCGCCAGATGCTGATTGGATTCCCTGCATGTTTCATGAATGGTTTCCAAGGGTGCACCGGAAAGCTCAAACTGCCCTCCTGGTTCAAGCGAAATGGCTCCGCCTTCAACCGGATTGTAGAGCCCGATTATGTTTCCGGCATCCTTAATTGGTTCCCAATGCGTCTCCGACTGCAGTGCTTCAAGGATAGCTTTGATGCCATTGTCGCCTTCATAGGGAACCGGTTTGAACGACTTGATACAGTAACCGAATTTTTCGTGCTCAGTCCCGATACGCCATTCATCCTTGGGCTTGCAGCCTTCGGACAGCCAACCCACAAGTTGTTCATTGTTTTCAATCGGTTGATTGTCAGTTGTATCGCGGGCCATCAGGGAGAATCCAGAAAAGTGTTTTTGTAGTCTGGATTGGTAACCAGAACGAACCTACATAATCAAGCACTTGTTGATAAACTGCTGTTTACCTGGTCTCTGGCCGTTACCAATCTCCGTACTTTGCCTGGACCAAAGCCAATGCAGCAACACCGGCGGTATCCGCACGCAATATTCTCGGTCCGAGCCGTAACAGCCGAACATTTGACCAGCTTCGGACAAGTTTCCGCTCTTGCGGGCTGAACCCGCCTTCCGGACCAATCAGGACTGCCAAATTGTTTGCGCTGTTGTTTACCTTCATGTTGATGTCGGTTACCGCGGGTGCCTCCTCATCACAAAAAAACAGATCTGTCCCTTGGCCAAGGGTTTCGGCCAGATCAGCGAGGTTCACAGGGTTCCGGATTTCGGGAAGCGTAATGATTCCGCACTGTTCCGCTGCTTCTATGGCATTTGCAATGATGCGTTTGTGATTGATTGACCTGACCTGGGTATGTTCGGTTATTACCGGCTGGAGATTTCCCACTCCCATCTCGACTGCCTTCTGGACCATGTAGTCAAGCCGCGCCTGTTTCAATGGAGCAAAACAATATGAAAGAGATGGTCGGTCAGGTTGGTCGCGTAGTTTGTCAATCGGTTTCAGTTTGCATTTCTTGCGTCCGAGTGTTTGAATCTCTGCCCGCCATTCACCATCCCGCCCGTTGAACAGTAGGACGTGAGACCCGTCTGACAGACGCATTACATTTAGCAGATAGTTTGCTTGATCTCGGGTTGCTTCGAATGTGCTTCCGGCTTTCAGGTCGGCTTCCACATGTACCCGCTGGGATTTGAAATCACGAATTGCCATGGATTATCCGATACATCATCCAATGCTTGTGTGCCATACCGGCTGGTAGCCGTTTTTGAGCACCGCAACGATCGATGGTGGGGTAAGTAGATATGCTTCTCCAATGGTGTCCCGGTGGGCTTCATAACCAAACCCGGTCCATCTGTAGAAGTTCTTCCGGTAAACAACAAAAGGGTTTGAGCCGCTTTTGATCATGGTTCCATCGGGAAGCACTGATAAATCTTTCAAGGATTGCGGTAAAAAATTACAGGTCCTTTCCTGATGCAATTGGTGGTCCATTCCATCGGCCACACTGCCAGCGATTGTTCCGTGAGATTGTTGCCACACTTGTGCAAACCGGGTTGCCTCCTGTCTGCGGCATTCAAAACAAGGCCTGTGACCTGCAGCAAGGGCGGAAACTTCATCCAGGAAAAATAACTCGGTGTAACTCTTCCCCATTACCACGCGTTGTCGGTTTTTGAATTCGGTGACACAAATTATCCATCGCTTCGAGGCCCAGCTTCGCCGGAGAAGTTTTTTGGTGTCGGGATCATGAATGCGGCCGCCGCGGTTTCCCATAAATGTGCCGCGCCAGGGTTCTGCAACAATTTGACCGTCGGGATTTACACGATTTTGTAAAGGCAAGGATTACACGGCCTTGCGTTGTGTCGTAAGTTCTTCCCGATCCATTTTTTCTTGCCGGCCGGATACTTCAATGTCTTTATCCCAATAAGGGGTAGGACCGAACAGTTCAGCGAAATAATCTATGAACAGGCGAACTTTGGCCGGAAGAAAGCTGCGGCTTGGATAAACCGCATAAATTCCGAGCCCTTTGCTGCTTGAGTAGCTGTGCAGTATCCGTTGAAGCTCTCCGGATTCCAATTCCTCACTAATGTCCCAAGTTGAGCGAAGCGCAATTCCCAGCCCGGCAATCACGGTCTCGCGGACTACTTCGCTGGAATTGGTCTGAAGTGTTGAAATAGGCCGATAGACAATGGATCCTTCATCACCCTCAAGCCGCCACGGGCCGGAATTGTGAGGGGCAATAAGTGCGAAATGATCCAGGTCTTCCAGAGATTTTGGCGCGCCGTTCCTTTCAAGATACTTCGGGCTGGCGCACAAAACACGCTTAACCGGTGCAAGCTTTCTCGCAACCAGCGTGGAATCGGGAAGTTCCCCGATCCTTATTGCCAGATCAAATCCACCGGAAATAATGTCCACAAACGTGTCCGATAGTTCGAGATTGATTTTCAGTTCAGGATTTGCCCTCATAAATTTTACAAGATGGGGCGCGATATGCAGGCGACCGAAGGAAGTTGGTGCTGAGATTTTCAACAACCCTCTTGCAAGCGAACTGCGTCTTGCAACAAACGCTTCCGCTTCTTCAAGGCCTGCAAGAATTGCCAGGACACGCTCATAAAAACCCTGACCGGATTCAGTCATTGAAATTTGGCGCGTGGTCCGGTTAAGAAGCCTCGTTCCCAACCGTTCTTCCAATCGTTGCAACCGCTTGGAAACGACGGCGGGTGACAAACCCATTTCCCGGGCTGCTGCGGACATGCTTCCCAAGGCTACGACTTTGGAAAAAACTTCCAGATCATCAAACTGGCTCATGGCTTCAGATTATACGATCAAACAGGATCACACAAAACAAAAAACCCGCCTTCTGGGAGGCGGGTTTTCCTGAAATAGGTAGTGAAATCAGCTTTGGCCGAACAATGTGGAAAACGGATTAAGGTTCTCGCGAATAACCTTCGTACCGCTTTCTCCAGGTCCGATGACAACAACCTCAGACCCAAGTTTTACCCGTTCATACAGATGTTCCACGTCAGAATTCAACAGCCGGATACAACCGGATGAAAGGTTAAGGCCTATCGACCATGGTTGGTTGGTTCCATGAATGCGGTAGAGCGTGTCGCGATTGCCCTGGTAAAGGTAAAGTGCACGTGCGCCCAGAGGATTGTCGATACCGCCAGGCTGAGTGATTGGCAAAATGATACCCTTCTTGCGCTCCCGTGCCCGCATCTCTGCAGGAGGTGTCCAGGATGGCCACTCCGCCTTGCGGCGGATTACGGCATTACCATTCCAGGCAAAACCTTCACGTCCTACGCCCACCCCGTATCGTACGGCTTTTTTGTTCGAGGTAACGTGGTAGAGAAACTTCCTGTCCGTATCAATGACAATCGTTCCCGGCTTCAATTTGGTGCTGACGCTTATGTTGCGCCGCTTGTATTTGTTTGGTACCCGCCGGTCCGTGCGTATGACGTTTGGATCATATTCCACCCAGCGGCGTTCGGTATAGTTGTATACGCGTTCAGCCGATGCACGGCCGGCAATTCCCATCGTTGCTGCCGCGACTGTACTCCCAGCGAGTAATGATAAAGCTTTTCGCCTTGTAATCATGTCTTAATCCCGATTTAGTTGTTTAGGTTGCCCTAACCTTAGGTAATCTTATTTTCAGGCCTCCGAAATTGCAAGCATCCTACGGTTGAGATTTTCTGTGCAGGCCCGATTCTGGGGGCATGATACAGGATTCACATAAAAAGTCCGGGCATTGGGCCAGGATTTCTGACTGTTGAGAATTTATTTTGGTTTTTTGCTCAGGAAACGATGACTTTTGCACCGATTCTGGTGCGCTCATAGAGATCCATCACATCTTCGTTACGCATCCGGATGCATCCCGAAGAAACTGCTTGTCCGATAGTCCAGGGCTGGTTTGTACCGTGTATACGGTAAAGAGTGCTTCCTAGATAGATCGCCCGGGCGCCCATGGGATTGGCCGGACCACCTTCCATGAAGGGTGGCAATTCACGGCCCTTGGCGCGTTCGCGTACTATCATTTCTTTGGGAGGTGTCCATGAGGGCCATTCCGCCTTGCGTGAAATGTTTTCCACACCCGACCATTCAAATCCCTCTTTCCCGACACCGACGCCATAGCGACGCGCCTTACCATCGTTCATGATAAGGTAAAGGTGTTTGGTGTTTGTATCAATAATGATCGTGCCGGGTTTCTGGCTGGATTGATAACTGACGACCCGTGGCAAATAGCGGGGGTCGAGAGGGCGTTGAGCTGCCTGTTTTTGGATATAAGCGGCTGCCTGTGCGTTGTTCGGTTGCGGTGCCGGAGTGGAAACCCTTGCAAATCCGGTCTGTTTTTTGCGACGCTGGGATTGTTGGGGTTCCGGTTGGGTGTTGAAAGCGGCAAATATTCCTGTTGCGCGGGTATTCCGTCGTTGCTTCTTGGTCCAGTTCCAGACCTTTTTCCGCTTTTTAACCGCAGGCTTTGGTTGGTGCAGGCGTACCTTGGCCTTTTGCTTCGGCGTTGCAGGTTTCTTCAACTGCAATATCCACGGCGAAGTCAGGTCAGGAGAAAGAACTACAGCGGGAGGAGTGGAATATCGCGAACCTGCGTCTACACTTGTGACAGGCATGGCAATTAAGGCTGTAGACAACAGCAACAGGGCTTTTCTGGTCATGACGTACTCTTTACAATTCGTCGTTATGCGCCTCGGAAATCCGGCGCGAATGAAGAAGACAATGACTCAAAGCCAGTTCGAAATCATGAATCCTGCGGTAATAATTAAAATTTGATTCTTTCTTGGTAAAAGAAGGCTTTGTGTTAACCATTAACAGAATCTAAACGCGCCAATTCGAGGAAAACATGGAAGAAAAACCTGGGCTGATTACGGGTGAAGACGGTTTGAAACGCTGTTTCTGGGCGGGTCCGCAAGAAGATTATCGGGTGTATCACGATGAGGAGTGGGGCAATCCGGTCATCAGCGATACACGTTTGTTCGAGAAAATTTGTCTTGAAGGATTTCAGGCCGGCCTTTCCTGGTACACGATCTTGTCAAAGCGCGAAAACTTCCGTGAGGCGTTTCACGGTTTCGATATCGAAAAAGTAGCCGCAATGGGGGAAAAGGATATTGAAAAACAGGTGCAAAATGCGGGTATCATCCGCCACCGTGGCAAGATTAGTTCCACAATAAACAATGCACGGCAGGCATTGTTGCTGAGTGAGGAAAAAGGATCCCTCGCTGCACACTTCTGGGCTTACGAGCCGGCACCTCAGGATCGTCCGGAAAAAATCTCTCGCGGCAATATCCCCGGTAGCACGGATGTTTCCACGGCAATTTCAAAGGATCTTAAGAAACGCGGCTGGAGTTTTGTTGGCCCGACAACTGTTTATGCATTCATGCAGGCGATGGGCATGGTCAATGATCATATCGAAGGGTGCTATTGCCGGGAGCGGATTGAAAAGGCACGGGCGGAATTCACCAGACCGGGTTAGGTGATTGGCCGGGATTATTTGACAATCGCCTTCATGTCCTTGTTTGCCTGGTAGGCAATCTTTCTTGCGTCCGAACCTGCCACCTTGCTGATCTTCGCCTTTGCAGTCGAATAAATGCTCTGCAGCTTTGAAAGTTTACCTGCATCACCATCGGCTTTGGTGACCTGCCTTTCATATGCCGCTTTAAGCCTCCGTAATGCTTCGTCACTTGCTTCATCCGCAAATGCGTTCAGCCCCGAAGCCAAAAGAATAGGGCCCGCAAGAAATAATCTTCTGTTCATGGTAAGCTCCGTGTTCAGGGACGAAAAATGCCCTGAAGTGTCAAACAGGTGTTTTGATCATCTCCAAAAGCGTAAACTGATCTATCCGTAATGATTCAACCAGGGTTGTACGAGTGACCATATCCGTTGAGGAAGTTTATAACACATTTTCCGGGCCACAGGGCGACCGGCTCCGTGCACTGCGTGAACTGGTGCTTGAAGTTGCGGCAAACACCAAAGGGGTTGGCCGGATTGAAGAGTGCCTCAAATGGGGCCAGCCGAGTTTCGTTACCGTGACTCCCAAATCCGGCAGTACCATTCGCATCGATGCCGTGAAGGGCAGTGACACCCGATATGCGATGTACTTCATCTGCAATACCAATCTTGTTGACCGGTTCCGGCAGCGCTACCCCGATACATTTACCTTCGAGGGAAACCGCGCACTGGTTTTTGATGTTTCAGAGCCGGCACCGGAAGAAGAACTGAAACATTGCGTGGCGATGGCATTGACGTATCACCTTTAAACCCTTGCCCCACAGGCATCTGTCGTTTAACACACGGCCAATCCAATTGATTGATGGTTCTCCATGTCAGACAAAAAGAAAAAGCCGCAGAAATTGAAGGCGCGCCTGCCGCGTGGATTTGCTGACCGTACAGCGGACGATATCCGTGCGACCAATACGATGATGGCGAAAATCGCCGAAGTTTACGAGCGTTACGGTTTCGATCCGGTAGAGACCCCCCAGTTTGAATATACCGATTGCCTCGGCAAGTTCCTGCCTGACAGCGACCGCCCGAATGAAGGGGTATTCTCGTTGCAGGACGATGACGAGCAATGGATGAGTCTGCGCTACGACCTGACGGCACCACTTGCCCGTCATGTGGCTGAGAATTTCAACGAAATCCAGATGCCCTACCGCACCTATCGTTCCGGTTGGGTTTTCCGCAATGAAAAGCCGGGCCCCGGCCGTTTCCGCCAGTTCATGCAGTTTGATGCCGATACCGTCGGCGCGCCGGGCGTTCAGGCGGATGCCGAAATGTGCATGATGATGGCTGATGTCATGGAAGCTCTCGGCATCAAGCGTGGTGACTATGTCATCCGGGTCAATAACCGCAAGGTGCTGGACGGTGTGATGGAGGCAATCGGCCTCGGCGGCGATGAGAATGCCGACAAGCGGCTGAACGTGCTCCGCGCGATCGACAAACTGGATCGTTTGGGAGTTGAAGGCGTTCGCGAATTGCTCGGCGAAGGTCGGACGGATGAAAGTGGCGACCGGACAGAAGGTGTGGGGCTGGATCAGAACCAAATTGAAGCTATTGTTGCTTTTGTAGAATTTGAGCCGTTCAAATTCATAAAATTGGAAGATGGTCGCCGTATTCCAGCTCAAGGTGCTGGTATTGATTTCAATGATGACTTCTTCATCAACCCTCCTGCATCAATAGAAACCATTAAACGTTATTTGGAGTATTTCCAAAACAAGGGAATCAAGCTTGATGCTTCAGATACCTTGAATAAAGGGCTTGAGGAGCTGTTGCATATATTCCGCATGATTGTGCATTCAGACTATGATGATCGAGTTGCGGTGGACCAGTCATGCGTCCGTGGCCTTGAATACTACACCGGCCCTGTTTTCGAAGCAGAGCTCACTTTTCCTGTTGTGAACGAAAAAGGCCAGGAAGTGGTCTTTGGTTCTGTCGGCGGTGGCGGGCGTTATGACGGCCTTGTCAAACGCTTTACCGGTCAGGATGTACCTGCGACTGGATTTTCCATGGGCGTTTCCCGGCTGATGACGGCGCTCAAAAACCTCGGCAAGCTTGAGGGCAGCGACGTTCAGGCGCCGGTGTTGGTCACCGTCATGGACCGCGATGCGCTGGCCGCCTATCAGGGCTTTGTACAGCAGTTGCGCGAGGCTGGCATTCGTGCCGAGATGTATCAGGGCAATCCCAACAAATTCGGCAAGCAGTTGCAATATGCCGACCGAAGAGGTTGCCCGGTTGCCATTATCCAGGGTTCCGACGAGCGTGAAAACGGAAAGATACAATTGAAAGACCTGATCGAAGGCCGCAAACAGGCGGAAGCTATCGCCTCCAATGAGGAATGGCGCGAAACCCGCCCGGGCCAGTTCGAAATCGCCGAGGCTGATCTGGTGGCTGAAGTTAAAAAGCTGCTGGCAGAGCAGGCTGGAGCGTAAAGGGCAATGTCCTCCCTCATGGCCATAACCGATTACCTCGCCTCCATAGGCTGTTCCTTTCCCGACATCGGATTGTTGCAACCCGCTGACCCGTTTCTTGATACAACCGGGGAAGACCTGCGCCGACGGATATTCATCACTACCGAGAATTCCGGTGCCATGCTGTGTTTACGGCCTGAATTCACGATTCCCGTCTGTCTGGCGCATTTGCAAGAGGGCAACGGACCTGCGCGATATGCCTATGGCGGCAGCGCTTTCCGCCAACGCAGGCAAGAAGCAGCGGAATTCACCCAGGCAGGATTTGAGGACCTTGGTAATCCTGACAAGCGGCAGGCGGACATCGACTGCATCAACATTGCCCTTGAAACCGTCAAGGCAGGCGGCGTGAATTCCCCCAAACTGGTTCTTGGCAACCAGTTTGTTTTCATGACCTTGTTGGAGGCACTTGATATCCCAGCCGCCTGGCGCAAGAAGCTTGCCCGGTCGTTTGGTGACATTGACCTGCTCAATGCCCAACTTGCTGCGATGTCGCAGAATGGCGGATCCAGCCTTGAAACTCTGCCTGACGAAATCAGGAAAGCGATTGATGGTGCGGACGGACAGGCTGTCGAAAAGGCCATATCCGAACGCATGCTGGCCGATGGCTTGCCGCTCATTGGCGGAAGAACCCCTGCGGCGATTGCGGCACGAATAGTTGAAAAGACCCAGCTTGGCGCCATGCAGCTGGATGCGGAAAAACGCGCGGCACTGGATTCCTTCCTTCAAATTGATACAGGCCTTGATCAGGCAGCGGACAGCATTGCCGCATTTGAAAAATCCCATAGCCTTTCCTTGCCGCATGCCGCTGAAAGGCTTGAGGCCATGAATTCCGGAGTTTCAGTAAACGGAGCGGACGCGAGTTTCCGCGCCAGCTTTGGCCGCCGGCTCGATTATTACACGGGTCTGGTTTTTGAGATTTACCGCACCGGTCTGGACAAGCCGGTTATTGGCGGTGGGCGATATGACCGTCTCCTGACACTTCTCGGCGCTGAAAAGGAAATCCCCGCAGTTGGTTTTGCCATCTGGGTAGACAGGCTGGGAGGTGCAGCATGACCGTTGTTGTTGCCCTGCCTTCCAAGGGGCGGTTAAAGGAAAAGGCGGTCCAGCTTTTTGAAAAAGCAGGCTTTCAGCTGGAACTGCCTGAAGATGACCGAAGCTATCAGGGAACTTTGCACGGCGTACCGGGTGTCGAAGAACCGATAGGGGTTACCTTTTTGTCTGCCTCGGAAATTGCCCGCGAACTGATTAGTGGTAACGTCCATGCAGGAATAACCGGTGAAGACCTTGCACGGGAATCGACTGCCAACGCGGATGAGGTTCTCGATTTTGTAGTAAAACTCGGGTTTGGCCATGCAGATGTTGTCATCGCGGTGCCGCAGGCTTGGGTTGATGTGGAATCAATGGCTGATCTGGATGATGTGGCCGCTGAATTTCGTTCCCGCCATGGGCGACGCTTACGGATTGCCACAAAATACTGGAATTTGACGCAAGGCTTTTTCGCAGACCATGGCATTGCGGTTTACCGTATAGTTGAAAGCCTCGGCGCCACTGAAGCCGCGCCTGCAGCCGGACAGGCCGATGCCATTGTTGATATAACGTCCACCGGCTCCACATTAAGGGCTAATGGCCTGAAGATTTTGTCGGATGGTGTCATATTGAAATCGGAAGCAAATCTGATTTTCTCAAAAACCGTTAAGCTGGATGCCGCCGCAAAGGCAACATTGCTTGCCGTTAGCCAAAGTTTAAACAAGGTTGCCGTAGAGTAAAGTGATTCGAGTTTCGGAATTGCAAAAAGGGAACAGTAATGAGCTGGAAAACCATGAACCGCAGAAAATTCCTTGGCCTTGCCGCGATAGGAAGCCTTGCTACCCCGGCCATTCTTACGGCTACCCGGGTCAACGCTGCCGAAGTTGAGAAAATGGCGGGACAATTGCTCGTTCCGGGATTTCCGGGTTCAACCCCAGGTTCAACTTCCGCCAAGGCATTGGCGAAGCACATTGCCAACGGCCGGGCAGGTGGCGCGTTGTTTTTGCGCCACAATGTGAAGAGTGGTGCAAATACCAAGGCCCTTGCGAAGACCTTTATCGGATCCAGTCGCCAAAGCCTTCTGGCAATTGACCAGGAAGGGGGCAAGGTTCAACGGCTTGGCAAAAAACACGGCTTTACCGCGATGCCTACCGCTCAATGGGTGGCCGGAAATAAATCGGTTGATGAGGCACGGGCACTGTACAAAAAAGCAGGGCGCGAATTAAGAGCAGCCGGTTTCAACCTTAACATGGCGCCATCTGTCGATATTCATGACCCGAAAAACCCGGTAATTGGCAAATACGGGCGCGGATTTTCAACCGATGTCGAACGTATCTCTGCCTATGCAGGTGCATTTGTGGACGGATTTGCGTCAGCCGGTGTTGCCTGTTCCCTGAAACATTTTCCCGGCCACGGTTCTTCGCGTGGCGATAGCCATGACGGGTTTGTCGATATTTCCAAAACCTGGTCAAAGGATGAAATTATTCCCTTCCAGCGGCTGGCCGGAAAAGCACCTCTGATCATGGGCGGACATCTCTTCCATCCGCAATTTTCCAACGGAAAATCACCGGTAACCTTCTCGCAAAAAGCCCTGATTTCAAAATTGCGCAAGGGCCTCGGCTACAATGGTGTCATCCTCACAGACGATCTCGACATGGGTGCCATTCGCAAATCCTTCCAGCTGAAAGAGGCAATTATTCTTGCTCTTGCAGCCGGAAATGACCTTCTCCTGCTTTCGAATTCACTCAACTATGACGAAGACATGCCAGCCAAGGCAGTTCGGTGGATTTCCGATGCGGTAAAACAGGGGCGGGTTTCCCAGTCCCGCATCAGCGCGTCGTACAATCGGGTGATGTCAGTCAAAAAACGCTTCAGCGCTTAGGGTCTTTATCTGTAACCTGGTTGATTGGATGGCGGCTTTGGCGCCCTCCTGCTGTCAGATCGGAAAGAAATCCATTGATCAATTTGCATTTTCTGTGTCCCAATCAGAAAATGGCGACGATCAATCAATTAGTCGGGACGAAGTTTTGAAACAGGATGTGATTGCGGAACTGGACCGATGGATGATGACACAGGGTCGTTGCTCCGACGATCCGGTTAAAGTTGTATCCCATTTTTGTTCAACGCTGGTTGACGCCGGCGTCCCGCTTTGGAGGGTTAATATTGGACAGCGCTTTGCCAATCCGTTGCTGATTGCCTGGGGTGTGGTCTGGACACCGGAAAATACTGAAACCTATGATGTTCCGCATATCCAGATGCTCACTAGGGATTATATTGGCAGTTCATTTGAATACATCCTTGAAAATCAGCGGCCGCTGCACAAAAGCTTGCGTAATCTAAACCCCGAAAAAGATCACTCTTCCTATATTGACTTCTCTACTGCGGGCGGCACGGATTATTATGCCACACTGCTTGACTACGGCGATGGTTCGCAGCACGGCTGCACATTTGCCACTCGGGCAGAAGCAGGATTTTCAGATGAGCACCTGGAAATGATTGAGGCAACCAAGGCAGGGCTTTCCTGCGCATTGGAGCCCATGACAATGCGCAAATCGAGCCAAAGCCTTTTGCGCACCTATTTGGGATATGGACCATCGGGGGCTGTCTGGAACGGTTCCATCCAACGAGGAGAACGTACGAAACTGGAAGCGGTCGTGATGTTTTCAGATTTGCGCGGATTTACCGCCCTCTCTGATGCAGGAACGGAAGAAGCAGTATTTGACGCGTTAAATGACTATTTCGACCTGGTGGTGAAGAGTGTTCAGGACAAGGGAGGGGATGTCCTGAAATTCATGGGGGATGGAATTTTGTCGATTTTCCCGGTTGATGGAATTAACGCGCGCGATCAACAATGTAGGCAAGCGGTAGATGCAGCGCGGGAAATTCTTCAAAATCTCTCGACGCTTAATGAAAACAGGAGAGGTATGGAGAAGGTGCCACTGGATTTAGGTATTGGTATCAATGCCGGTACGGTGAGCTATGGGAATATCGGTAGCCCGAGCCGGCTCGATTTTACGGTCCTTGGGGGTGCTGTAAATGTTGCCAGCCGAATTGAAGGATTGACCAAAACCCTTGGAAAAAAAGTGTTGGTAACTGCTGCAGTGGCAAACGCGATACCGGATTTCTTTGATGATCGCGGTAGTCACGAAGTGCGGGGTGTTAGCCATCCAGTCAAGTTGTTCAGCCTGGCGTAGGCCACCGGTACGGTGCTCCGGCAGTAAGATCATTCAGTCTCGATCATGACATGAAGGGTGCAAGCGTAACGACGCCTACAAGACAGGCACGCGCAGAATCAGTATAAGAACAATATGGCGATGCTCATCCTTTATTGGACCCTTCTTGTAACATGGGTGCCTTTTTTGTGGCCCGCATTTCACCTGAAGGGTTGGCCGCGTGGCTGGCTTTTAACGGTCATTGCCGCCGGCATAGTTGCACTTGTCTATGAAACAGGAATGTATCTTTGGTCTTCGGCCAACATACGTCTCGACATTCTATTCATTATCGTTGCACTTTTGGCACTTTATGTGTCGGCGACTGTGGTGCTTTTCTCCAGTCATTGGCGCAACACCGCAATGCTGTTGACGATTACCCTCATCACCATCGGTGGCGGCATCGGTTACAACTGGTATCAATCCGGCCTGGAGGGGCAACGTGTAACGGCAGCTTTTGAAGAGGGAAACCGGTTGCTGTTCAAGGCCAAGTTTCGCGACCGACAAACCTATGAAAGCCATTTCGGACCGTTCACGGGTGCGTCCGTAAAATATCCGACAGGCCACTGGCAAAGTGACGGGCAGTCCCGGTTTACCCGCATGATTGTCAATGCAAATGGCCGCGTCTGGCTATTTTACCAATGTTATGACGACATCGAATGCCACTCCGGACCAGGCGGAACGGGTTTGAATAAAAACCGCGATACTTCAAGCCAGTGGTCAGCGAGTCTGGAACCGCAAGTTGGCCTACCGTTTGACATAAAAATTACTTCGATAAATGCAGATACTGTGTCGGTTAAAGAACGCGATCAAATTTCGCACTTCTCTAAAGCGCCACCACCTGTTGATCCGGCTCCGGCACCGCATTCTCTTCGATATCTTGGTTCCTTCGCTGATCATGAATGCGTCCGCAAGCATGCCAAGGTGCGGCAGGTATGGCTTTGGCAGGCTGGTCAACGACACTATGGCATTGGCATATTTTCTACCCTCGTTGCCGGCCAGTTGAGCCGGTTTGTCCGCCCGTTTGTCATCGGTGAAGGGGTCAGGGAAGGTGACGGTTGGCGCTTTGAATGGGAACGGGACGACCGGTCCGGTACGGCACTCATTGCACTCATAGATGGTGACGCGATCCTGACGCTTGATCTTGACCTCAAGGAAAACGGTCGCGACCTTGAGGATGCGAACATGCTTGTTCTGAAATCCGGCAGTATTTTTTCCGATGAACGCATTGAACTGGCCCCGCTAACCAGCGGTGCTGACTGGCAGCACTGGTTTGACAATGTCCTGGTTGGGCAATTCACTTCCGGCACCGTTCCGGCCTGCTGACACGGGGAGGTTATTTGTTTGCCAATCGCTGCAATTAAGCAACCTGTGCGGAGTCCAGTTGAGTTTCGACCAATTTATTGGGCCCCAACATCTCCAGAAACAGGCTTGCAGGTATTCTTAAATTGAAACCCGCTTCTTTTCCGGTCATCCAGACCAACCAGCCCTCAAGAAGCTCTCCGCTTGTCTCTTTGTACCAAACAACGCTTCGTTGTTCTAATCTCATGTACCCCTCTTTGATGCTCAATCCTCGACATGCCGTTATCGGGGATTGCAATCCAATCAAGAAATCCGGTGACCATCGTAAAAGGCTTTCAAGCAAGATTAATCGTGTAAGCAGAACTGCGATAGACCCACCTCTTATCCCGTCAGGACCACCCTTTAACCACAGTTCACCATGATAGGTCACGTCACCATTAATGTTCCTTGAATCATCACTGAGAAAACACCTCGCCTCGGACACATCCGGGTCAAATCCATACGGGTGTATCTCCCATATGTGTTCTGACAAATAGTCTTGAAGGTTAAGGCCGTTCAGATCCAGCAACTTCATTGCCTGAGTACATACAACTTCGCCGTCGTCTTTATAACCGGCCATCCACAATGCGCTTTTGTGAGGGAGACATAATCGGGTTGGATCAAATGCTGGAGCCAAATCGTGCCTCAATGGCTGGCTTGCGACCACATCCGAAAACTCGTTCAAATTATAACCCGTTTGGATGGTTATGCCTATCTTCTTTATAATGGATTTTATACTTTTGATATTTGAACTGATTGATGCTTGATATAAAGCAGTCACTTTTCATCCCCGCCAGCTGAAAGTAAATGCTTTAATCTTATCACTGAAAACAGTCTAATATTCAAATAATGCTAAATTCCATTAAATATTCTTCCGGCATCTTCGGTATAATTGAAAGGTCAACTCCATCAATCGCAATATTATTGGTTCTTACGACCAGTGATGCCAACACCTTTTCATAATTAGGTAAGAGAAACGAAAATGTTAGGCGCTGGTAGTTGACGGGGTGTAATTTATCGCTTGAGTGCCTAGGGAGACGGGCGCAAATATGCTCATAACATACGCCTCCTGACGCAGCTGCATTCTGATATCCATCAGTCATCTGCCTGCCGTTTTTACTCACGATTTCTGAAGTATCAAGAAATGTGCCTATTGCACTTTTAGCCCATTTCCAACCAAGCCAACTGGCGATTGATGATTTGTCTCCAACCTCAATGCACAGCCATCGGTTTTGGTGTTCGCGAAACAGAATTAAATAGGGTCTGATTTTTTTCATTAACCGGTGTTCAAGTTGTCCATTAGCTTCAACCCAGCATTTCAACCCCTCTTGGATCAGTGGTGGTGAAATATGCCAAACATCAATCAGTGGGTGCTCTTGAATAAACAGATACTCATCATCATCTGCAAATATCTTTTTTGAAAATTCAGTATCTACAGAGTAACCGCCTTGAAGCCACTGGCTGGAATGAACTAACAGCGATTTTGCTTCGGTCCAGGCCTTTTTTCCTTCACTGGTAAGCACAAATTTATTGCCGACCCGATCGAAAAATATCTCGCCTTTCAACTCCTGCAGATCCTTTATGTGTCGATGAATTGTCTGTCGCGTGAGATTGAGCTGCTTCGATGCCTCAACCAAGTTTAAGGTATCCGCAAACGCAACATAGGACCTGATCATCTCAAAAAACTTACTTGGCGCATTTTTGGGACGCATTGAAAATATCTACGCTATTGATATCGGAACATAATCAAAATATACCCCAGTTAATTTAAAAAAGAAATATTCTAGTGCAATATACTTTGAATATATTCAGAATTTAGATCAAATCGGATTTTCTCGGGGGGCCGTGTTTCCCACTTGTCTGGCCAATCATCGGGAAGTTTTCGAAACAGGGTCACAGAAAACAATATCCTCAACACCCGTCTGATTTTGGTTGTGAAACACTGCGCTGATATTCGCGATGTTATTCTGCTGCTTCGCTCAGGGTCAAAAGCAGATATTCAGCGCCGTGTTACCAATATTGTTGCCATTTCCAGATCATGACTAACCCTAAGGGAAACCGCCGGGACAATGTCCCGGCGGTAAGCTTATTCAGGTTCTTTTTGCGTCAAATGAAAATCCGCCCGCGCCTGCTACGGATAGAGCGAGGAAGCCGCCAGCAATCGCAAAGTTTTTCATAAACAGGATGAACTGCATCTGGTCTGCGAGGCTGTTGTGGAAAATCAATGCGGAAACGATACAAAAAGCGGCAAGTGCCCAGGAAATCAGTTTGGTTTGAAACCCGACCAAGATTGCAATACCTGCAACGACCTCAAAAATGGCAGTTGCCCAGGCAAGGAACACTCCCATGGGTAGGCCGACAGAACCGATATAACCGGCGGTGCCAGCGATATTTCCGAACTTGTTCAGTCCGGCAAGAATGAAAATGGTAGCCAGCAGAATGCGGGCGACGAGTAGTATGGTTGCGTTGTTCATTTAATCAAATCCCTTCAAATGAGAAAAATGTGCCCCATTAAGACTGTTGAAGTTTGTATATCTAGATAGAATGCAATCAATCGTCAGTATCGTAATCAATT
This sequence comes from Rhizobiaceae bacterium, assembly GCA_051009575.1. Taxonomy (GTDB): domain Bacteria; phylum Pseudomonadota; class Alphaproteobacteria; order Rhizobiales; family Rhizobiaceae; genus JAALLB01. The sequence goes on from JBPCWL010000110.1 coordinate 76,335, forward strand.
AACACAGTGTTCACAGGCATGTATGTTTTGGCCCGGTAAGCATTGATCCAACGATTAACCGGCTGGTCAGGATCATGTGGTAGGGCAGTGCATGCTGCATATCGGGAGGAAAAGCTTCATGCGAAACTTCTTGTTCCAGGCCGTCTACTGGCTGACTTCAGTGGTAACGGCGCTGGTTGCCATTCCCCTTCTTCTTGTACCGGGCCGTAAACTTCTGATGCGTTGGTTGCGCATTTATGCGGCAACCATGGTCTACTGGATGCGCGTGATAGCCGGAATAGAACTGGAGATACACGGTCGGCACCATGTCCCGTCAGGCCCCTCCCTGATTGGTGCCAAGCATCAAAGCTGGGGTGACGGATTTTGCATGTTTTCGCAGTTCAACGACCTAGCCTTTGTGACCGGCGATCACCTCCAGCGTATTCCCGTTGTCGGCTGGATTCTGCGCAAGATGGAAGCAATCGTGGTTGATACCTGTGGCGGTGCGCAGGCCCGCGAGAACCTCGTTGACCGGGAACTCTCCCGCGCCCGCAATGAAGGGCGGCGTATGCTGATATATCCGGAAGGTCGTCTAACGCCGGTTGGTTATTATCACCGGTATCGCAGAGGTATCTATCATATGTATGAAGCCTATCAGGCACCTGTTGTTCCCGTTGCCACTAATCTTGGGCTTTTCTGGCCCCTGTCGCAGTGGGATTTGAAGCCGGGAACGGCCGTGATCGAGTTTCTAGAACCGATTGCTCCAGGCCTGGAGAAAGAAGCCTTCATGGTGGAATTGGAAAAACGCATTGAAACCGCTTCCCTTGCCCTGCTGCCGGAGAGTTTCGAAATTCCGATACATCGGGAGCTGGATGACGAGGGTGAAGTGATAATAACAGAACTGAAACAAACCGGGTAAGGGCACCAAAACTCCTTGCGTTTTGTTCGGAATTCATTCTGAAGAGAAGTCAGAAATAGCGGTTCAGGAATTCGGCCACTTCTGAAAGGGATGCTTCAGCTTCCGGGATGTCCGGATAAAACTCAAACACATGCCACATGCCTTCCCAAACACGAAGATCCACATGGGCACCGGCTTCGCGCATCACCCTTGCGAGACGGGTACAGCCTGAAAGCAGTAGATCACGGGTGCCGGTAGTGATCAGGGTCGGTGGAAACTCCGTATCAAAAGGCCCGTATATGGGCGAGATTTCAGGGTTGACCGGATTGAGCTCCGGTATGTAGGCTTTCCGGGCTTCAGGAATTCTGGACGCCAGGAGGAATGGGTCCCGGTCAGCTTTCGCACTGTCACCATGATGGCTCAAATCAACCGCAGGTGAAAACAACGCAATTGCTTTGGGAACCGGTTTTCCCTGTTTGCGTAACCGGTGAACCAGAGACAGGGCAAGGTTACCTCCCGCACTTTCCCCGGTAAGCAAGGTGCCTGTATTCTCCGTAAGAAGCTCATCAGCGACAAGGCTGATATCATCAAGAGCGGCGGGGAAAGGATGTTCAGGAGCAAGACGGTAATATGGGCAAATGACGGTTGCTCCGGTATCAGCCGCAAGGGATGCGGTAATCGGCAGTTCCTCAAACGGACTGCCTTGCACAAAACCACCTCCGAACAGATGCAAGATCTGCCTTGCGGTGACGGGATTAGGTGGATTAATTTCCATGCACTGAATACCGGCAATTTCCAAATCCTTGGTTGCAACGCCATGCTTTCTGACTGCTTGTTCACAGGCTGGGCGGTAAACTTCAAGCGCTGCCTTCCGGATATCTTCCATACTCGTTTCCATAATGGAACTGTTTGTGGCCATGTCTCCTGTTTCGAGGAATGCCTCTGCTTCCGGGCTCATAGCGGCAGGGGGGCTCTTGTTCATGAGTAAGCTCCGGTAATCTGGGATCTGGGCAGACATTGAAGCACTGACATGCGGGTCGTTTCAACATGAAATGTGAACTCGTACTATCAACAAAAACGGGCGCCCTGCATTTTGGCGGGGCGCCCGGTACCAGTCACTGAAATGTTCAAATAAAGATTATGTTTTGAACTTCTTGATTTCACCGGACTTCAGTCGACTCAGGTAGCTGTCCAGTTCCTGCTTGACGACTGGCATCAGGACATACAGTCCGATGATGTTGACAACCGCCATCGCGAATATCGCGGCATCAGAGAAGTCGATGACCGGACCGAGATTTGCAGCAGCACCGATCACCACAAAAACGCAGAACAGCACTTTGAAGACTATCTCCTTGGATTGTCCCTCACCAACCAGGAAAGTCCAGGCTTTAAGGCCGTAATAGGACCAGGAAATCATGGTTGAGAATGCGAACAGGATGACCGCGATCGCAAGGATGTATGGGAACCAGCCAATAGCACTTCCGAAAGCTGCGGAAGTCAGTCCAACTCCGGATGTACCGTTTACGGTGACAATCTTGCCTGCCTCTGTGAGGTAGTTTCCGGTTGCCGGGTCAATGACCAGTTGTCCGGTGATGATGATCACCAAAGCAGTCATGGTACAAATTACGACCGTATCGATGAACGGCTCCAAAAGTGACACAAAACCTTCGGTGATCGGTTCCTTGGTACGTACCGCAGAGTGTGCGATAGCAGCAGAACCAACGCCGGCTTCGTTCGAAAACGCTGCCCGCTTGAAACCTTGGATCAGGGCCCCAACCATACCACCGGCAACACCGAGGCCAGTAAAGGCACCTTCAAAAATCTGTCCGAATGCCCAGCCGATCTTGTCAATGTTGAGTAGCAGGATAACCAATGCCGCAAGAACATACATGACGCCCATGAAAGGAACGACTTTTTCTGTCACCCGCGCAATTGATTTCAGACCTCCAACGATGACCGCAAACACAATTGCTGCGAATACGACACCTGTTATCCAGCCCGGATACTGGCCGAAGACACCTGCAAGCTGCTGATGCGCCTGATTGGCCTGGAACATGTTCCCGCCGCCGAGTGCTCCAAGAATACAGAACACTGAAAACAGGATCGCCAGGAATTTTCCGCCCGGCTTGTTACGCTCCGCAAAACCCTTGGTGAGGTAATACATCGGTCCGCCGGAGACAGTACCATCATCATATTCGTTACGGTACTTCACGCCCAACGTACATTCGGTGAACTTGGATGCCATGCCCATAAGACCGGCAAGGATCATCCAGAAAGTTGCACCAGGTCCCCCGATGCCTACCGCAACGGCAACACCGGCGATGTTTCCCAGGCCAACTGTTCCTGACAGAGCCGTGGCAAGTGCCTGGAAGTGGCTGACTTCACCCGCATCATTGGGATCGGAATAATCCCCCTTTACCAGGGAAATTGAATGTCTGAATGCGCGAAACTGGATGAACCCGAAGTAGAGGGTAAAGACGGTTGCAGCAACAACAAGCCATCCGACAATCCATGGAAAGTTGGTTCCCGGAAACGGGCTGAATATGAAACTCACAAACCAGCCGGTCGAGCTTGCAAACATCTGGTTGACCGTTTCGTCGACCGATTGTGCAAGCGCAGGCGCTACACTGAGCGATAAACCGGTCGCGGCAATTGCCGCAGTTGTAGTTTTTCGAAACATGTTATTTCTCACTGTTAATTTCAAGGAACGATGGTGCAGGGAACCGGCGCGGTTTGGGCGAGACTGCCCGCTACCGAACCGAAGAGACGTGTGGCCATTTGGCTGTCACCGCTTCGCCCGATAAAAATCTGCGCCGATCCGTTGTCTTTTGCTATGGCGCAAAGCGTGTCCGCGACGTGCCCGTATTTGATAACCGTATCGACTTCAACACCGCTGTCGGCGGTTGACTTTTTGATCGGATCCAAAACTGCAACACTTGCCCTCTCAAGTTCTTCTGAGCGGCGCTTGTGACGCTCCTCCAATTCTTCCGGAGTCAAAAATGTGTAGGGTGACCATTCCAGAATGTGGGCAATGGTAAGGGTGGAACCACTTGCTTTTGCCCGGTTGAGCGCAAACTCGACCGCACGTTTTGAAGCGTCACTCCCGTCGTAGCCCACGACGTAATTATCAGACATGAAATTCCTCCATTCTCAAATATCGCCTAATTGGCGTAGTGAAAGGTTACGCTTAAGAGGGCAAAAAAATATCCCTCATTTACTTGAAAACAGGAAAATTTACGGAAATAATACCCAAAATGTGGATATGAATAGGAAATTTTATGATAGATCGGCTTGATTATAAAATACTTTCTAGCTTGCAGAAAGATGGCCAAATCTCCATGGCAGCCTTGTCGGAAAAGATTGGGCTGTCACTTTCTGCCTGTCATCGAAGGGTAAAACTGCTTGAATCAGAAGGGGTGATCAGTGGTTATTCGGCAAGGCTGGACCGCAAGGCGCTGGGTTTTGAGGTGCAGGTCTTTATCGAGATACAATTGACATCGCAACGCCAGGATGACTACCAGGCCTTCGAGCAGGCAATTTCGATCATGCCCGAAATTCTGGAATGCTACATGATTTCAGGTGAGTTTGATTATTTGATGCGGGTAACGGCGAGAAGCACGAGCGACTATGAGGATTTATATCGCAACCGCCTTTCTCAAATTCCATCCGTCTCACAGATGCGGACGCTTTTAAGCCTTTCCACTGTCAAGGAATTCCGCGGATACCATCTAGATGGAACCTGACCGCCGTTACGTGTGGGGATGCATTTTAGATGTATTCCTGATTAAAAACTGAGTAGGCCCAGTTCTGGCTTGGCTGGGGGGCAGAGCAGAACTGGACCGCCAAGGCAGCAACAGGGGCGTTGCCTTGGGTTATGATGTTGCTTCTAGTTGTGTTTCTTCCGGTAAATTCGGCGGCTCTGCCGGTTCAGGTTCCGATGCAGGCGCACACGTTCTCCGGCAGTTACCACACCATCTCTTTTGAAGCGATGCTCCATCCGGTGAATGCGTGCTTCTCCACGCAGGAGTTGGCCAGTTTCGCGGGCGGTTAGCGAACCATTTCCAACGCCATGGAAAATTCTTTTTGCCTGGCGGTGTTCGCGTTTGTCGACACCGGGCGTTGATTGGGCTGAGGCAAGGGTTGGCACCATGCAGGCTGCCAGCGTGGAAAGCGCAATTACAAGTAGTGATTTTCGCATCAATTTTCTCCAGTGATCGTTTTCAATCAACCCGTTTTTGGGTTGGACAGTTAGGAAGTTAAACGATCTGCCCTTGCGTCCACCTGACGGAAAATGTCAGTGAATTGTCAGTTTTCTGATGATAATTTGGACTATGGGAAAATTAGAACTGCCACAGCTTTCCGGGAATTTTGTCACCCGCCGTACATTTCTGACGGCGGCTGCAATTTTATTGGTTGGCGCGGTGTGTCCTGATCCGGCAGTTGCCCAAAGCCGGGAAGCAAAGCGACGCAGGCAACTCCAGATCATGAGAAGGCGTTTGCGAAGACTGCGCCGGCGGGAGCAGGCAGACCGGGCACGGGAAGCCTTGAAGAAAGGTGCCAACAAGCCCCTGTTCGAACTCATTCGAAAATTCGAACGCGATGTTGGTGGTGAAGTCCTCGATGCGCGATACCGGGAACGGGGGTTGATCCGGGTCTACATCTTTGATGTGCTCTTCAGTGACGGACGTTTGGTCAAATTTATTGTTGATGCGGAGACAGAGGAGATTTTCACCCTACAGCAGGCACGTGAGCATTACGGAATTGAGGCGGGCAATGGTCAGGACCAGTAAGGGAGGCTTGAATTGCGGATCTTGGTAGTTGAAGATGAACCCCGGCTTGCTGGTGATGTGGTGCGGGTCCTTACTGCAGCGGGATTCGTGGTGGAAGTTGCAGATAATGGCGAAGATGCCTGGTTTTTGGGAGACACTGAGGATTATGCCGGTATCATACTGGATTTGGGGCTGCCGAAACTGGACGGATTGAGTGTTCTCAAACGTTGGCGGGAGGGCGGCATGGAAACGCCGGTACTTATTTTAACATCACGGGCCAGTTGGAATGAGCGGGTTACGGGCATTGATGCCGGTGCGGACGATTACCTGCCGAAGCCATTTCAGATGGAAGAATTGATTGCCCGGTTGCATGCCATCATCCGCCGCTCAGCAGGCAAATCAACTTCAGCAATCACACTCGGACCCCTGACAGTTGATGCACGCCAGATGAAAGTGATGGTGGAAGGTGTGCCGGTTTCCCTGACCCCACTTGAGTACCGGGCATTGACCCACCTGATGTACAATGCAGGGACCGTCATCGCGCCCCATGAACTGGTTGAACACGTATACGGCGCCGGGACAGACCGCGAGGCAAACACTTTGGAAGTGTTGATCGGACGGCTTCGAAAAAAACTTGGTGCATCCCTGATCGAAACGCGACGGGGCTTTGGGTATATCATCCCGGAGCCAGACAAATGATCTGGCGTTCCTTAAAGTTTAGATTGCTTCTCGCAGCTACGATTTTTATTGCCGTTGCATTGGTAATCTATACTGCCGCAATCACCCGCATATTTGAGCAACAAGTTTCCGCAAGGCTTTACGCCGGGTTGAACACTCACATGGCCCAGTTGATAACGC
>JBPCWL010000111.1:0-3434 GCA_051009575.1 Rhizobiaceae bacterium
GATAAATGTCGTAGTCATCCAGGGTTCCCCATTGGGGACGCCCTTCATCATCAAGTAGAACGCTGTCGAATCCGATCCGGTCCCTCTGGGGGTGGACGTGGAGTTTGCCGACGGCGTCGGCCTGATAGCCCGCATCTCTGAATGCCTGGGCAAGAGTTGTAACTTCCGGCATGCGTAGCTGATCATTGAAAACCCGGTCGCCGTGGGATCGGGGTGACTGGCCGGTCATGAGGGTGCGACGCGCGGGGATACATACCGGGCATTCCGAATAAGCATTTGTGTAGCGAACCCCGCAGGACGATATTTCGTTGACGCCAGGGGTCAGTATCGATGGATTCCCGGCGAATCCAAGATGTTCCGCGGCCCAATGGTCGGTACAGATCAGCAATACGTTGGGGTGGGATTTCGTCAACGCTCTGTTTCCCTTATTTCCCTGAGACCATGCGATCTACCGGATCAATTGAAGCAGAATTTGGAATCTCGGTAACATTGTCTTGTACTTCTGGTACATACAATGTTACCGAGGAAGCCCGCGCATATTCGTAGGGAAGGAAAAAATGCACGAACTTGTAAAACATCTTTGTCAAAGACCTGCCCGTTGCCGTTACGGAATGTAGTCCGTTGTTTGCCCGATAATCTTCCAACGTTCTTCCAGTCAATTTACCAACCTAATGACGATTATCAGGGGACCTCAATGGCCCGGGGCAAAAGTTTATTGACCAGATAGTCCTTCGCCGCTTCATGAGTGAGAAAGTCCGGTGGCGGAAATTCTGCATGCAGATCCCAGTCATCACCAGTTGCTTCCATATGTTCTTTGATCTGTTTATCGAACGCATCCATGAGGTCCCCATAGCGGGGATCGTCAACCAGATTATTGAGTTCATTGGGGTCGGCGTTTTGATCGTAAAGATATTTGCGGCGGCTTGGCTGGCGCACATAGAGCCATTCCTTTGTGCGAATACCGCGTTCCGGAACCGGTGTAAACTCTCCCTTTGCTCCATCATCCATCCTGAACATTTGATACATGATGGCATCACGTCCCTGCCCCTCCCCGTCCAGAAGCGGCAAATAACTCTGTCCGTCTGCTTCAGAAAACGGCTTCGCTCCCGCCAGATCCAGCAGCGTGACCGGGGTATCAACACCCACATCGATCATTTCATCGACACGCTTCCCCCCCTGTAACCGGTCAGGGTAGCGCACAATAAATGGTACCTGCATGGCCGCGCGATGCCCCTGGGGCTTGACCCCGCAGAAATATCCGTGTTCCCCTAGCATATCGCCATGATCGCTAAAAAAGACGACCATGGTATCGTCGGCGATGCCGAGACTATCGAGATGATCCAGGATGCGGCCTACATTGTGGTCGATACAGGAAATCATTCCGTAGTATTCCGCAATGAAAACTCGAACCTCTTCCTCGGTTTCTGGCTCCATTACCGGTTTGGTATTGTAGGCGCAGCGGCTCCTATGCGCGGCTTTTTCATTACCGGCACAATCGTATTTCAATCTCTCTGCCTGGATACGGGCTTGCTGCTGGGCATCGAGCACACCCGGCGGCAAGGGGACCTCGGCCGGATCATACATTTTTCGCCAGTGATCCGGCATTTCATTCGGGTGGTGTGGGGGTCCGTATGAGATGTAGCCCAGAAACGGTTTGTCGGGATCTTCCGCCCGCGCCTGATCAATGAATTCCAGCAAATGGTCGGTTTGATAATCGGGCTCATAACGCTTGCAGCGATAGGGTTGGTCCGTATCGCGCCAAAATATGCCGTCCAGATATTGATGCCCGCGATTGAAACCTACAAACCGATCGAAGCCAAAACGGCGATGTGGGGGGACGAAACCCGGCTTCGGTCCCCCCTCGAGATGCCACTTGCCGACGTATAGTGTCTGGTAACCCGCTTCTTTCACGCGTTCCCCCAGAAATTCCTGGTCAGCCCGCAGGGGAAAATGGTTTTGGTACATACCATGTCCCTGAGCATATTTGCCGGTCATCATGGAGGCGCGGAAAGGACAGCACAGGGGATAAGAAGTAAAAGCATTATCGAAGGTCGCACCTTCGTCAGCCAGCCGTTGCAAATGGGGTGTTTTAATTACTTTGTTACCCGAGGGACTCATGCAATCGTAACGCATCTGATCCGGATAAATCAGAATGATATTAGGTTTTTTGGGGGTCATAGGTGTTTCTACCTCTTCTCTATCCGGAACCGGTAACTTTTTGATTGTCTGGATCTGATAAGTTTTGTTGACGCTTCTGCCAAAGCCGGCCAGCTACAACCAGAATACCAAAGGCAAAAAAGAACAAGGCAATGGGGCGTTGCAGAAATATCAGAGCGCCATCGTTGGAAAGCAACAGAGACTGTCGCAACGTTTCTTCCGCTCCTCGGGTGAGAACGAAGGCAATTATGAATGCGGCTGTTGAGTAACCGCCCTTGCGCATCAGGTAGCCGACAAATCCCGCAACACAGAGTATAAAGACATCGAACACACTCGTTCGCGCGGAATAGGCGGAAATGAAACAGGTCAAAAAAATGTAAGGGAAAATCAAGCGGGTCGGAATTCGGGCAATCAAATTTCCGATAAATGTACTACCGAAAAATCCGATCATTCCATAAATACTAATGCCCAAGAGACCCGCGGCAAAAAGGCCGAAAACCAGTTCACGATCCGTTATGAAAATTTGCGGTCCAATGGGAATGCCATGAATGAGAAACACGCCCATCAGAATTGCAGCAATGGTACTTCCCGGAACCCCCAGAGCCAAGAGGGGAATCATTGTCGGCCCCGAGACGGCGTTATTGGCGGATTCTGGTGCGGCAATACCCTCAACGATGCCGGTGCCCCAAACATCGGGATTTTTGGCACGGCGTTTTTCTTCTCCATACGCTGCAAAAGCTGCAACAGAAGACCCAAGTCCCGGAAGAATGCCAATGACAGCCCCGATTGCTGATGATCTCAGCATGATGGGCAAAATACGAACAAATTCGGCAAGAGATAATCTATTACCATCGGCGGAAGTTTGCACATTGGCTGTATGGGCGGATTTCTGTTCACGAGATTTTTCAATTTGTAGTGCTAGTTCGGACAACACGAACATCCCGATCAACAGCGGAACCAGTGACATACCGGACTGAAAGTTGAGAATCCCAAAATCCAGTCGTGCCCCCGCGGTTATGGGGTCCGTACCGATAGTCGCAACGATAATTCCGGCACTTGTGCTTATTAATCCCTTAATAATTGAAGATCCCACAACGGAACTGATCACGATAAAGGCGGTCAAATAGACTGAAAACAACTCCGGTGGTCCCAGACCTTCCGTGAAAGATGCAATCCAGACTGCGGCGAAGATCAGCAGCATGTCGCCGATTAAATCGCCACAGACAGAGGCCACCGCTGCTGTTTTCATTGCTTTGCCCGCCTTGCCGGACCGGTAC
>JBPCWL010000112.1:0-32233 GCA_051009575.1 Rhizobiaceae bacterium
CGGTATTGCTGCCTGTGGAATTTTGCCGTTTGCAATAGGTGGAGCCTTTCGGACACCCGATCCGAACATGAAAATGGTAATGATGTCCCCAAGTAGGGCGAATCTTGTTCAGCCATTTCCGGTCTCCACGCACCGTATCGCAAAGTTGTTTTTTGACACCGGGATGAACTAGCACCCGTTCCACTTCCGGAAATCTGGCTGCATGGTACAGAACCATGGTATGTCCGCGGGTCCAGCGTTTCTTGTCCACATAAATGCTCCCACGTTTCAGAACCGAAACGGCGCTTGTATTTTCCCGTTCCTTGAACGTCAAACGCCGGTTTGGCATGGGATTGAACCAGATATCCGCATCAAGGCCCATTTGGTGGGAACGGTGCCCAGTCAGCATGGGGCCACCTCTTGGTTGAGAAATATCTCCGACCATCAGGCCATTCCAGCCATCCTTGCTAGCCTTATAGGAAAGTTCCTCAAGAATGCGGATTAGATCGGGATGTCCCCAGCGCCGGTTCCGCGAAAGTCGCATGGCCTGCCAATGCGGCCCATCCACAGGAATTGCCACGCCACCTGCTAGGCATCCTTTTGTATAAAATCCATGCGCGGCGGGATTTAATGCAGCAGGCAATGCCTTTGCGCCGAAGAGACGCTTTGCCGGCGATTGGCCAAAACCCGGCTCCGACAATAAAAGTGTGTTGGCAAGAATTGCTATCAGTATTTTTATCGATCGCTGCATCGTTTTTTCCGGCAATGATTCCTTTGTTGAAACTGCCAAGTCCGGCCACAGCTTGTCAAATCAAGCCTTAACAGAAAATGTATAATCACTGACAACAAAACATTAAATCGGTCATTAAACTTCGGCCACGCGGATTTCAGGTAATTTGACTCCTTTCCCTTAGTTTCTTCCCTAAAGGAAGCAGGGGAATGAAAAAGTCGGCAACGGCGATTATCGGTGCATTGATACTTGTGATCGCATTAAATTCAGTCAGCAGGGCGGCGCCATTTTTTGTGGCAACTTTTACTTATGCCAGTGTCAAATCTGTTCTGTCCAGTTCAGTGACCCGGGCAGATGATGAACTAGAAACCATTCTGGGGCGTCACTGTCTTGCTCTTGCTATATACCACGAAGCAAGGGGAGAGTCAGTTTGGGGGCAGCATGCGGTTGCCGCTGCTATTTTGAACCGGGTGCGCTCCACTGCTTATCCAAACACAATCTGCGGTGTCGTGTATCAAAATGCGCATCGCCTGCATCGCTGTCAGTTTTCATTTGCGTGTGACAAGCTCTCGGATGTTCCGGCGAATTATTTTGCATTCAAGAAATCAAACAGGATTGCGGATATGGTGCTTTCAGGCAGTCTTGCACGTGAGGCTAAGTTTGTAGGGGCTTCCTATACTCGTACTCTTGACGTTATCACTCACTATCATCGGCATGACATAAACCCTGTCTGGTCATCGAAGTTGCAACGGTTGTCCAATATTGGAAACCATGTGTTCTTGAAGAGTGAACGGGTCACAAGCCGGTATCGTGATACTGCCCTTTAACCTCTCAGCACACCGCCGGTAGTTTTTACAACATTTCCGACAATCTTTTCTGAGATTGCAGTGATTTCTTCATCTGTGAGGGTTTTATCCTTCGGCTGAAGGGTCACTTCAATTGCCACCGACTTTTTGCCATCCCCCAGAGACGGGCCTTCAAAAACATCAAACACGCCAATATTGGTGATCAGGGATTTGTCTACTCCTGCTGCAGCACGGGTAAGCGACACCGCATCGCAATCGGCATCAACTACAAAGGCAAAATCACGTATTACGGGTTGCAGATCAGGGAGCTCCAGCGGCGGTTTGGTCTTGGTTGCTTTCTTGCGCGGGGCTGGCAACCGATCCAGCATCACCTCGAACCCGCAAACCGGTCCGGAAACATCTAGAACCTCAAGGGTCAGCGGATGCAATTCGCCGAAATGCCCCAAAATTAGTTTTGGTCCGAGTTGAATAGTCCCGCTGCGGCCTGGATGAAACCATTCCGGACCGCCCGCCACAATCTGAAACTTGGATGAGTCCATACCGGCGGATTCCAGAACTGCAAGAGCATCGGACTTGGCATCATAAACATCAACCGCTGATCCGGCCTCCCGCCAGTCACGGCCCGCTCCTGCAAGTTTTGCAGTTCCTTTGCGAATACCAGATGCTACCCGGTGTTGGGTTTCGGGAGTGTCGCCAAGATAGGTGCTGGCCACTTCAAAAAAGGCAACATCACCATGGCCCCGATCCTGGTTCCGGCCTGCAGCGGTTATCAATCCGGGCAGGAGAGAAGGTCGCATGTCAGACATTTCAACCGAGATTGGATTGGCAAGTTTGCAAGCCTCGCCACCACCGCCAAATGCTTTCGCATGGGGTTCGGGAATAAAAGACCAGGTCACTGCCTCAAGCATTCCGCGCGCGGCAAGTCCGCGACGGGCATTACGGGAGCGGATTTGTCCGGTTGTCAGAATTTTGGAACCCACTGAACCGGTTGCCGCCAGGGGTTGAGGTTCTATCTGGTTGACACCATGAATTCGCATGATTTCTTCCACGATATCCGCCTTGCCGAATACATCGGGACGCCAGCTTGGGACAGAAATTGTGACTATCTCATCTGTCCCGTCTGAACCGAACCCCAGCTTTTCGAGAATTGCCCGGCATTCTGTTGCAGACACTTCAATGCCGGTGAGGCGTTTGACTTCGGAAACAGGAAATTCGATTTTCAGATCAGGCTTGGGAATTTCGCCCACGACAAGCGGTTGGGATGGTTCCCCGCCGCACAATTCAATTACCAGATTTGTACCTTGATAAAGGCCAGGCACATTCATGGCCGGATCAACGCCACGTTCGAAACGGTAGCGGGCATCCGTGTTGATACCCAAATCTCGACCAGTGCGTGCGATGTTCAATGGATCCCAAAGTGCTGACTCCACAAGCACATTTACCGTATCAAGCTGACAGCCGGATTCTTCACCCCCCATGATTCCTGCAAGAGATTCAACACCGTTGTCATCAGCAATCACACACATTTTGTCGTTGACAGAATACTCCTTACCGTCAAGCGCTAAATAGCTTTCGCCTTCTTTCCCGCGTCGAATGGATAGGTTGCCCTTCACCTTGTCTGCATCGAAAACATGTAGGGGCCGACCGAGATCATAGGTCACATAATTGGTGATATCGACCAGGGCCGAAATTGGACGCAAGCCTATGGCAAGCAATCTTTGCTGCATCCATTTCGGCGAAGGTCCGTTTTTAACACCTTTGACCATCTGTAGTCCGAAAGCAGGGCAGAGATTTTCGATATCCTTGTTGAAGTCCAGATTCACTTCAACCGGGCAGGGATAAGATCCTTCCGGCTTTGGAATCGATACCGGTTTTACCGTTCCCAGACCTGCGGCAGCGAGATCCCGAGCAATGCCGACAACACCAAGTGCATCGGGACGGTTGGGTGTAATTCCAATTTCGATCACTGGGTCGTTAAGTCCGGAATATTCAGCGAATGAGCCCCCGATCAATGTGTTTTCTGGCAGATCAATGATTCCGTCGTGTTCATCGGACATTTGCAGTTCCCGCTCGGAACACATCATGCCGTGGCTTTCGACACCACGAATCTTACCAACAGCAAGGGTCAAATCTATTCCCGGTACATAGTCGCCGGGTGCTGCAAATGCGCCAACCATCCCTGCACGGGCATTTGGCGCACCGCAAACAACCTGCACCGGGTTACCGTCACCGGTATCTACTGAAAGCACCTGAAGTTTGTCTGCATCGGGATGCTTTTCAGCACTCAGAACCTTGGCAATCCTGAAAGGTGCGAATTGCGACTTGTCATCAAGGTCCTCGACCTCAAGTCCAATCAGGTCCAGTGCCTCAACAATCTCATCGAGTGTGGCATCTGTTTCGAGGTGATCTTTCAACCAGGACAAGGTGAATTTCATTGTTAGTTTCCGTACGCTTTCAGCTTTTGATTATTTTGGTTTTTTCATATCGTGGTAGCTCGTCAGCGAGCTCCAGCCACGCAATTTGTTGGTTTGCAAATGAATGGTAAGTCGGAGGAAATTTTTCCGGCTCTTCCATGAATGCCGTGTTGAAAAAAATGTGCTCTGGAGCACTTTCATGTTCCTGTGCAACCGGTGAACCACATTTGTTGCAAAACGTGCGGGTACAGGAACCTTTGACATAGCGCGTGAGTGTATCATCTGAATCCCAAACAACGGCCTCCCGGCGAACACCCATGGCGGCAATTACCGGTGCTCCGGCAGACCGGCGACAATCATCGCAATGACAAAACACGGTGTGATCCGGCTCTGCATTGATGCGCAATGCAACGCTACCACATCTACAATGTCCCTTGTGTTCAATCATTCTTTCTCTGCTGCTTTCTAGTAGCGGGTTTACGCATCGTCTTCTTGCGCTTCGCCGCATCGCGGATCTTTTGGCGCTCTTTCAACTCATCAAAAATAACAAACCCGATTCGCATGCCGTCATCCTGGTCAGGCTCTTCTTCCGGATTGTCAGACAAAACCGGAGCACGTGTGAATGTGAGCGAAAGTTGCTCAACATGCTGTACTATGGAAACCGGTGAATTGTTTGCCAGATTGATGCCGTCAATCCGCATCAAATCGCTTTCGATCGGACTGATCCCAAGAACCTTGATTTGTCCAAGCGATGAAAAAGTAATTACCTCCAGCTTTTCCTTTTTTGGGTCCAGCGATTGCTGAAATCCGAAAATCTGCTTGGCAATGGCCTGCGCTGTTGCCTCAGATCCGTCATCACAGGAGGTTTTCTTCCACTCCGCCTCTTTCGGTGGCGATTTTAGCATAGTGGCATAATTGCCCTTCAAGAGGGCTGCATCGGAAAAATCGCTCATGCACTAAGTCCCCCAAACAGTGTTGGAATATCGAGCGGGCGGAAACCGTAATGCTCCATCCACCGCACATCCGCATCAAAGAATGCACGCAAGTCGGGCATGCCGTATTTGAGCATGGCAATACGGTCTATCCCGATACCCCAGGCAAAACCCTGATATTCGTCTGGATCCAGTCCGCAGTTTCGAAGCACATTAGGATGCACCATGCCGCATCCCAGAATTTCCATCCAGTCCGTACCTTCACCAAAGCGGACCTCATTGCCGGAACGCTCGCATTGGATATCCACTTCAAGCGATGGTTCCGTGAACGGGAAAAACGAAGGACGGAAACGCATTTTCACCTGATCAACTTCGAAAAATGACTTGCAAAACTCTTCCAGCACCCATTTCAGATTGGCAACGTTAGATGTCTTGTCGACTACGAGGCCTTCAAGTTGATGGAACATCGGCGAGTGAGTGGCATCGGCGTCACAGCGATAGGTCTTGCCGGGAATGACGATGCGGATCGGTGGCTCCTGCACCTCCATCGTGCGAATTTGTACCGGCGAGGTATGCGTACGCAAAACTTTGCGTTCACCAGATTCACCCGGCTGCATAAAAAACGTGTCATGCATTTCACGGGCAGGGTGACCATCGGGGAAGTTCAGTGCGGTGAAGTTGTAGTAATCCGTCTCGATTTCAGGACCTTCTGCAACTGCAAAACCCATGTCCGCAAATATCGCGGTGATTTCTTCCGTAACCTGGCTGATCGGATGGATCCGGCCTGCTTCGGCCGGTGACTGTCGGACAGGAAGGGTAACGTCTGCTTTTTCAGAAGCAAGGCGAACTTCAATGGCTTCGCGCTTTAATACTTGTTTGCGGTCCGCTATCGCGTCCGTCACTTTGGCACGTATGCCGTTCAGGATCGGCCCCATGGTCTGGCGCTCTTCGGGACTCATCTGGCCAAGCGTTTTCATTTGCCCGGAAATCGAGCCCTTCTTGCCAAGGGCTGCAACACGCACCGCCTCAATGGCTGCTTCGTCACTTGCAGCTTCGATTTCCGTCAGAATTGAACTTTCCAGTTCCGTTACGTCAGTCATGTATCCGTTTCCCAAAAAGAAACCCGCGTCCGGCAGTGAGCCAGCGCGGGTTCCCGATAATATTAGATTGCGTGGGGCCGCGCTGTGTTAACCGACAGCGGCCTCAAACTCACCTGGTGTTGCGTCTTTAAGATAAGCAAGCGCTTCCTTGGCTTTCGTAACCAAATTCGCAAAGGCTTCCGGCTCGTGAATTGCCAGGTCGGAAAGAACCTTGCGATCAACTTCAATGCCGGCCTTGTTGAGGCCATCTACCAAACGGCCATATGTCAATCCATGCTCACGTGCGCCCGCGTTGATACGCTGAATCCACAGTGAGCGGAAATTGCGCTTGCGGACCTTGCGGTCGCGATAAGCGTATTGACCAGCCTTTTCAACAGCCTGTTTTGCCACCCGGATCGTGTTCTTCCGGCGGCCATAATAACCTTTTGCCTTCTTGAGGACTTTTTTGTGTTTTGCGTGAGCGGTTACACCGCGTTTTACCCGTGCCATGATCTAGCTCCTGAAATCTGAAAAATAGCGCTTACTTGTTGTAAGGCATGAATTGTTTGACGATTTTCGCATCCGGATCACTCAGCACCATGGTGCCGCGTGCGTCGCGAATGAACTTGTTGGAACGTTTGATCATCCCGTGGCGCTTGCCGGCTGCAGCGACCTTGACTTTACCGGTAGCTGTCACCTTGAAGCGTTTTTTCACGCTCGATTTGGTCTTCATTTTGGGCATTTTGCTCTCCTTGTTCTATGTCCCGGAACAATGTTCCAGAAAACCAAAAGCCCCGCCGACCAGAGCGGAGCTTCGCATTCAAGATCAACATGGCATGCCCTGCCAGCTGATTGGTGACGCGGATATACGCCCAAATGGATTATTTTGCAAGCGTCGCATTCAGAAATTGCGGACTTTGTCAGGCCATGATTATTCTTGCTTCAAACAGGAGAAAAACATGACCGGACGGCGAGGAAGAACCAGAAATAAAGCCACGGTTTCGAAACCGGTTCGCGAAACCGATTATCTTAATCTGCGCAATCCGTTCATTCCTCAGCCTGCCTTTTCCGAAGACGAAATCGAGAACATCCACCGTACTGCTTTAAGGGTCCTGGAAGAACTTGGCATAAAGGTACTATTGCCGGAAGCAAGGCAGATTTTTGCCAAGGCGGGTGCAATTGTAGATGAAGAAACCGAGATGGTGCGTCTTGGTGCTGACATTGTGGAAATGGCACTCGCCAAGGCTCCAAAGTCAATTGTTGTTCATGGTGGTCGCACGGAGAAGGATGTCCTTCTGGAGTTGGGGGCGATGTCATTCATGGCTGGCGCTGGATGTCCCCATGCAACAGATCGCGAACGTGGCCGCAGGCCCGGCACTGCAGTGGATTTCCGCGAACTCATGATCCTCGAAGACTCATTTGATGTTATCAGCATGTTGGGACCGGCGGTGGAACCGCAGGACATCCCGGTTAATGTCCGTCACTACGAAACCATGCGAACCCAAATTCAACTCAGTGACAAGATACCTTTCATGTATTCCCGGGGGACGGAACAGGCCGAAGATGCATTTAACATTCTAGCCCTGGCGCGCGGGGTCAGTCGGGATGAATTTGAGGAAAAATGCTGGACAAAAACCATCATCAATACCAACTCCCCGCGTCAGCTCGATATTCCCATGGGGCAGGGTATTATTGATTTCGCCAGAGCCAGACAACTATGCGTAATCACACCATTTTGCCTGTCAGGGGCGATGGCTCCGATTACGGTGGCGGGCGGTTTAATGTTGCAGCATGCGGAAGCCCTGCTGGGTATTGCCCTGTCACAACTCACCCGTGAAGGCGCGCCCGTCCTGTATGGCAGTTTTGCCTCAAACGTCGACATGAAGTCCGGTGCACCTGCATTCGGCACACCGGAACATGTCAAATCCACGCTCGGAGCCGGACAACTTGCCCGTTTAACCGGTTTGCCATGGCGGTCCGGTGGCGGTTCTGCCGGGAACTGCAA
Organism: Rhizobiaceae bacterium; assembly: GCA_051009575.1. GTDB lineage: Bacteria > Pseudomonadota > Alphaproteobacteria > Rhizobiales > Rhizobiaceae > JAALLB01. Next base: position 7,946 of record JBPCWL010000112.1, read on the forward strand.
TGACAGCCAGGCGGCTCACGAAACGGAAATGGCGGCCTGGTCCTCGGTTCTCGCCGGTTGCACGATGATTGTTCATGCAGCGGGATGGCTTGAGGGTGGATTGACCTTCTCATATGAAAAAATGATCACTGACATGGAAATGCTGCAGCAGTTTGCGGAATTGTGTCAGAGCGTCCCCGGCGATGATGCGGCCATAGCATTTGACGCAATTGCCCAGGTCGAACCCGGTGGCCATTTCTTCGCCGCAGATCACACGATGGAACGTTATCGCACCGAGTTTTACGAACCGCTGGTTGCGGACTGGTCAAACTTCGGTAGTTGGACTGAGGCTGGTTCCAAAACCGCTGACGAGAGGGCGACGGCGATCTGGAAACAGCAAATTGAAAATCATGTTCCCCCCAAACACGATTCCGCAGTTCTGGAAGAAATCGATGCCTTTATTGCCAAACGCAAAGAGGAAGGTGGTGCTGATCCGTTGGGTTAGCTACTGTCGAAAAGGCATTATCCCGCAGCAATTCTCTGTTTCATGTCTTTCGCAGCCAATGCATACCCACCATTGGCGCCATCTATGAAGTGAACATGCTGACTGGCCGACAGGTTGAACAAAAGACAAGTCATCAGCGCCTCTTTTGCCTGCCATGTGCCATAAACAAGTTTTCCTGCTTTGTATTCGTTTTCAGCGAATGCCAGTATTTCTTCTGCCTGTCCTGAACTGATATCCAGGACCATTCGCAGGGCGCCGTCAAACTTGCGGTAATCCGTGTTGGTTTTCAGTTCGTCACGGTAGATTGCACCATCATAATCACCAATCTTGATATCAAACCGTTCGCAGAAATACTGCATTAACGCCGTAAAATAAGTCCAGAAAGTCGTATTGAAGTTTTTGTGTTGGCCACTACTGGCAGCGATTTCCAGATCAAGGCCTGAAGGCGGAAACTTGAATGTCATTGTATCTGCATGCGCCGGTGCAAATCCCGAAATCGGGCCACCCAATATCTGGCCAATAGAATTGGTTACTTTGACAATTTCCTCCTCAACCCGTTTACCGGTTGGTTGTGCAATGATGGTCAGTATAGTTCCGTTGCGCGATTTCAGCGGTTCCCATCGGCAGGAAAGACCATCCAGGTCTGGTTGCGTTTCCTCTCCTTCTGAATTCAGGGCATAACCTTTGCTTGTTTCATCAGCTTTGAGCCAGCGGTCGGCCATCTGTGGGCCTGAACCTGCAAACATGGCAAGATCATTTCCTTCAGACAATTTGAATTTGCTCACGAGTGTTTCAGCTCCGGCCTTGCGCAGGTCTGCAACCGGAATGCCGGCAACCCGCAGGTCGAGACCAAACATTTCTTTGGATGCAGATCGTAAATTGACCAGTGCCTGCGATCCAGCCTCAATCACATCGCTTGGAAGAGCCACAAGTCCGCCGTCGCCACCAAAAACAAACGGGATTTGGGCACTCTGGCATGCGTTGAGAACAGCAATGATGGACGCTGCACCAACCATGTTGACACTTTTGTATTTGCCTTCAGCAATGGCTGCGGTAGAGCCCACAACATCAGATACCAACAACATCCAGTTGTCGGGCAGTTGGCTGTAACAATCAGGCTCTGCGATCTTGCTGAAATCCTCAAAGGCAGGCAATTCAGAGTAAAATTCCCGGTTTGAGTATTGCTGTTGCATTGAGGCCCTTGGTCCTGCCAGAAGAAAAACTACACAATATAGTATCGTTTGACGTGGTGGAATGGTTTCAATGGCAGTTCAACCTGCACCAGGATAAGTTTCGTGTATTAGGCCCGTTTTCTCCGCATGATTTGAAATGCAAAAAGCCGGACATCAATCCGGCTTCTTGTTCAATTGATAACAAAATCTGTGGGCGCTTACTTAGCAGGTGAGACCACCATCATCATCTGCCGGCCTTCAAGTTTGGGCTCAGCCTCGACTTTCGCAATGTCTGCAATTTGCTCCTTTACTCGCTCGAGCAATTGCATGCCGAGTTCCTGGTGGGCCATTTCCCGTCCGCGAAACCGTAATGTGACCTTTACCTTATCACCCTCTCCCAGAAATTTTTCTACTGCCCGCATCTTCACATCATAGTCGTGTGTATCGATGTTCGGCCGCATTTTGATTTCCTTGACATCCTGCGTTTTTTGTTTCTTCCGCGCTTCGGCGGCCTTTTTCTGGGACTGGTATTTGTACTTGCCAAAGTCCAGAACCTTGCAGATTGGAGGATTATTGTTTGGGGAGATTTCAACCAGATCAAGGCCCTGTTCGGACGCAATTTCTCTGGCCTTCTCTATGTCTACGACACCGTGGTTTTCACCTTCAGCGTCGATAAGTTGTACTTCCGGAACCGTAATTTCATCATTTGAACGGGGTCCTTCTTTTTTTTGGGCTTGTGCCCTGTGTGGTCTGCGAATGGTCGTAGGCTCCTGTTTTATTTATACTGATCTGCTCTGATCTTGTTCGCCACTAATCACGAACATGCAATTCGTTTAAGACCAGCCAGCAAAAAAGACAACGCTTTATAGCACAAAAACAATCACTTTAAATGATATTTCATGTCGCATCAAAGAAGCTTTACGGCAATTTGTTTGCGCTTTAATGCCCAGTTGGGTGAGTTGAAATCCGCATAATCTCTGATTAATGGAAATATCAATGGATAAACGAATGGGAATTTTGGTAAACATCCTGCCATCGATTAAGCGGTTGAAAGCGACTAACCTTGTGGAGTTAAAATTTTTCGATTTCGGGGACGGCAGTCAGCAAAGAACAATTGCGGTCCGGTCCCGTTCCGGGAAAAGCCCCGGCCTGGTATGGTTGGGCGGATACCGGTCAGACATGCTGGGAACCAAAGCGGAGGCACTCGATGATTGGGCAGCGAAAACAGGACATGCCTGTTGTCGCCATGACTATTCAGGCCATGGAGAATCTGGCGGCGATTTCATCGATGGGACAATCTCGCGCTGGCTTGAGGAGAGTCTCGCTGTATTCGACAAGTTTTGCGCCGGAGGCTCCCATGTGCTTGTCGGGTCTTCGATGGGCGGATGGATTGCCCTGCGAATGGTTCAGGAACTCGCCAGACGCGGCGAAAGTCAGCGCCTGAAGGCATTATTGCTTCTGGCTCCAGCACCAGATTTTACACATGAACTAATGAAGCCGTTTTTAAGCGAAGATCAGAAAAAGGACCTTGAGTTGAAAGGTTACATGGAAGAGCCATCCGAATATTCAGATGAACCCAATATATTCACCAGTGCCCTTTTTGATGACGGTGACCGGAACAGGGTTATGACCGGGACAATTGAAACCGGTTGCCCTGTCCACATCGTACAGGGGATGAACGACCCCGATGTTCCCTACCAGCATGCCATGAAACTTGTCACTTACTTGCCGAACGAACAGGTATCAATGACGCTGATCAAGGATGGAGACCACCGTTTGTCTAGAGATCAGGACATTTCACTGCTAATCCGGACGGTCGAAAGCCTCGTTACCGGATGAGAAAGGGTGTCCAGGGCCCGTTGGCCAGGAGCGGCAATACGCCTCCGCCGGCATTGGTTTATGATCCGCCGGCAAATGAAGGATTGAACATTCTGCATTTGGATCGTGAGATTCTGGTGCTATCGAAGCCGGCCGGACTGTTGGCTGTGCCAGGGAATAAGCCGCAATTGCAGGATTGTCTGGAAACCCGCGCAATAAATGAATTCCCGGAAGCACGGACCGTTCATCGCCTCGACCGTCCGACTTCAGGGGTTTCAATTATGGCACTAACATCTGAAGCTCATCGTCACTTGGGTCGGCAGTTTGAGAAACGTGTAACCGCCAAGACGTATATTGCAATTGTTGCCGGAAACGTCCGAATTAGTGATGGAACAGTTGACCAGGCACTTCGCACGGATTGGTACAACCGTCCGAAACAGATGGTGGATAATTGCCTGGGTCGTGAAGCAATTACCCGTTGGCGGGCAAGTGAATACGGAATCAACTCAACACGAATGGAACTGCAGCCGGTAACGGGCCGTTCGCACCAGTTGCGCGTTCACATGCAATGGATAGGACATCCAATCCTTGGCGATGAATTCTATACCGATGCAACTGTTGGGCAATTACCTGCCTCCCGTCTAATGCTTCACGCTGAATCACTGGAGATAATCCATCCGAACACAGGGATTCGCATGCAGTTCACTGACAATGCACCTTTCTAGGGAAGTGGTTGAACTTTTCGGCTGGATTTGGTTTCTTCGATGATAAACGGATTCAACGCGCATCAATCAACTGCAACTGGAGAGCCTCGGCATGGCAATACTGAGCCAGATTCAAATAGAAAAATTTTGGCAGGATGGATTTCTTGTTGTTGAGGATGCCGTCAATACAGATGAGTTGGATGCGTTGCGCAAGGTTTTTTGTGAATGGGTGGAGGAAAGCCGCAATCACACAAAAGACTATGGCAAAACCCTGGATGGGCGAGCTCGATTTGACTTGCAACCGGGCCATTCTGCTCAAAAACCCGCCCTGCGGCGCGTACAATCTCCGGAGGAGATATCAGATGTATATGCCGATGTGATGCATAATGCCCGTACCGTTGATATTTGTGCAGAGTTGATAGGACCAGCGGTCCGTTTCCACCATGGCAAGGTGAATTCGAAATTGCCTGGTACCGCAACCACGGTTAAATTTCACCAGGATTTCACTTTTCAACCCATGACCAATGATGACCTGATTACCTGTCTCCTTTTCGTGGATACCGTTACCCTGGAAAATGGCCCGCTGGAAGTCGTTCCAGGAACCCACAAGGGCCCACTTTATTCCCTTTGGCACGATGGAAGTTTCACCGGTACAGTTGCCGAAACCGTTTATGAAGAACATAAGGACAGAATTGTAAAATGCACAGGAAAAGCAGGTTCCGTGTGCCTGATGCATTCAAGCCTTCTGCATGGGTCAGCGCCAAATCTTTCAGACAAGTCCCGAACACTTTATATAACAACCTACTACGCGGAAGATGCAATTGAACTCAGCCCCAATGCCTTGCCGAGCAAATTCACACATGAACTGGTTCGGGGAAAACCATCGGGAAGGGTGCGTTGTTCAGCATACGAAATGCAGTTGCCCGAAGTGCCCAAGGACACATCTTTCTTTGCTCAACAGGAGACAGTCTTCAATAGTTGAGCGGTAAGTTGTCGTCAGGCCTGCCCGATCAGAATTCCTGCACCCAGAACCAGAACACCTCCAAGTACAATTTGGATTGTGGCCTTTACCCATGGGGTTTCCATATATTTGTTCTGGATCCAGGTAATGACGAAAAGCTCAACAAACACGACTGCAATGGCAATCCAGGTTGCTATCCAGAAATCTGGGATGAGGTATGGAAGCGCGTGTCCAAGACCTCCGACTGTAGTCATGACGCCGGTGGCAATCCCGCGTTTTATAGGAGACCCGCGTCCCGATATAATACCATCATCTGACGCAACTTCGGTAAAGCCCATCGAAATGCCGGCCCCTACTGACGCGGCAAGGCCAACCAGCAAAGTGGTCCAGGTATCCTGTGTGGCAAATGCGGTTGCGAAGATCGGGGCCAGGGTCGAAATCGACCCGTCGATCAAACCCGCTAGCCCCGGCTGAACATAGGTGAGGACAAACTGTTTGTGTTCAATTTCCGCTTCTTCAGCGACAGCCTCTTCAGGAATGGCGTTTTCCGCACTTTCCGCAGCTTTTATATGGCCGGCTTCAGCGGCGGCCAATGTGCCCAGCAATTTTCGGATTGAGGCATCTGAGGTACGCTTGGCAGCGGCAATGTAAAATCTGTGCGCCTGTGCTTCCATGTCAGCAGCTTGTTTTCGCACTTCTTCCACACCAAAAGGTTTTACCAGCCAATCGGGCTTGCGATTGTAGAAGCCGGAAACATGCTCACGCCTAATTAATGGGATAATTTCTCCAAATTTTTCCTGATGGAGATCAATCAACCATTGACGGTGCTGATCTTCTTCTGTGGCCATTTCGTCGAACATGGCAGCAGTATCGGAAAACTCGGGCCGTAATCCATTGGCATAGGTTCTGTAAATTCGCGCATCATCTTCTTCAGAAGATATGGCCAGTGCAAGGATTTCTTGCTCGGTAAGCTCCTGGAAGCGTTTTTTGCCGGTAGGAATGAATCTTGATATCATGGAAAAGCAGCAGGCTGTAATTTAGAATTATTCCAAACTATATAGGAATCGGAGCTTTCATGCCAACCCTGCGCTTCACATAATTAAAAGAATTCTTGATTGATTTTGAGTTGCCGATGAATTGGAATGTTACATGTTGTACTTCGTAAAGGGCATCGACAAATTCGGAGACACCCATGAGTGAACTCGATGATAAACTCTCCCTGTTTGACCGCATTCTGGAATGGATAGGAAAAAAGCTTGCCGGCAAGCTGGTAAAGAAAAGCTCAGGGTATCAGCCTTATACGCCTTCTGATTATCAAACCCTGTGTGAGACTTTACAACCAGGAGACGTGCTTCTGATTGAAGGGAATCAACATGTCTCAGTTGTCATTAAATATCTTACCCAATCCACGTGGTCACACTCGGCCCTGTTTGTCGGCGATGCACTGCCGGACCCAAAATCTGGCGGTGAACGGCATCGTCTGATCGAAGTCAACCTCGGAGAAGGGTGTGTATCGGCGCCGCTAAGCCGATACGAAAGTTACAATACCAGGATTTGCAGACCTGTAGGATTAACAAGCGAAGACCGGCAAAAGGTCGTGGACTTCATGGTCGATAAAATTGGCATGGAGTACGACGTCAAAAACATATTCGATCTGCTGAGATACTTCTTTCCCACCCCACCTGTCCCGGTTCGTTGGCGTCGCCGGATGTTGGCTTTGGGGTCATCTTCACCGACAAGGGCGATATGTTCCTCACTGATTGCTCAGGCCTATCAGTCCGTAAAGTATCCGATCCTACCTGAAGTCACTCGGGCTCCGGGACGGACAAAAGCGGTATCAAACTATTCCCGCCGCGAAATATTGCATATCAGACACCATTCGTTGTTTGCTCCAAGGGATTTTGATCTTTCTCCCTATTTTGAAGTCGTGAAACCCACCATTAAAAAGGGATTTGACTACAAGACCGTCAAATGGAGCGGAGAAGTTTCCGAAAAAGATATACTGCGGCTCAAACATATGAAAAAGCCGCAGGAAAACCTTTAACTCCGGAAGTAGTAAGCACCACGCGTATTCCATTACGGGTAATTAATGTGATTTTTTCCAAAAATTTCCGTATATTGGCTTAATACGACGAAAAAATTCGTATCTTCATCAAATCGCGTCGCAAATCATGGGGTATACCCCGGTTGCGATTGCAAATTCGTCATGCAATGATGATTGTTCATTTTGTTGGGAGGAAAACAGACAAATGACAGAGTGTAAAAAAACGCACCCGTACATCCCTCAATTCGTGAAGGATGCGAAGGCGGGTAAGCTTTCACGCCGCGAGTTTCTTGCTTATGCAAGTGCTTTCGGCATGACAACAGCTGCGGCCTATTCAGCAATTGGCCTGGCTGTTCCTAGTGAAGCAAGGGCCGATACAAAGCAAGGCGGTACATTGCGCATGCAGATGGAAGTTCGCGCATTGAAAGATCCGCGCACTTATGACTGGACGCAAATTGCTACCTACACAGCAGGTTGGCTTGAGTATCTGGTTGAGTACAATAGTGACGGTACATTCAAGCCAATGCTGCTTGAAGGTTGGGACATCAATGACGATGCTACCGTTTACACATTGAAAGTCCGCAAGGGCGTCAAATGGAACAATGGAGACGATTTCACAGCAGAAGATGTTGCGCGCAACGTCAACGGATGGTGTGAAAAAGACGTTGAGGGTAACTCGATGGCAGGTCGCTTCTCCGTTCTTATCGGTGAAGATAATAAGGCGCTTCCAGGAGCGATCGAGGTTGCTGACAGCCATACGGTAAAACTCAATCTGCCTAAGCCGGACATCACGCTGATTGCCGGTATGTCAGATTATCCTGCTGCAATTGTACACAGCAGCCACAATCCTGAAGATATGATCGGTACAGCAGTCGGTACTGGCCCTTACAAGCCTGAAAGTCTTGATGTTGGTGTCAAGGGCGTTGTCGTACGCAACGAAGGCTTTGACTGGTGGGGTTACAATGAAAACAAGGGTGCCTACGTCGATCGTTTTGAGTTTATTGACTATGGAACCGATGCTTCTGCAACCATAGCTGCTTATGAAGCTGACGAGATTGACATGAACTGGGAATCCGTCGGTGAATTCAGTGATGTGATGGACGGTATTGGTCTTACGCGTTCGGATGTGGTCTCTGGTGCAACGATTGTCATTCGCCCGAACCAGAATACAGATGCCTACAAGGACGTCCGCGTTCGCCAGGCATTGGCAATGGCTGTCGACAACCAGGTCTGTCTTGATCTTGGTGTTAGCGGCAAAGGGATCGCTGCGAAGAACCAGCATGTTGGTCCAATCCATCCGGAGCACGATCCTGCCGTTGACCGTCTTCCTTTTGATCCTGCCAAAGCCAAGGCACTTGTGGATGAGGCAGGCATGGGTGACTATGAGCATGAGCTTCAGTCAATCGATGATGACTGGCGGAAAAACACCACGGATGCGGTAGCTGCCCAATTGCGGGAAGCTGGCATTAAGGTGAAACGTACGGTCCTTCCAGGCTCGACTTTCTGGAATGATTGGGCGAAATATCCGTTCTCATCCACAAACTGGAACCACCGTCCACTTGGTACGCAGGTTCTTGGTTTGGCCTACCGTTCTGGCGAAGCATGGAACGAGTCTGCTTTTGCAAATGAAGAGTTTGACAAAACTCTGGATGAAGCAAATGCGATCGCCGATGCCGACAAGCGTCGGGTGGTGATGGCCAAGCTCCAGAAAATCATGGTTGATGAAGGTGTGACCATCCAGCCTTACTGGCGTACGGTCAGCCGTCACCACAAGCCGGAGTTAACCGGCGTGGATATGCACATTGCGTATCTACCGCAGATTTATAAGTGGGGCTTCAAGGCCTAACCCGAATGAAAATAGGGGCCGTTCACCAGGACGGCCCCTTTTTTAACAACTAAGAAGAATCAGCCGGTTCCTGGTCGGCAGGAATGAGGGGAGCAATGGTACAGTTTATCTTACGCCGGGTCGCGGTGATGATCCTGACGGCGTTATGCCTGACGTTTGTAGTTTTCTTTCTAACCAATCTTTATCCGAACTTGGAAAAACTTGCCAAAACGCAAGGTAACTTCCGGATGAGTGAAGAGCAGGTGAATACCTGGCTCGGCAACCGCGGGTACAGTCAGAACATATTTACGAAATACGGCGAATGGCTTGGCGTTGTCCCGGGATATGTCATTGAAGGTGTTGATGGTGAAACTCGCGGTCGGTGTGCCAGGAAAGGCACCCCTGTTGAGGACGCTCCAACCTATTGCGGAGTACTGCAGGGCGATTGGGGATACTCCACCGTTTCTAAAGAGCTGGTTGGCGGAATTCTGTGGGAGCGGTTGAAACTGACTGGCTTCCTGATGATGTGGGCGTTGATCCTGACAATTCCGGTTGCGCTAGTTATCGGTATTATCGCCGGAATGTGGGAAGGCTCAAAAACCGACCGAAGCCTTTCAACCTTTGCGATCGCAACGTCAGCAACGCCGGAATATGTTTCCGGTGTGGTCCTGATTGCGGTTTTTGCGTCTTCAGCTGTCGGTTTGAAATGGTTTAAAGGGTCAGCCGCCCAAGCAATGACGGCACCGGATTTTGTAAACTTCACGCTTCCTGTAATCACGATTGCCTTGTTTAGTATCGGCTATATTGCGAGGATGACGCGGGCATCGATGGCGGAAGTAATGACCGCTCAATACATTCGTACGGCGCGTCTTAAAGGTGTTTCGTTTGCCGGAGTCGTCATCAAGCACGCACTTCGCAATGCGTTGATTGCACCGTTTACGGTCATCATTTTGCAGATACCGTATCTGCTGACCGGCGTGGTCATTACCGAGACACTGTTCAACTACAAGGGCATGGGTTGGCAGCTGGTTCAGGCAGCAGGAAACAATGACATTGAAATGTTGCTTGGTGTTTCCGTTGTATCTGTTGTGATTGTCCTCATGACTCAACTTATTTCTGACATTGGTTACGTGTTTCTCAATCCACGTATCCGTATTTCTTAGGAGGGGAAGGTATGGATCCGTTATCTTGGGGTGCGATTATCATACGCCTGCTCGGCTTGTTTTCGCCGGTCTGGATTACATTATTCCTGACATTTGCGATTTCCATTTATTACAAGGATCGTCTGGGCCTTTATGGAAGGTTGTTTGACAGCATGATCGGCATGATCGGGTTTTTCATGGTTATGTTCTGGATATATACGGCGATGTTCACGACTGTTTTCGATCTGATCGCAACGCACGACCCGTTGGCCCAGATTGCCCAGATGAAGAACAAGGTGCCCGGTACCCATCTTCCTGAAAACCGCGAAGACCTTTACCCATACTACCTTCTGGGTGGTGACAATCTTGGCCGCGATGTCTTTAGCCGCATGGTCAAGGGTTCATGGGAAGTCATCAAGATTGCGCCTTTGGCGACGCTTTTTGCCTATATGGTTGGCGTCACATTGGGGCTTCCGGCCGGATATTACGGTGGTCGTCTGGACACGGTTTTATCTTTTGCAGCCAACCTTATTCTGGCTTTCCCGGTAATCCTTCTCTTCTATCTGCTGGTCACGCCGGAAATCGTATTGACCGGGTTACCGTCTTACATGGCTGCAGTGTTGTTCGTGTTCCCGTTGGTATTCCTGTTCGTTCTGTTCAATTCAAAATTTGCGACAAGACCCTCTGTTAGGCTCCCAATTCTTACTATTGTTCTTGTGATTGGTGTCTGGCTTTATATGTCACTCATCTCGGAACTTGGACGCGGAACGCTGGTGGATTTCTGGCCAAGAGAGGTCGACTTGTTCGATGTTCCTGGCGGTATCCTGGTGGTTTTTGTGGCGGTTGTTTTCGTCAACGCGCCAACGATGTTCAGGATTGTAAGGGGCTTGGCATTTGATGTGAAAACCCGGGACTATGTAGCGGCCGCTCAGACACGTGGTGAGACGCCTTGGTACATCATGCTTTGGGAAATTTTGCCAAACTGCCGCGGCCCGCTGATTGTCGATTTTTGCCTCAGGATTGGCTACACCACCATCCTGCTTGGAACGTTGGGTTTCTTTGGATTGGGTCTTCCACCGGAAAGCCCGGATTGGGGATCAACGATCAATGATGGACGTAAACTGCTCTCCGTCTATCTGCATCCACCATTGGTGCCAGCATTTGCATTGTTGAGCCTTGTCCTCGGCCTGAACCTGCTGGCCGATGGCCTGCGCGAAGAATCGTTGAAAGACTAGAGGAGAAAGAACATGGCCAAACAAGAAGTTCAACCAGTCCTCGAAATTAACGATCTGAACATTTCGTTCTTCGTCCGCGCCGGTGAAATTCCGGCGGTTATGGATTTTTCCTGTAGGGTAATGCCCGGTGAGACCATGGGTCTGGTGGGTGAATCCGGCTGTGGCAAATCCACGGTTGCGCTTGGTGTCATGCGTGACATGGGCAACCGCGGCAAGATTGTTGGTGGTACCATCAAGTTCAAGGGTCGCGACATGGGAGATATGTCGCAGGAAGAGCTCCGTGATATTCGCGGGTCCAAAATCGCGATGATTTATCAAGAACCAATGGCTTCGCTGAACCCGGCGATGAAAGTCGGCAAACAGTTGATGGAGGTTCCAATCCTGCATGAAAAGGTTTCCCAGGAGGAAGCCTATCAACGTTCGCTTGATATGGTGGCATCCGTGAAGCTGCCTGACCCGGCACGTATGATGGATTCGTACCCGCATCAGCTTTCCGGTGGTCAGCAACAGCGGATTGTTATTGCAATGGCACTGCTGTCAAACCCTGACCTGCTGCTGCTTGATGAACCGACAACGGCACTAGATGTGACGGTTGAAGCCGGTATCGTGGAACTGGTCAAGGAATTGGGTAAGAAAACCGGAACATCGATGTTGTTTATTTCGCACAATCTCGGCCTTATCCTGGAAACCTGCGACAAGATTACCGTCATGTATTCCGGCGAAGCAGTGGAAACCGGGACCTGCCACGAGGTTTTCGACCGTATGCGTCACCCTTATACGCAAGGGTTGTTCAATTCGATTCCACTTCCAGGAGCGGACAAGAATTCACGGCCGCTGCTTTCCATACCCGGACAACTTCCGTTGCCGCATCAACGTCCGTTGGGTTGTAATTTTGGTCCACGATGTGAGCATTACGACGAGAAAAAGTGCAATTCTGCAGAAGTTAAAATGCAGCCCATCAAGGGTGAGCCGGCCCATAAATCACGATGCAACCGGATCAATGAAATTGACTGGGATGCAGAACCTGAACGTCCGGTTGTTGCGGAGCCGGTACCGCCTGGTGAAGTGGTTCTCGAGATTGACGATCTGAAGAAATACTATTCCGTAGCTGCAAACAGCATATTTGGCGGTGGTGATACACGTACCGTAAAGGCCAATGAAAGCGTCAGTCTAACAGCTCGCGAAGCTGAAACCGTCGCAATTGTGGGTGAATCCGGTTGTGGTAAATCCACTCTTGCGAAGGTGTTGCTGGGTCTTGAGACCAAAACCGAAGGTGTGGTTAAGCTGGATGAACTTGAAATCGGTGACGTGGAAGTCAACGACCGCGCAACCGGGACCGTTGCATCGATCCAGATGGTGTTCCAGAATCCGTTTGACACCCTGAATCCGAGCCAGACAGTCGGCAGTCAGATTATCCGAACACTTGAGATGTTCAAAATTGGCAAAACTAGCGCCGAGCGCAGGCAACGAATGCTTGAGCTGCTTGATCTGGTAAAATTACCGCGTGCGTTTGGAGACCGGATGCCGCGTCAGCTCTCCGGCGGTCAAAAACAGCGTATTGGTGTTGCCCGGGCATTCGCAGGACAGCCAAAAGTGGTGGTTGCTGATGAACCTGTTTCGGCACTTGATGTGTCGGTTCAGGCTGCTGTGACGGAACTCCTGATGGAGATCCAGCGGGAAGCCAAGACAACCATGCTGTTTATCAGTCATGACTTGTCTGTGGTGCGTTATATTGCGGACCGCGTGGTGGTTATGTATTTGGGTCATATTGTTGAACAAGGCACAACAGACGAAATATTCTCTCCACCTTACCATCCGTATACGGAAGCGCTTCTTTCGGCTGTTCCGATTGCGGATACAAGTGTTGAGAAAAAACACATCGTTCTGGAAGGCGATATACCTTCAGCACTAAATCCGCCATCCGGCTGCCCATTCCAAACGCGCTGTCCGAGGAAAGAAATGGTGCCCGGTGATCTGTGTGATCGAGAGGTTCCGCCAATGCGCGATCTTGGAGGAGGGCATATTGTGAAATGTCACCTCGATGATTCAGTGTTGGCTGAAATGGAACCGGTTATTGTTCTCGGTGGAAAGAAGAAATCAGCTGCCAAAAAAACGACCAAGAAAACCGCACCGGTAGCGAAGAAAGCTCGCAGTGTTTCCAAAACTAAAGCAGCTCCAAAAAAGGCTTCTGCCAAAAAGGATGCCAGACCACCACGCATGAAAAAGCCAGCCAAACCGGATGACTTGAAACTTATTTCCGGAGTGGGGCCAAAGCTGGAAGGTGTTCTTAATGGACTAGGGATTTACAAATTCAGCCAGGTTGCGAAGTGGAAGAAGACCGAATGTGATTGGGTTGATGGTTATCTCAATTTCAAGGGCCGGATCGAGCGTGATAATTGGGTCAGTCAGGCAAAAAAACTGGCCAAGGGGAAATAGGATTAGGCTGGCGGTCTGAGAACCGCCAGTAATTCATCCAGATTACTGTTATCGCCCAATTGCATGATGCAATTGTAAATTCTGTTTGCCCTATCAAAACCCACGACCGGGTCGCTAAGAAAATGAAATTTCTTGCGAATTTCAGTATCACTTAACGGGTCCTCCGGGTCTCCGCGTGCCGGATGCCGCTCCGAAACGCAGCTTTCGCCATTCTTCAGCGTTATCTCGACATGTGCATATCGATGCGCCGGGAACTGCTCGTTGTAAATTTCCATTTCGATGAGGCACGTGGTTTTGGCCAATCGCAGTACGCGTTGGTCATTCAATGCCTCACCGCTAATTTCATCGGGTCCTACCTGACCAAAAACTAGTGCTGCTGCAACCGGAAACGGTAAAGAGTACTGGGCTTCTTCGGTTGTTTCGGGATTCCAGGTAGCCAGCCTCGTAGCTTCATGAAATGTGTGAACAGTTATTTGTTCGATATCTTCATGTTCAAACCCGTGTTGCCGTTTTAGCGTAAGAGAAGCTTCGGTCGCTGGCTGCGCCCACCTGCAGACGGGGTAGGGTTTAAAATACTGGCCAGAAATGGTCCAATTGGTACTCAGGTCTGACCAGAATCCAGCAACATCGTCTCCCTCAATGGTAATGGCAGGCGCGCCGGTAAATCCGGAGCGGGCGAGATATGCGGCACTCACACCGGCCATTGCACCCCAACCCGATCCATCTTTCAGCATGGTAGGGTGATCAATGCATCGCATCATCTGACTGCGTGGGCCGTGGTACTCTCCAATTCCGATGGCATGTCGTGTCGTTGCTTCATTAAGCGCAAGAACCCTGCTTATCAATGCAGCAGCGGTCACAGACCCCCAGGCACCAGACGTATGATAATCGGGAACACTCGCATGAAGTGCCTGACCGGCACGCGCACCGATTTCGTAGCCGATGGCAAGGCATGTTAAAAACTCCGCTGAATCTGAGTTTCCTGTAGCCTCAAACCCGGCAAGTAGTGCCGGTAGAACATGGCAACCAATATGCCCCTTCGTTTCCTTGTATCCATCATGCGCATCAACGGAATCAATCATCATGCCATTGGCAAGGGCGGCACCGGCAGGGCTGATAGAACGACCGTCAAACATGATAGAGGCTGACGAGCCGCCAGCCGCAAACTGTTCCGCTGAATGGTTTGCAATGATGTGGGCCAAATCTGTTTTGGATCCGGCAATCATCACACCAACCAGATCCAGTATGCACCGCCTCGAGAAATCCTGGACGCTTTCAGGAAGATCATCGTACCGGGTATTGTGGAGAAATTTTTGAAAACTCAAATGTGCCAAAATGTGGATCCAAATCAATATCTGATCTGCCGCGAGTTTCCGGTGAATTGGGTAATTGGTCAATTGCGGTTTTGCGACAGTTATGACGCATTGCGGAGTACGCAGTTTATCCTGACACCGTTAGCCTGTTGCCACACTTCTACCTTAATGCAAATAGTTAGGCATCTTGCCCGGCATATTGCGTCGCGTGATGGGCCGGAGTACCAACTTGAAAAGGAGGCTATATGCGATGACTATCGTGGTTCATCACAATCCAGGATGTGGAACTTCACGGAATGTAATTGAAATCATCAAAGCATCCGGTGAGGAGCCTGTCGTGATCAAGTATCTGGATGAAGGCTGGACAAAACCACAGCTACTGGCACTTTTCGCTGCAGCCGACTTGACGCCAAGAGAAGCTATGCGAACCATGAGATCTCCGGCAGATGAGTTGGGTCTCCTTGAGCCGTCTGTTTCGAATGAAGCGATTATCGAGGCCATGCTTGAACATCCTGTTTTGGTAAACCGGCCTATTGTTTGTAGCCCAAAGGGCGTGAAACTGTGTCGTCCAGCGGATGAAGTTCTGGAATTGCTTGAAAATCCGACCTCTTCGTAAGTGTCACGGTCAAAGCATTTATTTCAGCTTTTTCTTTCCGGAAAAGGACAGGAAATTGTCCATATCCCTTAACAGGAACAAGGCAATCAGCGCTCCCAGGGTGGGGATGGATGTGAGCATCAGATTGTTCGGATATCTTGCATAGGCAAGCACAAGCTCTCCGGCATCATCAAATCTGATATATGAACTCAATGATCCCAGAACTCCGGCTGCCGACATCAGCATCATCAGGCCGTAGGTCCAAAAGCGCCAAAGACCTAAAGTAAAACAAAAAACAATCGCGAGCTGCGCAATACCCAGATAAAGCGCGTAATGCGATGTCACAACCGGAAGGTTATAGGCTCCTTTGAAAATATTTTCGGTCCATTCGGGGTGAATGAACTTCAAGGTTGCCCACAATCCCAAAAAAATTGCTGCTGTAATGCGGATTATGAAAAGGGCGAAAGTCAGTCGGTCAAATCTCATGAGCGGAAAGATGCCAGCAATTCCGGCATATTTCCACCCTATTGAGATGTTTGCGTTCACATGTTGGCGAGCGACTGATCTAAGTCAGTGGGGAAATTCTGACCTCGACGCGACGGTTGGCTGCACGACCTTGTGTTGATGCATTGTCCGCAATTGGACGCGTTTCACCAAAACCAATGATTTGAAGCCGGCGGGCGTCGACCTGACGGGAATTCAGGTAACGGGCAACAGAAATAGCGCGCCGTTCCGACAGGCCCTGGTTGTAGTTGACATCACCTGTGTTGTCAGTGTGGCCATCAACATCAAGAAGTGTTTTGGGGTACTTGTTAAGAACAATGGCCACTGAATTGAGCACCGGATAGAATTGTGCGTTAAGCGCATCCTGATCGGTTGCAAAAGTCACATTGGATGGCATGTTGAGGATAATCTCGTTGCCGTTACGGGTGACACTTACACCTGAATTGACCAGCTGCTGGCGAAGTTCCTGTTCTTGTCGGTCCATATAAGCTCCAACGCCACCGCCGACGAGTGCGCCGATGCCGGCACCGATCAAAGCTGATTTTCTTCGGTCACTGCCGCTTTTATCCTTGGCGATAAGCAGGCCGCCAATAGCGCCCACGGCTGCGCCAATTCCAGCACCTGCCGCGGTGTTGTTAACCTGGGGTTTGCCCGTCAGGGGATCGGTTGTACTTGAGCAGGAGGCAACTGCAAAAGCTGCAGTCAAAAGGATGATACCGCGTTTCATATGTTTTCTTCCGTAGTGAATTCGTTCAAAAATCAGGCGGCAAGGTTAATAAATCTTTAATCTGCCCCCGGGGCCCGACAATACAAGATTGTTCATGAACGCGGTCTGAATGACAATGTTGTTCAAATTTTGATTGCCTGATTACATCCTATGACAAGAATTTCTGATCGTACGGATATTGGGTCAGATTTTCGTATCCGTTTTCGGTAATCAGCACCTGATCTTCAAGCTTGACTGAAAATCCGGCTTCTCTCGATCCAATCAATGCTTCCACACACAGCATCATTCCCGGCTTAAGTTCATATTCAAATGCACCTTCAACAAAATTCTGCGGGTAAGCAATTAGTGGCCACTCATCACAAAGGCCGACGCCGTGAAAACGACAGCTATATTGCCCCGGAACAACTTCTTCCGGCAGTTGATGCCCTCCGAATGTCAATTCACGGAATGAAACGCCGGGCTTCAGCATGGCCATGTTGGTCATGATATGATCGTGACCAAGTTTGTAATATTCCTTCATTTTTTGCGTAGGTTGGCCATCTCCCAGGAACCAGGTCCTGGATATATCGACACACAATCCGTAAATGCCGATTAAATCTGTATCAAATGCCAAAATTTCGTTGTTTTTTGTAACCCGGGGGCCGCATTCCTGAAACCAGGGAAAGGTTCGCGGACCTGAGGCCAGTAAACGTGTTTCAATCCACTCCCCGCCGCGTTTTATGTTTTCCGCATGCAGAACGGCCCATATTTCATCTTCTGTCATCCCTGGTTTGGCCGCTTCTTCCATCAGCCGCACGGAATGTTCGCAGGAATTGACAGCACATCGCATGGCCTTGATCTCTTCAGGCCCCTTGATGACACGGGCCTTTTCAGTAACCTCTTCGCCCTCCATTACTTCGAGGCCACATCGTTCAAGTGCCCGAAGACCTGCGACCATGATCTTGTCTACAGCAATCCTGCGATTGTCACCGGCGTGGGTTTTCATAAGATCTGCAATTTCGGATGCATAAGACTTGGCGCTATCATCCGTTTTGTCACCATTTGAAAAATAAAACATTGAGGCGCCGCTGCGAACTTCATTCACCAATGGATTATGGTCGGCGAGAAACATCGAGTTCTTGTAATCCCAGAGGATCATGTGGCCATCGGCAAACAGGGCGCAGGCACGGAACGGATTATGCGTGTTCCAAAGTTGCATATTGGTACTGTCGGTCGCATAGCGGATGTTGAGAGGGTCGGTCATCAGGATAGCGCCATAATCACGTTTCCTGATTTCCCCCAGCAGTCTTTGGTACCGGTAAAGACGAAGATCCTTGAGGTTCGGAGCGGGAAGACCTGCTGCATCCCATTCTGCAAACGCCAGGGGTGTAGGGCCTATCTCTATCCGGTCATTGTCATCAGGGGTTCCGTCCGGCTTGGTGCCGGGTTTCCTGCCGGGATCAATTTTCCGGTCTTGAATGGAAAACGCAGTATCGACATTCATCAGACTGTCCTCCTAAATCCTGATCAAAGGGTATGCCCGGAAGAAAATTTGTCAAATGCCCACTAACGGCGCGACTGGCTCGAAAACGTCATTTTGACTCATCAAAATTGTTTCACAATCGGTTGCTGGCCGATGGATTTCTAAGGATTCATAAACGAAATGGAATTATGGTTAACGATATCAAACTGTATTATGATTTCGGACCGTCACAGAAAAAAGGAAACGGCAATGACAATCAGGTTTCACAAAGGGGACTTGCCCAATCTTGATAATTATCGGGACTCTGTTGCCGTAGATTCAGAAACATTGGGCCTAAACCCGTTGCGCGACAGGTTGTGCGTGGTCCAGCTTTCCCCGGGAGATGGAACTGCCGATGTTATCCAGATTGCCAAAGGCCAGACTGATGCCCTCAATCTGAAAACATTGCTGGAAGACGAAAATCGTACAATTATTTTTCACTTTGCCCGGTTCGACGTGGCCGTTCTGCTCCACGCTCTGGGCATCGAATGTACAAATATTTATTGCACAAAAATCGCTTCCCGGCTGACCAGAACTTATACCGATCGTCACGGTCTAAAGGACATCGTCCGGGAATTCATCGGCGTTGACCTTTCGAAGCAGCAGCAAAGTTCGGATTGGGCAGCGGATACCCTCACCCCTGCGCAACTCGAATATGCAGCAAGTGATGTATTGCATCTGCATGACTTGCGTGCCCATCTGGATATTCGGTTGGACCGTGAAGACAGGAGTGGATTGGCAAAAGCCTGTTTCGAATTTTTGCCGACAAGGGCCAGGCTTGATTTGGCGGGTTGGTCCCAAGAAGACATATTTGCCCATAGCTGATCAGGACAAATTATGAACATGAATTTCGGATAACGAGCTTAACAATCTGCAACAAATGGTGAATTCAGACGTGAACCTCCGTACCGGCACCGGGCCAGATCCCGGACACGTATATGCTGCGGAGCTTCCGAACTCCAGTGCTGCGGAACATGGGTTGGAATTTTTATCGAGCCAGAGAAACGAGGATGAGTACCGACGGGCGGTGAAACACACCAATCGTGTTCGTATCCTGAAAATCGCAATGCCCCTTGTTGCCGGGCTGATAATCCTCGGTATCGTTGCAGCTTTGGTTATCAGACAATATTTTCTGCCTCAAATTGATCTCGGGGCTATCACGGTCAGTGATGGCAAACTGGTAATGGAAAATCCTAACCTGAACGGGTTTGACAAGAACAAGCGCCCATTCAGACTTACAGCAGACAAGGCAGTACAGGATGCGGATCAACCGACGCGGGTAGAGTTGGTGAAGATTTCGGCGACACTTCCCATTGATGACAAAATTTCAGCAGATGTCCTTGCAGGAAACGGAGTTTACGACGCAGAGGCCAAAACCCTTGTTCTCACGAAACAGGTGCACGTAGAAACGACAGACGGAATGAAAATTGATCTGGAGAATGCGGACATTGATATTGCAAATGGAATTTTGAATACCGGTAATCCGGTTTTTGCCAGCGGTCCTCAGGCTGATATTTCTGCAGACAGCCTTTCGGTAGAAGAAAGTGGGGATCGAATAGTGTTTGAAGGCACTGTGCGTTTGACGCTGCGGCCCAAGGAACTCAGGGAAGATGACGGTACTGATGGATAAACATCCGGTATTCCTTTTTTGCTTGGTTTTATGCCTTGTGGCGGGGCTTGGTGTCCCGGTCACTACAGCCCAGTCTTTTGGGGATGCCTTTGCTGGTGTGGGAGACAATGATGAGCCGGTAAATGTCGAAGCCGATCGTCTTGAGATTCTCGACAAGCAAAAAACCGCCATACTTACCGGCAATGTGCGCGTTATTCAGGGCACTACTGTTGTTACCGGCAAGGAGATAAGAGTATTTTATCTGCGAAAGGGCGAACGCGGAAAAACAAAAAGCGGCATTGACCGAATTGAAGTGAATGGTGGGGTTGCCATTAAAACCGACGAGAACAGGGCAACTGCGGACAAAGCGACAATCAACATGATGGAAAACGATGCCACATTGACCGGAAACGTTGTCCTCAGTCAGGGTGACAACATAGCTAAAGCATGCTCCCTGTGGGTGGATCTTGAAACACGCCACACAAAGCTGAATGATACCTGCAATGAACGCATTGTTATTATTGCAGCTCCCGAAAAAGATGAGGGCGAATGAGCCAGTTGTTTACATTACTGCTTTCCGCAATCGTGATTTCTGTTTTCTGTACCGGGCAGTCATCCGCACAGTCGTTTGGCGGTGCTTTTGACGGAGTTGGTGACAATGATCAACCAATCCAGATCGAAGCAGACAGTTTGGAAATTGTAGACGATCAAAATACTGCACTTCTAACTGGAAATGTTAATGTCGTGCAGGGCAGCACCATAATGAAGGCCAAGCGGATCAAGGTTTACTATCTTCGCAAGAATGAAAGTAACCAATCCAAGAGCGGAATCAGAAAAATTGAGGCGAGTGGCAAAGTAGCCGTGCGCTCTGAAGATAATTATGCGACTGCTGATAACGCCGTTGTGGACATGATTTCCGAAATAGTGACCATGAACGGCAATGTTTTCGTCAGTCAGGGCAACAATGTTGCAAATGGCTGCAGGTTGACAGTTAACCTGAAGACTAGTGTTTCTGAAATAAAACCCTGCAAATCCTCGTCCGGATCAGGGCGGGTGCGAATTCTTCTTGATCCGAAATCGCGAAAAACAAACTAGTTTGTTAGGAAAACTTCCGTTTTCTCGTTAGACAATTTTAACCATAAATGAAATATCTCTGCCTTGAGAGAAAAGGTGTTCGGTTTGAAAAACCTCATAAAGGCAATATCCGGCAGGCAAAAGTCCAAACATGGTGATTGGGCGGACGAACCTTTGCGCGGTGACGAACCGGAACCACTACGGATGGTATCTGAACATCCTGGTCAAAAGCCATCGACCCAGCCAAGATCCCGGGAAGGAGTGCTGCTCGTTACCGGTATCCAAAAAAGTTACAAGGGGCGTCAGGTGGTAAAGGACGTAAATCTCGGCGTCCGCCGTGGGGAAGCGGTAGGCTTGCTCGGTCCGAATGGTGCCGGCAAAACAACCAGTTTTTACATGATCACCGGTTTGGTTCAGCCGGATGCGGGAAAAATTGAATTGGATGGGCATGATATTACCCGGACGCCCATGTATCGAAGGGCCAGGCTAGGAATCGGGTATTTGCCCCAGGAAGCCTCTATTTTCAGGGGTTTGAGCGTCGAAAACAATATTCGGGCCGTACTGGAAGTCGTGGAGTCAGACAAGCAGGAACGCGAACGCCAGCTTGATGCCCTTCTTGAAGAGTTTTCCATTGCCCATTTGAGGAAATCCCCGTCAATTGCATTATCCGGAGGTGAGCGCAGGCGTTGCGAGATCGCACGTGCGCTGGCCTCACGGCCTTCTTTCATGCTGCTCGATGAACCTTTTGCCGGCATCGACCCAATTGCTGTCGGAGATATTCAGGATCTGGTTCGGCATCTGACACGGCGTGGTATTGGCGTATTGATTACGGATCACAATGTCCGTGAAACCCTGGGTCTGATAGATCGAGCCTATATCATCCATGCAGGCAGTGTGCTGACTCACGGAAGCCCCGCGGAGATTGTTCAAAATCCCGATGTTCGGCGACTTTATTTGGGAGAACAGTTTACGCTTTAGGAACAACTCTTTGATATCTTCCATGCAAGAACCAGACCAAAAGAAGTCGGTTGTCAGGTAGGTACGAAGGAATGTCTCTTTCTGCGAAATTGCAGCAGCGTCAGACCCAGTCATTGGTTATGACGCCACAATTGGCTCAGTCAATAAAGCTTCTGCAATATAATCACGTCGAACTGTTGGATTTCATCAAGGATGAGGTTGAAAAAAACCCGCTTCTTGAACTTGCCGGAAATGAGGATGTGCGGCCTGTAAGGGGCGAAAAATCAATGGAAAGCGATTCTGTCGGCTCGCTTCAATCGACAGATTCTCGTTCTGATTCCACGGCTGATGCCGAATTAGTTTCGCAATCCGGACCGGCACTTGAAAACATTCATGATGTAGGAACCGCAGGTGCCGAAAAACAGGAAATCAATCCAGCGGCTTCCGCACCGGTAACTGACGGAAGGATAGGGCCAGGGGCGGCCATCTCAGAGGAATTTGATTTTCTTGCCAACCTGGGAGAGGCGCCGGACTTAATTGGACACCTGAAAAGGCAAATTGCCTTCGAGTTCCGGGGTGATGAGGAACGGCACATTGCAACCGATATTGCCCATGGTCTGGATGAAGATGGTTACTTCCGCGAAGATCTGAAGGAAACGGCCGTCCGGAATCGAACAACCATCGACATGGTGGCGTGGGTATTGGAGAGATTCCAGGGGTTTGAACCAGTTGGCATCGGTGCTCGCGATCTTGGTGAATGCCTCAAACTGCAATTACAGGATAAGAACCGCTACGACCCAGCCATGAAAATTCTCCTCGAAAATATTGATCTGCTTGCAAAGCGCAAATTCAGCGAACTTGTCCGCTTGTGTGGTGTAAACAAGGAAGATTTCAGTGACATGTTGTCTGAGATTCGGGCCCTGGACCCAAGGCCAGCCCGTGCATTTGAGCCGGTTTTGTCTGAAACGGTTGTCCCCGATGTTCTGATATCCCAGAATCCGTCTGGTGCCTGGAATATAGAACTTAATCCGGAAACCCTGCCACGGGTATTGGTCAATAACGAGTATCATGCCGAATTGACGACCGCATTGGGTGATTCGGATATGCAGAAATTTGTCTCAGGTTGTATGGAAAATGCAAACTGGTTGACCAAATCTCTCGATCAAAGGGCAAAAACCATATTGAAGGTTGCAACTGAGATTGTGAAACAACAGGATCGGTTCTTTGACAAAGGGCCGAAATATCTTGTGCCACTTACGCTGAAGCAGGTGGCCGATACGATAAAAATGCACGAATCCACGGTTAGTCGGGTTACATCGAACAAATACCTGATGTGTGACCGCGGAACCTTCGAGCTGAAATACTTCTTTTCCTCCGCCATTTCATCCAACAACGGCGAATCCACTATTTCAGCCGAGGCAGTTAAACACCTGATACAAAAGATGGTGAGCGCTGAAAAACCCGACAAAATCCTGTCAGACGAGCAAATTGTCTCAAATCTGGAAGAAGCAGGAATTGAAATTGCCAGGCGAACAGTCGCCAAATATAGAGAGACCCTTCATATAGCATCATCGGTACAGCGGCGTCGGGAAAAATCAGGCAATTCATAAAGGTGAAAATTGTCGCATGCTCTGTAAATCAGGGTAGTTGGGCGCTCTTGTTTTGATTACCCAATTGCCGTTCATCAATTGGCAAGCTACACTCAAAAATTGAGGGTATAAAAAAGAAGGGAATGATATGAACCTGCGGATTTCTGGAAAACACATGAATGTTGGTGAGGCCCTTACAAGTCGCATCGAAGATCGGCTGGATGAAGCCGTCACAAAATATTTTCCAGGAGGCTACACAGGGCATGTAACCCTCGAGAAACAAGGCAACAGATACTCTTGCGATTGCGTGATACATCTTGACAGCGGAGTGGATTTGCAAGGAACCGACAACGACGCTGACCCTACAGCCGCATTTGAATCAGCAGCCGACAAAGTTGAAAAACGGCTTAGAAGATACAAGCGTCGGTTAAAAGATCACCATGCCAATGCCGTAAAAGCCAATCGCATGGAAGCGGCTTATTCAATCGTGGAAACGCCTGCGGCAGAAGAAGAAATTCCGGAAGACTATAATCCGGTGATAATCGCCGAGTCACTCACCAGCATCGAAAGCCAGTCTGTAGCAGAGGCGGTAATGAAG
>JBPCWL010000113.1:0-9819 GCA_051009575.1 Rhizobiaceae bacterium
CCGCTATACCGATCGCCTGTGTCGTTGTTTTCACCAAATTTACAAGATTATTGTTCAGCGCAGGAAGGGAAACCCTGAATGCCAGCGGAAACACGACATCCAAATAAGTTTGCAGGCGGGAAAATCCGAGCGAACTCGCCGCCTCACGTGTTGATTCCGGTACTGCCTCAATCCCGGAACGAAAAATCTCAACATTGAAGGCACCGGCAAAAAAGGAAAGCGAGATGATTGCCCAGCCGACATTGGAAATGATCGGAACCTCACTCCAGCCATCATCGCCCATTATTGTTGGGGTAAACTGGCCGAGAGCAAAATAGAAAAACAGCAACTGCACAAACGGAGGTGTATTGCGGAAAAACTGAATGTATCCCTGTACAGAACGTCTGACCCAGGTAATCGATGAGCCTTGCAACCAAGCGCCTGCAACGCCGATAATCACTGAAAAAATCACACACGCGAATGATAAAACCAGCGTGTATTTGATGCCACTGACAATTCGCGCCCACTGGCGCTCTTCATAGAAGAATATAAAATTCCATCGTGGATATTCTTCCGCAATTTGCCTGAAGAATTCCATGAATGCTTCCAGCATTCAGGACCCCCTATACTTGATTGCACCAAAGGGCAGACAAAGACCTGCCCTTTGAAGTTTTTTGGATTATTCTTTCAGCCAGTCAGCGTAGTTCGCATTCATTTTGACAAGATAGTCGGTAGCTTTAATACCCCACTTCTTTTCAAGTTCGATCAACTGGCCACTCTGATGCATGTTGAATGTCAGACCAGACATGAAGTTGCCGAAGACACAGTTGCGCTCTGCGATCGGCACGGCCAGACCCCAGGGATTGTCATCTTCTGACGCCAGTGGCATTTCAAATTCATCATACTCACCTGATGCCAAATCCGAACCTATGGAAGAATCATCGTATACCCAGGCAATGCATTTTTTGTCACGCAAGGCCTGTTTTGCTTCTGCATTACCGGTAAAAGCGACAATGTTGACGCCATAACGTTGAGTCACAACCTGATTGTAAAAAGCACCTTGCTTGCCGCATACATTCTTGCCGCGCAAATCTTCCCAGTTTTTAAACCCGAGAGCTTTTGGCGCCATGACATTAGTACCGGAAGTGTAATATGCCGGTGACGTAATGCCCACAATTTTGCGTCGGTCAGCACGATCGGACATGGTCGCGATGAACATGTCGGTCTTGCCTTGCTCGAGGAATTGCATGCGATTTGACGATTGAACAGCAACCGTTTCAAGTTCTACACCCATGGCATCTGCAGCAGCCTGGGCAATGTCAATTTCCATGCCAACAATTGCGCCACTGGAATCTCTGAAACCCCAAGGTTTGTAGTCAGCTTTGACGCCAACGATAACTTTTCCGCGTTCCATGACTTTCTTCCAGACGTCGTTGGTGCATGCAGCCTGTGCTGATGCAACTGTGACACCCAGCGCAGTCATCGTCGCCAGACTGGTATTTATAAGTTTTTTGAGCATGATGTTCCTCCCTGTTACTCAATTCTTGTTTTGACTATCAAATATAGTCCCCAATAGCGCGGCTCAATTTTTCCACGCTATCGATCCTTTTGTTCGCCTTGTCTCCCAACCGCCGGACTGTCATTCCCATCAGCATTTCCAGCAAAGTGACCACTGCCACGTATGATGGAAAGAATTGAGGGCTTTCTGTGCTTATTAGAAAGGAAGATGACGCATATTTCAACACGGGTGCAGCCAAATCGTCGGTAACCACAACGACATCTGATCCTGCCGCCTTTGCCAATCGGGTCATTTCGACGGTTCGTTTGACGTATGGAGACAATGATACAACCAGGACTACAGTGTCCCTGTCAAAGTCAGCAAGAGCGGTCGGTGCTGGAGTGCCGTCCTGCCCAATCATCAACCAGTTTGGCGCAGCAAGATTTGCCATGTGTAGCAAATATTCGAGGATTGCCTTGCTACTGAGCGCGCCGATCAATCGCACTTTTCCTGCACTTGATAATCTGTCAGCAACATCGGCTAATTTTTCAAGATCCAGTCCCTGGACAAGCCGATTTATATTCTCGACTGCTGACAAGGCATGTACTTCGGCAAAGGATCCCCTAGAATGCGTGCCGGTAGCCGGATTGTCCTGCTGCATCACAACCGCTCTTTGCGCAAGTGAAAGCGAAGACAGTTTCATCTCCTGACGGCAAACATCGCGCAAACATTCGTATTCGGCAAACCCGACAGCGCGAGCCAGCCGGGAAAATGTCGGCGGTGTCAGACCACTTCGTTTCGCAACCTGCCGAAGTGATCGTGTGGCAACATCTTGCGGATTGTCGATCACATAACGTGCAGCCACCTTCAACTTCGGACTCAATTCGGAAAAGTTCCTGCCCAGCGTATCTTCCAGTTGACCGACCGACATATTCACGTGATTTCACAATTGTTTCGATATTGAACTATCTATGAAACATATGTAACAATATTTTGCAACAGTCGCTGGAGGACATTGCGAAATGGTGGAAAGTTTTCCTTCCCATGCATCAGTGGTCGTGATTGGCGGCGGGATAATGGGGTGCTCAACGCTCTACCATTTGGCAAAACAGGGCATATCTGATGCGGTTTTGCTGGAACGTAATCAATTGACTTCCGGTACGACCTGGCACTCAGCCGCCCAGGTTCGCGCATTAAGGTCAACACGGAACCTGACCGATCTCATCAAGTATTCCATTGCGCTTTACTCTGAACTGGAAGCCGAAACCGGTCAGCATACTGGTTGGATCAACAAGGGTTCACTTTCTATCGCAACAAACAAGGACCGGCTTGTTCACATCAAACGACAGGAAGCTTTGGCCAAAATGTTCAACGTTCAGGCGCAAACCATCTCCAAAGAGGAGGCAATGGAGCGCTGGCCAATGATGAACGCAGATGACGTGGTCGGCGCCGTGTGGTCGCCGGATGATGGCCGTGTTAGCCCTTCAGACCTGTGCGCGGCATTGATCAAAGGCGCAAGGCAACGAGGCGTCAGATTATTTGAACAAACCGGTGTTACTGGCATCGAAACAAAGGACGGAAAGGTAGTGGGCGTTCACACAAGCAGGGGAGATATCAAGTGTGATGCGGTTGCCGTATGCTGCGGTTTATGGAGTCGTCAAACTGCGGCAATGGGAGGTGCTGAAATTCCAGTCTGGCCATGTGAACACTTCTACTTGTTGACCAAGCCGGTAGAGGGAGTGTCAGGCAACTTCCCAACTCTTTCTGATCACGACAACCATCTATATATCCGGGATGACAGCGGCGGTCTTTTGGTCGGATGTTTTGAACCCACAGGCAAGGCGATTTCTCCTGAATTACTGGGAGAAGATTTCGCTTTTCAACTACTGCCAGAAGACTGGGATCATTTCGAACCGATGATGATCAATGCGCTCCGCCGCCTGCCGGCACTGGAGAATGCGGAAGTAAAGATGCTGCTGAACGGCCCTGAGAGTTTTACTCCTGATGGGTCGTTTTTCCTTGGTGAAACAGCTGAAACCAGGGGGCTTTTTCTTGGATGCGGCATGAACTCGGTCGGTGTAGCCACAGGGGGCGGTGCTGGCATGGCACTGGCCCATTGTATAGAACACGGACAAACGCCAACTGATCTGCTTGAGGCTGATCCGAAACGATTCGGTTCAGAATTTAATACAGTCGAAACACTTTCGGCACGCGTACCGGAGATCCTCGGGAAACACTACGAAATTACCTATCCCGGAAGGCAATGGTCTTCTGCCCGAAACCTGCTTCAAACTCCACTACACAAGCAATGGGAAAGTCAGGCAGCCCACTTCGGACAATTCGGAGCATGGGAACGGCCCTTGTATTTTGGAAAAACCAATGAGCCCGCCCTGACATTTGAACGTCCGGAATGGCAGGAAAATATAGAGCGGGAAGTAATGGCCGCCCACACCGATGCCGCGATATTTGATCAGTCAACATTCGGAAAAATCGAAGTTGAAGGGCAGGATGCCTGTGCCTTCCTCAATCGCATCTGCGCCAACCAAATGGATCGGCGTGCAGGAAGCGTGATCTATACCGCGATGCTCAATGAACGTGGGGGCTTCGAGAGCGATTTGACTGCCATCCGGATAAGTGACGAACATTACCGGTTATTTGTCGGCACAACTGCAATCAAAAGGGATCTAACATGGCTAAGAAACAATTTGAACGGAAAGGAACGGGTTAGCCTTCGCGATTCAACACGGGAATTTGCTGTAATTGGACTAATGGGCCCACACGCTGCAGATATTGCCGCGAAGACTGGTGCTGTCGAACTCAATCAACTGAAATACTTTCAGTCCGGACAGTCAGAAATTGCAGGTCACCACATTCGTGCAGCTCGGCTTTCCTATGTCGGTGAAGCAGGTTGGGAAATTACCTGCCGGGCCGAAAACGCTTGCGCAATATATGATGTGCTTACGGAGAGCGGGGCAAAACCCGCTGGATTGTTTGCACAAACCTCCATGCGTATCGAGAAAAAATTTCTCGCCTATGGCCACGAGATTGATACCGATATCACTCCACTTGATGCAGGGCTTGATTTCGCAATTGATTGGAACAAGGAGTTTATCGGCAAGCCCGCTTTGGATATCTTGCGTAATCGAAAGGTTGAAAACCGGATTGTATCCATTGTCCTGAGTGATACGAACGCGGTTCCGTTGGGCAGTGAGCCAGTAATATTTAACGATGAGATTATCGGCAAAACAACTTCCGCTGCCTTTGGTTTCAGAATTGGTGCACCGGTTGTCCTGGCAGATATCCGTATTCCTGATTTCAAGCTGGAAGGCGAGAATGTAGAGATCGAGGTATCCGGCCATCTATTCCGGGGGAGTGTGAGCCAAGAAGCGGCCTTTGATGTATCGGGCGAACGGATGAGACCAGTGTGCAACCGCAGAAATTGATCAATTTGTTTTTGCAGTCATTTGTATATTGACCAATACGTAAAAGTCCTTATTACACACGCCGATGGTTACACGAACTGAAGTTTTACTCTCTTGGCTGGGTTTTCCTGTCTATGTCTGGCAGGGGCTTGGAGTGAGACGAAATTCGACAAGAATGCAGCCGCCTTCAAAGAAACCGATAGTAGAACTCAAGGGAAGAGGCAGACAGATTCGAATACTGTTCGTGGGCGATTCATCCGCAGCGGGCGTTGGGGTAGGCGAGTTTGAAAATTCTGTCGCCGGACGGCTTCCCCACCTTTTGAAGAAACAACTTGGCAGACCGGTCTATCAAAGAACTTCTGGCAATAATTCCGCCACTTCTGGGCGTATTCGTGACGCGGTAATCCCCCACCTTGAACACACAACCTACGACTACGTTATCCTGAGCATAGGAACAAATGACGCCAAGAACTTCCATAGTGGTAAACGTTTTTGCAATGAGTTCGGAACTCTTCTTTACGCACTCCATGCAAAATTTCCCGGTTCCAAAATCATCTGGCAGGGATTGATTGACATGGAAGGAATTCCAGTTCTTCCCTCCCCGTTGAACAAGATCCTCGGCATTCGATCCAGGGTCATCCGAAAAAATGGTGAAATTTTGTGTCGCGAGAGAGCAGCGCTTGCACCTTCGTCAAATTGGAAACCGGTGCCGGAAAATTTCTCGGAGGATGGATTCCACGCCTCTTCCGAAGGGTATCGCGTCTGGGCGGAAGAACTATCTGATTATATTACCGGTTTGGAAAAGGCCGCCGATTAAGCCTTAAGCGTAATGGACTCGCATCATTAATTTTGCTTAGTGTGCGACAGATCCATTCACGCCCTTTGCAGTTGGGGAGAATTGCATGACATCGAAATATACCGAAATCTACGAAAGCTGGGAAACAAACCCGGAAGGGTTCTGGGCCGATGCTGCCAAAGGAGTAGACTGGATTTCTCAACCTGAAAAAATCTTTGATCCTGATGCCGGAATTTATGGCCATTGGTTCGGCGGAGGTACTTGCAATACCTGCTACAACTGCGTGGATCGTCATGTCGAAAATGGGCGGGGTGATCAGGCGGCCATCATCTATGACAGCCCGATAACCGGTACCAAAAAGACGCTGACGTACTCTGAACTCCTTGCGGAAGTCCAGGCATTGGCTTCCGTGATAAAGGAACGTGGGGTCGCCAAGGGTGACACGATAATCATTTACATGCCGATGGTACCGGAGGCAGCAATTGCGATGCTTGCCTGTGCCAGGGTGGGGGCTGTACATTCAGTGGTGTTCGGCGGATTTGCGGCTTCGGAACTTGCTACCCGGATTGATGACTGCGGACCGAAACTCATCATTTCTGCGTCATGCGGAATCGAGCCGGGGCGAATTGTTGAATACAAGCCGCTGCTTGACGGCGCGATTGAAATCGCGGATCGCAAACCGGATGCAACACTTATCCTTCAACGTGAACAAAAGACTTGTGAACTAATTGACGGACGTGATTTCGATTATGCCGAACTGGTGGGAGCAGCAAGATCAGCCGGGACCGAGGTGCCGTGTGTACCGGTCGCCTCAACCGATCCGCTCTATATCCTCTACACGTCGGGAACAACCGGTCAGCCGAAGGGTGTAGTTCGAGACAACGGTGGCCACATGGTTGCCCTGAAATGGACGATGAAAGCAATTTATGATGTTGACCCGGGCACTGTGTTTTGGGCGGCTTCGGATGTTGGTTGGGTAGTCGGTCATTCTTACATTGTATATGCGCCACTCATGCATGGAGCCACAACAATCGTTTTCGAAGGCAAGCCAATTGGTACGCCTGATGCCGGAACGTTCTGGCGTGTGATCTCAGAACATAATGTCGAAATCCTTTTCACCGCACCTACCGCATTCCGTGCAATCAAGGGGCAGGATCCAAATGGTGAATTCATAGAAAAATATGACCTTTCAAATTTCAGAATTCTGTTTCTTGCCGGTGAACGGGCTGATCCCGATACAATACACTGGGCAGAAGACAAACTGGGCGTTCCGGTAATTGATCACTGGTGGCAAACCGAAACCGGCTGGACAATTGCGGGCAATCCAATGGGCCTTGGCCAGTTGCCGGTCAAATACGGCTCACCGACTGTTCCCATGCCCGGATACGCAATGGAAGTCCTCAATGATGAAGGAGAAACGCTTCCTGCCGGAGAACTGGGAAATATTGTTGTAAAATTGCCATTGCCGCCCGGATGTTTCCCAACACTCTGGAATGCCGAACAAAGGTTCAAGGAAGCCTACCTCGAAGAATTTCCCGGATATTATAAAACCGCCGATGCGGGTTACATAGATGATGATGGTTATTTGTTTATCATGGCCCGCACAGATGACATCATCAATGTCGCCGGACATCGACTGTCTACCGGTGGAATGGAAGAAGTTGTCGCTTCCCATCAGGATGTTGCAGAATGTGCCGTGATTGGTATTGCAGATGATATGAAAGGACAATCCCCATGCGGGTTCTTGGTGCTCAATGCAGGTTGCAACCGCGAGCATGATGAAATCAGGCAGGAAATCGTGAAACTGGTCCGGGAGAAAATCGGTCCGGTAGCGGCCTTCAAGCAGTCTCTGGTTGTAAAACGCTTGCCGAAAACGCGTTCCGGCAAAATTCTTCGCGGTACGATGCAGAAAATAGCGGATGGTCTTGAGTGGAAAATGCCGGCAACGATTGACGATCCTGCAATCCTGGAAGAAATTGCGGAAGTCCTGAACAAACAGAAAGACTGAAGATGCCTCTTGAAAACAAGGTTGCAATCGTCACTGGCGGCGCCCAGGGGATCGGCTATGCCATAGCAGAACGCTTCCTGCGCGAAAAAGCAAAAGTTGTCATTGCTGATATAGATGACAAGACTGGTGAGGCCGCCGAGAAAGTCCTTAAGAAGATCGGCGCAGTAAAATACATTCACTGCAACGTTTCAGAAAGCCTGGATGTTCATAATCTGGTTGCTGGTACGCTCGATGAGTTCGGAAAAATTGATGTGCTGGTCAACAATGCTGGTGTATCCGCAAAATCGGATTTTTTAAATCTTACCGAAGAGGATTTTAACCGGGTACTGTCGATAAATCTAAAGGGTGCATTTTTGTGTTCACAGGCCGTGGCAAAACATCAGATCGAACAGGTCGAAGCCGGAGCAGATCCAGGTTCAATCATCAACATGTCATCAGTTAATGCCGTGTTTGCCATTGAAGATCAGGTTCCCTATTCGGTTTCCAAAGGCGGATTGAGCCAGCTAACGAAGGTGACCTCACTAGCATTGGCGAAACACGGCATACGAGTGAATGCAATCGGACCTGGATCTATCATGACAAAAATGCTGGAATCCGTCGTGGAAAACCCAGAATCGGCGGCAACTATTCTGTCACGAACGCCAATGGGCAGAATTGGCGAACCGTCGGAAATCGCTTCCATTGCAGTTTTTCTGGCATCCGACGAAGCAAGCTACGTCACCGGCCAAACCATATACGCTGATGGAGGTCGCTTGGGTTTGAACTATACAGTATCAACACAAGGCAACTGATCCGGTGGCCTAGTTTTTGCCGCCTTCTTCATCACTTTTTCCAGAATCACTCTGGAAATTGGCAAATACGTCGTCAGCGCTGATTGCTTCCTCTTCAGCCGGTGCCGGAGCAGGCTCCATGGATAGACCCTGAGAGATATCGCTCGGCATGAGCGTATCAGCCGGTGCGTTTTCATCAGTTTCTTCAACTGGTTGCTGAGGCGCCCATTTGGCTGCCTTACTTACTTCTGCATCGAGCGCAAGCTGTGTGCAAAGGCCAAGGGTAACCGGATCCATTGGCTGCAGGTTAGCCGAGTTCCAGTGTGTCCGCTCACGAATTGCTTCAATCGTATTCTTGGTCGTACCCACCAATCGGATAATTTGCGCATCTTTGAGTTCAGGGTGGTTCCGGACAAGCCACAGGATGGCATTTGGACGATCCTGTCGTTTTGAAAGCGGAGTGTAACGCGGTCCTTTTTTCTTAAGCTTGGGAACCACAACTTTAGGGTCGGACATTTTTAATTGGTGTTTGGAATCGCTCTGAGCCTTGGCAATTTCATCACGTGACAGCTGGCCGGTAGATATTGGGTCCATACCCTTAATCCCTTGCGCACTTTCACCATCAGCGATGGCTTTGACTTCAAGCGGATGAAGATGACAAAAGTTGGCAATCTGGTCGAAAGTCAGCGAAGTATTGTCGACAAGCCAGACTGCAGTGGCTTTTGGCATGAGAGGTATGGCCATGTTCTTCTCCTAAAATTACAATTTACCCTGGCGCCTGTCCGGTTCCGGAAGGCTCCCTTTCGGGAAAAATTTCTCATTGTCCTGGAATTTATCGCGTTATAGCCTTTGGCGATTGAGCATGCAAGAAATAGATGAAAAATGCCGGAGGTTAACATGGAAGAAGATGAAAGCCCGAAAAAGCAGCCGACTTACTCGATCGGACAGGATTTATCATTGCTCGCAGTCGAGGAAATTGATGAAACAATTGATTTACTCAAACAGGAAATCGAACGGCTCCAGACCGAGCGTGGCACAAAGGCAAAACACCTCTCGGCAGCAGAAGCCCTCTTTAAAAATTGAAGTTTATGAATTCTGTTAACCTGGAGTTAAGGTTTATGGGGCATTAATCATTTCATCCAGATTTTCTGGATCTCAAACCTTGCAGATTTACATCTGCCTAGTTTGACGCCTCCCTGTTAACTTTTCAGAGCCGTCTCGTACGGCTCTTTTTTTTTGTGAACAATTTCGGCAGCTGGCCTTGTGGATATTAACCTATTCATCCGCTAAAACTTTACCTATCTCCTTTTCTGAATTAAGTTCCGAGCCAAATTTGGGGATGACAA
>JBPCWL010000114.1:0-34040 GCA_051009575.1 Rhizobiaceae bacterium
CCGAACAATTGGGTAGAATTCGCCCTCCTGTTCTGTGGGCAGCGCTTTGCTTGGGAATTACCGGACTTCTGGTTCCCTACGCCCTGACACTGACAACAATCGCAAACAATGCCTTTGCCATGAGTTCTACGCCATTCATTACACTCATCCTTGCCTTTGTCTTCCTGGGGGAAAGAATTTCCAAATCGACGATCATGGCGATGATTTTTGCAAGTTTCGGAATCATTCTTATGATTTTCGCAGGTCTTGGTACAGGAACCACCGTGGGGAACATACTCGCATTAATGGTTGCTGTGGGGTTTTCCGCATTCGCAGTAATCGTCAGGGGAAACAGGGATATTGAAATGACGCCCTGTCTGCTGATCGCTGGTGTGATTGTTATTTTCGGATCGGTACTGGAAAACAATTCAGGTTACAAAATTTCAGCCAACGACCTGACTTTGTGCATTTTGTGGGGTGCCGTACTTTCAGGGATTGTACATTGGGCTTTCATTTTGGCCGCAAAACATTTGGCCGCAACGGAACTAACATTGTTCACCTTGTTCGAATTTGCACTAGCACCAATTTGGGTTTGGTTTTTCATAAACGAGAAACCCGAACAAATGGCAATGATCGGTGGAATCATTGTCATACTCGCAGTTGCAGGAAGAACCATGCTTGAACTTGTGAGGGATGGCAAATACAGTTCCTGATCTGTATATTAATGCCTTTAAGAAGATTAATAATTAAAGCAATTTGCAATTGGCTGGAATTGACAACTTACGTACTCGTAATAGTAAGAGTTTCGGCAGGAAATTGGTAAAAAATGGAAAAATCCGCGACCCCCTCGGTGATTTTCGAAATGATGCGATCCTTTGTGGTACTCGCTCGCACGCTGAATGTTACTCAAACTGCAGAGGAACTTATGCTGACGAGGCAAACCATCAGGCGGCACATTTCTGATCTTGAGGGAATAAAAGGCAAGCAGCTTTTCGAAATCCAAAATCGGCAATACGGGCTAACTGAAGATGGTCAATCTGAATTGATCGGAGCAGAAGCGCTGCTTCAACGTTTGGACAGTTGGCTGAACAAAGAATATGAACTGGTAGCTGGACTCCCGCGAATACATTTTGCCACGGAAGACAATGAGTTTTGGGCACAGCGTTATCCGGCAATTGAAGCGTGGAACCTGGCTCCTCCTTTGATAAAAAGTGGTCTTCAGCAATGGGGGGAAAGCGGGTGTGAACTGGAAAACAGGAAGCTTCGCAAAATCCGGCCTTATCTGGTGGTTTACAGACAACACGGACATGACTGGATTTGTGTGGAAGTTGGCGAAAAGTCGTCATACTCATCCTGGCTGGGGTGGAAATGGGCGAAAAGTGCAGTTGGCATCAGCTTTCACCGGGATCCAATCTGCTCCTCCGCGGACGATTTCATGATTGAAGCTTATGATTCAGTCGCTCGGA
This sequence comes from Rhizobiaceae bacterium, assembly GCA_051009575.1. Taxonomy (GTDB): domain Bacteria; phylum Pseudomonadota; class Alphaproteobacteria; order Rhizobiales; family Rhizobiaceae; genus JAALLB01. Next base: position 1,446 of record JBPCWL010000114.1, read on the forward strand.
CTGGAAGTATTTGGTATGATCATATTCACACGAAATTGGCCCGGCCGCAAAATGGTAGTGAACAACCTGTCAACTACCAACGCCTCGTGATGGCCCTTTCGTTCCCCGATGGAGAACTCGCAGTCGCATCTTTGGTTGCTCGGACCAACAACATCCAAATACAGGGCCTTGCCTCAGATGACATGCCGTTGATGTCCAAAGAAGATCTTATGGAATTTGACATTTGAGCCAGAATTTTTAGCCCAACTATATTTTAAACCCTTATTGAAAAAGAAAGCTATCATGGCTCGTGTAATTCAAACAGGAGTTCGATATGCATTTCAACAAACACAGTTTAATACTTCATCAAATTCAAGAGTATGTGGACATTATAAGGTCCGTGGATTTGAAATTGGCGACCGGCTCGGATTTTTCGTTCTTTACTTCCATTCCCAAGCTTCAAACTGCCAGACACAATATCAATCCTGCGTTTGACCCCATCAATGCTGAATTGAACGAGAGAAACGCTTTTTGGATGATTGTCGTGAACGATGCAAACGAGATCGTTGGAACACAGGCGATGCAAATCCTTCCAATGCAGGGCGCAAGTTTGGGTGATTACCTGGAAAAAAATATCTGGAATTTCAGGACTTACGGTTACGATCTCGATCAAAAAAAGACGCAGTGGTACCTAACTTCAGAGGCTTCCAAAATGACGGGAGTCGTCGCTTATCATGGCGAATTGTGGCTTGACGGCAGCCAAAGCGGATTGAGAGGCGGGAGCATGGCTGTGATGCTAACTAGATTGATGATTCTGGTTGGCATGCTCAAGTGGGCTCCTGATTATTTTATTGGTCTTCAATCACCGTTAACTTCCTGCCGCGGCCTGGCGGTGCGGGAAGGCTATATGCATACGGAGCAACGCAGTATTCTGTGGTATCAAAAGAAATCAGATACCCCAATGGAAGACTGGCTCGTTTGGATGAGCAAGGAAGAGGCGGAATTTAATCTGCGTCTACCGCCCAGCTTTTTTCAGGCATTGCTTGAAAACCCGGCTACCGACCAAAAGAAATCTCAACTGGGTCGCATCGCCTAAAAACGACCATTAATGGTGCATAAATATACCATTAATGGTCGTTTTGCATTGCGTTTGGTAATATATTTCATCAATTGCAATATTTATATGTATTTTTATAATATTTAATACATCCGATAGATTTAACCGACCCAATATTTGATTTCAAATTTATTGTGTAATTGGGTTTGCTTTAAAATCTCGCCTGAAAGAAAAAATTGGGAGCCACTATTTCGGTTCTTTCTTCAATTAGTGGAAATTTTTAAAAAATGAATGAAAACCTACAAGAATCAAAGGCAAATGCCATAAATGAAAAGACATTGATTGAACTTACAACCGATGTTGTTTCAGCATATGTCTCAAATAATCCTGTTTCTACCACCGAACTCCCCAACCTGATTGGTGAGGTATATTCCTCATTTACAAAGGTCGCAAATATTGAATCACCGCTATCCAGCCACAACACAAAACCTGCAGTGCCTATTAAGAAATCGCTACACGATGACTACATCATCTGCCTTGAAGATGGCAAAAAATTCAAATCTCTGAAGCGTCACCTTCGCAGTCACTATGACTTATCTCCGGAGCAATACCGTGAAAAGTGGGGCCTTGCTGCTGATTATCCGATGGTTGCACCAAACTACGCAGTGGCCCGTTCCAGACTGGCTAAAGAAATGGGGCTCGGTCGCAAACCAGGGACGAAAATCAAGAAAAAGGTTCGCGGCTAATTGTTTTAACTGAATCAGGTTGAAACCACTTGGGGGAGTAGGCTTTAATCTGCTTTGGATGCTGACGGCGTTGTAATCTCTTGCAGCGCCGTTGGTGTATCTACATCCAGACTGGCCGCTTCACCCAGTTCAACTTCCAGAACCATTTCGCTATTTGCGCCTATGACATGGCGGGCACCTACATCACCTTGAACTTTTTGCAATTCTGCAAAAAAGCCCGCCGGCCAAAGTACAGGATTACCGCGTTTACCATTCGATGTCGCCATAATGATTTGCGATCGGTTCTCGCGATGTGACGCTACCAGTTGATCAATGTGCCCTGAAGTCACCCACGGCATGTCACCGAGGAGAATTACAGCAGCGGATGTTTTGGCGGACGAAGACTTGATCCCCGTGGCAAGGGAAGTGGAAAGTCCCAAATTATATTCTTCATTGTGAACAAATCGGCAGTCCAGTCCACTCAATGCTTCGCGAACCGATTCCGGTTCATGGCCGGTAACAACCAGAACATCATCACAATTGCTTGTGAGCGCCGCCTCTACCACATGCCTGATCATGGGATTACCATCAATATCCACAATCATCTTGTTTGCTTCGCCCATTCTTCGGGATTGCCCTGCTGCAAGCACGATTGCAGTAACCAATTTCTTGCCAGAGGCCTTCTCCCGAGGGTGGGGTCGAGCTCCGGTTTCCATCAACAATCCTCCTACCCCCAATCCAGCTATCTCCTTTGAAGTTAGGGGAACATCTGCCAAAATTCGCTGCAAGGCCCAGTCAAATCCGTTTTCAGCCGGACTGCGTGCACAACCGGGAGCACCAAGAACCGGTTTTCCATGCAACTCCGAGAGCAATAGGAGGTTCCCGGGATCGACGGGCATACCAAACCGCATATTTTTCCCGCCCGACTTTTCAATTGCCGAAGGTATCACATCATTGATATCGCTGATGGCAGTCGCGCCAAACAGTATTACGAGATCGCAATCATTCGCGATTTGCGATACCGCTTCCGCAACATCTTCGATCCTGTGCGACACTTGCTTCTCAGCAACTATTTCAGAACCTGAAAGCCCAAGGCGATGCTCAAGAATTCGCCGTGTTTTTTCCAGTATTGAAGACTTCAATCCTGGCAACAATGTAAAAATCAGACCTATACGTTTTGCCTTGTATGGGGATACGGAAATTGCTGCTGGAGGTACAATTGTTTCAATTATCTCGAGTGACCTGGAAGATATGAAATATGGGATGATTTTGATCGTCGCGACCATCCTCCCTTTGTTTACTTCCCGAAGGCTATGCAAGGTAGCAAAGGTGACACCTGGATCAACTGCATTTATACGGTCGACAATCTCCCTGGAAACCTGAAATAGGCCATCAGTTGTTGCAAAGAAATTGACTCTACCAGTTCTCGCTTCGTCTTTTCTCACTGTTTCAGATTTGAAGAGTGAGGCAATCCGCAATGCAGCTTCATCTTCATGGACATCATCTTCGTCGGAAATAGCGACCATGACCTCCGTCAAACTCGCTGCATGCATTAAATCGATCAAATCTTCAGTAAGAATGACCCCCTTTCTGATTACAGAATCATCAGGAAGTCGCAAACTGTGGGCCATTACGCCACCAACTGCCTCATCCAGTGCGAAGGAACCAAATTTCATGCTGCCATCGTCCCGCGATTCCGGAAAGATTGGATAACCTCCGCCATAATCGAAACCGCAATTTCCTGGGGAGATGCAGCACCGATATCAAGACCAATTGGCGCATGAATCGTGTCCAGATGCTCCAGGTACACACCTTGAGAACTCAACCGTTCAACACGCTTTCCATGTGTTTTTCGGCTACCCAAAGCGCCCACATAAAAACAGCCCGCTTTTAATGCCTCCATAATTGGAAAATCGTCAATTTTAGGATCGTGGGTCACGGCCACAAGTGCGGTATACGGATCAAGTTTGCGTTCCTTGAAAACATCTTCCGGCCACTCTGCACGAAGCTCCGTATCATCAAACCGCTCCTTGGTTGCAAAGGCAGTTCGAGGGTCAATGACTGTCATTTCATATCCTGATATTTGCGCCATTGGCGCCAATGCCTGTGAAATATGCACAGCTCCTATGGCAATCAGTCTTGGTGAGGGTACATGGACATTCAGAAAAACAGCTTCGCCCGCAACCTCGACCTTGCTTGATTTGCCGGTAAGAAAGACCTTCGAAATCTCCTCTCCCAATCCACCCTCAACCTGATCACCCTCCAGAATCAAACGGCCCCGACCATCCGCCAGATAGGTGACGACAATCGCTGCCGCTCTGGATTTGCGTGCCTGATTAAGTTTTATGAGGATCTGCGGATCCATTTAGCCAATTCGCTCCACATAGACTTCAATCTTGCCTCCGCATGACAACCCGACCTCCCAGGCCGTTTCATCAGCAACACCAAATTCAAGTCGCTTCGGCTTGCCGGTTTCAATCACTTCCATCGCTTCGGAGATCACCGCACCTTCCACACACCCCCCTGAAACGGATCCTTCGAAGTTACCCTGATCATCAATAACAAGGTGCGACCCCGTTGGCCGCGGTGCTGAACCCCAGGTTGATACAACCGTGGCGATAGCAACTTCCCGACCTGCTTTCATCCATGCCTCTGCAATAGCAAGTTCATCCATTTCAATATTATCCATTCAGGCTATCTTCAGTTCGGATAACCAGTTTTGGGGAACATGTTCAGCACCAAATCGAGATGACAGACTATCACATAATCCGGATAATGCGTTAAGGGAATGGATTGGTCGAAATTCATCAACATGCGGTAACATTGTCCGGATACCGCGTGCTGCAGCTTCAAACCCTTCAAACCGCAACAATGGGTTAAGCCAGATCAACCTTCTGCAGGAACGGTGTAGCCGGTCCATTTCGTGATCGAGGATATCATGCTCATCACGTTCCAGTCCGTCTGTAATCAACAGCACCAAAGCTCCCTGCCCCAGTACCCGGCGTGACCACCAACGATTAAAATCATGTAGCGTTGCGCCGATCCGGGTCCCGCCGGACCAATCCTCCACCGCATCTGCACAATCCTGAAATGCGACATCCGGGTCCTTGTTGCGCAATTGACGCGTGATATTCGTCAACTTGGTTCCGAAAAGGAAAGTATGGACATGCCGCCGGTTTTCCGAGATTGCATGAAAAAAATGAAGAAAGGTTCTGGAATATTGGCTCATTGATCCGGAAATATCTGCCAGAATTACAACCGGGGGCTCTATCAATCTGACTTCCCTGAATTGCGGCAGCACGATATCTCCAGCGGTCCGCATAGACTGCCTCAGCATTCGCCTCGGATCAATTCTGGCCATTCGGTTCACCGGCATATATCTGCGGGTTCGTACCTGACTAATCGGCAATCTCATTTTGGCCATCGCCTCTTTTGCCCGCTTCAGTTCCTCCGCACTCATCTGGGCAAAGTCCTTATCTCTCAGCACTTCCCGGGAAGAGGCAGTTCGCGACGCATCCACTTCAATTTCTGGCCGCTCCGACTCTTGTCGCTGTCCATGATCCGGAAACAAGGCCTGGGAAACCCTCGATTCTGCTGCCTCCGGCTTTTGCCGTTTTTCGTCTCCTGTCACTTGTGGTGAAAACATCTGAAGCATTTTTTCAACCAGTTCACGCGACCGCCAGAATAGCCGAAAGGTTTGGTCGAATACTTCCCAGTCTTCGCGGCGGTTGACCAAAACAGAATGCAATGTCCAGTAAAAATCATCCCTGTCAGATATACCGCCGACTTGCACGGCCCTTACACAATCAACAACGCTGGCAGGGCCAAGTTTCATACCGGCGCCTCTAAGGGTTCGGGCGAAAAACAGTATATTCTCTGCAAGTTTGCCATCTGGATTTGCTTTTCGAACCGCAGTATTCATGCTTCGGTCAACTCCCGCTTCACTTCTTTCAGAAGTTGTTGACCCTCGCTGGATTCAATCTTTGCTATATCATCCTGGTATTTGAGCAACACGCCGATTGTGTCCGAAACCGTTTGCGGATCAATTGCCACTTTGTCGAGTTCAATAAGCGCAGACGCCCAATCCAGAGTTTCTGCAACGCCTGGGTTTTTGAACAAATCTTGCTGACGCAATTTTTGAACGTAAGTAACAATCTCCTTCGACAGGGATTCCCCGCACCCAGGAACCTTTTTATTTATAATCGCAAGTTCTTGCTCTGCGCTTGGATAATCAACCCAATGATAAAGACATCGGCGTTTGAGCGCGTCGTGTATTTCCCGTGTCCGATTAGTGGTAATAATTACTATAGGTGGCTCTGCGGCCACCACTGTGCCCAATTCAGGAATTGTGACCTGAAAATCGGAAAGTATCTCAAGCAGAAATGCTTCAAACGCTTCATCCGTGCGGTCAAGTTCGTCAATCAACAGGACCGGCGCCCTGCCCTTCGCACCTTCCAAAGCTTGCAGTAAAGGCCGTTTGATCAGAAACTTGTCCGAGAATACTCCTGCTTCCAACTCCTTCCGGTCCGCACCTCCAGATGCTTCCTGCATTCGTATTTCGACCATTTGCGCCGCGTAATTCCATTCATAAACGGCAGATGATACATCAAGGCCCTCATAGCACTGCAAACGGATTAATGGGCGATCAAGGGCAGCACTTAGAACCTTGGCAACTTCTGTTTTACCAACACCCGCCTCTCCCTCCAGAAAAAGAGGCCGCCCCATTTTCAAACTTAAATAGAGAACGGTTGCCAGTGAGCGGTCAGCCACGTAACCTTCAGACGCCAGCAGGGATTCTGTTGCGTCAATACTTGAGGGCATTTCCGCCATCATAATTCTCCAGTTTACAAAAGTAATTTAATCACAGCACAAAATAGCGCTTTTAATGCCAACGTACACCACTACCGGAAAAAAAGAGGCAGGAAACCAGCCCATCTTTAAAATGCATCCCTAAAACACCGATACGCCTTTTAATTCCTGAAATCACAGGATATCTCTATAGTCCATGAACCTGTTTACCCGACTTTTCGCAATGACGGTTTTGACCGTTGTTTCCCTGATCGAAAATCCATTTCTTGATGGAAATGCAGAAGCTGACACTATTGGAGTATCCATTCCATTAAGTGGCGATGCTTCCGAACTCGGGCAGAAATTTCGCAGCGGCGTAAAATTGGCAATTGAAGATCTCGGGAGTCGGCATCAGCTTTTTATTGCAGATGACGGTTGCGATCCAGATCTTGCCAGCCTCGCCGCTTCGGATTTGGCATCACAACAACCAGCAATAGTTATTGGATTGCTTTGCAACGAGCCAGCAAAGGTAGTTTCAAACGAATTGGTTGGCACCAAGGTTCCAGTCATTGTGGCGGGCGCAAGATCAGTGCGTTTGATCAAGGACCGTGAACGTGAGGACTGGAATCTGTGGAGGATGTCGCCCGGAGATGATTACCCGGTTGCCGTTGCAGCAGAAGCGATCACAAATCTCTGGACAAAGACACCGTTCGCAATCGTAGATGATGGTACTATTTACGGACGCAGCTTCACCGACTCCCTGAGAGCCAAACTTGATGAAAGAGGCATGGCGCCACAGTTTTCCGATACCTTTCGCGCTGCCCAGTCAACGCAAGCCGGTTTACTGAGAAGGCTGCAGCGCTCCGGTGTTACGGCAGCATTTATTGCGTCTGCCACGGTTGAAGACCTGTTTACAATCGCAAAAAACATGAAGGAATTCGACATCAAGCTGGACATCATGACGACCGAAGCTCTTGCAGTACTTCCCTTCCTTGAGGAATTTGAAAAAACTCCCCCCGGAGTGAAAGTGGTGATGGCTTCGACAACTGGTGACGCTTATCTGGAAGAACGCCTCACAGTATTGCAGATGGAAAGAGACCGTGAAATTTATGCCGGCTATGCCGCAGTTCAAGTGGCCATTCAGGCAGTCGGCGCTACGCCACAGGACACTACTGAAGCTCTGGCGACCAAAGAATTCAATACCGTGCTGGGAAAACTAAGATTCAACGCGGACGGTTCGAGCACTTACAATCCTTATGAATTGCGGATATGGAACGGCACCAAACTGGTCAAACCGGAGATTGAGACGGAAACCCAATGAAACCGGGGCCAAGAAACTCGATAACTGACCTAAATGGTATTCGCGTTGGAAATGCCGAGGATTACGAACTAAAAAGCGGAGTAACGGTTCTTCTTTGCGATGAACCCATGACTGCATCAGTTGCAATTCATGGAGGAGCACCTGGCACTCGGGATACTGAACTACTGTCGCCGGAAAACACGGTTTCAGAAGTCGACGCTCTGGTACTTTCCGGTGGTTCTGCATACGGTCTTGATGCTGCTTCCGGTGTTCAGGCCTGGCTTAGGGCGCAAGAAAGAGGATTTCGGGTTGGTCCGGTAACAGTTCCGATAGTCCCGCAGGCTATTCTGTTTGACCTGATCAATGGTGGCAAAAAGGATTGGGGCAAGTTCCCCCCCTACCGGGAGCTCGGTTGGCAGGCTGTGGAAAATGCCGCATCCAAATTTGAAATCGGTTCGCATGGCTCCGGGACAGGAGCACTGGTTGCAGGCTTGAAAGGTGGTCTTGGAACGGCTTCACTTGTTTTGGAAAACGGGATTACCGTTGCGGCTCTATTTGCAGTGAATGCCGTTGGCAATCCCCTGATCGGAAAAAGCCGTCACTTCCATGCAGCAGCATTTGAGAAAAACGGGGAATTTGGTGGCTATGGACTTCCCGAAAAAACACCACCGGAAAGCGACAAAATTCATATCAAATTCCGGGAAAATTCCAGCCCTGGAACAAATACGACCATTGGAATAATTGCAACCGACGCTCAACTGTCAAAATCAGAAGCAAAACGGTTGGCGATTGCCGCCCATGATGGAATTGCACGGGCAATCTGGCCGGCCCACACACCTATGGATGGAGATTTGGTATTTTCGCTAGCAACCGGTCGTTCCGGAATTACTCCGGTTCAATCGGAATGGATGGATCTTTCAGCTCATGCTTCAAGCGTCGCAGCACGAGCCATTTCGCGAGGTGTATATTCTGCACAATCCCATGAAAACGACATGTTTCCGACCTACAGTGAGATCTATACCGAATAGTTTAACCCCTGAATTAAAGGAGAAAACGAATGAAATTTTCTGCTGCGGTCCTTTCCTTGTCGTTTGTTTTTCTGGGATGTGGAGTATCAAATATCTGGGCAGGAGATTTTTCCAAAAGACACATCCACGGGTATTCAACTGACGGCGGACTCTTTGCCTTTGAGGAATATGGCGTTCAGGACGGATCCGGATTTCCCTACGCAACGATCTATGTCATCGACACTTCAACCGATCAATGGACTGCAGGTTCACCATTCAGGGCAAGATTGGATGATGAAACCAAAACTGTGTTTGATGCAAGGGAAGAGGCTCGAATTCTGGCCGGCCCTGTAATGAAAAGTTTCGAAGACCGCGGCAATCTTGTTGCCACCAATCAGCCGACGGAAAAAGGAATTGATACCAAACGCATGGTTGCAAATCCACGAATAGTGGTTCCACCTATCGATCAGGACATCGAATTTCGGCTGGAACAGCTGACATTTCCAGCGACCGAAACATGTGAAGCATTTGGCCCGTCGGCCGGATTTAGATTGAAACGGATCGCTACCATAGATGGGCAAACCACGCAGACTCTGCACGAGGATACATCAATTCCACCGAGCCGAAATTGTCCACTTGATTATGATTTTGCGGATTTGGTTACCTATTATCCTGAAGGCAGAACCCCATTGGTGGCCATCATCATTCTCATGAAAACCGTTGGTTTTGAAGGACCGGATGGAAGATACTTGGCTGTAACCTCCCCTCTCGAGTAAGAAGGTTTATTTTCTTACCGTTTTCCGGATTCGGTTGATCACAAGCGATTGGACTTTCTTGTTCTTGTCAATCCCGACATGATCAGTGCCATATTTTGAAACATCGATAGTGGAAATTTTGCCTTTGAACCCCGAACCCCGCCGATAATTCTGCCCCGAAGGTATTTTGTAATTTACGACATGCTTCACGCCTTTTTGGAAAGGTGGGGGACTTGCAAACCCGGGATCCAGACCAATCACCAGAGCAACCGGCACCCCGGCTGCACCCAGAGCATTCGCAAACCTTGGGGCTTCTACACCTCCAAGCGAATGACCGGCAATTACGATCGGATAGGAAACCTTTTTCTGTTTTGCCCGTCGTATGATGTCATTGGCAACATTGCGCCAATCGCCGTTGGATATTGCTTTCGCCCGTATCCCCTTGGCTTTCAACTGGCGTGTCATTTGGTTCATCCCGTCAGAAAATACATTCAAAAAACCGCGGATTAGATAGACCTCCTCAGCTAACGACGGTGTGGTCGCAATAACTCCAGACACAAGCACTGATGAAAAAAATATGTTTCGGGCGAGTTTCAGCATTTATTTCCCCTGAGCCGGATTGATTCACCAATTGTGATAAAAAGATGATTTTTCACAAATATCAACCTCAATCGTAAATTCTGTTGGCTAAATCATCATTTCAGTGGATGGGCGTTGTATGCATCCGGCCATGGTGTTAATCCGACCCCGATCAAATCAATTGGAAAACTTTCATGATACCTCGCTACTCCCGAAAGGAAATGACCGACATATGGTCAGCCCAATCCAAATTCAGGATTTGGTTCGAAATTGAAGCACACGCATGTGATGCACTGGCCGAATTAGGTGTAATCCCGAAAGAATCTGCCAAAACAATATGGGATAAGGCTGGAGAGGCAGTGTTCGACGTCGAACAAATAGATGAAATCGAGGCGGTTACCAAACACGATGTAATAGCTTTCCTTACCCACCTTTCAGAAATTGTCGGACCCGAAGCCCGGTTTGTTCACCAGGGAATGACTTCTTCTGATGTTCTGGACACCTGTTTCAATGTTCAACTTGTCAAAGCTTCGGACCTGCTTTTGGAGGATGTTGACAGGCTTCTTGGAGCCCTCAAAACCCGGGCTCATGAGCACAAGGATACGATTACCATCGGCCGCTCTCATGGAATTCATGCTGAGCCGACAACATTTGGTGTAAAACTGGCCCAGGCCTATGCCGAATTTGATCGCTGTAAGGAGCGATTAATTGCTGCACGTGAAGAAATAGCGACCTGTGCCATTTCCGGAGCGGTTGGAACTTTCGCCAACATTGATCCGCAGGTTGAAGAGCATGTTGCAAAAGCTATGGGCCTGGCAGCTGAACCGGTCTCTACCCAGGTAATACCGCGTGACCGCCATGCAATGTTCTTTGCGACATTGGGCGTGATCGCCTCTTCCATTGAACGTCTGGCGACAGAAATCAGGCACCTTCAACGCACGGAAGTATTGGAAGCCGAAGAGTATTTCTCCCCCGGCCAAAAAGGCTCCTCCGCCATGCCTCACAAGCGGAACCCGGTGTTGACCGAAAACCTGACAGGACTGGCGCGAATTGTCCGCAGTGCAACAATTCCTGCCATGGAAAACGTTGCCTTGTGGCACGAACGCGATATCTCTCACTCTTCCGTGGAACGGATGATCGGCCCCGATGCCACGGTAACTCTGGATTTTGCTCTTGTACGCATGACCGGAGTGATCGAGAAATTGCTTGTGTATCCTGAAAACATGATGGCCAATCTCAACAAGTTCAGGGGCCTGGTGCATTCTCAAAGGGTGTTGCTTGCCCTAACCCAAGCCGGCCTCTCACGCGAAGATTCATATCGCCTTGTTCAGCGCAATGCGATGAAAGTTTGGGAAGAAGGAAAGGATTTTCTTGAAGAACTTCTAGGCGATGAAGAAGTCACAAACGCTTTGTCAGAAAACGAGATTCGGGAAAAATTCGATCTTTCGTACCACACGAAACACGTGGATACGATATTCAAACGTGTTTTTGGATAATCGCAAACGGTAACACAATAATATCAAACGTGATTGTTCCTGCCCATGTTTCGGCAGGGTCTGGATACATGATCAGATTTCTCACAGGAGGAAATGATCATGACTTATGAGCAAGATTTTGAGCGCAGAAGATTTTCCGGTGGCGGACTGGGAGATTACCAGACAGATATCGACACCGGCAGCGGAGGTGGCAAATGGTTGTTGCTGGCTGTCATTGTCATTGTAGGCTTGCTGGGTGCAGCAGCCATATTCTCTGGGGGCGCAACGGTGACTTTCAGTGAAGATTCAGCCACAGGCGGACAAATAGCAACAACACCTCAGCCGCCGACAACACCGACTGAATGAACAAGTTCGCTTGACATGGATGGCAGTAATGTCCATCTGCCATCCATGAAAACCACTGAAGCAGACATTCTGATTGTACCAGGTTACAAGGGCGCAAACGAAGATCACTGGCAATCTCGTTGGGAACGGAACCTGAGTGCTGCCCGACGGGTTGAAATGGGTGACTGGCACAAACCGGTATTCGAAGATTGGAAATCAAATCTTCTGAAAGCTGTTTCATCCGCTGAAAAGCCGGTATTCCTGATCGGACATTCGATAGGCAGCCAAGTTATTGTTCAGGCTGCCAATGATTTTGATAGTCAAGTCAAAGGTGCCTTACTGGTAGCCCCTCCAGATGTCGAGAATCCTGACATCCGGCCCCATCATTTACTGACATTCGGCCCAGCATCCCGGGAACCACTTCCATTTCCCTCCGTGACGATAGCAAGCCGAAATGACCATTTTTGTTCGTTTGAAAAGGCCGAAGACATGGCGGCCAGCTGGGGTTCACTTTTTATGGATGCGGGGAATAGCGGACACATCAATCACGAATCCGGTCATGGTCCATGGCCGGAAGGCTTAATGGTATTTTCAAGATTTCTAAAACAGATTGAAGCCTGAAATCAGAATTTCCGGCAAACGATCACTTTGCAAATGCCGGTATGTCAATTATTCCGGTTTCAGACTGTGGATCTACCGTGAAGTCGATTGTGCGGATGAATTTATCGGATTTGTTCAGATTCAATTTGCGCCAAACAAGTGCCAGCGCTGCTTTGGCATAAACGGAAGGCCCGGAAATCGAATTTGAAGGATCCGCCATACCAAACTTCCTCCGCAATACACCATTTGCAAAGTTCACCGCATAGGATTTGCGGATGTCATCTGTCCAATGTTCTGTAGTTACAGAGATGTTGAGGCAATCCTGGTTTTCTACCCGATGCGGGCAGTTCAATGGCCAGTGCACCATTTCTCCAGGCCCCAGATCAAAGACCAGAGCATCTTCATCAAACTTGGGATCGTATGGAATTTCTTCCTCGGTTTCGCCGATGATAATTCCTTCAAGGTTCTTCTGCGGCAAAAATGGTGAGCAGTTGGGATAAACATAAACACGTTTTTTACCCTCAACCTGCCAAAGGGATTGGCCCGGTATATCAGCGTGATAAAACACCTGCACCTTGGGTGAGGAAATCAGGATGCCGAATTTGCGCTTGAACGTTTTAAATCCTGGTACATAACCCTCGAACTCATCAAAAACATCATTAAGCAAATTCGCATAACGGCAATCTATTTTATCCACCTGGCGCAAGTTCAACCACATACGCCCCTGCTTGATCGCTTCAATCACATCCTGGCCGCTTGTGTTCTTGATGATCCCTTCACGCCATTCCGGGCTTTCCGGGTCATAACCCATGGTGTTAAGATTATAATGCTCTGAAGGGTAACTATCGATGAGTTCGGCCAATACATCGTGGGAAAACAGCCCTGTTTCACTCAATCTGTGATGCAGGTGACGTGCCTCCTGCCCGAATTTGCCAGCGAATTCCGGCTTCCAGTCGGTAATAATTGGTTGTTCCATATGACCTACTCCGCAAACTCCAAACTAGGTAACTGAATTAGGTTTAATTCGGGTTTTATCGCCCGCTATGAATTTAGTTGAAAGTGTAATTGGAGATTAACCTTAACCGGCGTTGCGATTGATGTTCAGGTGAATTCGAATTCCCACATGCTTCACGCAGCGTCTTGATCCAGACCAAGCAATTTGTTGACCTGCTTGCGTAACTTCGGATTCGAACGTTGATAAAGGTTTCTCAGGAACGGTTTTAGTTGCGCCTTCCAAACGACGCAATAAATATGTCCGCGATGTGTAACCGGAAAATATCTTGTGAACATAGCTGCCTGCATGTTCGTCCAGGATTTCTTGTAATCTGATGGATCGCTGAGAAAATCGAACATGCGAATGCCGTAGTCATAAGCCCATTTCTGCGTCATTTCCATTTGCACTTTGCCCGGAGAATAACTGGAATACTCTAAATCGATAGCGCCGAGATAGCTGTAATAGTGACCGTCTCGCAGCATACCGATTTCTATCGCAATGGGTTTCCCGTCAAGCTTTACAACCTGGACAACCGGACCTTCGCCCGATTCAAAAGATGACCCTTCACCACCCAATCCAGACAAAAACAATTTGCTGGCATCTTCAAACAGGGATTGGGAGTGTCGGTTTGTCTCGATGAGCCATAGCCGCTTCATTTCAATAGCCTGATCAACAAGCTGGCGGTATTCATCATTTTCCTTAAAGTAAACCTCAAATTTGAGTTCACCCAGAGCTTCAAGTTTTCTCACTCGGCGACCGCGCTGTTTTCGCTGATTTTTATTTAATGAAGCGATGTAAGCTTCCCAATTCTGGATCAATGAAAAATCGAATACGGATGAGACATACTGGATGGTTTCATCAACACCTTCATTTCCAATCACATCCGCAATAAAACTGCTTTCTGGATAGTGATTGAGGGATATGGCATCTACACCGCAATTGGACTTGATGTTTTCCCAAACCCAGCGCCCTATTCCAAAATCCACCAATTTCGGATTAAAGAGAACATTTGCATATTGCCCCAGAGGTTCAGTCAAACTTTCTAGGAATGCCAGTCCAGAACGCGCCTGGACCTTCATGAGCGGCCAAATCAATGCAACCTGACCGTCAACCTTCAAGACATAGACCTGAGGAACGGAAGTGGAATCATCAGTTTCGCCTTTTGCAAATTTACTGCACCAACCGGCACACCAGTCAAATGTCTGAAAGTAGTCAAACCCTTCCTTGGACACCGCCTCCAGGGCAAGCCAGTCCTGTTTATGTGATGCAATTTCAGAGGAGTTTTCTAGACAGCTCAGTGAGAGTTCGCAGCCATTATCGTTTAAAGCTGCAATAGGAGCTTTGGACGCCATCTGGTTTCCACCACCGGAATCCGCCAATTCATTTCTGGACACCCTGATTGCATCTACGTTGGTCATACAGGTTATCTATGCCGCCATTTGAGAATAATGCTCTTAAACTTACACACAAAGAATTAACTCCCGGTTAGCAAATACCTACACCGTATCTAGTCGTATCAATGCCGGAAAAAAATTGCAGGACACTTAAAAGTCGAGGTTTTTGAAGGCTTTTTCGGAGCCCGCAGCAATAATTGAGCCGTCCATTGTAATTGATATCAAACGATATCCCATCGAATGAACCAAATTCGAGTGCTCTGTGCTTAACGTAAATGCAGCGGCCACTTTTCCAGCCGCCCGGGTGCGTTCAGCAATGTTAGCAACCAAATCAACTGTCTCTTTTCCATAGGCATCCGGAGTTTGATTGCCGGTAACCGAAATCGAAAAGTCCGACGGACCCATCAAAATACCATCAATCCCATCGACGCTCAGAATTTCATCAAGATTTTCATAGGCTTGTCTTGTCTCGATTTGCGCAAATGCCTTGGTACAATCATTGGATTGCGTAACATATTCATCAGACGTCATATCATAAAGTGTCGCAGCATGCCTCGGGCCGTATGATCTGGTACCTGTGCCTGGATATTTTGCAGCATTGGCAAATGCCACTGCATCTTCACGACAATTGATCATTGGCGCGACTACGCCCAGTGCCCCAAAATCAAGGACGCGTTCGCATAAATCCCATCGCCCGACCGGTATCCTCACCAGAGGAGATTTTCCCGCAGTAACAACTATCGGAATGCAGTTCTGAAAACTGACTTCATCGTGGAACCCATGTTGGGCATCCAACAAAACAGCGCCAAAATTCTGCCGGGCAATGGTCGCAACCAATTGCGGATCGCGCATCGCACACCAGACCACGCTAACGGTCCGGTCTTCACCGAGTGGAGTGGCTAATCGGAATATCAAGTTTCGTTCTTGATCTGATCAATTGCTGCCGACAAAAGTTCTTCCATCGTTCGCTTGATCTGATGGTCTGACTGATCAACACCAGCATTATCAAAGTCTGCCCTGATTTTCCGGAAAACATCATCATCGCCAGGCTCTTCAAAATCCGAACGGACAACTTCCTTGGCATATTCTTCCACTTCATCACCGGATTTGCCCAGCTTCTCTGCGGCCCATTCACCCAAGAGCCTGTTGCGGCGGGCTTCAGCCTTGAACTGCAATTCGGCATCATGAGCGTACTTTTTCTCAAAAGCATCGCCGCGATCATCTATTCCACTCATTTGTGTCTCCCGGTGAAAATACTGTCTAGCTCATATAACTATGGATTCGCGACTTTTGAAGTCAGTCACGGAAAAAATCGTAGGAGTGAAACAATACGCCGCTATGGTTGCTTGCTTGCGCGATTGTTGTGGGTTTTGGCAGCGTTTTTGTTGTACCTTGTTGAGGCTTGGACTAAAACCGTTTCAAGATATCAAAACCGCTTGCGATTCCCTTTTTCAGCTCCAATTGGCAGGCAGGCGGCAACTCGGGATAAATTAACATGAACAGACGCCGCCGGATTTATGAGGGCAAGGCCAAAATCCTATATGAAGGGCCGGAACCGGGAACACTTGTTCAGTTTTTCAAGGATGATGCTACCGCATTCAACAAGAAGAAGCATGACATCATTGATGGCAAAGGTGTCCTGAACAACCGGATATCCGAACACATCTTCAATCATTTGACGAGGATCGGAATTCCCAATCACTTCATCAAACGTATCAACATGCGCGAACAGCTGATTAAGGAAGTGGAAATTATTCCGATTGAGATCATCGTCCGTAACGTCGCGGCTGGAACATTGAGCGAGCGGTTGGGCATCCCGGAAGGAGAAGTGCTTCCACGCTCAATCATCGAGTTTTGTTACAAGAAGGACGAATTGAACGATCCTCTGGTCGCGGAAGAGCATATCACGGCCTTCGGTTGGGCATCACCGCAGGAAATTGATGATATCATGGCCCTTGCCATTCGCGTAAATGACTTTCTCTCAGGCCTTTTCGCAGGCATTGGAATTCAACTTGTTGATTTCAAGATCGAGATGGGCCGGCTATGGGAAAATGACGTGATGCGCATCGTTGTCGCAGATGAGATTTCACCGGACAGCTGCCGACTTTGGGACATTAGTACCAATGAAAAAATGGACAAGGACCGATTCCGCCGCGGTTTGGGTGGTTTGGTCGAGGCTTATCAGGAAGTTGCCGATCGCCTTGGAATTCTGAAGAAGAACGACCCAACGCGCGGCAAAGGCCCCGTGCTTGTTTCCAGCAATGATGACAAGGAAGAAAAGTGACAAAGGCACGTGTAACTGTAACCCTGAAAAACGGAGTTCTCGATCCCCAGGGAAAGGCAATCGAAGGCGGACTTGCGTCCTTGGGTTTTGAAGGCATCGAGAGTGTCCGTCAGGGCAAGATCTTCGATGTTGAGATTGATGCTGCTAAAATTGAAGCCGAGAAAAGCCTGGCTGCGATGTGTGAGAAACTGCTAGCGAACACAGTCATAGAAAACTATTCAGTGGAGATTCTGGATTGAAATCCTCGGTAATCCTGTTTCCCGGTTCCAACCGAGATCGGGACATGATCGCTGCCCTGACAAAAATCAGCGGCGCTGCTCCTCATCTAGTCTGGCATACTGATACGGAAATTCCCCATTGCGATTTGATTGTGGTCCCGGGAGGGTTTTCATATGGTGACTATCTTCGTTCCGGTGCAATAGCGGCGCGTTCGCCGGTTATGTCCGAAATCCGAAAGGCAGCGGAAAAAGGCATAAGGATACTTGGCGTATGCAATGGCTTCCAGATTTTGGCGGAAGCGCAATTGCTTCCGGGTGCACTGATGCGCAACGCCGGACTTCGGTTTGTATGCAAGACAGTTAAACTGCAAATCGAAAATGCTGACACGGCTTTCACAAACCGGTACCACAAAGGTCAGGTTATCCCCTGCCCGGTAGCTCATCACGATGGCAATTATTTTGCAGAAACGGATGTCCTGAAGAAAATCGAGGACAACAACCAAGTTGTGTTCCGCTATGCAGAAGGAACCAATCCGAATGGTTCCATAAATGACATCGCGGGTATCATAAATACAAATGGCAATGTGCTCGGTATGATGCCTCACCCCGAAAACCTTATAGAGACCGATCATGGTGGTGCCTCCGGCAGACATCTGTTTGAAAGCGCTCTTGATATCACATCCAGTGAGGCTGCCTGATGGCCAAATCAGCATCAATATGGCTGATCACATCATTTTTCCTGATATTCCTGCCTGCCTGCCAGACCGGCTCACCTTCTGACAATCTTTCAATAAACACAAAAGAAGTTCCGGTTGAAGCTATGGTGGTGATCGCAAAGGCGGCGCAAAAATGCTGGTTTAAATCAAAAGACCTGGCGTTTCGGGATTTGCGAATGTCCAACGAGATAAATTCTCCCGCCGGCCGGCCCAGGTTTCTTCTCGTCAAACGAGTAGATCCCAACGGATTACCGCAGCTTGTCGTCCAGGCTGAACGGCGCGGGGATACAGCAAGCGGCAAATTCACTAATATCCAGACATTCGGCCCAATGCTGCAGTCCGGAAACGGAAAACGCATTACGGACGATGTCCGGCGCTGGAGCAAGGGAAACACTGCTTGTGCTTAGGACAAACCTGATTTCAAACAAATGCAAATGAAGGCCACTTCAAACCAAATGAGCGTACAGAACAATTATCCGATTACCCCCGAACTTGTCGCCGATCACGGCATAACAACGGACGAGTACAAACGCATTCTCGATTTGACTGGCAGAGAACCTAGTTACACAGAACTTGGCATCTGGTCTGCAATGTGGAACGAACATTGTTCCTACAAGTCTTCCAAAAAGTGGCTGAAAACCCTGCCGACAGAGGGTCCACATGTAATTTGTGGTCCGGGAGAAAACGCCGGTGTTGTTGACATAGGCAATGGTGAAGCTGTTATTTTCAAGATGGAAAGCCATAATCATCCTTCTTTCATTGAGCCATATCAGGGTGCTGCAACCGGCGTCGGCGGTATTTTGCGTGATGTATTCACCATGGGTGCCAGACCGGTTGCATCAATGAATGCACTCCGCTTTGGTTCACCGGATCATCCTAAAACAAGGCATCTGGTTTCCGGTGTTGTTGCGGGCATTGGCGGATATGGAAATTCATTCGGGGTTCCAACCGTTGGCGGCGAAGTCAATTTTCACCCGCGTTATAACGGCAACATCCTCGTAAATGCTTTTGCTGCAGGCATTGCAAAGACAGATTCCATTTTTTACTCCGAAGCCAAGGGTGTCGGACTGCCAATTGTCTATCTGGGTGCGAAAACCGGTCGAGATGGAGTTGGCGGCGCAACCATGGCATCAGCTGAATTTGGTGAAGATATAGAGGAAAAACGCCCCACCGTTCAGGTCGGCGATCCCTTTACCGAAAAATGCCTGCTCGAAGCCTGCCTGGAACTTATGCAGACGGGCGCAGTCATCTCCATTCAGGATATGGGAGCTGCCGGCCTTACCTGTTCCGCAGTTGAGATGGGGGCCAAAGGCGATCTGGGCGTGGAATTAAACCTTGACCTTGTTCCTATCCGAGAGGAACAGATGACGGCCTATGAGATGATGCTTTCTGAAAGTCAGGAAAGAATGCTCATGGTTCTGAATCCGGAAAAGGAAGAAGAAGCAAAAGCCATCTTTATCAAATGGGGTCTGGATTTTGCGGTTGTTGGCAAGACGACGGATGACCTGCGGTTCCGCATCTATCACCAGGACGAAGAAGTAGCAAACCTGCCGATCAAGGAACTTGGTGATGAAGCACCAGAATATGACCGGCCTTTTGTGGAACCCGAGGTTCCTTCCGAATTGACTGCCGATGATGTTGAAGACACCAGCGATTACAACCATGCGCTTATGAAGCTTCTTGGTAGCCCGGATCTATGCTCGCGTCGCTGGGTATGGGAACAGTACGACACGTTGATCCAGTCCAACTCACTGCAAATACCCGGGGGCGATGCAGGCGTCATCCGTTTGATTGACGACAACGGTAATCCAACCGGTCGGGCTCTTGCATTTACCAGCGATGTGGCGCCACGGTATTGTGAAGCTGATCCGTTTGAAGGCGGCAAACAGGCTGTTGCTGAATGTTACCGAAACCTGTGTGCCGTCGGAGCAGAACCCCTGGCCACAACGGACAATCTGAATTTCGGCAATCCGGAACGCCCTGAAATCATGGGTCAGTTAGTCTTTGCAATCAAGGGGATCGGAGAAGCGGTTGGTGCTTTGGGCACGCCAATTGTCTCGGGTAACGTATCACTCTACAACGAAACTAACGGTCAGGCGATCCTGCCAACACCGACCATCGGTGCCGTCGGCCTGATAGAAGACACCTCAAAAATGGCCCGTGTTGGAGCTATGCAGGATGGTGATGCTGTGTTCCTTGTTGGTACAGAAGCAACTCATTTGGGCCAGTCCCTGTACTTGCGTGAAGTATTGGGGTTGGAAAAGGGCCCTTCCCCGGTGGTAGACCTGCTGACCGAAAAAATGCGTGGTGAATTTGTACGCGCTGCAATCCATTCCGGTGAAATGACGGCATGCCATGACGTATCCGACGGCGGACTTGCAGTCGCACTGGCAGAAATGTGCATGGCAAGCGGCAAAGGCATGGAAGTTGATGTGGAAGGAAGCCATATGCATGCAGCCCTTTTCGGCGAGGACCAATCAAGATACGTTCTGACCATGCCGCAAAGCTACGCCAACATGTTTGCTGCAAATGCGGAAGGGTCGGGTGTTTATTTCAGCTGTCTGGGGACAGTTGGCGGAGAACGTTTGACCATCGGAAAATCCGTGTCACTATCGGTTTCAGAAATGACCAATGTGCACGAAGCTTGGTTTCCGTCCTATATGGAGGGAGAACCAGTAGCCCAGGCCGCAGAATAATTGGAGAAACCTTATGCCAATGGATGCCGGCGATATTGAACGGATGATCAAGGAAGCCATACCAGATGCGGAGGTACATATCCGTGATCTGGCTGGTGACGGCGATCACTATGCAGCAGAAGTCATTTCAGAGAGCTTCCGCGGAAAGTCCCGCGTCCAACAACACCAAATGGTTTATGAGGCCCTCCAGGGAAACATGGGCGGTGTTCTTCACGCCCTTGCCCTTCAAACCAATGCTCCTCCTGAGTAATGAAGAAAACCTCCGGCATTGAAAAAGTACCGCGAATCCTCAAGGATCCGTTCTGGACCGATCGGTTTTTCTGGATTGGTATCGGCACCGCCTGCTTTTGGGTGGCGGTGATCTGGTGGCTGTTTACCACTTGAACGACTACTCAGAGCCCTTAGCGGACAAGTTGATCATGTCGCCTGTTCGCAATAATAAGTCATTTACAAATTCCGCTCCTGACCCAATGCCGACATTCAATTCCGGTGGGTAAATAGTGGCAGTGCAGATAAAACTTACTTTGACAATGCCGGAGATTGGCATCAGTCCGGATATGTCCAAATTTCCTTATCTGCGCGGATAGCTGCTACAACTTTTTCAGCTCGTTCCAAGGCATCTCGGCGAGAGACTATTCCCATATGCTCAGTTTCGATCTGTACTAGGTACATTGTCACGTCAGCATCTGGCGCACCTCTCCTTAACTGACCTGCCGCTTGCATCATGTAACTGTCATACTCATCTGCAAACGGAAGACAGTCCTCATCATCCCAATTTTGTCCGGAACCCAGCAGACCTACAGGGTCCCAAATTGACCATCCAATATCACGTAAACGCGACAGCTTGAGTTTAGGTGGAGGCCTCAAAGGCGGGTCAAGAAATGGCATGCAACTTAAATCATGGATTGCTATTGGAAACCGTTGAGTTTGGTCTGCGGGGTTGGGATATTGTATATTGTGCAATAAGGGGAAACAAAACATGAGAACGTTATCAACCATTAATTCTATGCTCCTGGCTACATTTTTGCTGACGCTTCCGGAAATATACGCAAAAGACGGCAAGATATCAGCCGCACGAGCAGACACGTGCCCTCAAGGAAAAATTACGTGCAAGAAGTGGTGCGATAAATACTGGCGAAGAAATAATTTGCGATGCAAGACTAGTGGCCAATCCAGCTGCATCAAGAGATTCGGTAGCGTAGATGCCTGTGTACAAGATAAAAAGCCGAAGCGAGCCAAGGGTGTGAAGGCAAACTAGAAAGTATCAACCAATCTAAGGGTTCATATTGGGCATCCTTAATGTTGAGCATTCTTTCCTTTCCAGCATGTTGAAGGCTGCTTCTGGCACAATTTTCCAGACGAGTTCAGTCGCACAGAGAATAATCGAACAGCTAGGATGAAGGTCTCTAAGGTCCGCATAGCTGACATTGACACAAATCTCGGATGCATTGGGCCTGAAACAGTCAACCCACCCCTACAGATCGCTGAACTTTTCAAACCCGGCAAATATCATGCGCTTGCCGTCAAACGGAATGTTGCTCATGTCTACTCGGTCATCGGCCATGGCTTTGGGCATGCCTTCATCCCTTGCTTCTTTCGATGGCCATTCAACCCACCCCAGACATACGGTTTCTTCTTCCGTTGCCTTTACGGCTAGCGGAAATGAAGTTAGTTCGCCGCCAGGAACATTACTCCCCCAGCAATCAACAGCACGAAGCGCGCCGTGGTCACGGAAAACCTTTCCCATCATTGTGCTTTTCTTCCGGTACTCTTTTTCGTTGTCCCGCGGTACTGCAGCGACATAACACTCAATGTACGACATTGTTTTCTCCTTGAAACCGGGCCCCAAAACATCATATGAGATTGCAGTGAATAATACACAACAAGGATTACATGATGTCCGCAATGAACGAATTCATCGATGGCGAAGTCAAAGCAAACGATGTGGTGCTTTTCATGAAAGGCACACCAGACTTTCCGCAATGTGGGTTTTCCGGCCAGGTCGTCCAAATCCTGAACTACCTCGGAATCGATTACAAGGGCGTCAATGTACTCGCTGATGACGACTTGAGACAGGGTATCAAGGACTATTCCAACTGGCCAACCGTCCCGCAACTCTATGTAAAAGGTGAGTTTGTCGGCGGATGTGACATTATCCGTGAAATGTTCCAGGCAAGCGAACTGCAAAGCATGCTTACGGAAAAAGGTGTTCCACAACGCGGAAAAGCTGAAGTTTGATCTATCAGGCCGCTGGACTGAATTCCCAGGCATCCATTGCCAGAAAATCATGCGTGTAAGATTCATGGATCTTCTTGGCGGAATATTTTTCGCCAGCAGCACCCATGGCGACGAATATCGGCAATAAATGTTCATCCGTTGGATGATTTTCCACCGCAAAGGGTGCATTTTCCCTGTAATTCAGCACGTTATTCGTATTTCCGGATTCAATCTCTGAACTGAACCAACTCAGGAATTCTGCAACCCAGTCCTTGATGTTTGCATCAAGTTCGGCATCTTCTCCCCTGGAGAAAAATGCCTTCAGATTGTGGGTAATATTTCCCGTGCCAACAATCGCAATATTGCGTGCAGGTAAAGAGGACAGGGCTTTTCCAAGCCTGAAATGATAGTCAGGCCCTTGATCAGGGTCGATTGAGAGCTGAACAACCGGAATATCTGCCTTCGGCCAGGCAAGAGAAAATGGCACCCATGTACCATGGTCAAAACCACGCTTTGCCATTTTGGAAACCGGCAAATCTGCTTTTTCAAGCAGCCCGGCAATCTCTTCACCAAGTTTGTAGTGTCCGGGAGCGGGATACCGCATATTGTATAGATCAGTTTCAAATCCACGAAAATCGTAGATCATTTCCGGATTTGGATCAGTTACAACAACCGCTCCATTCGTTTCAAAATGGGCTGAAACGGCAACAATCGCGTCAGGCTTCGGATACCGCTCGCCCAGTCCGGACAAGAATTTACGAACTGGTGTATCGTTCAACGCCATATTAGGCGCACCATGAGAAAGAAACAGGGTTGGGAAAGGTGGGCTCATTTATCTGTCTCCAAATGATTGGAAACAGAAAATAGTCTTTATAGCTACAATCACCAGCCCTCAAATAACGAACACAGCGTTCACACCTTTACCAATCTTCCCGGATTGGCTTTCCATCGGTAATTTCATACCAGTCAGGCTTGTCTTTGGTAAAAATGTGCTCTGTGATTTCTAGCCCGGTAGGCCCATCGATCGCGCCTACCAGAAGGGAAGTATAATTTTCATCCTGGTGTTTCCAGAAAAGTGCCGAGCCACACTCGCTGCAAAACCCGCGTTTCGCTTCCGGCGAAGACTGGTACCATTTCAGGGAGGAATCTGAACTCAGGGTCAGATTTTCATCAGACACATTGGTCGCTGCATAAAACATACCGGTCTGTTTCCGGCACTGACCACAATGACAGGCAAGAATTCCCCGAAGCTCTCCCTCTGCCTCCCATTTTACGCCACCACAATTACAGGAACCCCTGGTTATCTTGGCCATTGCCATCTCCGTGATAAAAAAAGCACCGGCAAATACCGGTGCTCCATGATTTACATTTTTCCAGCGAGTTGTTTATGCGCTGGCGGCAACTTTTGGTTCTCCAGCGTCACGGTCTTCCTGCAGAAGTTCCGCAATCAGGAATGCCAATTCAAGCGACTGACTTGCATTCAGGCGTGGATCACAGTGGGTGTGATACCGCGAAGCAAGATCTTCCTCAGTCACTTCACGGGCACCGCCTGTGCACTCGGTTACATCTTTGCCGGTCATTTCAAAATGAACACCGCCGGCATACGTTCCTTCAGCTCTGTGAACGGCAAAAAAGTTCTGAACCTCTGACAATACATAGTCGAATGGTCGCGTCTTGAAACCTCCGGCAGAGACCGTATTGCCGTGCATCGGATCACAAGACCAGACAACTTTCTTACCCTCACGTTCAACAGCACGAATTAGGTCAGGCAGATAGTCGCCGACCTTTTCATGGCCAAACCGGTTGATCAGTGTCAGTCGGCCGGGCTCATTATTCGGATTGAGGATATCACAAAGTTCCAGTAGCCCATCCGGTGTCATGGACGGACCACATTTCAATCCGATCGGATTCTTGATGCCGCGGAAAAACTCCACATGAGCATGATCGGGTTGTCGCGTACGATCTCCAATCCAGACCATATGGCCGGAAGTGGTGTACCAATCGCCAGAGGTCGAATCCGTGCGGGTCATAGCTTCCTCATAACCAAGCAACAGGGCTTCATGACTGGTGAAAAACTCTGTCTCACGAAGTCTTTGATGATCATCAGCAGAAAAACCGATAGCCCGCATGAATCGCAAAGTTTCACCCAGGCGATCAGCCAGTTCCTGATAACGTTCGGAGGCGGGGCTGTCTTTTACAAACCCCAGTGTCCATTCATGAACATGTTCAAGGTTTGCATATCCGCCCTGGGCAAAGGCACGCAGCAGATTAAGTGTTGCCGCAGATTGGCGGTAGGCCATAATCTGGCGCTCCGGATCAGGAATCCGTGAACTTTCCTCAAACTCTATTCCGTTGATGATATCTCCACGGTAACTTGGAAGCTCAACCTCTCCCTTGGCTTCGATGTCAGACGACCGGGGTTTGGCGAATTGTCCTGCAATACGACCCACTTTTACAACCGGTTTTGCCGCCGCGTATGTCAAGACTACTGACATCTGCAGGAATACCCGGAAAAAATCCCTTATGTTGTCAGCACCGTGCTCCGCGAAGCTTTCCGCACAATCTCCACCTTGCAGTAAAAATGCATTTCCTTCTGACACATCTGCCAGATGGGTTTTTAAATCCCGCGCCTCACCCGCAAAAACCAAAGGTGGATAGGAAGCAAGGCGTTGCTCCACTTTTTCAAGTACTGCCTTGTCCGGATAATCCGGAACCTGGATGATTGGTTTTGATCTCCAGGAGTTCGGTGTCCATTTCTTTGTCATTGGTCTTTACCTGTTGTTACGCATTTTACTCTGGGTACGATACATGTTCGCCCACAGGAATGGCGTTATAACCACACACAGAGAAAAATTCTACAGGATTGTTTTCCGTCAAATCACATTAATATTGGGTGACTTTTTTCAATCCCCCGCTAGCTTGCATCGAAAACGGTTACCAAGAGAAAAAATGACAGGGCAATCAACACCGATCATTCTACACAATTATCCGGAATCACCAGTCGCCGAAAAAGTGCGCGTTGTTTTTGGGATTAAAAACTTGGCCTGGGCTTCGGTAAAAATTCCAAGGCTCCCTCCCAAACCAATGTTGACCTGCCTAACCGGCGGATACAGACGAACGCCCGTAATGCAAATTGGCGCAGATATTTACTGTGACAGTCTGTGTATCATATCAGAACTGCAAAAAAGACACCCTACTCCGAGCCTTTATCCGGCAGATCTCACAGGGATCGTATGGTGCCTTGGTCGATGGACTGATGGCGACCTATTTGATCTGGTCGTAAAAATGGTTCTTGGGGCCGCCGGCGATAATCTGCCTGAAAACTTTGCAGAAGATCGCGGGCGCCTCTATTTTGGAGACAACTGGGCGGAAGGATTAAAGCTCGCAAATTCAGCTCTGCCCCACCTGGTATCCCAGATCCGCATCCCGCTGACGAAATTGAATGGCATGCTGGCGGATGGACGCAAATTTCTAATGGGCGATATGCCGTCGGCAATCGATGCCCAATTTTATTATATGGTGTGGTTCATGCGTGGCCGCTGGGACCGTGGCGAAAGGTTTCTGGCTGAATTTGAGGAGTTAACCGGATGGGAAGCTAGGGTTCGGGAACTTGGGCATGGTGACATGTCTGAACTCCCGCCCGAATCGGCAATCGAAATTGCTACAGCAGCAATCCCGGCGGAACCGCCGGCTTTTTCCAATGTAGATGACCCGCAAGGTCTGGAAATCGGTATGCGGGTGGTCGTATCACCAGATTTGGACAGCGGGGAGCAACCAGTTGAAGGTTCGATCGTATTTGCCGACACCAACCGCGTTACAATTCACTGGAACAACAACATCGCGGGGGATCTTCATGTGCATTTCCCGCGCGCAGGTTACCGCATTGAAATTCTTTGATCAGTCGTTATGGCCTGCCCTACACCCGCCAGCCGAAGTGCTTCATCAAACAGACTGACTTCTTCGCCTCCTACGCGGACGCTGCGCGGATAATTAGGACGGTGGCGATCGGCAATAATAGGGCGTTGAAAATTCAAAGTCGTTTCAACAAAATGCCAGACGCCTTCATCCCCATATTCATTGCGATACCCTTGTAGAACTGCATCCATATAGGATTGCAGAAGTGCGCCAGTATCCGGAATACCCAGAGCTTCGTTCGCGACGTATACAAAAATTTCAGATGGCGCCTCAAATCCGTCTGGCAATTCAATATCGGACAATCCAAGGCTGTGTCGCGAATAGCCCTCCTCCCGCTTGTCAACCAATGGAAGGTTTTCCAGTTGATCAATCACCAACATACCGCGGATTTGACAGGATGGTTCGCGGTGAACGGACAACAGTGCGACGTCTTTTTCGAGCGCAATGGTTCGTGCTTGCCAGTGACGGCGCCAACCCTTCAAAGTTGCAGGAACACTGTCGACAAAGTCGGTGCGCAGCGTATGTCGGTTGACCAGAGAACCAAATCCAAAATAGCCGACCAACTCAGGCATATCGGTTCCCATCAATCCTGACGCTCGCCGTCCACGACCCGGTAACTCGGCGAATACATGGTCACCAGCTCTTCTGCTGCAGTCGGATGTACCGCCATTGTACGATCAAAATCAGCTTTTGTTGCGCCCATCTTGATTGCTATCCCAAGTGCTTGTGCTAGCTCCCCTGCCCCGTGCCCCATCATATGCAGTCCAACAACTTTATCAGTTGAGGAATCAACTATGATTTTCATCAACATTTTGTCACTGGCACCGGAAAGTGTGTTTTTCATGGGACGGAAATGAGCGCGATAAATCTCCAGTTCATTGTACTTGCCGGCGGCTTCTTCTTCACCAAGACCGATCGTGCCAATCTCAGGTTGGGAAAATACCGCAGTTGCAATCAGATTATGATCAGGAGCGGTTGGATTCCCTTTGAATTCTGTTTCGACAAGGCACATGGATTCATGAATTGCCACGGGTGTGAGCGAAACCCGATTGGTAACATCTCCAACTGCCCAGATATTATCGGCACTGGTCTTCGAGAAAGCATCCACCTTGATAAATCCCCGAGCATCGGTCTCAACACCGGTCTTTTCAAGCCCCAAGTTGTTTGTTTGTGGATTCCGGCCTATTGCCAGCATGATCTGGTCACATTCAAGAATTTTGTTACCACTGGTGTGCCCTACCAACTTGCCATTGTCAGCTTTCTCAATCTTTGTGAATATCTCACCACAAATTACATTAATACCGCGCGACGACATCTCCTCGTGCAGCAAGCTACGCAGATCTCCGTCAAACCCACGCAATATTTCTTCACCCCGGTAAATCAGGGTGACCTTGGTTCCAAGACCCGCAAATATGCACGCAAATTCAACCGCGATGTATCCGCCGCCAGCAATAACGATCTCTTGGGGCTGAGTATCAAGATGGAAAACATCATCAGAAGTTATGCAATATTCACTACCTTCCACACCAGCATTCCGACTTGGTGTCCCGCCAACGGCCACCAGTATTTTTCTTGCTGTAACGGTCTTGTCCAGACCCTTCAGATAAATTTTGTGCCGCCCTGTCAATTCTGCCCGGGAATCAAATACTTCTGCCTTGTTATTGTCCAGGCCCAATCGGTAAAGGCCCTCAAGCCGCTCAATTTCAGCATCCTTGTTGGCAATCAGGGTTTCCCAGTCAAAACTGGATTTGCCAACCGTCCAGCCAAAGCCGCTTGCCGCTTCAAATTCTTCTGAAAAGCTCGAAGCGTACACCATAAGTTTTTTGGGTACACATCCCCTGATCACACAAGTCCCACCCCAACGGTATTCTTCAGCAATCCCAACCCGGTGACCCATACCTGCAGCAAGACGGCCAGCCCGGACGCCGCCTGAACCGCCACCTATCACAAAGAAATCATAGTCAAAATCGCTCATTCGAATTTCCACTCCCAGGAAAACAAAACCCGGCCATTTGCCGGGTTTTCAAGTGATATTGGATCCAGTTGTTATTGCAAGCCGGCTTCCTTCAACTTTTCCTGAACTTTTTGCGCCATATCTCGCGTTAATCCGGTTCTCCAGACCTTTGATGCCTCATCAATCTCCCGGAATAAACCGGGCGTTAGGCTGAGAAATTTTTCCCCAGCCTCGCTTGAAAAGAAACTTCCAATGGATTCAAGTTCCTCCCGAGTGAAAAGTTTGGTGTATATCGCGGCCACTTCGCTTTCCAGAGGACCTCGCCTTGGTGCAAGGGATATGGCAACTTCATCGACAACGGTTGAGATTTCGGATTCGATGTCCGGCCTGTTGGCAATTAATCCCGCTTTTGTGAATTCCGCCAATTCCGGCAAGATTTTATCCAGTCGGGCCGTGGCACCGGTTGCTACCATGGCTGCCCTCGCTGCCGCGGTATGTTCCGGCGTTATCTCCGTATCTTGTGCATTGGCATGAAAGCCAGAAAAGCTTCCCAAACACACCACCAAAATAAAGGTGCCGACTGCCGAAATAATACGCTTACCAATTTTCATATGGTTCATTCTCCATAAACCCAGACAAATTTGAATGTTTTCTCGCTGAAACTTTAGTTGCCCAGTTGGCGTATACCATTGCTGCCAGCCAGAAACACGGTATTGGCGTAACCCAAAAACAGCCCATGTTCAACCACGCCGGGGATTGAATTCAATCTTTCCGAAAGCGCCTTTGCATCGGGAATGTGGCCAAATGAAGCATCAAGTATAAAGTGACCTCCATCCGTCAGGTAGGGATTGTCATTTCCGCCCCTGAGCTTGATCTCACCCGAAAGATCCAAGGAAGATGAAGTTTTTTCTACTGCCAACCAGGTGGCGCGCAATCCAAATGGATTAACTTCAATCGGCAGTGGGTATTTTCCCAGTACTTTCACAAGTTTGCTGTCATCCGCAATTACAGCCATACGGGAGGATGCACTTGCAACAATCTTTTCTCTCAGCAAGGCGCCACCACCACCCTTTATGAGGTTAAGCTCGTGGTCGACTTCATCCGCTCCATCAATAACCAGGTCGAGTTCCGGCAACTCATCAAGCGTCGCGAGCGGCACCAAGAGCTCTTCACATAACTCTCTTGTTTTTTCGGAAGTTGGCACTCCGGTGATACTCAACCCTGCGGCAACTTTCTCGGCCAACAATCGCACAAATTCGTCCGCTGTTGAACCGGTTCCAATACCCAGACGCATGCCCTGTTCAACTAATTCCAATGCAGCCCGAGCTGCTTCGATTTTGAGTTCGCGGCTCATAAGAGTCTGGTTTGCCTTTCTGCGAAGTGCTAGAAGCGCTGTAACATGGGAAATTTCCCTGCTCTATCAAATTTCTTTTGTTTCAACAGGCTTTGGCAATTTTATGCGCAAAAACACGCTGATTTTCGATTTGGACGGTACTTTGGCGAATACGGCGCCCGATCTGATAGCTACCCTAAACAGGATAACCATGCCGTATGGGCTTGAGCCAGTCGAATTGAAGGACGTGAGCCAAATGGTCGGTCATGGGGCGAAAGCAATGATTGAAAAAGCGTTTTCAATCAAAAACCGTGAATTGTCCTCCACCCTTCACGATGCCTTATTTGAGAATTTTGTTGAAGATTACTCATCCAATCTGGCCAATGAAACTCACATTTTTGACGGCGCACTTGAAGCAATGGATCGGCTGAACGACAAAGGATACAAATTTTGCGTGTGCACCAACAAGATGGAATTTCTCTCGCAAAACTTGCTGGATCAGCTTGGTGCACTAAAGAGATTTCATGCCATTGCGGGTGGCGATACGTTTTCTTTCCGCAAACCTGATCCCAGGCATTTGGAGGAAACAGTCAAAATGATGGGACGGGATATTAATTCAGCAATAATGATTGGTGATTCATCGACAGACATAAATGCGGCCAAAAATGCAGGCATTCCTTCTGTCGCTGTGACCTTTGGTTACTCTGACAAACCAGTCAATTTGCTTGGAGCAACCTGTGTAATCAATCATTTCAGTGAACTCGATAACGCCATCGAGCAAATCCAGAGCATCAATCAGGCTGCGGCACCCTGACATAGATTGGCAACTGCATCTGATTTGTTCTGCTTTTGCCAGTTTTCATACCAATCTAGAAATTCTAATTCAGGCATTGGTTTGGCGAAATAGTAGCCTTGGGCAAATGTGCAACCATATTCCGCCATGAATTCAAGCTGTTCTACAGTTTCAACACCTTCAGCTACAGTCTCGTAGTTGAGATTGTTGGCCATCGCCAGGATGGTACGCACGATTATTCGGCCATGTTCTTCATTGCTGTTCGTAAGCATGTCGACGAATGACCGGTCAATTTTGAACACATCAAATGGCAGTTGTGAGAGCTGCGATAGATTGGAGTAACCTGTACCGAAATCATCAATTGCAAACCGGATACCCAGTTCTTTGAGTGTTTTAATGTGATGCAATGCCATTTCCGGATTTTGCATGGCCATGCTTTCGGTCAGTTCCAATTCAAGACGATGTGGATTGACCCTGGTTTTGGATAGCATATCCATAACGACTTTTGAAAGATCTGCCCCACTGAACTGAGCAGTCGAGATATTGACCGCGATGGAAAGATCAAGCCCAAGTTCGTCAAAGCGGTTGATCTGGTTGCACGCCTCTTCAAGAATCCATTTGCCCAGCGGCAAAATCAACCCGCAATCCTCAGCAACATTGATGAATTCCAATGGCTGTATCATTCCGCGTTCAGGATGCTTCCATCGAATCAAGGCCTCGACTGAGCGCGGTTCGCCGGATTTCGTCTCTATTTTTGGCTGGTAGTAAAGTTCCAGCTGGTCATTCTCTTCAAGTGCAATTCGCAGATCGCGTTCGATAACCATCCTTCTGGAAGCTTCTTCGTTCAACTCTTCCGAATAATAACGATAGGTATTCTTGCCCTCTTCCTTGGCTTGATACATTGCCATGTCGGCACTTTTCAGGATTGTCTGGTAATCCGAACCATCCCTTGGGAAAATCGCTATCCCGATAGAAGCACCAATTCTGATCTCTGATCCATTTACCACAAATGGTTCTGAGACTGCATGGATGATGCGTTGTGAAACCGCTGCAGCATCCGTTGCCTCACGAAGATCCGATAGAAGAATGGTAAATTCATCTCCTCCAAGTCGCGCAAGCAACTGTCTGTTTTTGCCTTCACTTGAAGTGTCATTGAGATCATCTTCAGTCATGGCATTGGAGACTTTGAAGGCAATCAGATCTTCGGCACGCAAAACGTTTGCCAACCGGTCTGAAAACTGACCCAGGAGTTCATCCCCGCAATCATGTCCGTGCGTATCATTGACTTTCTTGAATCCATCCAGATCCACAAACAGAAGTGCTCCAATATTATCGTGTCTGACGGAACGTCGAATTGCCCGTGTAAGCTCTTTTCGGAAAAACTCACGGTTTGGAAGTTTCGTGGTTTTGTCAACATAGGCGAGTTCGTAGACCTGCTCGATATTGTGTTTCAGTTTGGCTATCATTTCCG
>JBPCWL010000115.1:0-2906 GCA_051009575.1 Rhizobiaceae bacterium
TCGCCAATTCCTATCTTGAATGGCAGAGTCGATTGCGAAAGAAAAATATCCGACGGGCCAATGACTGGCTGGGAGATGAAATTCCCAAATTGCGAGAACAGGTTCGATTGGCGGAACGTGCTGTACAGAGTTTTCGTAACGAAATTGATCTTCAGCAGATTTCACCGGAGCGTTCCCTGGATGATCAAACCCTGAGCGATATCAAGCGCGGCTAATCGCCCTGCGTAGCCGGCGAAGCGGACTCGAAGTCCGCATTAAACAGATCCGTTCTTTTCTGCAAAAAAAAGCCGATGTCCTAGTTTTACCCGACGTTCTCAATTCGACCCTGATCCAGCAGAGAATCAATCAAAAGGTCCAGGTTAAACGCCGCCTGGCGGAGCTCAATGCTATTCTGCTTCCGGGACATCCGCAAATACAACGGGCAGAATCAGAACTTGGAGCTCTGAATCGCCAGATCAAAACGGATGCACTATTAGTTGTTCAAAGTCTCAGTAACGAGGTGGAAATCGCACGCGCGAACGAGCAGGCGATCCTGGAAGTTCTGGAAGAAAAAAAAGTACATTTTTCGAAGAGTGAGCAGAACAAGATTATGCTCAGGGCTTTGGAACGAGAAGCCAAGGCGAGCCGCGATATTCTGGAGTCCTATCTTTCCCGTTTCAATGAAGCGCGCACCCGTGAGCGCGATGAGATAATCCCCGCGACCGTGCAGATTATCGAGAAGGCGCGGGTTTTGACGACGCCGACTTTCCCGAAAAAAGGTTGGATTTCAGCCCTTGCTGCCGGTTTAACTCTGTTCGTTTTTGGTGGACTTGTTCTGATCTCCGAACTTCTGAAATTTTCTGCGCCCCAAGCGCTGGTGTCTGGACAAAACCACCGGATCGCACCAGAGAAATTCAGAACCAATTCGGGATTGAGTTCGACAGACGAACCGAAAGCAGAGAGGTCGATTAGGAAAGAGGAACCAGTCCCACAACAGATGCGGGGCTCCCGGATGAAAACTCCAGGTCCATCAGAAAGTAATATTGAGAATCATGATGCGAGGGTGCACTCGGTAGAGGCTATCGTGGCGCATTTACGACGTCATGAAACATCAGAGGCAGCGACCCGGATTCTTTTTGTAATTGGCGAAACTTCGCCGCAGCATGCGAAGTTTGTAAACCTGGCACGACAAATAAATTTGCACAACGGACGCACACTCTTCATTGATGGGACTGGATGCATAGGTGGATTTTCCCGCCATCTCGGACTTAAGGCAGAACCCGGTCTGGCCGAACTCATTGAAGAGGAAGTCGCATTCGAAGACGTTGTTCAGGCGGAAACCATGACGGAACTCCACTTCATTTCTTCCGGGGATGTCGAAACTTCCGGGGATGTCGAAAATAAAGAGTTTGATTCCCGATGCCAGGACAATTTGCGGCAGGCGTTGGATGCTGTAAGCGAAGTTTATGATTTTGTTGTAATGGCCGTTGATGGAGATGGTCTCGATCACGTGGTGACCCTTACCGAGGGTGCCTTCGACGGTATCGTCGTGTTGGGAGCCGAGACGACGGAATCCATCAGGCAGAATGTGTCGGGTTTAAGGGGTAAGAAAATCGAAATTTTGCAGATGGAAAACAAGAAAAATCCGATAGATCGCCTGAATCTTGGAAAGTCGCGACCGAAGAATTCAAGTTAGCCGCAACTGTAAGGGGTGCGATATGGGGCAACAACGTCAGAAATTTCTCTCTGCTGGTTTGGCCACACTGCACAGAACCGGGCTGGATCGCCTGATCGGCCGCTGGATCAACAACGCAGGTTTTATATTCATGCTCCATCGGGTCCAACCAGAAGACCGTGACAAACCGGAGGGACAATGCGAATTTTCACCAAATCGGTTTTTGTCCATTACACCGGATTTTCTGGACGAAGTTATCGTGAACCTGAAACAACGGGACATAGACTGTATTTCTCTGGACGAAGCTTGTGACCGCCTTAAGCAGAAGAATTTCAGCAAACGCTTTGCCTGTTTTACCCTGGACGATGGTTACAGGGATAATCGCGATTTTGCCTATCCTGTGTTCGCTCGTTACAACCTGCCATTTACAGTCTATGTCTGCTCATCCTATGCCAGCCAAAGGGGGCAGGTCTGGTGGATAGCTCTGGAACACTTGATCCATGACAATTCTCAGCTGGAATTTACGTGGCTTGGAGAAACATGGTCACTGGATTGCAGGTCTCAGCAACAGAAACAGCGGGTGTTTGAATGCTTGTTTAGATGGATCTGGAGTATGCCGCAACACGAGCAAAGGTCGTGTGTCGCAGAAATTGCTCGTCAGTTGTCATTTGACCTGTCAGAACATTGCGCCAGTCTCATGCTCGATTGGCATAGCTTAGGAGAATTCGCGAAAGATCCGTTGGTGACTCTCGGCGGTCATACAAAGTCTCATTTCGCGTTGGCGAAACTTTCGGAAGCGCAAGCCATGCTGGAGATTGAGCAGGGACTGGCAGAAATGCAGGAGCATCTGGGAATACGCCCGCAACATTTTTGTTTCCCATATGGAGATAAAAGCAGCGCTGGTCCCCGGGAATTCGAGCTTGTTCGTGCGCTGGGTTTAAAAACCGCCGTGACCACACGCAAGGGGGGAATACCTGTCAACGATGATTTGAATTTTCATGCTCTCCCCAGGGTATCCCTGAACGGTGATTTTCAATCCATCGCCTATCTGGAGACGCTACTCACAGGCACGCCATTCGCGTTGCTGAACATGATCAAATGTATGGAGAGCGGCGCATGAACCTAATAAGCGATGATGCGCTCAAGGTTTCTGCATCCATCGAATGAGTGCTCCGGCGGGAATAATCCAGAGAATACCGGCAAAAAAATAGTAAAAAAACCCGAGAAGTCCCCCGAGTTCATTGACGTAGGT
>JBPCWL010000116.1:0-8023 GCA_051009575.1 Rhizobiaceae bacterium
ATCTACATGAGCTGCGGCCAAGGAGTTGGGCTCTCTACCAAACCATTTTTTGATTGTACTTGGTTCTGTCCAGGCTTTGTAAACAGTAGAAGGTGGGGCGGGGAAAAACCCCTCTACAACAACTGGATCTTCTCCAGGGTGTGATTGCAGAAAATTCATTTTTGTTTTTCCTCCTCGATGAGGACAGCAGCTAGGTTGTCAAATTGCTGCATCCAGAACTCTTGATAGTTTTCAAGCCAGCTATTAGCCTGCTTCATCGGGGCAGCATTCAGGCTGCAAAAACGCGTGCGCCCTCGCTTCTCGATATGGACCAAGCCTGCGTCAGACAAAATCCGGACATGTTTTGAAACTGCTGTTTGAGACATATCAAACGGGGCAGCAAGATCGGAAAGTTTGACATCACCGCTGATAAGGTGTTCCAGAATTGCACGTCTGGTTTTGTCGCTGAGGGCGCTGAATGTTTTGTCGAGGTTTCGCATATTAATAAACTGAGTGGTTGACTTTAACTTTGAAAATAATTACTAAACCAAAAGGTTGATTATTGCAATTCAGATGGAGAACAAAATGCCGAAATTTTTATACGCGTATCATGGAGGCAAGAAGCCAGAGACCCCAGAGGCCGGAGCAGAGTTCATGGGTAGATGGCGTGCCTGGATGCAAGGTCTTGGTGATGCGGTTGTTGACCCGGGCTACCCGGCAGGAATGTCAAAAACGTTGAGCGCCTCAGGAGTTGAAGACCATGGTGGTTCAAACCCCCTTTCCGGAATATCCATTGTGGCTGCAGACAACATTGATACAGCAATTGAAATGGCCAAGGGATGTCCGCACCTTGACCATGGGACAATTGAAATAGCAGAAGCAATTGATATGGAAATGTAAGGGCTTACCTTTGATTTTGGGGTTGGTGACAGTAAGCACCAACCCTGCTGCACGTAAATTGGGACTTGTTGAAATCAGAAAATCCCAATGACTAATTGTGTTAAAACGTTGTGAAACAACTGTTTACTACTGTGCACAATCTTTTTCATTGGCAATTCTTGATAGTGACGCGGCGAGTTGTTATATTTTATCTGTCCGAGCGAGGGCATTTTTTAATACCACCCTTATACTCAATATGAGTATAAATAAAAAGGGAGCTAAATAGATGGCGATTCTTGATCAAGTTCAAGCAACTGATATGCCAGGCAATGCCGAAACTGCAGCCGAACGATTTGGTGTGGTAGATATGCCAACTCTTGAATTTACAGAAGAAGTAGCACGTGAAACTGCACCGCTTTATGAGAAAGTGAAGCACCATATCCCCGAAATTGAATGGCCTGTGCATGCACCCTACGTCTATGCAATCAACAAGCTGAAAAAGGAACGCGGTGCGGTCATTCTTGCCCATAATTACCAAACACCGGAAATTTTTCATTGTGTGGCAGATTTCGCTGGGGACTCTCTTCAACTTGCGATGGAAGCTGAAAAAGTTGATGCCGAAATCATAATCCAGTGTGGCGTACACTTCATGGCTGAGACTTCGAAACTACTGAGTCCGGAGAAAACCGTCTTGATCCCGGATATGAAGGCAGGCTGCTCGCTGGCAGAGTCCATCACAGGAGAAGATGTTCGCCTGCTCAGAGAGGCAAATCCGGGGGTTCCTATTGTTACTTATGTAAATACATCTGCGGATGTGAAAGCTGAAAGCGACATTTGCTGCACATCATCAAATGCGGTGCGCATTGTTGAAAGTTTTGAATCAGATACGGTCCTGCTGATACCCGATGAATATCTTGCGCAAAACGTTGCCAAGCAGACCAGCAAAAAAATCCTGACCTGGAAAGGGCACTGCGAAGTTCATGAACGTTTCACCGCAGATGAGCTTCTCGCCTACAAGGAAGAAGACCCTTCAATACAGATTGTGGCCCATCCTGAATGTCCACTTGAAGTTACAGCAGTTGCAGATTTTACCGGATCAACCTCCGGGATGATTGATTTTGCCAAGGGTCAAAAGGCAGGGTCAAAGGTGCTTCTTGTAACCGAATGTTCAATGGCATCCAACATAGAACAGGAAGCGAAAGGAGTAGAGTTCGTCAAGCCATGTAATTTGTGTCCACATATGAAGCGGATTACCCTCCCCAAAATCCTTGAAAGCCTCGTCTATATGCGCGAAGAAGTGCATATCGACCCGGTAATGGCCAAAAAAGCCCGTCAGGCAGTCGAACGCATGGTAAATCTGAAATCAAACTAAGAACACCGCTTCATGCCTGAACAAGCAGACCTTTTTCCAACCCACGCCAATGATGGCGTCGACGACGTAGTGATTATTGGTGGAGGCCTGGCAGGCCTCTTTTGTGCTTTGAAAATGACGCCGCGGCCTGTCACGGTTCTTGCCGCTGCTCCGATTGGCCATGGAGCGTCTTCTGCATGGGCGCAGGCCGGAATTGCAGCTGCTGTAATGCCAGGTGATACCGTTGAAAAGCACGTTTCCGATACTGTCATGGCCGGTGCTGGCATCGTCGATGAAAATATCGCGCGAATGATGGCCTGTGAAGCAAGCGAAAGGGTACATGACCTCTTGGAATTCGGTGTTCCGTTTGACCAGGATTTGAAAGGCCAGTTGTTGGCCTCAAGGGAAGCGGCTCACTCCGAAAACCGCGTTGTGGGAGTACAAGGAGACAGGGCAGGAAAAGCAATTATGGAAGCCTTGGTCGCGACCGTGAAAAGTACACCGTCAATACGCCTGATGGAGGGCTATATTGCCGAAGAGCTGGTTGTAGAGAATAAAAGGATTGCAGGATTGTATGCCCGTCCGGAATCCGGCTCGTCTCCACATCGAATCCTGTTGCCTGCGAAGGTGATCGTCATGGCTTCGGGTGGCGTGGGTCATTTGTATCAGGTTACAACAAATCCGCCCCAAGCAAGAGGCGGCGGCTGCGGTATGGCGGCTCGCGCAGGGGCCACAATCGCAGACCCTGAATTTGTCCAGTTTCATCCAACAGCAATCAATGTGGGCAAAGATCCCGCACCACTGGCAACCGAAGCTCTGCGGGGTGAGGGTTGCCTTCTTGTCAACGATGCTGGCGAACGCTTCATGCTCGATATTCATGAACTGGCCGAGCTGGCACCAAGAGATGTGGTGGCAAAGGCGATTTTCGATGAGGTTTCAGCCGGGCGGGGCGCGTGGCTGGATGCTCGTGAGGCTATTGGCAGCCACATGCAGAAAGAATTCCCCACCGTTTATGGATACTGCAAGGAAGCTGGAATTGATCCTGCCACCGATTTGATACCGGTCATTCCCGCTGCACATTATCACATGGGCGGAATTTTTACCGACGCAGATGGTCGTTCCTCGATTGACGGCCTTTATGCTTGCGGTGAGGTGACTTCAACTGGTGCACATGGAGCAAACAGGCTTGCGTCCAATTCATTGCTGGAAGCGGTCGTATTTGCGGCCCGAATTGCTGCGAACATTTTAGAACATTACCCCAACGGAAAAACCAGCCAGATTCTGGAACGCCCGCCTGCCGAAGAAAAAGTTGACACTGATAAATCAAAGTTTTCCGAACTTCGTGCCATCATGTCTGAATGCGTTGGTGTAAGCAGGACCGGTGAAGGGCTCAAGGTGGCAATCAGGGCAATTGCAGAACTTGAGGAAAACAACAAGTCAGTGCGGTTTTTAAACGGTCTGACAACGGCGAAGCTGATGGTGGTTTCTGCACTTTTGCGTGAAGAAAGCAGGGGAGGGCATCGCCGCTCGGATTTCCCCGAAGCCAGTGAAGATTGGCGGAAGCGGACATTCATAACACTTGAACAAGCAGATGAAGTTGTCGCAGAGGTTTTGAGAGCCGGATGAAGACCACATTCGAACCACATCTGTCCCCGATCCTGATCAGACAGGCAGTAGAGCATGCCTTGCTTGAAGACCTTGGTCGAGCAGGCGATATCACCAGCAATGCCACAATTCCAGAAGATGCAAAGGCAAAATGCATTCTGGCAACCCGTGAAGACGGAATTCTTTCCGGTTTGGAGTTGGCACAAGCAGCTTTTTCGGCAATGGATTCAACCATCCGGCTTAAATCAGAAAAGGGTGACTGCGATACTCTGGCGAAAGGTGGGGTAATCGCGCGGATTGAAGGAAATGCCCGGTCAATTCTTGCGGCAGAACGCGTTGCGCTGAATTTTCTCATGCGGATGTCGGGAATTGCTACATACACTTCACAATTTGCAGCTCGCATTGAACACACTTCTGCAAAAATTTGCTGTACTCGCAAGACTATCCCAGGCCTTCGGGCCTTTGACAAATACGCGGTTAAATGTGGGGGCGGATCCAATCACCGGTATGGTCTCGATGATGCAATCCTGATTAAAGATAATCACATTGCCGTAGCAGGGGGTGTTGCATTGGCTATCGAACGTTCAAAGGCATTTGCAGGACATCTGGTCAAGGTGGAGGTGGAAGTTGATTCCCTGGAACAGTTGTCCGAAGCGCTTGAGGCAAGCCCGGATGTTGTGTTGCTGGACAATATGACGAATGAACAGCTCTCCAAAGCGGTTGCGCTCAATCAAAAAAACAATAAAGGCATGATCAAGCTTGAGGCGTCAGGCAATGTGAACATTGACTCCGTTAAAGCGATTGCAGAAACCGGCGTTGATTTTATTTCAACATCCAAAATCACCATGGCTGCGCCAACTCTCGATGTCGGTCTAGATATCGAAATCGGTTAACTTCGACCTACACGCAATCCAGGCGCTGGCCTTTCTCTCAGTATTTCACTGCGGAATCGAAACAGTGCTGCAGGTCGTCCCCCGGTAGAGTGTTGGCTGGCACCGGTTGGTTCTACAAGTTGCGCGTTTTCAACAAGTCGCCGGAAATTCTGTTTGTGTACAGAGCGGCCAAAGATGCTCTCGACGGTTTGCTGCAGGTCAGTCAGAGTAAAATTTTCAGGCATTAACTCAAAAATCACCGGGCGGTATTTTAACTTACCTCGCAATCTTGCAATTGCAGTCGCCAATATTCTCCGGTGGTCATGCACCATTGAGGCACCCAGAGTGGCGTCCGTGTTGGTATGTTCCATCCGCCCATCAGCAACCGCTTCACTGACCAGTCCTGCAGCATAGGTCAATTCATAACGTTCCAGTACAAGTTCGTCCTGCCAGGGAGACTCCTCAAGCCCGAAAGAAATGCGTATTCTGGATAGGGGGTCCAAACCCCGCACAATTCGATTGATCCGTGCAGGATGTGCTGCCCATTCCAACAGGGCGGGAATAATGATTTCGTCCAGGAGCTGCGGCCTGCCCGTGCGCCAATCTTCCCAGGGAAAAAATTCATACCAGTTTCGCCATCCGGCATCTCTTGCTGGAAACTGGTTTTGGTGGTCCGGATTAAAACGCGCAAGTGCCAGATATCCAACTGAAATCACATGTGGACTTTGATCCCCGGCCACAGGCATGCGACCGCGGTCCCCGAATGTATACAGCTGCTCGACATATCCCGGACGGAGGCCGGTTTGTGCCTCTGCCAATTCCCGTAATCCTTCTTCCATGGTTCTGTGTTGCAGGGGATCAAATCGACCGTACGGCAAGGCGTCTGGAGGTAAATTGTCCGAGTTGATTGTTCGCAAAATGGAAGGGTTGCCGTCAACGATCGCCACAATAGCCGCATTAAGACCAATTTCCATTCGTGTTCTATGGGGCACGGTTTTTCCGTTTTCTTTCAATGCGTTGGAAGATGCCCAGGAATTCTTTTTGTGCTTGCTCTGCGGGTTTGGGAAGAAGATCAAGCTGTTCCTTCGTAAATCCGCGTGGTGTACCGAAAAAATTCTTCGCCTCTTCCTTGCTGAAACCAGCGAGCTCCGTAGCT
The DNA here is from genome assembly GCA_051009575.1 of Rhizobiaceae bacterium. Lineage (GTDB taxonomy): Bacteria > Pseudomonadota > Alphaproteobacteria > Rhizobiales > Rhizobiaceae > JAALLB01. Next base: position 5,843 of record JBPCWL010000116.1, read on the forward strand.
TCAAAATAGGCGGCGATGGAATCAGCCTTCTTAATTGCTGCCTTCGCGTTTTCAGGCGTCTTTGGCGGTAAGGAATAGCGCAGGTGAACTGCTTCCTGCAGCCGGGTCTCTACAATTTTGTATTCACCTCCGATAACAGCCTTGAAGGGTGATATCATGTCGCCAATAACATACTCCGGAGCATCGTGGAGCAACGCCATAAGTTGTTCATCGGGGTTTGTTTTGGGATTGAGATTGCAGAATGCTTGCCAGACTACAATGGAATGTTGTGCAACACTAAATGCATGTTCTCCGTTCGTCTGTCCGTTCCAGCGCGCTACCCTTGCCAGTCCATGTGCGATGTCTTCGATTTCAACATCCAACGGAGAGGGTTCCAGAAGATCCAGGCGTCTTCCTGATAACATGCGCTGCCATGCGCGGGGAGGTTCCTGTTTCAATTCCATCAGTTAACCTCCGGCCAGGTAAAGTCTACCCAATCCTGCAGTTCCACTGTTATCTGCTTACTGTCTGCAACTAGTTCCTTCGATTTTGCAACCCGATCCAGGCGCAGTAACCCGAGGCCCCGGCTGCCGGCCACAGATCCTACAACGCCCGCAGGCTTTTCGTCCGCCATAATGGTTGCCCCGGTGGCGGGAAGATCATTATCGCTCTTGATTTTGACAATTCTCTTCTTTGCTGTTCCGCGATGATGCATGCGTGAGATCACTTCCTGACCAACAAAACATCCTTTCTTGAAGTCAACTCCGCCAAACTGGTCCATCAGCGTTTCATGCGGATATGAATCACCATATTCAAAATCTGTTCCACCTTCCGGGATCCCATTCTCGATCCTCAGGGACGCATAGGAAGAGCCGGATTGGCCATCGGGAGAGGTGAAATACTGCCGATACCCCATTTTTGGATGACGGCAATCGACGATAATTGTTTTCGAATTTGGACGCGGGCCGTCCCAACAAGCAAAAACCGTGCTGTTTTCAAGGGCTTCAATCTCTACTTTGGCTCTCAACCGGTAAAACATCAGACGCTTGATAAAATCTTGCGAATGTTCAGCGTTGATATCCAATAGATATCCATTATCGGATTTGGACAGGAAAAAATCGAAAAGAATTTTTCCTTGTGGGGTAAGGAGCGCTCCAAAACGGGAGTCACTCGCTTCCATCCCCGTCACATTACAGGTTATCAGATTTTCGAGAAAATGCTCTGCATCTTCCCCGGCAACACGAACCAGCGAGCGGTTTTTCAGTTCTTCAAAGTACAAAATCAGTCTCCAGCGACAAAAAACTGCCATCGGCCGGTCGGTGTGATTCCGACCCTGTAGAATATATAGCCTCCGAAGTCTTCCATGTCCTGAAAATCGCCATAGGTGACAATTCGATAGAGTTCAACCATTTGACGATCGGTAAGATCATTGATTGGCATGGCGAAGAAATAGGGCCACACATAGATCTCCCGTTCCGTACCCGGATCTAGTTTGACGTATCCTGCTTCCAGTACCTCCTCCAGAATGGCAAGAATCTCGTGACCTTTGTCATCACCGGATTGCTGCTTCAGGAATTCAATCGGGTCACCGTCAACGCCTCCAAGAGACAGTAATGTCTTGTTGTCTCCGGTGCCGATATATGCGCGCAATTTTTCAACATCCCCAGCCCTGGTGGCCTCCAGAATGAGTTCATGCATTCTGCGTGTGGGGAAGGGCAGTTCACCCAGATCATATGAGATTTCCGGCAGTTCAACAGGTTCAGCATCTGCAGTATCTGTATTGGTTTCCGGACTTTCCGCATCCTCTGTTGCGGGAACTTGTGTCTCACCGCTCTCTTCCTGAACGAGAATAGTATCTGCGCGCGAAGTCACGCCATCGGCAACAAAAACCGAAAACAACACGGCTATCAGGCAAATCATCCATCGTCGGAACATGTTCACGTCCGGGTTCAACATATCAATGCTATGTCGAAAACATCGGCGGATAAAGGAAAAAAAGCCCGGAAATGCCCTGTATTACAAAATGTTACTGCAATGTCCTGGTTGGCGGCAGGAATCCCATTTCATCGAGTTCCCTGAAATGGGCAAGTAATTTCGAAGCATGATCATTGCCTTTTTCGCGAACCAAACGCTTTAAGGCGGCCTCCACGAATATTTCCGCGATAACCGCTGGATCGATGCCTTCCTCGGTTAGTTCAGTCC
>JBPCWL010000117.1:0-8054 GCA_051009575.1 Rhizobiaceae bacterium
TCAGCATACCCTTGGCGAATAGATTCGGAAGCCAGTTCAAAACAACCCCAGTCAAAGAACTCCCTCAACACTAGGTTAACGTCAACCGCCCTCGCGGACAAGCAATCGTTTTCCCCAAGCACAGTTAAAACATCAATATAAGGCTTGTCGATGTCACGCGGTTACTAAAACTTGCAACCTAAACAGAAGCAGTAAGCCCACCATCAACCCGGAGATTTTGTCCGGTGATGTAGCTTGAAGCACCTGAAATCATGAAACTGACGGTCTCTGACAGCTCCGAAACTTTTGCATATCTGCCCGCCGGTATCCGGGCTACCCGATCTGCCTTTTCAGGCAAACTGTCAACAAAGCCCGGAAGGATATTATTCATACGAATACCTTCGGCTGCAAACTTGTTGCTGAAAAGCTTGGTGTAACCGGCAAGTGATGCCCGGAACACTGCGGAAGTCGGAAAATCAGAATCAGGTTCGAATGCCGCAAACGTAGAAATATTCACGATCGAACCGGATTGTTGTTTTCTCATAATTGGCAGAACGATGCGCGTCATGCGCACCACATTGAGCATGTAGTAATCAAGTCCGGTGTGCCAGTCTTCATCAGAAATTTCGTCAACCGGTCCCTTCGGCCCATGGCCTGTACAGTTCACTACCCCGTCAATACGGCCAAATTTTTCCATTGTCAGATCTACAAATTTTTGAAGATCGGAAACAACAAGATTTGAGCCGGTATACCCGATACCGCCGAGTTCATCACCCAAGGCCTCGCCTTTGCCGGAAGACGACATGACACCTACCTCATATCCCTTTGACTTCAGATTACGGGCCGCGTCAGCACCAATTCCCGAACCGCCGCCAACAATCATTGCAACTTTTTCTTTAGTCATGGTTGATTCCTAGGTTTTCTTGCTGTCATCAACAATATTCATTTGCGCCTGTCCGCTATTGCCGAGATCGACACCAGCAAACGGACCACCATGACACATATGCCCTGGGTCCTGCGGGTCCATCGCCGGTTCTTCGGAAAGAATCTGTTCAGCAAATTGCTCTGCATTGTCCTTCGGCCTGAAGCCAAGAAATGCTGCCTTGCTATTGTCTACCGGCGTGCGGTCATTACCCGAAACTCCGTAAATCACTGAAAACCCTGTAACCGGCGTATTGATCGCGCGTAGCACCAGTTGAATGAAATCATCGTAGGAAAGCCAGGAACCCAGTGCACGCGCACTGGTTACCTGAGCACATGAAAGGATGCGCATATGAACGCTCTCAAGACCGCGTTTGTCCCAATACATCCTACCAAGGTCTTCGGCAAAGCACTTGGCAAGGCCATAGAAAGTGTCAGGCCGGTGCGGGACTTCAGTACCGATAAATTCGTTTTTGGGGTACATGCCCACCGCATGAATAGAACTGGCATAAACAACGCGGCTAAGGCCGTTCTGGTATGCTGATTCCCAGATATTGTAGGCACCCAGGAAGTTTGGTCCAAGAAGTTTGTCAAAAGGCGCTTCGTCTGCAATCGCACCCATATGGACAACCATATCAGCACCTTGCAACACCTTGTCGACTTCATCATACTTGGCGAGATCCGCTTTCAAATATTGCTCACCAGAATAAAGTTTTCCGATATCCTCCGCGATATCCGTTGAAAAAAGTTCGTCTGCAATCTTTGTCAAAGGCTCCCGGAGATACGAACCCAATCTGCCAGCAGCACCTGTCAAAACAAGCTTCTTCAGTTTCACTATTTGACCTCCCCTGACTTAACATTTTTCATGATCTGCTCCACATCTGCAATTGGCAATCCATAATGCTGTGTTGCTGCATCTGCTGAAATGTATCCCCGTATCAGATCCCGTTCAATTAACGCCCTGTCACGGTCTTCTACCCTGCCGTAGCCAGCGCCCCCAGGAAAGGCGAGCATGACCGTCCGGCCGTGCGGAACAAATTGCTTGCCCTTGCCCTTCATCGCAGACCCATTGTCCTGCGCAATGGTAGTCGGAGCACCATCTGCACCACCCTGACGACCACGGGCAGGATGGTCAACGCGGTCAAACATCGCCTGAAAGTCGAATTCGTGACCTTCTGCTGCTCCAACTTCCATGAATTGGCCGAGCCCACCACGATATTTGCCCGCACCGCCACTGTCGGGGCGAAGTTCCTTACGCCAGATAATAACCGGTCCGGTGTGTTCGGTCGCCTCAACCGGCATGGTCATCACACCTGAGGGAAATGCGGTCGCACTCATACCATCCTGGGTAGGACGCGCACCAGACCCTCCGGAATTGAATGTCAGCACCTCGGAACGGACTGCATTTTCGGGTGCCGTTGCATCCATCCGAGGCCGGAGTGAAACCTGAAAATTACATAGACATCCCGCCCCTTCAGCCGGAACCGTTTCCGGCAATATTTTGTCCAATGCATTATAGACCGTATCCGGAATCATGTGGCCGATCACATGGCGGAGTGCAACAGGTGCAGGATGGAGCGCATTCACAATCGCATTTTCAGGTGCAACAATCTCAAAGGGAGCGAGGGAAGCGGCATTGTTTGGAATTTCCGGGGCAATCGCGCATTTAAGCGCATAGCAAGTGTAGGCCTTCGCATAAACGAGCGGAACGTTGATGCCCTTTTTGTCGAGACCGGATGTGCCGTCGAAGTCCGATAGGATCCGATCTTTTTCGATCGAAAGTTTCACCTTCAAGGTGATCGGTTTTTCAAACCCATCAATCGTCATTTGACCGGAAGCAGTTTCGCGCGGCAATGCATTGATTTTCTCAAGGGTAGCGCGGTGTGAATTTTCCAGAATAAACTCCGCGATACTTTCCAGATTTTCGAGTTCAAACTCCCCCATCATATCGATCAGACGGCGGTGTCCGATCTCATTGCAGGTTGCCAGCGCGTATATGTCGCCCACAAGCTGGTCCGGTTCACGAACATTTCCTCTGACAATTGCCACCAGAGTCTGATCTACCTCCCCTCTTTCCACGAATTTCATGATCGGGATGTAAAGACCTTCTTCGTAAACACTGGCCGCATCGGCTCCAAAACCGCGACCACCAATGTCGACGATATGGGCGGTACAGGCAAAAAAGCCCACCAACACACCCTTGTAGAAGGAAGGGCTGACAATCGTGATATCATGCAGGTGACCAGTCCCTTCCCAGGGATCATTGGTGATGTACACATCACCTTCAAACATATTCTGGCGTCCTATCCTACGAATGAAATGGGCCACCGCATCCGCCATTGCATTTACGTGGCCCGGTGTTCCGGTAACCGCTTGGGCAAGCATTTGGCCGTGTCTGTCGTATACACCTGCGGACAAGTCACCGGCTTCGCGCACCGATGTTGAAAAAGCGGTGCGCACCAGAGCCTGTGCCTGCTCTTCAACCACAGAAATCAAACGGTTCCACATCACCTGCTTAGAAACGGTTGAATAATCTTTTGCCAAAATCCGTCTCCTCAGGCTTTCAAGCGAACATCAATACAACCGTCCGGCTGGCGAATTGCCCGACGGCTTGACGGCATGATGATGGTCGTTTCGTTTTCGACAATTGCGGCAGGTCCTTCGACAGATTGTCCTGAAGCTATAGTTTCACGATCAACAATCGACGCATCAACTGTTTCTCCAAGTGCAGGATCAAATATTGCCCGCCGACCATTTATTTGGGATGGCTTCCATTTCGCTTCTTCGGCAATTCTCGGCACTGCCTCGATTGGGGTCGTTGCATTCACAGCCCAAACTGTAATCTCTGCGTCCATGCCATGTACGGGTCGCCCAAACAACTTTGTATAATCTTTTTCAAAAAGATTCAGAAAAGTATCCATATCGGGGTTCATGGCCTGCGCTTCCGTCAATATCACCGGTATTTCCCAACCCTGTCCGGAGTAGCGCATGAACACTTTGAAATCGGCAAGAATTTCAGCGTTCGCATCACAACTGCGAACAAAGCCCGTTGCCTCTTCCTTCAGGTTTGAAAGTAAACTCATGATTTTCTTTGGATCAAACTCCGACAGTTTCATGAATACGGATCGGGTTGCTTCAAAACTGAAGGGTGCCTTGAGAAAACCGATTGCAGAGCCAACCCCTGCCCCTTCCGGCACCAATAACCGGTCAACACCCAGTTTCTCGCACAGACGCCCAGCATGCAGCGGCGCTGCTCCGCCAAATGCAATCATCGTATATTCAGAAAGATCCTCACCGTTTTCCACCGCATGCACCCTGGCAGCATTTGCCATGTTTTCATCAACGACCTCAGCTACGCCAAATGCAGCGGCTTGTGCATCCATTCCGAGTTGAACGCCCACATGCAATTCTAATGCCGCATTGGAATTGTCTGGATACAGCTTGATTGATCCACCTGCGAAATTGTCCGGATCGAGTTTGCCAAGAGCAAGATCCGCGTCTGTTACACCCGGACGTTCGCCTCCATGGCCATAGCAGGCCGGACCAGGCTCCGATCCTGCTGACTCAGGACCAACACGTATTTGCCGCATCGAATCCACATGGGCAAGAGAACCGCCGCCTGCCCCGATCTCGACCATGTCAATCACGGGAATGGAAATCGGCATGCCCGAACCCTTTTTGAAACGGTAGGTGCGTGCCACTTCGAAAACGCGACTTGTCTTGGGGGTTTGGTGCTTGATCAGGCAAATTTTTGCTGTGGTGCCGCCCATGTCAAACGAAAGTACTTTTTCCAGCCCGTATCGCGCGGCTATGTTTGCTGCAAAAACAGCTCCTCCAGCAGGTCCGGATTCGACAAGGCGAACCGGAAATTCCGCCGCACTATCGATGGATATTATCCCACCACCCGAATGCATTAAAAATATGTTGCAATCAACGCCTTCGCTACCCAGACGCTCTTCCAAACGGCTGAGGTAGCTTTTCATCAATGGCTTTATATAGGCATTCGCAATCGTTGTATTAAAGCGCTCGTATTCTCGCATTTGCGGAGAAACTTCGCAGGAAAGCGAAACCATGGCATTCGGCATTTTCTCCAAAACAACATCCCGAACCATTAGTTCATGGGCTTCGTGGAGATAAGAATGAAGGAAACCGACCGCGATGCTTTCAAATCCTGCTTCCGCAAGTTGATCAACCAATGTTTCTACATCTTTGCGTACAAGCGGCATCAAAACTTCACCGGATGCAGCAATCCGTTCTTCAAGGACGTAGCGCTGTTGACGGGGAAGCAAAGGATCGGGAAGTGTGAGATTCAGGTCGTATTGTTCAAACCGGCTTTCGGTCCGCATTTCAATGACATCGCGAAAACCTTTCGTCGTGATAAATGCCGTTTTCGCACCACGCCTTTCTATGAGCGCATTGGTGGCAAGCGTTGTACCATGAATGATCTGAACAACGTCTTCCGGCTTTACACCAGCCTCTTTGCAAACCTGGTGCATGCCGTCGATAATGGCATTTTCCGGTGCAGAGTAGGTTGTGAGAACCTTTGCCGAATGCAGGCACTCTCCAATTTCAAGAACCACATCCGTGAACGTGCCACCAATATCAGCTCCCAGCCGTATGGGTTTCGTGCTCATTTGCATCTACTCTCAGGATTTCGCCTGTTTGAAGATACACAGGGAGCATGAATCATTTCAAATTATTTTATTGGATGGAAAGGATAAAAGATTTTTATCCTACGAGAAATTCATCCGCAGTTTCTGCTGCCAATTTAGCGGCCAACTCAACGATCTTTGGCGACTTGCCAATTTCGTATCTCGCGAGAAAAGACATTGGCTCCGGCACCCAGGGATAATTGATCGTGACCAACTCACCATTCGCCAATTCCCGCTCCACCATTGCTTTCGGCAAGGCAGCAACGCCCATCCCATCTATCGTCATGTGCAAACAGGTCGCCATATTGCTGGAAGGTACAAGCCGTACCTGTGCCGGACAAACTTCTGCAAAATGGCTCTCAACATCGGCAAACGGCTTGGTATCGCGTGCATGAGTGAGCACTGGAAACTCCAACAATTTTTCAGGCGCCAAAGAGCATTCCGCATCAATTTCTAGCAACGGAGATGCAGCCCATATCCAGGGATAAGTTCCAAGATCCCGCGAGCCTGTCGTGTGACTCTCAAACGGCCCGTTCTGAAACACAAGATCAATCGATCGGGAAAACAGTTCGGATGTCAGATTGACCGAAAGATCCACAGTAAGTTCGACGACAATATTCGGATAGGCTTCCTTCAATTCACGCAGAAATTTGCGAAGCCAAGTGTGAACGATCAGTTCGGTTACGCCAAGCCGCAAGGTTCCATCAAAAAGGACATTGTTGCCAGCGGCCTCTAAAAGGGATTCAGAGTTTTGAATGACGGTCCGGGCATGTTTGAGCAGTTCCTGTCCTTTTGAAGTTAAACGGACAGATCCGGCATCCCGCTCCATTAAGGTTACCTTCAGCGCCGATTCAAGACCTGATATACGAGATGAGATATTCGGCTGCGTAGTATTCAATCGGTCGGCTGCCTTGCGGAAACTGCCAAGGTCTGAAACCCATACAAACGCTTCAAGCTGCTTGAGATTGAAATTCAATACCGCACTCCATTGACACCAAATTGTATCTTTATCAGTACGTCAAATAAACAGTGAAATGGGGTTTTGTTGATTCTGGTGCCGCTAGAGAGATTTGAACTCCCGACCTTGTCTTTACGAAAGACCTGCTCTACCCCTGAGCTATAGCGGCATCTTAAATGTTCGAAGCAGACTATTACTATTGCCGAAATCAAATTTCCAGTCAGCAATTCACGTCAGTGATTAAAAGTTATCCGGCAACAACTAAAGCCGGTTGATGGGTACTTTGCATTACGGTCAATTACGCAATTACGCCAACTACGATGACAGTTGCAATTACGGTCAATTACGCAATTTCGGTGATCAAGACGGTGCCCTTGGGCGCTGCGTGAAGGCCCGCCGCGCGCCGAGGTGTCCTCCAAGGTTGAAACGGCACGCGTCACACTAGGCGGCGACATGTTAAGTCGCCTCTGGCAGCTGGCGCGAATCCCTCTTCCTCGGCGACCACGACGAAAATCGTCATCGTACGCAACCTGTCCATAAGTAATTCCATTAATTCAAATAATGAATTTCACATTATGACTATTCACTACGATTTGGGAAAGAGTTTAGCTGTTGCTTGTGACCTGAACCTCTTGGCGTCGATCACTAACAGGGAGATTACTATGAAAGCTCAATCAAACCGGACCACCGGAAGGCAAATCCGCACAGGTATGATGGCACTGGCTGTCACGGAGGCGCTGTGATGTCAGCAAACGGAAACGGTGACCACGCCGACAACAGTGGCCTGCCCAACCCCGGGTTCGAAATCGTTCCAAGCAGAACTGCTCTGGTGGTTACAGATCCGCAGAACGATTTTCTAAGCCCTGATGGTGTTGCATGGGGAGTGGTCGGAGAGAACGCTGAAGCAGTTGGCACCGTAGACAATATTGACCAGCTCTTTGCAACCGCAAAGGCCACCGGGATGCCGGTCTTCATTTCGCCGCACTACTACTATCCGCATGATCACGGTTGGCAGTTTGAAGGTGCGCTTGAAACCCTGATGCACAGTATCGGCATGTTTAATCGCCCAGGACAGCTTTCCACCGCGGAGTTTGAAGGGTCGGGAGCCGACTGGCTTGAACAATACAAAAAGTACATTGACGACGGCGAAACGGTGGTCACCAGCCCACACAAAGTCTTTGGCCCGGAAAGTAACGATCTTGTACTACAACTGCGCAAGCGGGGAATCGATAAAGTGATTTTGGCCGGCATGTCCGCCAACTTGTGCACCGAATCCCACATGCGAGCGCTTGTTGAAGACGGTTTCGAAGTCATGGTCGTCATCGATGCCACGGCCGCTGCTCAGGTGCCGGGTTATGATGGTTACGAGGCCGCACTAATCAATTTTCGGATGATCGCAAGTCACGCAACCGACACTCAATCGGCTGTCGCGGCGATGAACGCCACAGTGACCGACTGATCAGCCGAAAAGCACCAATGCCCCGCCTAACCCTCAAAAATAGAAAACAAAGGAGACGACTATGTTTTTTCAATCCATGCTGCCT
>JBPCWL010000118.1:0-12350 GCA_051009575.1 Rhizobiaceae bacterium
GTTGCAATCTTGTCGCCTTCTTGAACAGGCGGCAACAGTGGGCCAGTATATACGATTCTGGCTTTCAATTTGTCCCGATTACCAATTGGAAGATAAATTTCCACAGGGCCTTTTCCAACGACACCTACCCCTGATGTCTGGCCCCCGTATACGTTGGCTTCGCCAATAATTTCTCCATCCTGGAACAGTTTGAATTTTTCAAATGCCCTGAAGCCCCAATCAAGAATTTTTCTTGCTTCTTCTGCACGTTGACGTTTTGACTCCATACCACTCAGGACAGAAATCAGACGTTGATTATTTCGGTTGGCTGTACCGACGATCCCGTAACCACTTGCTTCGGTAAAACCGGTTTTCATCCCATCTGCACCGATGTTCATTTTCAGCAAGGGATTCCGATTACGTTGCAGGATGTTGTTCCACTCGAATTCCGGCTCACTGTAATATTTGTAGTAGTCGGGGTATTCACTGATGATATGCTGCGCAAGTTTTGCCAAATCGCGAATTGATACATATTGGTTTTCATCTGGAAGTCCTGTCGAATTGGTAAAGAATGAACCGGAGAGCCCCAGTTTTCGTGCCCTTTCATTCATCAATCCGGCGAATGCCGGTTCTGAACCTGCAAGTCCTTCCGAAATAATTATGCATCCGTCGTTTGCCGATTGCACAATGACGCCTCGTATCAAATCTTCCAACGGAATTTCAGAATTCAATTTTGCAAACATTGTAGACCCGCCCGATCCAGCGCCTCCTTTGCGCCAGGCATTCTCACTTACAAAAAACTTGTCTTGAAGCGACAACTTGCCAGATTTCAGTTGGCTAAATACAACTTCCATGGTCATCATTTTGGCAAGTGAGGCGGGAGGGATTCGAGTATCCGGTTCCTTCGCAAAAAGAACAGTTCCAGTATCTGCATCCATTAACAGCGCCTGTCCCGCAGGCGTGTTGTAAATTTGAGCCTGAACACTCCATGTCAGGCTCATACAGAACAACAAGATTGAAATGCAAATGAGTGCGGATTTCAGGTAACCATGTGTTTTTAAAAACAATAACATGGGGTGCATGTCCGATTGCTGATTGAGTCAAGTACAGTCTAGCGCGCAGACTGTCGCCGTTCAACCTGAGGACACATCAATTGCGGGTAATCTTAATTCAGTATTTTGAATTCATTTATTCCGGCGGCGGCAAGTTGCTTCCGGATTTTTTTCATATCAACCTGAACAGCCTTTGAATGAACACTCCAGGAGCGCTTGTCAGAGGATGAGCTAATTGTGGCGGGGCCCCATTTCAACAGGATATGTTCTGCAATTGCCAGTTTGCTTTTGTTTGATAACGGACCAACAATCAAATGTTGCAGATTAAACATTCCCGTCTGTGGTGGTGCAATCTTTGGCAATTCCGCAAAATTACGATTAATTGCATCAAAACTCATGTTCTCGTTTTTGCTCGCAACAAATCCGTTTATCAATCCTGAAGGTTCCACCCTGTTTAAGGATGAAACGTCAACTGGATCACCATCAAAAGTACCTGGGCGGAACTCTGGTACTGGCGGTACAAATTCGGTATCGGTAAATGCCTGAAGGGTCGTCCTGCTTCTAATCTTGCTGGACCGGTTGCTGGCATCTGCAAGTAATACCGATCCGCCGGGGTTTGGTGGAATAGTCGCGGGATTCAAGGAGCCGGGATCATAACTGGCAACCAGGAACTGTTCATCGAGACCATCCAGCCTTGCCTTTCCGACATATTCAACTTTCACCTCGGCAACGCCTTTTTTGGTGTATCCGAGCAATTGGGCGGCTCTTGATGAAAGGTCAATTAAGCGGTTATGAGCATATGGACCGCGATCATTTACACGAACGGTTACAGAGGCGCCATTTTCCAAATTTGTAACCTTTGCGTAACTTGGCAAAGGAAGTGTTGGATGTGCAGCCGTCAGGCTGTATTGATCATAGATTTCGCCATTGGCAGTTAACCTGCCATGAAAATTGGGGCCGTACCAAGAAGCCAAACCTGTCTTATTGTAGTTGGGATCTTCACGCGGGACATATTTCTTTCCCCTGATCCAATAAGGCTTGCCAATCTTGTAGCTGCCTCCACCCTTTTTGACCCGCTTAGACTTGGTAATTCTCGGACTGCCGGATACACCATAATCCTTGGAAGCAAACTTTGTTTTATCGGAAATTGTAGGGATTGGTATTACGTTTTGACCTGCATTCCCTGTATTTTCAACGTTGTTACTCGAAAAGGCCTGTCCGATCACGTCAATAGGTCTGTTGGTTGAGGTTTTGTCCGGAGTATTGCTGCACGCAGCAAGCATTGCCAACACGGCAAAAAAGCCCAGATTTATCAATTTCCTGGAAGGAGTGAATGCAATTACCAAAACTTTGTTTAACCCTTTTTTTCCGAACCCTATGCCCGGAATCAAGCCCCCGAGACTTCCAATAAGCACAAATGCCAAAAATGGCAAGAAATAGGCTATCTTATGGCAGTAAGGAAATATTTAATAAAATAGTTGGCTGAACCAAAAAATTTTCGGGTCGGTTACCCGACCCTCGCGTGCCTGATGCACCGTCATTGCAATTCCAAATCAGCGATTTGTCATTGTATTCTCGTAATTTGAAACAGATACTGTCGCGGAATGGTTTCAGTGTTGTCGAATTTCTCGAAAAACTGCTTTTGGGAGGACCGGGCCAAAATTACTTTCAGGCAAAAGTTAAATGTAACCCGGTCTTTCCGATTGTTTGACAAAACGTTACTCGGCGGCCTCAAGATAATCCTCCATCGGCGGACAGGTGCAAACCAGATTTCTGTCACCGAAGGCGTTATCCACCCGATTAACCGGCGGCCAATATTTGTCGACCCCAAATGAACCTGCCGGATAGCATGCCTGTTTGCGTGTATAGGGACGTTCCCATTCGCCAACCAGATCAGCGACCGTGTGCGGGGCGTTTTTGAGCGGATTGTTATCCTGATCAATTCTACCCTCTTCAATGTCCCTCGCCTCTTCTCTTATCGAGAGCATTGCGTCAATAAAACGGTCAATTTCCACCTTTGGTTCGGACTCAGTCGGTTCCACCATCAATGTGCCGGCAACCGGCCAACTCATGGTAGGTGCATGAAATCCACTATCCATGAGGCGCTTGGCAATATCATCTACTGAGACATGAGCTGTTTCATTCAATGGGCGCGTATCCAGAATACATTCATGTGCCACACGACCATTTTTAGCGGTGTAAAGGATGTCATAGGAATCCTTCAAACGCTCGGCAATGTAGTTTGCATTCAGGATGGCGATTTTTGTAGCCTGGGTTAGACCATCTCCGCCCATCAACAATACATAAGCCCAGCTGACTGGAAGGATTGAAGGAGATCCGAATGGAGCTGCAGAAACCGGCCCGACGGAAGTGCCGCCTTCAGGGTGTCCGGGCAAATGTTCCACCAAATGGGATTTTACTCCGATCGGACCCATTCCAGGCCCCCCGCCGCCATGCGGAATACAGAATGTTTTATGCAAATTCAGGTGGCTGACATCTCCACCTATTTCTCCCGGTTTTGCCAATCCAACCATCGCATTTAGGTTGGCTCCGTCGATATATACCTGGCCACCATGGTCATGCGTAATTTTGCAAATATCCTTTACTGTTTCCTCAAACACACCATGCGTAGAAGGATAGGTGATCATGCATGCAGCCAGCGCATCGCTGTGCTCTTCCGCTTTCTCGCGGAAGTCATCGACATCAATGTTTCCGTTTTCATCGGATTTTACAGGTACGACATTCCATCCAACCATTTGTGCCGAAGCTGGATTTGTCCCGTGAGCTGAAGTTGGAATAAGGCAAATGTTGCGATGTGGCTGATCATTTGAAACGTGATAATTCCGGATCGTCAATAGACCCGCATATTCGCCTTGAGCTCCGGAATTTGGCTGTTGTGATATCGCATCATAACCGGTGATCTGACAGAGTTTGTCATTCAGATCGTCGATCATTTCGCGATATCCCTCTGCCTGATCGTCGGGGACAAATGGATGGATATTGGAAAATTCCGGCCAAGTAACCGGTATCATCTCGACTGTTGCATTGAGCTTCATGGTGCATGAACCAAGAGGTATCATCGCCCGGTCCAATGCAAGGTCACGGTCCGCCAAACGGCGCATGTATCTCGTAATTTCGGTTTCAGACCGGTTCAGATGGAAAATTGGATGCGTTAATATCTCGCTTGTCCGCAACATCGCGTCAGGCAGCCGGTACTCCCGGTTGGCTTGACTGTCATCCTCCTTATCAATACCGAACGCACGCCAAACTGCCTCAATGGTCTCCGGGCGGGTTTGTTCGTCAATGCTGATCCCTACCCGGGTACCACCTACTTTTCGCAAGTTGATGCCATTGGCTACTGCGGCAGTCATTACGGTATTTTGCAATGCCCCAACATCAACCGTGATGGTATCGAAAAATACTTCGGGGGAAACTTTAAATCCCGCTTCCTCCAAACCTTTTGCCAAACGCGAAGTTTTACGGTGTACTGATTCAGCGATTGCCGTGATACCTTCCGCTCCGTGATAAACAGCATACATCGATGCAATTACAGCCAATAATGCTTGCGCTGTGCAAACATTGGAGTTGGCCTTTTCCCTACGGATATGCTGTTCGCGGGTTTGCAGACTCAACCGATAGGCGCGGTTACCTCGGCTATCTATTGATACACCAATAATGCGCCCGGGCATTGCCCGTTTGTAGGAATCCTTGGTTGCCATATACGCAGCATGAGGGCCACCATATCCCATAGGAACGCCAAACCTTTGAGTTGAACCGATCGCAATGTCCGCTCCCATCTCGCCAGGAGATTTAAGCAATGCCAGCGCCAAGGGGTCGGCTGCAATTATTGCAAGCGCTTTGTTTTCGTGAAGTTGTTCTATCGGAGAGGTGAAATCACGGACATAGCCATAGGTGCCGGGATATTGGAAAATTGCACCAAACACCTTATCGGCTTCAATTGCTTCCGGTTCTCCAATAACAATTTCAATTCCCAGCGGTTCCGCCCGTGTTAGAATAACTGCTATGGTTTGCGGGTGGCAGTGTTTGTCGACAAAGAATGCATTGGCCTTTGATTTTGCGGATCTTTTAGCCATTGTCATAGCCTCGGCAGCAGCCGTGGCCTCATCAAGCAGAGATGCATTGGCAACCTCAAGACCGGTCAAGTCACTCACCATCGTCTGAAAATTCAGCAGCGCTTCCAGACGCCCCTGCGATATTTCCGGTTGATATGGAGTATATGCCGTATACCAGGCCGGATTTTCCAGGATATTTCTCAGGATGGGTGCAGGAGTTGTGGTTCCATGATAACCCTGCCCGATCAATGATGTCAGAACCTTGTTTTTATCTGCCACCTGTTTCATGTGGTACAGCGCATCGCGTTCCGTCATCGCCGGGCCCCATTCCAAAGGCTCTTTCTGCCGGATTTTTGCCGGAACCGTATCGTCAATCAGTGCGTCGAGGCTTTTGTACCCCAACGCGCCGATCATCTCTTCAATCTCACCAACTGTCGGACCGATATGTCTTCGGTTAGCAAAATCATAGGCAAAATAATCTGTAGGTTTAAATGGCATGTAACTGCTCCCTAACCAATCGACGCCAAATATGCTTCCTTGTCCATCAGCCCTTCAAACTGGCTGGCATCAGCAATCTTGACCTTGTACATCCAGGCTTCGCCTTCCGGATTTTCATTTAGCTTGGTCGGCGTTTCCGTTATCAGGCTGTTAGCTTCCACGACCTCACCATCGGCAGGCGCGTAGACCTCAGAAGCAGCCTTGACGGTTTCGATAACACCAATCTCATCTCCTTTGCTGAATGTATCGCCGGCATCCTTTAGTTCGATGAAAACGACTTCTCCCAATTGTTCAGCGGCATGCTCTGTCACACCAATCGTTGCGATATCACCTTCAACGGTAATCCACTCATGGTCGTCAGTATAATATGTTGTCATAGAGGTTCTCCTGCTTATCGTTTGTAGTTTTGTTTGACAAAAGGTAGCGATGTAACAATCGCCGGGTGCGGTTTCCCGCGAATGATCAAATCCAGCTTGGTTCCGGGTTCAGAATGAGCTTTCGATACATAACCCATTGCGACAGGTCCTCCGACCGTCGGGCCAAATCCACCTGATGTTATTGTGCCGATTACTTCACCTTCGACGGCACAGATTTCCACACCCGCTCTTGCCGGTGCACGCCCTTCAGGTTTTATGCCAACCAGCTTCCGGCCAGTGCCCTCAGCTAGTTCCTTCAGTATCTTGTCAGCTCCGGGAAACCCACCCTCTTCGCGGCGGCGCTTCTGTATCGCCCATACAAGAGAAGCTTCAATGGGTGACGTGGTTTGGTCTATATCGTTTCCATACAGACACAGCCCGGCTTCGAGCCGCAGGGAATCCCGTGCTCCCAAGCCGGCTGGCTCGCAGTCTTCATGCGATAGTATCGCCCTGGTAATTTCGACGGCTGATTTTTGCGGAATTGAAATTTCAAAGCCGTCTTCCCCAGTGTATCCAAGCCTGGATACGCGGCAATCCGCACCCATGATGTCAAACTTTCCAGTTTGCATGAATGTGAGTTCTTCTGGCCCCTGACAAATGGAGGCGATTACCTTTTCCGCGGCAGGCCCCTGAACGGCGATTAATGCACAATCGGTAATTTCATGCACATCCACGCCATCAAGATTATTGCGCATGTGGGCAATATCCTGATCCCGCATGGAGGCATTAACAACTGCAAACAGACAATCGCCGGCATTGGAGACAATCAGATCATCCATGATCCCGCCGTCTTCATTGGTGAAGAATGTGTATCGTGCCTGCCCGGGCTTTAAGGGAGAAATATTGGAAGGAACAAGTGCTTCCAGTTTCTCGGCTGCGTCTGGGCCGCGTAATTCAACCTGCCCCATGTGGGAGACATCGAACAACGCCGCCCTTTCGCGACACTGATTGTGTTCCGCCATCAATCCTGTCGGGAATTGGATGGGAAGTTGCCAACCGGCAAAATCAACCATTTTGCCCCCCTCTTCGAGATGGAGATCATGGAGTGGTGTGTGTTTGGAATTAGATTCAGACATGATTAGTTGTTCTCACCTTGTTGCGAGGCAACGCGATGCGTTCCATCTTTGTTGATGTGAAGCTGCAAATCCAGTGCTTTCCCTCCCAGAAGAGATTGTTTTCGAAAATGCGGCAGGATTCAAATGTTTATTTCGTGATTTCGTAAAATTGCTAAAGATCCCGTCAGGGTACCTTTGTCCTGATTGGTCAAAAACATCGTGCACTACCGCTGTGAAGCGGTCGTTGTGAATGTCCATGGCTACCTCCAATTCATAAATTTGCGGCAATGCGCAAACGAAGCCATTTTCCAAATTTTCACAGGTAGATGTCGGAGATTAGTCAGTCCGTAAGCATGACAGATACTCCGCAAGAAATTCCTGCGACCCCATCTGTCGTCGGACCTGAGAGATGCGAACCGTTGTGGTTCTTACTCCTTCGGTGATCTGGAGAATGTTCTCCCGATCTTTCCAGATTGTTCCTTGCCGGATCCAGTCCCTGATACCTGAGAGTTTTTGGGGTGATTGCTCCTTCGGCGTCGTTCAGGTTTCCCCGAACAATCTCTCCCGGTATCCGGCCTTCGAAGTTCATAGAACAACGAAGAGAACATTTTTCGTCTAACACAGCACGGTGAAAGTGGCAAGAAGGTTTGGAGTTTTCAAGTGCTGGGACAACACAGTCAATCAATTTAATCTTCAAATCGCACCAAAAGATCCCTGGCGTCAATTTGGTCACCGGGTTTGACATGGACTTCTGCAACCACTCCATCGTCTTCGGCGTGAAGGGCAGTTTCCATTTTCATCGCTTCAATCGACAAAACCAAATCACCTGCTTTTATTTCCTGTCCCACCTCAACCATCAGCGTTGAAATGACACCTGGCATCGGTGCACCAAGATGTTTCGGGTTTCCTTCCTCAGCCTTTGACCGTACCACCGCGACTGACTGTCCATGAATTCGGTCTGGTACGCGGGCTCGACGTGGCTGGCCGTTCAATTCGAAAAATACGGTAACCATGCCCTGATCATCCATTTCTGAATGTGCAAGACAGGTGATCAAGAGCAATTTGCCTCTTTCTATTTCTATCCTGGCTTCATCACCCGGTTTCATACCGTAAAAATAGATTGGTGTGGGAAGTGTGCTTGTTGGTCCAAAGGCTTTTCGGGCCAACGCATAATCAGTAAAGACTTTTGGATACATCAGATAAGAAGCAAATTCGGTATCGGAAACTTCCCGCCTTAACACTCCCTCTATTTCTCTGCGTTCCGCATCAAGTTCAGCAGGTGGCAATAGTGCCCCGACACGATTGGTAAGTGGTTTTTCTCCCTTGAGCACTTTTTTCTGAAAGGCTTTCGGCCAACCGTCTTTCGGAAATCCGAGGTCACCTTTCATCATCGCAACGACAGACTCCGGAAACGCAATATCCTTTTTTGGATCTTCAACGTCTTCGCAGGTTAGGTCCTGAGATACCATCATCAAAGCCATGTCACCGACAACCTTTGAAGAAGGAGTAACTTTCACAATATCTCCGAACATGGAGTTAACCTGGGCATAGGCCTTTGATACTTCGTTCCAGCGTGTAGCCAGATTCAATGAGCGCGCCTGCTCCTTGAGGTTTGTATATTGGCCGCCCGGCATTTCATGAAGATATACCTCGGATGCTGGCGATTTCACGTCGCTTTCAAATGCCGCGTATTGCGAGCGCACGCTCTCCCAATATAGAGAAATTTGCCGGATCGCATCTGGATCCAGACCCGGATCGCGATCTGATCCACTCAGCGCTTCGACAATTGATCCAAGACAAGGCTGAGAGGTTCCGCCTGAAAGTGCATCCATTGCCGCATCGACAGCATCGACGCCTGCATCAACCGCCGCGAGAACGGTAGCTGCGGAAATTCCGGAAGTATCATGGGTATGAAAATGGATCGGCAAATCCACGGCCTTTCGCAGTGCTGGAAACAGTTGTTGAGCTGCGGCAGGTTTCATCAGACCTGCCATATCCTTGATGGCGATGATATGGGCACCTGACTTCTGCAAATCTTCAGCCATATCAAGATAGTATTTCAGATCGTATTTCCCAGGATCATGGGCAGACAGATCTCCCGTATAACAAACTGTAGCTTCCAACAATTTGCCTGTATCCAGCACGGCTTCCATGCAGGGACGCATATTGTCGATCCAGTTGAGTGAATCGAATACGCGGAACAAATCCACGCCACCCTTAGCCGCTTCATGGGTCCAGTGTTGCACGACATTGTCTGGATAGCCTGTATATCCAACCGCATTGGAGCCACGCACCAGTGCCTGCAACAACAGGTTCGGTGCTTGCTCCCGGATCAACGCCAATCGCTCCCATGGATCTTCAGTGAGAAAGCGCATCGCCACGTCGAAGGTTGCTCCACCCCAGCATTCCAGAGACAGCAATTGGGGTAGTGCCTTGGCATAGGATTGTGCCACGGCAATAATATCATGGGTCCGCATTCGGGTTGCCAGCAGGGACTGGTGACCGTCACGCATGGTGGTGTCAGTCATCAGGACCTGTTTGTGGTCCCGCATCCATTTGGCAAATTTCTCCGGGCCCTTCTTCTCCAGCCGTTGCCGCGTACCGTCGACAATTGGCGCTTCAAAATGGGGAGCGTGCGGGACCGGCAACCCTTTGGCAGGTTTTGCCCGATCCCTGGCTTCCGGATGCCCGTTTACGGAAACATCCGCGATGTAATTCAGTAACCTTGTAGCCCGGTCCCGACGTTGTACCCGGTGAAACAGTTCCGGGGTCTCATCAATGAATTTGGTCGTGTAGGTGTTATCTTGAAAACTTGGATGGGTGATGATGTTTTCAAGAAACGCGAGATTGGTTGCCACTCCGCGTATGCGGAATTCGCGCAATGCCCGATCCATGCGTTTTATAGCTTCCTGATATGTAGGTGCCCAAGCCGTCACCTTTTCCAGCAATGGATCATAATATCTCGTAATTACAGCTCCGGAATAAGCTGTTCCTCCGTCCAGACGGATGCCAAAACCGGTAGCACCGCGATAGGCTGTGATGCGTCCATAGTCGGGAATGAAATTTTGCTCGGGGTCTTCAGTGGTAATCCGGCATTGCAATGCGTGACCGTTAAGCCAGATTTCATCTTGGGAAGGCACGCCGGATTCTGCCGTTCCGATCTTGTGGCCATCTACCAAGTGAATCTGTGCCTTGATGATATCAATTCCGGTAACCTCCTCAGTCACCGTGTGTTCAACCTGAACACGTGGATTCACCTCGATGAAGTAAAATGTTCCGGTGTCCGCATCCATTAAAAATTCGACTGTTCCCGCACCCAGATAGTTCGTCTTGTTGGCTATTTTCAGCGCATATCCGCAAAGTTCTTCGCGTTGGGTATCATCAAGATATGGAGCTGGAGCCCGTTCCACCACTTTCTGATTACGGCGTTGCACGGAGCAGTCCCGCTCGAACAGGTGAACAGCATTCCCCTGCCCGTCACCAAGAATTTGAACCTCGACGTGACGTGCACGTTCCACCAGTTTTTCGAGGTAAATCTCACCTTTGCCGAATGCAGCAATTGCCTCGCGCCGTGCTTCCAGGGATTCGCGTTCAAGTTCATCCTCGGAACGGATGACGCGCATGCCACGTCCGCCACCACCCCAGGATGCCTTCAGCATGACCGGATAACCGACTTCAGCCGCCATCTTTTTCACTTGTTTTATGTCTTCAGGCAGCGGATCAGTTGCCGGAACAACCGGAACGTCTGCAGACACTGCCAGATTGCGCGCAGCTACCTTGTTGCCGAGTGATCGCATGGTTTCGGCTTTGGGTCCGATAAAGGTAATTCCTGCCTCCTTGCAGGCATCCACGAATTCTGGACTTTCAGACAGCAGCCCATATCCGGGATGGATGGCATCTGCTCCGGATAGCTTTGCAACCCGTATCACTTCTTCAATTGAAAGATAGGATTCGATTGGACCCATGGGTTTTACGAGATGTGGGCCAGTTCCGATCTGATAGGCTTCGTCTGCCTTGAACCGATGCAGCGCCAGTTTGTCTTCCTCTGCCCAGATGGCAACGGTCTGAAGATCAAGCTCATTCGCCGCCCGAAATACCCTGATGGCAATTTCAGAGCGATTGGCAACTAGAATTTTCTTGATTGGCATGGGATGAATTCCAAATGGGTTACTGCACAGGCTATATAAAACAGGCAGGCTGAACGGGTAAAGTCAAAGCGCGAACTGCCGCATGGATTTTCATTAGATTTTAAATGTCTTTGCCTGCGACAATACCAGACACTTTGCAATAAGTGGCATTCTGGAATATTCGTCAATCCATGATTCATGCCGCCGCTCCAATAAGGCCTGCTCACTTTTTTGTTCGCCTTATCCTGATGTTTTTCCTGATTTGGTCTTTTTCATGCAAATGGGCATATTCCGGCGAACAGGAAATCAACTCTGTAATCCGTGCCATACATTCTGATTTTGATGTAGACGTTTATCACCAGTATGACCCCGCCAGCTATTTTCCTGAAAGCTGGCGAGCAGCACCGATTTCTGCAATTGGAAATCAGTTATCAACAACGGAAATCAAGAGAACGCTGCCGATAATAAGGGAATTCCTTACAGCCTATCCAGAACCAGTAATCAGGGACAATCTGGATTCTGTGTATTTGCTTAGCCGACTGAATTTTTTCGGGAAAAGCTACGGTGGCACGAATAGTAAGAAGAGCATTTACATAAAGAGCGAGGGTATTGAGAAGGGTTTTTCCGACTCCTACTTGCTTGGTCTGATGCACCATGAGTTTTCGAGTATACTGATGCGCAATTATCCTTTTCCGATGCAGGAATGGAACAAGTTGAACCCAAAAAAATTCCGATACCTCGGTGATGGTAAATCCGCCCTGGATTGGAAAAACCCGCATCTTCAAAACAAGAATTTGCTAAGGGACGGATTTCTGATCAAATATTCGACGAGCAGCACAGAAAATGACTTCAATGTCATGAGTTCCTGGCTTTTTACTCACCCGCAGGAACTGAAAAAAATCGCATCCAGATACCCGAAGATCAACTCCAAGCTAAATTTGACGCTCGAATTCCTTCGGTCGATCGATGGGGATTTTGCGTTTAACTAAATATGAAATACGAATAAGGGTGAATGACGGCTTCGAGCCCATTGCCGCCATTGGTGGCAATGTTGTCGCCAGAATGATGTTCGCCGGATGGCGCGGTCGCTTTTGACCCAAAGCGGACCTTGGGCCATATCATTGCTCAAACGGCGAGTTTCCCATTTCTC
>JBPCWL010000119.1:0-51860 GCA_051009575.1 Rhizobiaceae bacterium
TACTCTCTGTCTCATGCTCGTTGCGTGCGTGGGCACACGCACAACCTTGCCCGAAAACGTATTGGCTCACGCCCAGGTGACAAGTTTTGAAAATTCCCTGATCCGTCTCTGGGGTGACGCCAACTCAGGCGAGATCGACACAGATAAACTACGGACTACCCCACAATTGAAAGTCGTGAAGGACCCAGAAACTGGGAAATTACGTCAGGATTTCCTTGTCCTTTCTGGAGGAGGTTCAAAGGGAGCTTATGGTGCTGGTTTACTGAACGGCTGGACAGCTGCTGGGACAAGACCGGAGTTCTCAATAGTCACAGGAGTAAGTACGGGTTCTATCATTGCTCCATTTGCTTATCTGGGTTCTAGCTACGATTCCCTGCTGACAGAATTTTACACCACCTACAAAACCAAAGACCTTCTCCGACCAAAACTTGTCGGCGTACTGGGTGGCTCATCGGCGACGGACTCCAAACCGCTCGAAAATCTAATTGCCAAGTACGTAACACCGAACGTTCTGAAGGCAATCGCACGCGAATACGAAACCGGGCGATACCTTCTGGTCGGTACCACCAATCTGGACGCCCAGAGACCGGTTGTTTGGAATATGGGAGAGATTGCGAAAAAGGGGGATAAAGAGGCGTTAGAACTGTTTCGCAGGGTAATTCTTGCATCGATCTCAATACCCGGTGCGTTTCCGCCGGTGCTAATAAACGTCAGTGCGGCCGGTGCATCCGGTCAAGAGCTGCACGTGGACGGTGGCACAACTGATAATGCCATATTGGTACCGATACATATTGGCTTGGACAAAGCCGACACTGGACGGTCGGTAAAAATTGCACAGCGCGTATTCGTTTTAATAAACTCAAATCTGTCGCCAAAGCCAAAGGTAATCAAAGCAAGCACGCTTAGGATTGCGGCGCGGTCGATAGAAACGCTCATTCAGCAACAGACTTCGGGGGATGTGTTGCGAATTTACAGTTATGCCCAATCCAATAGGATTGGATTTAACTACACCGAAATCCCAGACAGCTTCACGAAGAAATCCGAAGAGTTGTTTGATCCGGTATACATGAAGTCTCTGTATGACCTTGGTTTCAGACAAGGGGAAAATGGTGGTGATTGGAAGAAAACACCCAGAGGTTATTAAAGAAGTCTCAAGATCAGAAATTAGAGTCTAACCGGAATTTTCGCTAAAACCCAAATATTTGCCTCTTCTTGAAATTGATAATATTCTCTGACATGACTCGTCAAGAACTGCCAATTAATCGGAGCGAATTAGTGCGAAAATACCTTCTGCCTGTCATCACTATTCCCCTATGGCTGGTGGCAAACACCGGTCTCGCAGCAGATGCAATTTCAGAAGACACCTCAATTACCGAACGTATGGCGCCGGAGTGGACCGTTTCGATTGATCCGCTTTACAGTTGGCTATTTGGTTTGAAGGGCGATCTGCGGGTGTTTGGTGGTCCGGGAGTGGCGGTTGACGTGACCACTGGGGATATTCTCGACAATCTCAGTGAGTTCCTTGATGCAATTGATGGCCTTTATTTGGGGTCAGGCGAATTCCGCAATCATCAGTTCGGCCTGCAATGGGATGTTGTGTTTATCAGTCAGGGCGCCAGTGCGGCGTTTGGCAATCGGATTCAGGGTGCAGCTGATGTCGGCTTTAGGATGTCCATGACAACACTCGCAGCCAATTACCGGGTTCACGAAACAACCAATTCCCATGTCGACCTTATCGGCGGTCTCCGAATTACAGATGTTCAAGCGGATATTTCCGCGGTGGTTGGGCCAATTGTTGCGACCCGGTCTGGCGGCGATACCTGGGTAGATCCCGTAATTGGTGTGAAGGGGCGGTATGATCTCAACGAGAACTGGTACCTAAAAGGCAGCGCCTTGTATGGGGGCTTTGGAGTATCATCGGATTCGCTCTACGATATCGCTGGGTTCGTTGGTTATGAATGGAACAACGGTATAGAGTTGTATACCGGTTGGCGCATCGCCGATACAGACTACGAGAACGGTCCGTTCAAATGGGATGTTAGATTATCCGGACCGATGACAGGACTTACCTTCAAGTTCTAAATACACCAAACTCAATCCAAGAAGTGACTAAGCAGCTCGTATGGTAGAGTTTTTGGGGTTTTTCTGGCATAAGCGATGATCGACAAGTTCCGCAAGAGTGGACATTAATTCCCAATTTCGGATGCGTATTTGGCGTGAAATGGCAATTGATAAAATTTCGAGATGCCGTAAGGTTAGACAAATTCAAATAGTTAGTGATTTAGCCAATGAAAATAAGTTCATCCCCAAATTCGCCGAAAAAGGCCAATTTTCCTAAACAGCTTTTGTGACTAGCAAATCTTATTTTTGATTTTTTGGCTCAATTGATCAATGTGGAGCAAGACTACTATGCAATACAAATGGATATTTGCTTTTCTAATCGGTGTTTCGGCCGGGATGGTTGGAAACTTTGATGTCCCTTTTTCCGGGGAGACAGACGAACCATCGGTAAATATTTCGTTTGGGGTGGAAGAAGCACAAGCGGCTGCTGTCCGACGAGTGGCGCGGCGAACGAGCAGGCGGACCACGCGTCGGGTTGTGCGCCGACAATCCATTGCTGGTTGCTCGCTCTATCGGTCTTACTACAATTGCGGCGGTGTCTACTACAGTCCGATCGTGGAGAACGGCGTCACAGTTTACATTGTAGTCAATCCCTGAATTTTTGAACGGAGAATTGTATGCTTGTACATTCGATCAAATGTTTATGCGCTATTTTCCTCATGTTGGTGGTTCTGGGAATGGTCGGAACTCCTTCAACCCGTGCACAAGGACTGCTTGAAGCCTGCGAGCAGGACATAGACCAGTTTTGCACCGGCGTCACACCCGGCGATGGTCGCATCATGTCGTGCCTATACTCCCGTGAGGATCAGGTGACCGACCAATGCAACAATGCGATGGAAGATTTCGGTGACATTATCGATGCGATGTTTTCTACCATTCAGAATGCATTGGCAATTTGTGGGCCAGACATCGAAAAACTCTGTGCAGGGACAAAATTTGGTGAAGGCCGAATGTTGACCTGCTTAAGCGAAAACAATTCGGATGTTCAACCACAGTGCCAAGCCGTCGTAACCCAGTTTGCAAATGGACTGTCAAACTAGGGAGTTATTTTCGAGGAGCTGATCTGGAAACCACACTCGCTGCATGAAAAATCTAAATCAGAAAATGTCATCAATTCTGTCAAGAGATGATTTTAGTTGATCCATATCAAAGCTGTCATTTTGGGTTGAAATAATGATTTAATTCTAAGTTGAGAAGTTATCGTTGCTTTCTATGCGATATTGCCTAATGTTAATTGGAAAATGGAAAAGGATTTTGCACAATGGGACTTTCGAGCAGATTTAGAGTGGTGACAGGCCTCGTTGTTCTATTGAGCACCATGCTAACCACATTGTCGGCCGTAAATGCCCAGGAAAAACCAAATATCCTGATCATCTGGGGCGATGATATCGGTCAGTTCAACATAAGTGCCTACAACATGGGCATGATGGGCTACAAAACTCCCAACATCGACAGGATTGCTGCAGAAGGTGCACTGTTCACCGATTGGTATGGGCAGCAAAGTTGTACAGCTGGCCGTGCCGCTTTCCTAACCGGCCAGTCACCAATTCGAACCGGATTGACCAAGGTTGGTTTGCCAGGTGCACCGGAAGGTATGCAAATTGAAGATCCGACGGTTGCCGGCCTGCTCAAGACGCAGGGTTACATGACTGGGCAGTTCGGCAAGAACCACCTGGGCGACCTGGACGAAATGTTGCCGACCAATCATGGATTTGATGAGTTCTTCGGTAATCTTTACCATTTGAACGCCGAGGAAGAACCAGAAAACGAGGATTATCCGAAGAGTGAGGAATTCAAGGCAAAATTCGGCCCGCGTGGTGTAATCAAATCAACAGCAGGCGGGGAAATCGTTGACACTGGACCGCTGACCAAAAAGCGTATGGAAACCGTCGACGAAGAGGTCACCGAGGGTGCTCTGGACTTCATGGAAAGAGCCCATGCATCAGGAAAACCGTTTTTCTTATGGTGGAATTCCACGCGAATGCATATCTTCACGCATCTCAAGGAAGAGTCTGAAGGTGTAACCGGTTTGGGCATCTTCGCGGATGGTATGGTTGAACACGATGGTATGGTGGGTCAGCTTCTCGACAAGATCGACGAGCTGGGCATCACCGACAATACAATCGTAATGTATTCTACTGACAATGGTGCGGAAACCTTTACCTGGCCTGACGGTGGCACAACCATGTTCAGGGGCGAAAAGAATACCCCGTGGGAGGGTGGTTACAGGGTGCCAACTGTAATCCGCTGGCCGGGCGTGATCGAGCCAGGAACCATCGTCAATGATTTCGGCGCACATGAAGATATGCTGCCGACACTGCTAGCAGCTGCAGGCAAACCAGACATCAAGCAAGAACTTCTGCAGGGTGGTGTAGAGGCAATTGGGCGTGAATATAGGGTTCACTTGGATGGCTATGATCTGGCTCCTGCGCTTAAAGGCGAAGCAGAATGGCCACGCAAGGAATTCATCTATTGGACAGACGATGGATCGGTTGCAGCATTACGCTACGAAAACTGGAAAATTGGTTTCCTTCGTCAGAGTGCTATTGGACTTGATGTATGGACAAGACCATTCGAAGTGTTACGCGCGCCGTCGCTGGTGAATCTGCGGATGGATCCGTTTGAGCGTGCAGAACGCGAACATGCAATTGGTTTTCAGCGATGGTATTTGGAGCGAATGTTTGTTTTTGCCCCGGCAGCGGGGTTCGTCGCGCGATGGCTGCAAAGCTTCAAGGAGTTTCCGCCACGCCAAAAGCCGGGAAGTTTCAGCTTGGACCGGGTCATGGAAGCGGTGAGCGAAGGCTCACCGGGAAGTCAGTAAATCTCCACGTAAATGTGACAGGTATTCGATGTGGGCTCTGGTGACGGAGCCCGCATTGTCTTTGATAAATTACAATTGATCCAGTAACATACGGTCTAAACTGCCTGGTACTTGATTGGAAGTTCCGCCCGGACGGTTGAATAACCGCTCAACTAGGTTGCACACACGAAAACGAGTTGGCTGATTTATGTCATACCGTGGTTGGATGTAGCTTCTGAATGTCGCACAGTAGGCTTAAACGGAGAGATCTCACAATTGAGTAATCGTGCGATGGACAGACACCGGGCTTTGACTCTGACTGCAGTTGCAATCTTTGTATGGGCTTCTTCAGCACTGGCTCAAGAGGCTCCGGTCAGTCCCGATTTTGTGGACTCATCCACTTGTATTGCATGTCATAAATCAGAACATGAAAGTTGGAATACTTCTCATCATTCTTGGGCGCTTAAGGCCGCGGATGAAACATCGGTGCTTGGCAATTTCAATGACAGCGTATTCGACCACAAAGGAGAAAAGAGCAGGTTCTTCCGCGATGATGACACGTATTTTGTCGAGATAACCGGTGAAAACCAGAAAGTAGAACAATACGAAATAAAATACACGGTCGGTGTTGAACCACTCCAGCAGTATCTTGTAGAGCTAAATGGCGGGAAGCTACAGGCGCTGGATGTCTCGTGGGATACCGAGCGCAAGCAATGGTTTCATCTGTATCCTGATCAAACGCTGAAAACGGGAAATGGTCTTCATTGGACGGGGCCATACAAAAACTGGAATTCTCGTTGTGCCGTATGTCATCAGACCAATTTCCGTAAGAACTATGATCCGGACAAGCAGACCTATGAAAGCCGCTGGAGCGAGGCAACTGTAACCTGCCAAGCATGCCACGGCCCGGCAGAGGCGCATCTGAAGTGGTCTCAACAACCCGGGACGTTTGATCAAAGCGAATGGCACGGCATAAACGACAAGGGATTTGTGCAGAGTTTCTCGCAGGAAAACCCACAACAGGAAATTGAAGTCTGTGCACAGTGTCATTCTCGACGCGGCGGGCTTGGTGCAAACAGCCCACCACCGGCGAGTCGCTTCTCAAACCATCATCGACTGGCTCTGCTGAGGGACGGACTATATTTTCCGGATGGGCAAATCAATGATGAAGTCTATGTCTATGGCTCATTTCTGCAAAGCAAGATGCACGAACGTGGTGTTCGTTGCAGCAATTGCCATGAACCTCATAGTGGTAACTTGAAAGCACAGGGCAACGCAGTGTGCACTCAATGCCATAGTGAAGCCGGCAATACCGATTTTCCAACCTTGGAAAAAATAGCTTACGACGATCCTTCTCATCATCGTCATGAAACCGGCTCAACAGGCGCCCAGTGTGTCAATTGCCACATGCCGGAAAAAACATACATGCAGGTTGACCCTCGTCGGGATCACAGTTTTCGAATTCCCCGACCAGACCTTTCCAAAAAATTGAGCGCACCCAATACTTGCACTTCCTGTCATCAGAACAAACAGCCTGATTGGGCAGTGCAAGCACTTCGGGAATGGCTCGGAGAAACTGAAAATCGGCCGGAGCACTTTGGTGAAATAATTCAGGCCGCGCGCAGCCAACCCAGTGAGGTAAACAGAAATAAACTCATCAAATTGGCGCTGGATAAAAACCAGCCGGCAATCGTTCGCGCCACGGCCGTTTCAACATTGCAGGCTGTTCAATCTGCAGAGGAAATAAGCCAGGTCGCGCCGTTGTTGAATGACAGCTCTCATTTGGTCCGGTCCGCTGCTCTGGGAACTTTCAATAGTGCGCCCGCCTCCGTACGCACAGAACTGGCCCTTGCATCCCTGTCTGATCCGGTTCGTTCAGTTCGGTTAGCGGCGGCCCGCATATTTGTGAACGTTCCTTCGCAACAAATCGCGTCCCGGGATCGTAAAGCTGTGGCCAGAGCCATGGTTGAATATCAGCAATCTCTTTTGGCCAACGCCGATTTTCCCGAAGTGCAGATGCAAATGGCTGGTTTGGCCATGACTATCCGCCGGTTCCCCGCCGCCCAACAGGCATTGAAAACAGCAGTTAGCATGGATCCACAAATGCCGCAGGCCTGGCAAACACTGGCACGCATACAGTCGGCGTTGGGTGAGGGGGCAAGCGCCATTTCAACACTTGAAACTGCGTTGCAGAACAATCCCGGCAATGGTGAGATCGAATTCCAACTTGGCGTGTCATATGCTCATTCCGGCGACCATGCTAATGCAGTTCGGGCTTTGGAACGCAGTATTCAATTCGCATCAGATGCTCCTGCCGCATTGGAGCTATTAGCACACAGCCATTTGCGAACAGGGGAAATCGATAAAGCCGTACGCCGAGCGAAACAACTCAAGCGAGAGTATCCAGGTCATGTTCTAAGTTCCCTGCTGCAACAGGTGTTGAATGCGCGGGAATGAGGTGCTGGTTGAAATACAAAAACAGGTCAGAAGTCGGACGATTTTAAACTTTCCCGCTCTGATGCCATTAACCCAATGATGCCAAATGTCCGCTGCAAATAGACGCTCTCTTACATCTGGGTCGAGATTTCTGCCAGCTTGCCACAAGCGTTCGCGATTTCACGAGCTATTCCGAGAACTTCGGCGCCGGCCGGCGTCAGTTGATGATTAACACTTGAAATATCTTTGCAGTTAAGTGCTTCTTCGATGCGGTAAATGACCGTCATCCCTTGGTGCAATGGTACTGTTGGATTGCCCTCTTTGTCGTACAAACTAGCCAAGATTACCATGCCATTGATAGTAAACATTTGAACCATTTTTGTACTCCGTCGTTACCAAACTCGATCACAACCTTTTGTGGCGTTTGTTTAAGATTTGGTAGGCTCGGGTTCGGCTGCCTCTGCAGCAGCAGCGGCGACTATATTCTCTTGTTCCGGTGTTAGTGACTCATCGTTTTTAAGCCCCGCGACTTGAACCCTTACTTCCTTGCGTGCGAATTGAATGTCATTTTCGTCAAATGCTTTCTGCACGCGAGTGTATATCTCCTTGCGAAGGACCCATTGGGTGCCGGGCTTTGCCATGAACTTGCCCCTGATTACCAACCCTACATCATCAACACGGTTCACACCCTGGGACTTGAACGGCTGAAGGATATCCTTGGCAAGGTCTGGATTTTCCATGATTTGCTGACCAATCTTCTTGAACAATTTACGCACTTTATCGATATCAGTATCGAACGGGACAGTGAAATTGAGTTTCATGATTACCCAATCCCTGCTGTGGTTAGTTAGTTTATCGATCGTGCCATAGGGAACGATGTGAACCGGACCATTGACGCCACGCAACTGTAGGGAACGCACAGAGATTTTTTCGACTGAACCAGTCGTCGCATCAATCTCCAAAAATTCTCCAATGCGAAAAGCATCATCAAGCAGAAAAAATACACCCGACACAACGTCCTTTACCAAGGTTTGCGCACCAAATCCTATCGCAAGACCCAGCACACCCGCGCCAGCAAGCAGTGGCGTGATGTCAAATCCCAGTTGCGACAAAACCAATAAAAGCGTGATGACTGCGATGGTAATTTGTAATGTCATATGAATGAGAGGCAGGACGGAAGCCATGCGCGATTTGCTTTCGCCACCACCGCCTTCTGAATCTGTCCCTCCCTCTGCTTCGATCGGCGTCTCCCGGGCCAGTTGCCGGTTTACCCAGAGGTTTGCAGTTTCCCAGGCCACATAACCAATCGCCAGGACTAATACTGCCTGAACCCCATTTGCAGCGATTTGAGCGCCGAGCCCTGCCTCCGCCACGTTCTGGAAACTGATGCCTAATAAGCGACCAAGAACAAGAATGAGAATCGCAAACAGAGCTACCCTGCCGATCCGGATGTAGCTCAAGCGAGTTTGGATATACGCTTCTTCAGCAACCGGACCTTCGCCCTGCATCGCTGGCATGGCATGCCGGATGATTCCGCGCTGCATCGTGTCAAGAAAGGGAGCTAACACAACGATCGCCAGCGCAAGGATGCCGCGCACCGGCGAAACGGCTTCTTGGAAATCTCCGATGACAAACTGATTATAAATCCAAATGAACATCACCAATATTATTGACACTACAGGCCACCAGGCAGCCATGCGTTCCAGTCCTGGTGTCAGAATTTCCTCGTTGCCTTTAATGATTGAGGTCAAACCATTCCGTGAGCGCCATATGACGTAGGCAACCCACAATATGACGAGGAGAGCGACCCAGAACCGGAATGAATCAACAACTGGTAGTGAATAACGTTGTAACAGGCCAAGCACGAATAGCGCCGTGCCTATGAGAACGGCAATCGCCACCAGACTCCTATAAAGAAAATGAGCCGTTGCGTCGTCCGCAGTGACAAGCCGGAGATCCGGCCGTTCGGGAGCCAGTACAAATTTCAGACAAGAACCCATCAGCCAGGTGATCATGACAACAGTTAGAATAAACGACACGACAATCGTGCGACTGACGGGATCGCTGACGATTAAACCTGCCGCAACAATTGAAACGACTACTAGGGCAATCAGCCCCGATAATTCGAGTCCGAACCGCAAGGTCAGGGTTCGGAGTTGATCAGGAAGGGTTTTGGCATCACTTACCTCGATCTTTTCCCGCGTTCTGCGGGCCACCCATTTAACAAAATAATTGGCTGCCACTCCTGCTGCTAGCACCAGAACAAAAAGCCCGAAGAACTGAACTGCTCCACCCTGTTGATCCGTAGCAGTCCGACGAAGGGATTCACCGATGCCTGAAAAAACTATCGGAATGCGAGTCGAATGGTAACTAATTTTACTCCTGAATGACAAAATCGAACTGCGGATGATTTCTCCAATTCCCGGAGTATCCACGGATGGCTGCGACATCACCTGATTTTCCTCGGTCAGCAGCTCCATCATGCGCACAAGAGCAGCAGATTGGTCATCTGTCAGTTGGCCAGCGAGTTCGTTAATTTTCTCCGATACGGGATCACCGGCAGCATCAGTGGTTTGGCCATTTGTAGGGGAGATTGCAAAGATGCAAACAAATACGGCCACCTTAAACAAAACGGCAAATCTGATTAACACAACTCCACTCCCTTTCTAACAGAATATTCTAAGGCCAACTTTTAATCAGCGCAATTTCTGGATAACAAACCACATCTCGTTTTCCCTCATCAAAAAATCCATCTTGTGCCTAATATTTCGAACCTTTTTTGTTAAGTGATTTTCGAATACTGACACGCAGCTCGTAACCCTGCCTACTATGTATTTATACGTTTATTAGTGACCTCCACCGCCAAGACCAACTCCCGTTACTAAGACCCCCCAGGCCTTGGTGCGCAGCAGAAAGGCTTTAACGATGCCTGTGGCTCCGATTACATGGCCGACCGTTCCTTCCAAATTGTTGGTATAGGTTTGAACGATGCAACCACTACCATCCAGAAGCATGGGTTCGTGTTCTTTATGTACAAGGTCAAAAAAGACCAAGATTGAGCCACGCTGAATGCGTGAGTTAAGTTCGATCAGATTACCCCCTGGCGTAATCTGCCCGGCGGCGACTGCGGGTTGAATGCCCGTAATGCGGGCTGCCATTACCGCATTTTTCATTGCAAGGTTGGAGTTGCTGTCGCAGGCGATCTCTGCAGGCATTCCAACATGAAGGATGTCTTTCGCGACCTGGGAAAATCCAGCTACGATCCTCACAGGCACACCCTTGATACGATCAGGAATAATCACCATGGCCGGGCTGAGAATTAACCTTGAAGCAGGGCTCCCAACCGTTAAGGCCAGTTGCGAAACGATGCCGGAGGAAAATGCCCGAACCTCTGTTTTTGCAAGCTCTACTTTCGCCGAGTTCAATTCGGCATCCGCTGATTTGCGAGCAGCGGGGATAACATCTGTAAGTTCTGTCCGAGACAAACCCAGCTGAGCCTGAGCGGCGGCAAGTATGGCCTCTGCTTGTTTTGCAGAAGAGCGCAATTTTCTGACCGCATCTTCGGTAGTCACTTTCTTACTGAGAAGCACCTCCGCGTTGGCAAGGTCTTCTGTAATCTGAGCAAGTGACACCTGTGCCTGAGCTACATTTGCTTCCGCAGCTTTCACCGCATCTTTGGCTTTTGCTTCTGATGCATCAAGGCTTTCAAATGCAGTCTCGGCCTGCGTTAGCGCAGCCTTCTGTGTACTGTTTTCAATTTGAAACAGCAGGTCACCCTCTTCAACCCTTTGACCATTTATCACAGCAACTTGTGTAACTGGACCACTCGTTTGCGCCACAACCGATACCGTGCGAAACGGCACAAGGCCGGTATACGATTTCGGATGATAATAAAAGATCGTCAGAAACAGCAAGAACGCTAGAAACAGCCAGATGAAAACTGCGGTTTTCATATTCCAGACCGTCATCGACTCACCCCGACGCCGAAGTATGAAGTACTGAATTATTACAGGGAATGATGTAAAGAGAAGCTCAAACATGCGCCGGCTCCTCGACACTGGGTTCAATTTCGCCGGTGCTGGTGTCTTGATCATCAATAGGTTCGACGTCTGGGGCAACGGAATTGCCATCGGTCTTATGCCGCATCCAGTCTGCCAGCACAGCAAGCAAAATCGCGCTAAGCGGCAACAATATATTGAAGTGATCCAACGGGAATATTTCGTATAGGAGCGCTATTGCAAGCAGCGTTGGAATGGTTTTTGCCAAAGGCGTGCCCTCGGATTTGTGCTCGGCCCATCGATCAAATTTCGCGTAGAGATACATAATTAGATAAACAGCGAGGCCGATGGTGACTAGTGCACCCCAAGCCAACAAATCCGTATCGTTGGGAGTTACCGCCCAGGCAGGTGTTAAGTCTCCGTGACCACTATTTGTTGACATCTGAACCTATTCCCTTGTCTTTAGGAGCTTCAACACATGTTCGTACAACTAAACTCAAAGCGCCATTCGAGCAAACACCAACCAATTGCTTTATTCAATCCCTCGAGTGAATTAGTTATGGATTACGATTTGAACCTGGAACTTATGCTAGGGGCTCTATTTCTGCGGCCGTTCTTTTAACGTGGCGGCCTTTTAGTCTATTCACATCCGGATCTTGCCCGGTTAAAGCCAAACAAGAATAGTCGCTTCATGAATTCCTGATTAAAGCCGCTGGCGGTCGTGTCTCCGTGGATTTGTACAATGTCCATTCGCCAATATAGAGATCGAGTTGTCCATTCGAAATCCGGCATGTCTGCTTTGGGTCAGGAGTGAGCATTGGCAGCAGGTGCTACAAAATGATTTCCCCGCTGAATATTGCCCGCGCGATTGCCTGTTCACGGGTTTTCGCGCCAAGCTTGTGCTTTGCATTGGCAATGTAGAGGTTAACTGCTGAGTTGCTGATGGAAAGTTTGTCGGCAATTACTGACGTCCTCATACCCGCACACAGCCAAAGCAGGCACTCTTTTTCCCTAATGCTTAACAAGCAGTCGTGAAACTTGGCACCGAGTCCAATGGCAACCATGCGCTCAAAAGCCAACACGGCAGCAAGATGTGTTTCCTTTGCATAATCCTTTTCCAAACGGTGATAGCTTTCATCGCTTTCGCAATTTGAAAATATCCACCCACCAAAAAAACCCTTGCTATCTGAGGTGCGCACAGGGATGCCAAGATTGTTGATCGCCCCGTTCTCTGCAGCATGTTCCAGGAACTTCTGGTGAACCGGTGAAGCATCGGGGAAACTGGAAAGGTTTTTGGTTACGATTTTCTTGGCGGAAAGAGTTTCGCAACTGAACAAAAGGAACGGATCAATTTCCCCAAGCCCCTCTTTTGCGTAAGCATTCCTGAATTCTTCGCTGAAATTGGATTTGATTTGAGGCGATTGAATGCCGTCAGGTGTAGACTTGCCCAAAACCAGCGAGCAACCGGAGTAACCGCGGTTATTGGCATAATCGGAGGTATGCTTCCAGATTGTATCTGAATCAGGCAGCGAGGTAAGCTGATCAATAAACTCCTCAATACTTGAGGCCATGGCCACTCTCCGCAGACAGTATGCAGCCTATTTTCCGATTTGCCTATGGAAACTTCAATATAGCAATATTGCCATATTGATAGGCCGACAGCTAAAGACGTATTTTTGCAGAGGTAATAAACACGCGCTATTTGAACAAAATTTGTATTAGACGTTCAGCTATCATTCATCAGTAAAATATTATCGTTCAATAAAGGGGCGCATTACTGGAGGAAATTCCAATGAATGCGAAACACTTACTTACAGCAACAATACTAACGATGGTGGCGACTTTCTTGTCCCCCTCGCATGCGCTTGCAGACCATCATCTCAACTGCAAAGCCTATGCTGACGTAGTTATGAAATCTGTTCGTCACAGCATTGGGCTAGGTTGCGGTTTTACCAATCCACAATGGCGCAATGATTACAATTTTCATTTCAATTGGTGCAACCAAAACACCACACAGATCCATCATCTTGGTGAACAGGAAAACATCCGTGCGGCGCAATTGAATCAGTGCAAGGCAAATGTAAATGCCAATGATCAACAGCACCGGAACAAGGAAAAAGCTTGTCTGGCCTATGCGAAAAAGGCAGTAAAGCTGGATGAAGATATCCGCAATTCCTGTCCATCAAACAGTGCCTGGCCAAAGAGTGTAAAAGCGCATGTCGACTTTTGCATGAAAAAAGGCGGTGCCCAAAATGCGCGTATCGAAAATACAAAGCGCATCGGAATAGCAGCCAGCTGCAAGGCTAATGCTCAAAAAGCCAAACTTGCGGTAACAAAAACCTTTCCAAACTCGGGGAAAGTCAGCGCACGCCGCAAAAGGCCTTTGCCGGTTGATGTGTGTCTGAGGAAATTTAACCGGGATAATTCCTGGTTTCTTGGACTTGGCGGGGGAGTTACTGACGCACCCTTCGGCCACGAATGCGGGAAAAATGTAGCATCCGCGTTCTGCATAACCAAGGGATACGTTGAGGCTATCGATGCGCCTGTCAAAGTTTATGACAATGGCAGGGACATGGATGGTATGCTGGCCTCGACTTACTGGATAGGTTCGAAGAAAGCCTGTCATGGCAAATGTGCAGGATTTAAATACATCACGTGCAAGGGCAAACTGTAATGTTTGCCCTCAATAACCTTCTGAGCCGCGCCTTGTTGGCATCGGTTCTGGTCGGGGGTTTGGCGGGCGGAGAGTTATCCGCCCACGGGGCCACCTGCGAAGAGTTTACCGGATGGGGTAAAGACCGGGGTATCAGCCAAGCCGAGTACAAAAAACCTGGCGGATGGCAAAAATCTCAACAAGCCGGAAAGCAAGCAAGTGAAAGGGCTATTCTGGATTGGAAAAACAAGGTCACACTTTCCCCTGGTGGATATCTGTCCAATTGGCAATCAGCCAAGAAAAAGTTTGTAGCTTGCGAATATGAAAGCGAAGAAGTCTACGATATCGGTTTCGAATGGGGATGGGTCAGATGTTATGCAACCGCAACAGCATGTGTTTCGAAACGACCCGAACACAAAGTCATCAACAGGACGCCCAAGTGTGACCCGAATGACCTAAAGTGCAAAGCCAAGCTGCATCAATACAAGTCAAAGGAAAAACCATACATTCCTCCGGTCGGCCCGAAAATGCGGATCATCATTCAGCAGTGACAAGCGCCAACAAAAAACCCGCCACTATGGGCGGGTTTCCATGATAACTGCTAGGGAGGAGGTTCGCAATTACCTTTAAGTTAATTCTGCTCTGTATGTTAGGCAGCTTTTTTGCCATATGGCCAAACTTTTGAAGCGTTTTCACGAACAACTTCAGCGCCTTCCATGACGGTTTCGCGTGTTTCATTTACTGCAGCGCGAACACGTTCGATGTTTGCACTTGCGTTTTCGCGAACAAAGTCTGCCTGGATTTGTGCAGCTTCGGAAAGTGATTTAGCGGCTGCCAGCTTTTCAGCAGTTGTAAGCGCATGATTTACGTTTGCATGAGTTGCTTCAGCAATGTTGCCGAGGAAGCCTACATAACCGGTGACTGCGCGGCTAAGAACTTTCTCAAGGCCTGAATTCAATTTTGTGCTGCCATCATACATGTTGTCTGAACGTTCTTTTGCAGTAGCAGCAGAGCGTTTTACGAACTCACGTGCAGAGTCAGCGATCTTGGAAGTGTTGTTGATGATTTCGTCAGCTTTTACAGCGTCGGCGATTTTCTTTTCAGCAGTTGCTTTGGTCATTTTGGTATCCATCCTTTTCAATAAGCTATGGGTTCGGTGTCCGTTTGATTATCAACCCGGTACGCCAATCATATAGATCATTTTTTGCATATTGCAAGATTTTTCTTCCGTATACGTCAATATTTTTCTTTATTCTTATTTTTTATATATTTTACAATATGTTATTTTCTTTTATATTTTGCTGCAATGCCGCATTTTGCGCTTTAATTGCACTATTTTTTCGTGACTCAGCGCATGTCGCATGCAGTTTTGCTGCATTTGCAATTGCGAATTTGATTCAAAAGTGCAAAGAGAAAGCACGAAAATCGCCTGGGAATCACCGTGGTTCAAAATCTCGGGGCAGAAGAGCTCCAAAAGCTTAAAGAACTTAAAAGGGTAAAGCGGCTTGCCACATTGGTTCTCCTGCTTTGCTTCCTTGTAATGGTCGGTGCAATGCTGCTTGAAGCCCGGTACCCCGCGCTCGCCTTTGTAACCGCTTTTGCCGAGGCTGCCACGATCGGCGGCATCGCGGATTGGTATGCTGTGGTTGCCCTCTTTAAACGACCTTTGGGATTACCAATTCCCCATACCGCAATCGTGCCCAGTAACCAGCATCGTATCGGTGACAATATCGGAAGTTTCATAGAGAATAACTTCCTCGCGCCGGAACCGGTGGAAATCAAATTGAGAGAAGTTGATTTCGCCGATGAGGTTGCGCGCTGGCTCTCTGATCCAAAAAAATCCGCTACCCTTGCAGAGTTCACCACGAAGCTGGTTCCACAATTGCTTGCAACGGTGGATGAAAGGGGACTGGTCCGGTTTGCAACCGAGCGGGTAACAACGCAACTTGAAAAGACGAATATTGCGCCGTTAGTGGGTGACGTGATGGATTCGCTGACGAAAGATAAACGTCACCAAAAGCTGATGGACGAAGTAATATCCGCGCTTCACCGATTTCTCAACGATGAAGAGGCAATACGGGCCATAAGACAAAAGGTAAGTGAAGAACTTCCAGCATTGTTGAACTTCTTCCGGGCCGATACCCTGATCCTGCGTCGGATACTGAATGCCGCCAGTTCGCTTCTTGATGAAATCAAGAACGATCCGGATCACGAATTGCGAGCTGAATTTGAACACTTCCTGAAAGATTACTTGAAACGATTGAAACGATCCAAAAAATTTGCCCAAAGAGTTGAAAAACTCAAAAACCAGATTTTGACCAGACCCGAACTTGTAAATATTGCCGACCAGATGTGGGGGAGCATTCGAAAATACATCGAGGATGATGCAAAATCTGGCCAGTCGGTTCTGGAGGAGCGACTTGCCGAGATGTTTGTAGATGTCGGAAATCGCCTTAAGTCTGAAGCGGGACTGAAGCGCGAAATCAATGAAGGCATGATAACTTTGCTGACAGGATTTGTTGAAAATCAGAAAAGTAATATTTCGCAATTTGTCTCGGACCAAGTCAAGGGATGGGATTTCAAGCAACTGACCCTGCTGATCGAAGCCAATATCGGTAAAGACTTGCAGTACATCCGGTTCAACGGAATGATTATCGGCGGATTTGTGGGGTTACTGTTGCACTTAATCCAGATTACAATCCCGGAATTGATTTGATTCAGAGGCTTTAAACATGCTCTATGATCCTAATTCTCTAAACCTCAGGAGTTTCATGATGGCCGATAAATCGAGCAACCCTTTCTTGGACACATTCCAAAAATTTGGTGAGAACTTAAAACTCCCTACCCCTGATGTAAGTTCAATTGTGGATTATCATCGCAACAACATTCAAGCGATGCAGGATATGGCTAAAGTCGCATCTTCCGGCACCCAGGCGATGATGACAAAACAACGCGAAGTTCTTGAAGAGACGCTGGCGGAAATTACCGACATGATCCAGGAAACATCACAAACAAAAGACCCAAGCAAGATGATGAGCAATCAGATGGAGTTCGCAAAGAAGTCCTTTGAAGCAACCATCAAAAATACAACCGAAATGGGCGAGATTCTTCGCGATGCAAATATGCAATCCTATGAAATCCTGAAAAACAGGGTTCAGGACAGTATCGAGGAAATCCGCGACGGGATGTCAGGTAAAAAAGACTGAGAAAATTTTAAAGTCTATTCAGAGCCGTAGGCTTTGGGAAATGCAATTGCACGGAAGCCCGAACGATCGAACGGTTTCCAGTCATTTTCCTTTTGAGACAACCTGTCCGCAATGGCAAAAACAGCTGCGGGATGATGCCCAAGACCACAATGGCTGGCTTTCACCTCAATATTTTCTGCCTGAAGTGCCGATTCCTCAATACAATTCTGCCAGGCACAAATACCATCGGATTTACTGTAGATCGCCGTTGTCGGAACGTTTGGCGGCTCCGAGATTGCTCCCCCCATGTGGTTGTCACGCTCATCGACCTTGTGCCCGCTGGCCATTTGATAAAGTTTCCAAGCGTTTGTATGCTTTGGGTTCCCAGTAAACGGGCTCCCAAGCGTAATTACCTGGCGGACTGAATCCGGCATCATTTTCGCCAACTGGCGCGCGTAAATTCCGCCAAGACTCCAACCAACTATACTCACCTTACGGTCGTGCTTTTGATGAATTTCTTCAAGACGCTCTTTCAACCCGTCTTCCATTCCCGGCAATGGACCAAAATTGCGCCCTAAATCCCAACCATAGCTGGGATATCCCATGGCGGTAAGAAACGTTCTCAGGGCAATTGTTGATTTGTCAGTTGTAATAAACCCCGGCAACACAAGTACCGGTTGGCCATCCCCTTTTGGTGAAATCAGTGTCAATGACGGTAGCGTTGCAGCAAATCCGAATAATTCCGGAATTGCACGCAATTCCATCATCAGCAAACGGCGTCCAGGGGCTGCAGTTGCGGCTTCGGCCATAGATACTTCCTCCAAATCAGGGCAAGTGCCCGATTGAAACAGAGCGATGAATTTTCCGCCCTGATTCTTCCTCCACCGGGAAATATATGCCGAAATTCTTAAGATTCAAAATTTCTAACGCAAACGTAAACGGAATTTGTGTGCAATTTTACTTAAACTACTGTTTTTGAAAGACAATCACTTTCCTGTCTTTTTTGGCCGTTTTGCTTTTGCCGATGATTTTGGCGGCGGACCGAGCACCACATTGCGCAGTTCTTCGAATGAATCAACGAGCAGATCACCAAGATGCCCAATATCGGGAACTGACCCATGATCTGCAGTAAGACCAAAATCCAGCCTGTCCAGATAACTTTGGACAGTCAAGTTAAGTCCAACTCCATGAATGGGTATGGAAACCGGATAAAGCGCCAATACTTTAGCCCCGGCACAATACATCGGGAATGGTGGACCAGCTGTATTGGAGATGGTCACGTTAACTGCATTCGGCAGAATGTTTGCCAGCCCTGATTTGCCATACATATTCATTAGGGCAGGTAGAACAGTGGGAGCACCGAGCAGTGTGAAATCCTTTGGCGACAAATCCTGGACGCTGCCGGCCAGTGTCTTGGAAGCACCTGTTTCAGCGTGAACCTTTTTCAATCTTTTCAAAGGGTCCGAATAGTTCGTAGCCAGAGGGCTATTCATCCCGAAGACCTGATTGTTGCTGCCGGAATTGCCCGAAGCTCTCGTTGAAATTGGGATAAACGCCATTAGGGAGGCATCGGGTAGAATATGCTTTTCATCAAGATATTGCCGCAACGCGCCACTGCAGATAGCCATAACAACATCATTGACCTTGGTACCGGTCTGCTTGCCGATGGCTTTTACATCTGAAAGCGAAACTGTTCTGGCACAATAGGATCGTTTTTGACCGATAGTTCTGTTGAAGGGTGTTTTTGGTGCCATGACCTGTGGCAGCCCAAGGTTCCCGGCAGCTGCTGATGCTGCAACCCCAGCCATTTGTACCATTGCCTGGGGAACCGCTTCCAATG
The DNA here is from genome assembly GCA_051009575.1 of Rhizobiaceae bacterium. Classification (GTDB taxonomy): domain Bacteria; phylum Pseudomonadota; class Alphaproteobacteria; order Rhizobiales; family Rhizobiaceae; genus JAALLB01. The sequence continues at coordinate 19,034 of JBPCWL010000119.1, forward strand.
CTGCCAGATTCTGCCGAACCACATTGGTTGCAAGATCATGCATTCCGAGTATAGCCCGCTCAGCTTTGGTCGGTACTCGTTTCTTTTTTCTGGTTTCCGGAGGTTTGACTTCCCGCGGTATCGGACCAAGGTCAAACAGCGCCTGGGTAATTTCCATTCCGGCGCCTCCATCAACAAGTGCATGATGAACTTTGGAATAAATAACCGCCTGATTGTCTTTCAATCCTTCGATGACAGTGAATTGCCAAAGTGGTTTCTTCAAGTCCAACGGAACCGAATGCAAATCTGCCACCATCTCTTCAAGTTGCTCGAAAGTTCCAGGGGCCGGAAGTTTGGCAGACTGGATGTGGTGACCAAAATCAATCGGCCCCGCATCCACCCATCCTGGATGATCCAGTTCCAAAATGGATTTGGCCAGTTTCTGATTGAAAATCGACACAAGATGGACTCGGCTTTTGAAAAACTTGGTAAAATGTTCGTGGAAGCTACCCTCAAGTCCCTCCGGCAATTCAAAAATATTGAACGCGGCAACATGCATTGGCGTTTCCGGCGTTTCCATATAAAGGAACGATGCATCAATACCACTTAGTTGCTTCATGGTTATGGGCCCCTCAATTCTTCTGGCAATTTAAAGTGTTCAACATTTTGTTTGCCTTGGCAATTGCTTTGAAACTTTGACCTTAACGTAAATTGCGGTAAAACGTGAACAAAGACAGTCCTGCGTTCGGAGATGTAGAATGGTTGACAACAACCGGAAGAAAAAAAATGCGGATGAAATCGCCAAGAGTGCTGCAGAAAACACATTGGCATTGAATCCTCTTGTTGGTGTCAGGTCAGAAGACCTGATCGCGGCAAGTACGAATGTGATGCGGGCAATGGCCTCACAACCCCAAACCCTTGCAAAAGAGTGGATGTCGCTCGCAGCGGAGTTTGGCAATATTGTCATGAACAAATCGGAGATTCAGCCCTCGCCGAAAGACCGGCGATTTGCAGACCCCGCCTGGCAAAATAATGGTGTCAGCAAAGCGTTGATGCAATCCTATATTGCGTGGAGCGATACCGTGATGAATACGGTGGAGCAACTAGATCTGCCAGACCGTGATGCAGCAAGGGCGCGGCTTGTTACTTCCTTATTTGTTGACGCCATGGCGCCGTCCAACAATTTTTTTGCCAATCCAACCGCAATGAAACAACTATTTGAAACGGGCGGCAAAAGTGCGGTGGAAGGTGTAAAAAACCTGGTTACCGACTTAACCAAAAATGGCGGATTACCTTCTTCCGTAGATGAATCCAAATTCCAGGTAGGGGAAAATCTTGCAACTACTCCTGGCCATGTTGTCTTCAAGAATGACGTTCTGGAACTGATTCATTACACCGCGAATACAGACAAAGTATACCGTCGACCACTCCTGATTGTTCCGCCCCAGATCAATAAGTATTATTCAGTTGATCTGTCACCCAACAAGAGCATGATCCAGTTCTTGTTGGCGAATGGAATACAACCCTATTGCGTTAGCTGGCGAAATCCAACGGCGGATCAGCGTGACTGGGATCTTGCGACGTATATTGAGGCGCTTGATGAAGCCTGTGATGCTTCCATTGAAATTTCTGGGGCCGAATCCGTGAATATAATGGGGTCATGTTCAGGCGGCATTACGGTTTCCACATATGCCGGTTGGCTAGCAGCACAGAAGAAAAGCAAGAAGATCAATGCAGTGCTTCTTGCCGTTTGTGTTTTGGATACGATGGCCAGCACTGATAATGACTTGGGTGCACTCGTGACCCCAGAAACTGTAATTGCTGCAAAGCAGATGTCCAGAGCACGAGGGGTTCTTGATGGCCAGGATTTGGCAAAAATGTTTGCCTGGATGCGCCCCAATGATCTGGTCTGGAATTATTGGGTGAACAACTATCTCCTCGGAAATGCACCACCTGCTTTTGATGTGTTGTACTGGAATGCTGATACAACCCGCCTTCCAGCTGGTTTGCATTCGGACTTCCTGGACATGATATTCACAAATCCATTCCTGAACCCGGGTGCCCTTTCTGTTGGTGGCCATCCAATCGATATGACCAAGGTCAAACACGAAGCATTTGTGATTGCCGGCACGACAGATCATATTACACCGTGGAAAGCGGTTTATGAGACTGCACGGCTTTATGGTTCGAAAACAACCTTTATCTTGTCCAATTCTGGACATCTTCAAAGCCTGTTGAATCCTCCTGGAAATCCAAAATCCTGGTATTTCAAGGGAACGGCAAACAAGTCAAACGCCGACAAATGGGCAGAATCCGCCAAGAAAGTCGAAGGCACCTGGTGGCTTGATTGGGCAGAATTTCTCAAGGCACGCTCTGAAGATGAAATTGATGCTCCAAAAACTCCGGGCAACAAAAAGCACCCCTCCCTTGGACCCGCACCTGGAACCTATGTTTTTGAATGATTTATAGGAAAGTCCGTTTACACGGCGATCTTTTGGCACAAAAGAGGTGGAAAGCATGAAAATACGCTTTATCTCCCGCTGTTATGGATCGAATCTGATATCATATTTAAACCTCGCCGCTTTGGATTCGAAAAAATCTGATTGTGGTGTAACAGGTTTTGGGGGGGCATAATCGAAATGGCAGCCAATACTTGGCAAGATGCGGAAAGCTATGTTTCCGATGATATCGATATTCAGACGATCGATGTTGACGGGCAGGAATTGCGAACCGGGATCAAAAAAGGGCCGGATGGCAAACCTCCGTTACTGATGTTCAATGGTATCGGAGCAAATCTGGAACTGGGGGCTCCCTTTATCAACGAGCTGAAAAATACAGGTGCAATCATTTTTGATGTTCCCGGTGTAGGTGGATCGCCACTGCCTTCACTCCCCTATAGGCCATCGACACTTGCACGATTGGCAAAGCGCCTTTGTGAAAAACTTGGGCATGATGAAGTTGATATTTCCGGAGTTTCATGGGGGGGTGGCCTTGCACAGCAGTTTGCCTACCAGTACCCCCGCAATTGCCGCAAACTGGTATTGGCGGCAACTTCCTCAGGGTGGACAATGGTGCCCGGAAGCCCGTCTGTTCTGTCAAAGATGATCAATGTCCGCCGTTATACGGACAAAGGATACATGCGTTCAATCGCTGCAGAAATTTATGGTGGCGACTTCCGTGATGATGACACACTGATCCACAAACATGCCGACAACATGAAACCAGGCTCAAGCAAGGGATACGCGCTGCAATTGCTGGCCATGACCGGATGGACAAGTGTTCCCTGGCTTTGGAGTTTGAAGCAGGATACTTTGATCATATCGGGGACTGATGACCCTCTTATCCCTACTGCCAACGCTCATCTGCTGAACAGATTGATACCCAATTCCCGCCTCGAATTGGTCGATAACGGGCACATGTTTCTTGTCACGAGGCCGAGGGAAAGCGCTGAAATGATTGAAGAATTTCTCCACAAAAATTAGCGATAACAACAGCGAAGACGGAGCGGCCAATGCTGAAATGGATCAAACGCATCGCAATTGTGTTCTGCTTGCTTGCAGTTGGATTGTGTGGAACCCTTTATTATTTTTTCGGTGGAGGAGAGCCTTACAGGGATTTGACTTCTGAACCGGCCCTGCCCCCAGGTACAATCGAAGCAGCTGTTGTCTCTGATCGACCTATCGGCAATGCCACAGTCTCTGCGGATGGGCGTGTTTTTTATACAATCCATCCAGAATCCAACCCGGTTGGAACAAAGCTTTATGAATGGGTAGACGGGAAACCTGTTGCCTATCCAAATGCCGGTGATCAGGACCGTTTTTTTGAATCGCCACTCGGCGTCGTTGTAGATTCAAAAAACTGGCTTTGGGTCATCGATCCTGGCACTCATGGTTTGGGCACCGTGGCAATAACCGCGTTCGATTTGGCAACCAACGAACTGGTTCACCGCAAAGAGTTTTCAAGTGACATCGCCCCAGTTGGATCATTCCTCCAAGACATGCAGGTTAGTACGGATGGTGAATGGATTTACATTGCCGACGTCGGATACTGGGCAAAGCGTCCCGGGATTGTTGTCTACAATACGCGGACACAGAAAAGCTGGCGAGTCCTGAACCGGCATGAAAGTGTCTATCCCCAAAATATACTGATCCGTTCCCAAATCCGGGACATGTCTTATTTTGGTGGCCTTCTGGAAATGAAAACGGGTGTGGACGGAATTGCGCTCAGTCGTGATGACCAATGGCTCTATTTTGCTGCGATGAATCACGACACATTGTACCGTGTACCGACCACGATTTTGCAACAGCCGGATATTGACGACGGGTCCATTGCAGAGCAACTTGAAGCGGTTGGCAAAAAGCCTTTGAACGATGGGTTATCAATAGATGATCAGAATAATGTTTATATCAGTGACATTGAGCATCAAGCAGTTGTCAGAATGGCGCCTAATGGAACGCTCACGACCATCGTCAAAGATGACCGGATCCGTTGGGCAGACGGTCTCAAATTTGGGCCAGGTGGTTGGCTCTATCTTGCAGACAGCGCTATACCACATGTTGTTTTGCAGAATGCCGATTACCACAAGAAACATGCGCCTTACTATGTTTGGCGGTTTCGGCCGGGCACCAAAGGTGCAGCCGGTCAATAGGTTAAATCGCTCACACAACCAATTCAGGGAATTCTCAATATGAGTAAAGGTCGAATTCGCCATGGCGGGCAGGCTTTGGTTGAAGGTCTGGAAGCACAAGGTGTGACGCGTGTATTTTGTATTCCGGGCGAAAGTTATCTTGCAGCACTCGACGGCCTGCATGATTCCGGGATCGAAACCATCGTAACCCGCCACGAAGGTGGTGCCGCTATGATGGCGGATGCCCACGGAAAGCTGACCGGGAAACCGGGCGTGGCATTTGTTACCCGGGGTCCAGGTGCAACCAATGCGTCTGCTGGTGTACATATTGCATTTCAGGATTCAACCCCAATGATCCTGTTTGTCGGACAGGTTGCATCAGATCAAAGAGATCGTGAAGCGTTCCAGGAAGTCAACTATCGGGCGATGTTCACACCCCTTGCCAAGCATGTCCTCGAAATTGACCGTGCTGATCGAATTCCGGAGTATGTAAGTCATGCCTTTCATGTTGCGCAGTCAGGACGTCCCGGACCTGTAGTGGTGGCTTTGCCGGAAGATGTGTTGTCAGCTCCGTGCTCTGCACCAGCGGTTCCCGCTGCGACATTACCATCCGGCAAAGCATCTGATGCCGATCTGGATGCGATCATCGCCAGAATGAAAATTGCCAAAAATCCTTTTATTCTGGTCGGTGGATCTGGCTGGTCTTCAGAAGCAGCTCAAAAACTTGGAGAATTTGCGGAGATGATGGGAATACCAGTCGGGGCCTCGTTCCGTTGTCAGGATTATATTGATAACCGTCACTCCTGCTATGCTGGTGATGTAGGGATCGGACCCAATCCTGCCCTGGCTGAACGGGTTCAGAATTCAGATGTATTGCTTTGCCTTGGTGCCCGGCTTGGCGAGATGACGACCGGCAGCTACACATTACTTGTACCACCGGTTATCAAGCAGGAATTGATCCATGTTCATCCCGACCCGAGTGAGCCGGGACGTGTATACAAACCTATTCAATCTGTGGCAGCAAATGCGGGAGAAGTTATTCAGCAATTGGCGCTTCGTGTTTTCGATCTGGAAGACCGGGATATGTCGGATGTTCTGGCGACTCGAAATGCCTACGAGGCATGGCAGAAACCTGAAGAAACACCGGGTGACTTGAAGATGGAGAACGTAATATCCCATCTGAAAACAACACTTCCAGACAACGCCATTATTGCAAACGGTGCTGGCAATTATGCAGGCTGGTTACACCGTTATTATTGCTACAGGAATTGGCCGACCCAACTCGCCCCGACCTCCGGGAGCATGGGGTACGGATTACCTGCAGCAATTGCCGCTAAACTCCATTTTCCGGATCGGGAAGTCATCTGTCTGGCAGGAGACGGCTGTATCCAGATGAGTATCCAGGAGTTTGGAACTGCCTGCCAATACGGGGCCAATATCATTGTTCTAGTTTCAAACAACGGTATGTATGGAACTATCAGAATGCACCAGCAGCGGAACTACCCTTGCCGCCCCAGTGGCACGAAAATCGTGAATCCTGATTTTGCAGCCGTTGCCAGGGCATACGGAGGATTTGGCGCAACTGCTAACAGCGATACAGAATTTGTTCAGGCTCTGGCTGATGCCCGTGCTGCTGACTGTCCTGCCATTATCGATATGAAAGTTTCACCGGAGGCACTTTCAACAAAACTCGTTCTGGAAAAAATTCCCGGAAACTGACCCAATTAGTTAGGTGTCAGCAGTATCTTTCCGCGATGTTGTTTTGCCTCCATCAATTTGTGGGCGGCAATAACTTCATCGAAACTGAAAACTGTGTGTGTCAATGTTTTCAGTTTGCCGGAAGCAAACAACGGCCAGGCTCTATCTTCAAGATCCGAAGCAATCCTGGCTTTGAACTCGGGTGGCCTTGAGCGCAAAGTTGAACCTGTAAAGGTCAAACGTTTGAGCATTACAGGCATCAAATCTACTTCGACCCTTGATCCTTGATTGAAGGCAAGCTGGACGATTGTGGCATCCGGACTGGCCGCCTTGATATTGCGACCAATGTATTCTCCGCCAACGATATCCAGAATTATATCCGCGCCGCCGGCACTGCGGACAATCTCAACAAAATCGTCGTTCCGGTAGTTGATCGCGCGTGTTGCACCCAAACTCTCACAGAACTTCGTATTTTCATCGTTGGAAACTGTCGTAAAGACGTTCAGACCCAATGCGGTTCCAAGCTGGATGGCGGTGGACCCAATTCCGCCTGCTCCCCCGTGCACCAAAAACAGTTTTCCCTGATTAATCTGTTTTTCAAGAAAGAAATTGCTCCAGACCGTAAAATAAGTCTCCGGCAGACCTGCTGCATCGACTTCTTCCACCCCTTTGGGAATCGGCAAGCAATGGTCTTCGTTGACTGCAACGAACTCAGCATAAGCGCCACCATGCGTTAATGCACAGACCCGGTCGCCAACAGTCCAGCGTTTCACATCCTTTCCGGTTTGGACGACCTCGCCGGACACTTCCAATCCCATTAAGTCGGTAGCGTCCGGAGGCGGTGGATAATGGCCTCTGCGTTGCAAAAGGTCTGGACCGTTAACACCGCATGCGATGGTACGAACAAGGACCTGATTGTCACCAGGCACAGGCAATGGACGTTCGCCGCCAACCAACATGTCAGCAGTTCCGAACTCGCTGACTTCAATTGTTCGCATTGTTTCCGGCAGCATGCTGACCCTCTTAACTGTTTGGAAGTCCGTATCGAGACGTTTTAGCCGTTTAAGTCGGATTGTCCATGCTGGCGCCACACCTCATACATTGTATTCAAGGCATCCCGCGACCAACTCAATATCATTTCCGATAGCGCGATCAATTTTCAACATGGGAACTGACTTGCGAATTTCGGGCCACAGTTTCCGTGACAAATTTCCGCATTTTTCCGGCTTTCGCAGATCAAGGGCCTGACAGGCTACGAGAGCTTCCAGCCCAGCCAACAATTTCATGGGCTTTGATTGATGGGAGAGTTTCGTGGCAGTTTGAGGGGTAAGCGGCGCCACATCTTCCACAGTATCGCTAACTGGCGCCGGTTCTAATGCCACCGGCAGTGCAAAATGCCGTATTTCCGACAACAACGCGACCGCAGTTTTCTGAGCCGGTACGAAACCGGCCGAACCTTTCCCGACTGGTGAAAGATATCGGGGTAATCCGGACAAATCCGGATCCATCATTTTTTGCATACGCTGAACACTACCGGCTGCAATACCAGCTATTGCGATGGAGGCGTTTTCAAGAGCAAGTGCTAAAGCCGGGGAATGAAAATTGGGGGTCGACCGCATTTCACCGCTGGTTAGTACAGCCGGATTATCGGATGATCCGTTGGCCTCACCTTTCCATATTCCTATTGCGTCGCTGATCGAATTTTCTGCAGCGCCGAATGCCGGAGCAATTGTCCTGAAAGAAAGTGCTTCCTGAACCCGTCTGGGGTTATCCTCGGCACCCTCCAGCATATTGCGAAACCAAGCAGCACATTCAGACTGCATGGGAGAATGTCTGAGTTGATTCAATTCTTCTGCGAGAATTTCCCGATTTGCTCCATAGCCCTCATAAGAAAGAACAGCTGACGCTTTTGTCATATGGAGAGCTGTTTTAGCCTGCCGTAATGCCATGCCTGAAAGTGCCACGGAAAGTCCTGAATGATTGATCAGCACCATGGCATCCTTGGGCTGGATTTCAGGCAATTCAATTCCCAGGCTTTCGAATGCTGTTCTGGACGGAACTACTTTTCCATCCTTCCAGACGCTGCCTTCGCCCATAATGGCAAGTGCCATGTCAGAATTTTGCGTCAGGTCGCCCGCCCCAATTGATCCATATTCATGAATGGCCGGAGCCAAACCCGAACGATAGATGCAGCAAATATGATCAAACATTTCAATGCTGATTCCGCTATATCCCTTAGCCGCAGATACAATCCTCGCAAGCAGCACCGCCCGTCCAATTTCCTCAGACAAAATATCGCCACAGGCTACTGCCCTGCCGCGCAATATCTGCATCTGAAAATCGGGAATTTCTTCTGGTTTCAATCTGTATCCCAGATTTCCTCCCAGGCCTGTATTCAGCCCGTAAACCGGCTCCTTACCAGAAGCAAGGCGGTCGACGGTCTTCCTTGCCAATTCAAGTGTGGAGTAAATGTTGCTGTCAACTTCAAGTTTTCCGGCCTTCATTGAAGCGTGGAAAAAATCATCAAGATCAACAATCCCGTCACGAATCCTGATCATCAGAAAAACCGGAGCCTTTGGCCAATACCCAGATTTTTTGCCTTGTTGAGCATGGCATGTCCCAGAGCTATATCTGACAATGACAATCCGCGATGCCAGAATAAAATGGTCTCACTGTCATTTTCTCTGCCTTGTTTCAATCCAGCCGCAATTTGCCCCAATTCAGCATGGAGATTTTCGGCTGTCAATTTGCCATTGTCCACATGTTCTCTTAGCGCACCAAAAACACCATGGGCTTGTCCCCAATCATCCATGACTACCTTGTCCATGATATCGGTAAGTGTCAGTTCCACCGCAGACATGGTTCCATATGGGACAACAAGAGATCCGGGCTTGACCCATTCAGTTTTAAACAGCGGCTTCGGTTCGGGAAGCCTTGATGCTTCAACCATGATATCTGCATCTTCAAGGCAAGACTGCCAGTCCTCAGTAATTGTTACTTTCCGGTCCAGGTCCGTTTCAAGTTTTGCCGCAAAAGCTTCCCGGCTCTCTGGTCTGCGCGAATGAATACGCACCTCATCAAAATCAAACAGGTGACACAAGAGCCGAACATTCCAGTAGGCGGTGCCCCGCGCTCCAATATGACCCAGCACTTTCGGATTTTTGGGCCCGAGATATTTCGCTCCAAGCGCTGTGATTGCACCGGTCCGCATTTCAGTGATGCCGGTTGCATCAATTATTGCTTTCGGCGCTCCCATGTGCGGATCAAAAAGTGTCAGCAGACCATATTCTGACGGCCTACCCTGTTTGTAATTTGGAACGAAGTCACCGACGACTTTTACACCGGCGCTATCAATCTCATCGCCGATCCAGCCCCGCAAAACGTTGAAGTGTCCCTCTATTCCGGTTCGTGGGCGAATGTGTGTGCGCGGTTCAATTTCCGTCTCACCTCGTCCCTGTGCCCGGAGTGAATCTTCGACCGAATTGAGTATTTCATCATCCGTGATGTTCAGCTCTTCGATATCCAGCCGGTTCAGGTAATCAATATATACCGGTGGTGAATGTTTATCGCTCATATGCGGTTCCGGATTTGTTTTGCGCCTTCCTGCATTATCAGACCTTCCTGTCCCTACCAACAGGTTTCCTGACACCTGTTGGTTACCTACGGAATCCGCCGAAATCATACAGGTGCATTTTCGCTGGATCTTTGATGTTCTATGTTCAAAACCAAAGCTCAAGCGAGCCTTCTATCCCTCATTTGCACCGATCCCGGTGACCGATCTCAAAAGCAGGTTTGCATTACGCAAGGACGCTCCTGCCACTACGCATAACTGCGGAACAACAAGCCATTCGTATGTCCAGGAGATTCCGGATCGCTCCTGTTCATGAACTGCATTGTGATGCATGCCTGAAACCAGTGTTGCTGAAAACCGGGCTAACGTTACAAGCATCTCTGCTTTGACAGGGTTTTGCTTGTGCGCCATTGCAGATGACGACCCTGCCCCTTCAAATGACAATTCATCAATTCCGTTTTGCGCCATCAAAACGATATCCTGGCCAACTTTTCCAAGCACGCTGCATATTCCGGCGAGCCAATTGCAATAAGTCGCCAAACGCGTGCGGTCCGTATGCCATATTTCTCCCGGATCGTTCAGTTCGAGAAGTTGTGCCAGCCGCACCCTGATCTCCGGTCCCTTGCCATTCATTTTCGCCAGCGTGCCTACCGGTCCGCCCAATTGAACCACATGTATGCTGTCCGCTATCTTTTCATAATTGGCGGCAAGATCTTCCAGAGGATTATGCCATTGTTCCAGTCTATGAGTCACGGTAACCGGGAGCGCTGCTTGCATGCGCGTTCGTGCCAAAAGCACCTTATCACCAAAATTTTTATCAATTATTTCAATAGCTTCCAATATTTGCGTTAAGCGTTGATTCAACAGGTTATTCACGGCAACCAACCTCAATGCCAGGCTGGTATCCACCACATCCTGACTGGTTGAACCGAAGTGCAAACTTGGCGAAACCTCATCTCCACAAGCCAACCGCAACTGCCGTATTAACTCCGGGACAGCCATTCCGTCCTGAGCAACACCAGATTGCAGCAGCATCATGTCCGGTTCGAACTCTAAGCAAGTCTGTTCTATGATCTGAATGTGTTCTTCAGGGATCAACCCGAACTCGGATTGAGCTCTCGCCAGCGCTGCTTCAAATTTCAACATGGCGTCAATGTCTGACTTTACAGAAAAATTAGCTGCAATCTCAACGTCCCCCAAAAGACTGGAGAGAAGAGGCGCGTTATAGGGTGTAAATGACATGGATCGAATTATTCCTAAATGTCAAAGAAGACGGTTTCCCGTTCGCCTTGAAGATAAATATCGAAGGTATAGCCATCATTAGATTCATTAGCGATCAATGATCCGCGGCGTGTTTCCTCAACCTGATTAAGCACCTTATCAACATCATTTTCCATGTCAGGGAAATAGATACGTGTGTGAAGTCCAATATTAACTCCCCTGGCAACTATCCAGACAGAAATAAAGGGAATTGCATCATCACTTGTTTGGCCAGCCCAGCTGTTTGTTTTTGGAATTTGAAAAGGGTAGGACAATGAGTCTTCATCAAATGCGGATCTTGCCCAAAACTTCAAACCGGCGATCCAGATTTCAATTAAAGCATCTGTGACAGGAGCGCCGTCTCCGTCAAATATTCTGACTTTCAGCGTTGTTCCGGCTTGATCAACCGGTGAATTCCCCCAAATGTCCTGCTTGTACACCCCTTCGATACCAGCGTAAGCCGGAATACAACCAATATGTACATAGGGGCCGGCAGTCTGGGAGGGACTTTCGTTGAGCTGTTTTTTACCAGCCATATCAGTTTCCCTCCATCTTGTTTTCGAAGAGTGTTGAGTATTTACCGCGCAAAACAACATCAAAATGGTACGCAAGACAGTCCATGCTGACAGCCTTGTCCAAATCCAAACGGGCCACAAGCTGATCAACTGCGCGTTGATCGGGGATTGTATTGACAATGGGGCACAAGGGGATCAGCGGGTCTCCCTCAAAATACATTTGAGTAATCAAGCGTTGTGCAAATGAGGGTCCAAAAACAGAAAAATGCACATGCATGGGCCGCCAGGCATTTTCGTGGTTCGGCCAAGGATATGCCCCGGGCTGAATCGTGGTAAATTCATAAGAGCCGTCATCAGAAGTCAATGTCCTGCCACATCCCCCGAAATTCGGATCCAGCGGGGCAAGATAACCATCTTTCTTGTGACGATACCGGCCGGAAGCGTTGGCTTGCCAAATTTCCACCAGAGTATTGGGAACCGGTTTTCCAAATTCGTCCAGAACCTTGCCATGAATGATGATGCGTGGACCGATAGGCATTTTGCCGTTTTTCGCAAAATTGCGGATCAGATCATTGTCCAGTTCCCCGATCAGCTCATGTCCAAATACCGGGCCTGACAATTCGCTTGAAGTTGAAGGAAAGTAAACCAGTGGCCTTTGCGGCGATCGCAGGACAGAAGACTTGTATTCCGGTGTGTGCGAAACAGGATGCCAAGTTCGGTCCCGTGGTCTGAAATAACTGTCACCGGTCATTTTCCCGGCTCTTGTATTTCGGAATAAACGCTTTCGGCAATTTTGATTGCGTGGTTTGCAGCGGGTACTCCGGCATAAATGGCAACATGCATCAATGCCTCACGAACATCATCTTCGGACGCGCCGGTATTTTTAGTTGCCCGAACGTGCATTGCCAATTCGTTGTCATGTCCCAGGGCAGCGAGAAGAGCAATTGTAATCATCGATCGTTCCCGCTTGGTAAGCGTTGGATCCGACCATACCCCACCCCAGGCGGCATCTGTAATCAGATTTTGAAACCGGGAATTGAACTCCGTTGTATTTTCATTAGCCCGATTGACATGGTCGTCTCCAAGAACTTCCCTCCGGGTTTTTTCACCGGTTACGGAATATTCTGTTGTTTTACTCATGGGCATTCCAAATTGGGTGTTCAAAATTCAATTGGTAAGCCGACATAATTTTCCGCAATTGCTTTCGAAGCCGACTTTGATTGCATGATATATTCAAATTCAGCCCATTGCATCTTTTTCTCGAACGGATCGCCGTCAGGGAACTGATGCATAAGTTTGGAGAGATACCAGGAAAACCGTTCTGCTTTCCATATACGGCGCAAACAGGTTTCCGAGTATTTTTCGAGACAATCCTTGTTTCCCTTCCGGTAAAATTCTTCAAATGCGGCGGCAAGGACTGCGACATCGGAAATGGCTAAATTCAACCCCTTGGCCCCAGTTGGAGGAACAATGTGTGCAGCATCGCCGGCTAGAAACAAATTTCTGTACCGCATTGGCTCCGCCACAAACGACCGCAATGGCGCTATGCTTTTCTCAATTGACGGGCCCGTTTTGAGATCAGAACTCAGGTCCTTTCCAATCCGCCGCCTGAACTCTTTCCAAAAGGATTCATCTGACCATTTTTCAACATGATCATCTGCGGCACACTGAATGTAGTAACGGCTTCGAGATTTTGAGCGCAGGGAGCAAAGTGCAAATCCACGTTCATGATTGGCATATACAATTTCGTCGGCAACCGGTGGTCTGTCTGTCAGCAAACCCAGCCAGCCGAAGGGATAAACCCGTTCATAGGTTTTCAGAATTTTATCAGGGATCGATTTACGGGAAACACCATGAAATCCATCACAACCAACGATATAATTGGCATCGATCCGTTGGTTCTGGTTATCGCAGGAAAACCGGAGAACCGGATTTTGATCCAGCAGGTTTTCGATTTCAACATTCTCAACCTGAAACAGAATCCGACCGCCATCCGTATGGCGCTGGCTCATTAAATCTTTGGTCAGTTCTGTCTGACCATAAACCATTACGCTTTTGCCAACGAGACCTTTCAAGTCAATCCGGTGACGGTTGCCATGAAATGCGAGTTCAAAACCGTCATGAATCAACCCCTCTGAATCCATCCGACCGGAAATCCCTGCCTCCCTCAGGACCTCAACTGAACCCCATTCAAGCACACCTGCTCGGATACGGCCTTCGACATGCCCACGTGTTTGGCGTTCTATGATAATGGAATCTATCCCAAACCTGTGAAGGAGATGAGAAAGAAGCAACCCGGCTGGCCCGGCACCTATTATTGCGACCTGTGTTTTTAGCGATGTTGGCATAGATTCCGGAAATGAAACTAATGGATTGAACCAATTTGTATCGTTTCAAGTTTCCTTCTGCAAATGTGATTCCGTCATTGCTATGACGTCATTGAGTCGAATTTGCATTACTGAGCGCTCTTTTTGATTTTTAAAAGCTTGGGCAATGCATTCATCAGCCAGGGTGCGTAACCGCAAAGCGGCTTTCGGCCTACCCATTCTGATTTTGATTGCTGAATTTGCAATGTGAATTATCGCTTGCAACAATTTTCTTTCGCGGCTGTTCGGCGCGGCGCGCATCCAGATAGCCTCCAGCACTTCATGAGCTTCCCAGTAAAAACCGTTTTTCAAAAGCCGTAATCCGTATAACCACCCCAAGTTGGTATCTGCTGTCTCACTGACGGTTACTGCATGAGACTGGCAAACCACATGGTCCATAAATCCTTCTGGAGGACGTTTATTTTTTCCCGGCACATGTTTTCGAGAGGGCAGTTCCAGCGTTTCAGCCAATTTCTTGCAGCGTTTGATTTCACTGGTGTCGTCAGGATTCATGTCGGTTTGACCAAAGTTCCCACTTGAACCGGGCACGAATTCCGACATCCAGAAATGGCCGCGGAGGCAGCGTGACCGGCTCGCCTAACGAAAGCATGTCGTCAATAAGTGGATTGTCCCGTCCGGTCGCCATATCAGCCGCCAGTATTCCACCGAAAGTGCCCTTGGTTACGCCAACAGCATTCTGGCAGACTGCCGACCATACATTCGGTGCTATTTTTCCAAATCCCGGAGCACTGTTTCTTGAAAGACAGACAAACCCGGTCCAGGTATGTTCCATTTCAACATCCGGCAACATCGGGAATCGCTGATCAAACAGTTTCTTGTGCCGACGTTGCGCTGCTTGCCGCTCTTCTTCCGACACGCGTTGTGACGGACAGTAGTCGAGGCCTTGCCTGATCAGAATTCGCCGATCATTGGTGTAACGCATTGTAATCCCGGCAAACGCATTGGCAGGCGTTAATCCCCAGGGCTTTTCAACCCCATAGGATTTTTGTTCTTTTTCGGTTAGTTGCCGTGTCAAACTGGCTTGCGCAGACAGGTGGAAAAACTTTCGTTGAAAAAATCCAAACTGTTCAGAAAAGCCGTTTGCGGCCAGAATCATTTTTGGAGCGCGGATTGATCCGCTATCTGTCGTAAGATGGACGCCATTTTCCAGAACCGCCTCGGTAACCGGAGAGTTTTCATGAACTTCAACATTGCCAGGCAATGAATCTGCCAAACCACGAGTTAATCCGGCTGGATTCATGAGTGCGCCACCGGGTGTATATAATGCCGCCGTAAAATGCTCTGTTCCCAACTTTTCGACCAATTCCGGCTTCTTTACCCATTCAAACGGCTCACCCAATGCGTCCAGTTCCCGGGCAAACGGCTTCAGCACCTCATTAACACCGCGCGGCGAGACTGCAGCATGATACTTTCCATCCTTGGACCAATCGCAATCGATTTGATTTTGCTCCACCAGAGTTTGCAGGTGATCAATGGCAAAACGTGCAAGACGCATGAAGCGGTGAGACCCCTCCAGTTCATCGAGAGATGATCCCACATTATGGGGTAGATCGATCGCAAATCCTGAATTTCTGCCGGAAGCATTTTCACCAGCACATCCGGCATCGACCAGCACGATCCTGTCATCGGGGCAGTTTTCAGCCAGCCTTCTGGCTGCTGCCAATCCGGCATATCCTCCGCCCAGTACAATCCAGTCAGCGTATTTGTCACCTTCCGGTGGTTGGCTGGGATCACGATCGCGAAGAATAGCGCTCCAGCCGTTTGTGACATCATCTTTCGGAAGGCGCTTGATCTTCATCTACAGTTACTCCGCCCAGTTCGCGGGGTGAATTGCATAAAAGACGAGCGCATTTTCAGCACGATAGGTAAGCTCTGTTCCTTTTGGCAACCAGATGCAATCTTTGGGAACTGCAGTGAATGTTCCGCTTTCTGTTTCCACGGTAAACTCTCCTTCAATAACAAGGATTGTTTCGTCGTATTTCACCGTCCAGGGAATTTCAGCATCCAACATCCGCGCAAACCCTGTTCCCAGTTCAGTCATGTCGGAAGTGCCTGTTACTTCAACAGCTTGCGCCATATGTCCATATTCAAAACGCGGAGCAAACTCAAGATCATCAAAGGCAATTTGGCGTGGACCCGACATGCATTTCCCTCCCGTTTGCATGAAAATCTTGGTGCCAATCTGGCGCAACATGAGCCAGTAAACAATGCCCATTCGCGACGCGCGACATCAAGCGGTTACTCGCTGGTTTCCGAACGAAGATATTTTGCTGCTTCTTCGCGACTTTCGAAGATATGAGGACTAATTGATCTGTTTTTGAAATCATGCCCCAGTTTCTGACGCATAAACGCGCTGGTCGTGTAATGCGTGGAAGTCAGGTAGTAGTCATATTCAAGCTGACCCAAAAGGTTCATGAATTTGGCTGACAATTGCGGTGCAATCGAAATGCCGTCATAGTTGGCGACAATGTTCACTTTTCTTCCAAGTTTGGTGAAAAACCGATTTAATTCATCGTCCAGTTCAGCAAGCTCGTCTTTTGTGGATACATCAAGTCCGCTCATGTTGGCGTAGACGATATTTGAAGCCTCGTCATGCACCAACCTCTGATTTACCGGAATCTCCAGCATCTCTTTTCTGAGTTTCAGCGTTCTATCCATGAAAATTCGGGGGTCCATTTCCGTTGGCTGGTTCATGATCGGTTGAAAATCCATTTGCCCGATTATCTGCTCCTGGACATCAATGCCTGGCGCCACTTCCACTAGCTCCAATCCTTCCGGAGTCAGGGCAAACACACATCGCTCGGTAATGTAGAGAACTTCCTTTCCCTGTTTTGCAGCAAATCCGCCGTTGAACGTTATCTGCTCGACATCCCCGGTAAACTTGCAATTCTTTCCTTCCTGCAAAATTTCCAACTTTCCTTCCGCTGCCTTTACCTTCAACCCTCCGGCAGTAAAGGTGCCTACAAACAAGACCTTTCGGGCATTTTGGGAAATGTTGATAAAACCCCCTGCTCCTGCAAACCGGTCCTTGAACCGGCTAACATTCACGTTTCCGTACTGGTCCGTTTCGGCCATGCCGAGGCATGCCAAATCCAGTCCCCCGCCATCATAGAAATCGAACTGCTGGTTGGTCTGGATGATCGCATTTGCGTTTACAGCTGCTCCAAAATCCAGTCCGGACTGCGGCACACCCCCGTGAACCCCTGCTTCAGTGGTCAAGGTGATACAGTCAATGATGTTTTCTTCATTTGCAACAGATCCCACGCCTTCCGGCATTCCAATCCCGAGGTTGACGACACCGTTTACCGGAAGTTCCATCGTGGCACGACGAGCAATAACTTTGCGCTCCGTGAGTTCCATTGGCGCCAGGGTATCAACGACCGCTTTCATTCGGCCGGAAAATCCGTGACTGTAAGGTGTCTGATAAGTCTGCAGATGTTCATCTGGATCAGACAGGACTACACAATCAACCAGATTGCCGGGAACCACCACTTCCTTGGGCATCAGGGATCCTGGAGCTGCGACCCGTTCGACCTGCGCAATTACAAGCCCTCCTGAGTTTTTTGCAGCCATTGCGATTGGCAACATGTCTAGCGTAAGCGCCTCGCGTTCCATCGTAATATTGCCGAACGGATCAGCTGTCGTTCCACGAATAAGTGCGACATTAACCGGAATGGAGTGATAGAAAAGCCATTCTTCCCCTTGTATCTCCTGCACTTCAACCAACGCCTTTGTAGTACG
This sequence comes from Rhizobiaceae bacterium, assembly GCA_051009575.1. GTDB lineage: Bacteria > Pseudomonadota > Alphaproteobacteria > Rhizobiales > Rhizobiaceae > JAALLB01. The sequence goes on from JBPCWL010000119.1 coordinate 36,812, forward strand.
GGAGTTGATGGCGCCGCCGGATTGCCTGGGATCTACAAATGTATGCAGGCCAACTTTTGAAAACATGCCCGGTTTTCCGGCCGCAATATCGCGATAAAGCTGGGAGATGCAGCCAAGTGGAAGGTTGTAGGCTTCGATATCCTCTTTCATGGCCAATGCGCCGAGTTTCGGCACCAGGGACCAATGTCCGCCAATCGCTCTTTTCACCAGACCTTTGTGCGCTAGACGATTAAGACCGCGGTCTTTGCCATCGCCGGGTGCTGCTGCAAAGAGGAGCGAAATATCCTTGGGAGCGGCATGTGCGAGAAAGCGGTCTTCAATCCCCCGTAACAGGCACTCAGGCGTTCCAATTCCGACAAAGCCTGCAACACATACCGTATCCCCGTCAGCGATGGTTGCGACAGCATCTTCAAGCGAAACGACTTTATCCACCATTCAATTCACTTCCCATTTTTGTTTCGGCTTATGCTTGGCCGGACTTCTTGCGAGATTTGGATTTCTTGCCCTTGGTCTTGCCCTGGCTCCGTTCCAGCCATTCTATAAATCCTCCGGCGACGACACCCTGTGCCTTGCCGCTGACAAATACACCTACGTGGCCGCCCGGGAATCCAATTTCTTCGTAGTGTTTTTCGGGTAGAAATTTTCCCAATGCCTTGGAGCAACTTACGGGGACAATGTGATCCTGAAGAGCGTAGATGTTTAGCACCGGGCAGTTGATCCTGGACAGATCTACGAATTCACCAGCGACTTCGAATTTGCCATCCACCAGCCTGTTTTCGCGGTATAGATCATTCAACCATTGCTTCGCCAGACCACCGGGATGGTCCGGCCGGTCGGCGATCCATTTTTCCATGCGAAGAAAATTCAGCAGGGCATCCCGGTTTCCATCCATTTTTGCAAGGCCAAGATTGTACTTGGTCAGGCTGTTGATCGGTGTCAGGGAAGAAAAAATGGCACCGGTCATGGGACCGGGCAACATACCATAGGTCTCTATCAGCAATTCAACATCATCTTCTGAAAGATTTCCGATCCAGGAGTTCAAAAACCCCTCACCAAGCCAGAAATTTTCTTTGTCACCATGAAAATCTATCGGTGTGATGGCGAGAGCCATCCCGGAAATAAGTTCTGGACGCAACGCCGCCAAAATTGCTGCGAACGTTCCACCCTCGCAAATTCCGAAAAGACAAATGGGTTTTCCGTTGTTGCGCGCCACAACATGCTCGACACAGGAACTCAAATATCCATCAACATAGTCATCAATATTCAGGAACTGGTCAGCTCTAGTCGGATTTCCCCAGTCTACAACATAGACATCAATGCCAGAGGCGAGCATATTCCGAACCAGGGATCGATCTTCCTGAAGATCGATCATGCTCTGACGTCCGAACAGTCCATAGCAGATTACAACCGGTGGAAGTTCCTTCTTAGGCTTTGTGATCGGCTGGTAACGAAACAGCCGAACCTTGTCCATTTCAAAAACTGTTTCGACTGCGCTTTCAGCAATCTGAACGTCCTCATTACTGATCTGCGTAAGTGTGCCGCCCGATTTCAGAGCTTTTGCTCCAGTCTCCATTATCTGATGCATTGCCAAAGACCACGCCTCCATGGCGGCTTGGCTTTCAGCGAGATTTTGACCGTCACTGCTGCTTTTCGTCGGCATCAGGCCAAATCTCCCTTAAGTCTGGCCAATTCCCGTTTCAATTCTCTCAACTCCCGGCGGAGCTGATGCACGATAAGTGTCAAATCATCTACTTCCGTCCGCGTTGGAATTTGCCAAACCTCACTCCAATCTTCCGCCATATCCCGTTGACGCGCACGAATTTCGGTGGATGCCCGGATCATGCGTTTCTGCGCGTCAAGAAATGTGCTGCTACCCTGGGCTTCCAGAAGTGCCTCGTTTGCAGATTTCAACCACTCATCGAGCGCTTCATTGACATCACCGGACTTCAAATCTTCCAGGGAAAATTTCTCACTGTATTTCTTATAGGCAACAGTCCAGGCATCCTGCATAACCTTTGACATGTCAGAAGCGGCATTTTGATAATCAAAAGACTCCCTCCAAGCTTCGGCTGCTTTTTGTTGTGGCATCATCAAATCGGCAAATTGCGGTCCGCGGGCAATAGAATCCAGCATTACCCGTAATTGTTCCGGTGCAAACTGAGTCCATTTCTGCGGTTCGAGAAGTGAAAAGAAGGCATCCGGACCTTGCTTGAAATCCGCTCCAAACGGGTTTTGCGTAGCCCTTTCCACTCCCATATCCCAACTCGGTGCCCAGGACTTAATAAAAGACTGCCAAGCTGCCATTGGGTCAGTTGTGTGCCCAGACTGGGACGCAGCAGCTCCAGTTAAAGAGTTTTTGAATTGCTCTGCCACTTCCGCCTGGGCTTTCATGAAGGCATCCTGACCCTGCTGCCAGATGTCCATGATCGCATCCAATCCCTGTTCCTTGTTACTCACGATATTTTTCTCACTTCAGTTTCTTTCAGTAATGTCAAAGGGCTTGCGTATAGATGTCAAGGGCAGCCTCATAGGTCATTTCCCTTGGATTATTGACCAACAAGCGCTGTTGTTTCATTGCATCTTCGGCAAGCATGGGCAGATGATTATGATTTACACCCACTTCTGACAATTTGCTTTGCATACCTAATTCCGGTCCCATTTTCTTGAAACCTTCAACCATGTCATCGCAGGCTGACTTCTCGGACTTTCCTGCAGTGTCGCGGAAAATAATCGGAGCAAGTTCTGCATATAATGAAGATGCATCGGTCATGTTGAAATCAAGCACATAAGGCAGAACCAGCGCATTGGAGAGACCATGCGGCACATGGAAATGCCCACCCAGAGGATAGGCAAGCGCATGAACTGCTGCCACCGGTGCATTGGCAAATGCCATTCCAGCCAGCATCGAGCCAAGCAACATGTTTGATCGTGCTTCGCGATCTGCAGGCGTGTTGCAAGCTGTATAAATTGAGTTTCCGAGTAGGTCGAGTGCCTGCCTGGCCAGTGTGTCTGAAACGATATTCTTCTTGTGTTTTGAAGTGTAAGCCTCGATCGCGTGGACCATTGCATCGATGCCTGTTGCCGCTGTCACATGTGCTGGAAGGCCAACTGTTAACTCTGCATCAAGAATTGCCCAGTCAGGCAATAGAACGTGCGAAACAACACCCTTTTTCTCATTCGAACCTGTTGTCACAATAGATATAGGAGTGACTTCGGAACCGGTTCCCGCTGTTGTGGGAGCAAGGACCATTGGAAGTCTGCCATCTTTGACCAGACCAACACCATACATCTCATCAATTGGCTGGTCTGAACTAACCAGGATTGCAATCAGTTTTGCAGTGTCCATTGAAGAACCGCCACCGACAGACACAACCCCGTCAACGCCCGCACCTTTCGCCTCGTCAACCGCCTTGAGGATCATTTCCTCCGGCGGATCAGCTACTACATCGTCAATAATATGAACATCAACTCCGGCATCCTTCAGCCCGTCAAGAGCCGCCTTTGCAAGACCCAGTTCAAGAATGATTTTGTCGGTTACAAATGCCACCTTCTTGCAACCCATATCGGACATGATACCGCCGATCTTGGCGGTGCTGCCTACTTCACTGATGATGGATTTGGTGGTTTGGAATTGAAATGCGTGCATGATTCCTCTCTATGCTACTGTAATTGTTAAAATAATTTATTCTAAAGTGTCTTCATTTCCCGAAGACGCTGAGTCAATTTCATGTTTTCGGAATAATCGACCGGGCAATCGATCAGCGATACACCGCCGTCATTCATTGCAGTGCGCAGCGTCGATTCCAGATCTTCTGTCCGCTCGATCTTGTAACCGCTTGCACCAAAACTCTTTGCAAAATTTACAAAATCCGGATTACCCACATCAATATTGCTCTTGCGGCCATATTCTCGCAGCTGGTGCCATTCAATTAGCCCCAGCTTGTTGTCGTTGAACATCAGAACCGTAATGTTGAGGCCTAGCCTTACTGCGGTTTCGATCTCCTGGTTGTTCATCATGAAACCACCATCTCCGCAAACCGCAAGAATATTGCGTTCCGGATAGGTCAGTTTGGCCGCAATTGCACCAGGAAGTGCTATGCCCATTGATGCAAATCCGTTGGAAATAATACAGGTATTCGGCCTTTCTGCCTGGAACATACGGGCCATCCACATCTTGTGAGCGCCAACATCAGAAATAACGACGTCTTCCGGGTTTAATACCTTACGGATGTCGCAAATTATTTTTTGTGGCTTCACCGGATAGCTGTTGTCATCCTCATGTGCGTTCAGTTCTGTTACGATTTTCTGGCGCAGCTTCTTCATGGGTTTGCTTGGATCGCACTCACACCGGGCTGCTATCCTGCCCATTGCATCTTTTATGTCTCCAATCACACCCGCTTCAACGATGTAGTTGGTATCTACTTCAGCCGGTGAACCATCGATATGGATGATCCGCTTGTCGTGATTTGGGTTCCAGTGAGCCGGATCATATTCAACCAGATCATAGCCAATACATAAAACCAGGTCCGCCTCATCAATCCCGAATGCAACCAAATCATGCGCCTTCATTCCCACGGTTCCAATGCTCAACGGGTGCGAGGATGGCATCACACCCTTGGCCATGAATGTTGTTGCAACCGGAGCATTGATTGTCTCGGCGAATTCCACCAGCGCGTCGCTTGCGTTGTGACGGATAATACCGTTGCCAGCAATAATGACCGGATTTTCACACTCGTAAATTCTCTCCGCTACCTGCTTGCATTTTCCCCGGGCTGCCTCTGGCAGGACAGGATATTGCACTTTTAGGGGAACCGCGCTGCCAACTTCCATGTCCGCAACATTTTCTGGAAAATCAATAAATGCCGCACCCGGTTTCTCGGCCTGAGCGAACTTGAAAGCCTTGCGAACGATTTCTGGTACAATTTCAGGCTCGCGGATTTGAGTGCTGTATTTGGTAATTGGTGCGAAGAGGTTTACCAAATCCAGAATTTGATGGCTTTCCTTGTGCATGCGAGTAGTCGCACCCTGCCCCGCGATCGCTACAACAGGAGCACGATCCATGTTGGCATCCGCCACTCCGGTTACCATGTTCGTAGCTCCGGGACCCAAAGTCGACATGCAAACACCAGCTTTGCCTGTCAAGCGACCGTAAACATCGGCCATAAAGGCTGCGCCTTGTTCATGGCGAGTAACGATGAATTCGATTGAACTGTCCAGAAGGGCATCCATTACCGCAATATTTTCCTCTCCCGGAATTCCGAAAATGTATTCAACACCCTCATTTTCCAGACATTTGACAAGTAGATGGGCAGCGGTTGTCTTATTCTTGCTTTTCACAATGGAGCTCCATGTTTCCGTAGCTGAGATATCATCTTCACACAAAATCTGTTCCTTGCCTAATGAAAGCCCGGAACAAGTGTTCAAAACCATGCCTGTCAAAATTTAACAACACAGTTCTATGCAACTGTGGCCTGCCGCTAACGCATATCTGAGACAACAATGTGACCTGCAAACAAACATAATATGTCAGAATTTGTGCATTGCACAATTTTTTTGTTGCAATGCACAATTCTTGTTGTTATATGCACGATGTAACAACCGGGAATTCAAAACAGCGGAATTTCCCGAACCGCACAGATCAAGGATCAGATCATGACTAAGAAAATTGATGGCGTAGAAACACTGGAACAATCCAAAGAATATCTGACAAAGCACATTGCAAACTCAGAAAAGCTTGTTGAAGGCGTAATCGAGTTCAATGCAGCTGTATTCAAAGGCAGCGAAACACTCGCAAAAAAAGCTTACGATAATTATGTTTCCAATGTTGCTGCAGCTTTTGACGGCGTGAAAGCACTTAACAAAACTGCCGATCTGCCAGATTTTTACAAAGTTGCTACATCAAATGTTGCTTCAGCAACCGAGCGCTTCTCAGAACAAGCCAAAGGCTATTCCGAGCTTGCCAGCAAAATAATGAAAGAAACCGGCGAAGCCGGTCGTCAAGCCTATTCAAAAAGTTTTTCTGGTAACGTTTAAGTCTTAATTCCTCCTCCCAAGACAAAGTAACCAGAATTGACACCGTCGGCTTCTCCGAGGCCGGCGGTTTCTGTTTTTATTTGCCAAATTCGATATGATCGCTTATCCATGCTGCACTGCAACAATGATGAGCTGTAAAAATGGTTGAAAATGGAATGACGGAACCCGGTGAGGAACCATCTCAAAAGCTCATTCTCATCAAGAAATATCCGAACCGCAGACTGTATAATACCGCTACCAGTTCCTACATTGTGCTTGATGATATTGTTAATTTAGTCAAATCCGGTGAACCCTTCAAAATTGAAGATGCGAAGACCGGAAACGATCTTACCCGGAGCATCCTGAACCAAATCATCTACGAACGGGAAACCGGCCAGGCAAACTTCCATTTCCCCCTTGATGTCCAGAAACAACTGATTTTGATGTATGATGATGCCTACGGGAAGATGGTACCGGAATATTTGCGTGAATCGATGAAAGTATTTGCCTCAGAACGGGACCGGATGAAAGAAACGTTTGAGGACATGCTTAGTTTCAATTCACAAGCGATGGCGCGATATACTGAAAACGTTGCACAACAGAATATGGATATCTTCAATCGGACTTTTGAATTATTTCAGAGCATGAGTGGATTGCCAGTTTCCGGAAAAAACGACACAAAACCAGTGGAAACAAACCGGAAGAGTGATGACAGAGAGGGCGAACTAGCAGAAATTCAGAATGAAATTGACGCCTTGCAAAAGCGTCTGAAATCCCTGAAGTAGCCATCAGTTTCGAGTCATGCCACACCGCCACAAGAAGCCAGCCAAATCCTATTCAAAACATTATTTTCTGGGCCTTGGATTTCACGGCTTCCACAGGGTCAATTATCTGGAATGGGGAGATGTCGACAAGTTTCACCAACAAGATACACTGTTTTGCGTACACGGCCTCACACGCAATGCCCGGGATTTCGACTATCTTGCCGGGAAACTCTGTGACCGGTACCGCATTGTTTGCCCAGACGTGGTAGGACGCGGAGATAGCGACCATCTGCTTAGTGACGAAGCCTATAATTACCTGCAGTACAATTCAGACATGAACACCCTGATCGCCCGACTGGGTGTTACAGAAGTGAACTGGGTTGGCACCTCAATGGGTGGCATCATCGGAATGGTATTGGCTTCTGTCGCCCAGGCACCGATCAAGCGCTTGATCATCAATGACATTGGTCCTGAAGTATCGAGAGATGCACTATTGTCCATCGCGGAATATATCGGGCGTTCAGATGAATTCGATTCCGTAAAAGATGTCGAAAACTATCTCAGGGAAATTTATCGCGAATTTGCACCAATGTCCGATATGGATTGGGAACACATGGCAAAATATTCCTGCAAGAGAACGGAACATGGGACTTTCAAAATGAAAGTTGATCCGCGGGTCGGAGATGCGTTTCGCGATTCCATTTCGTATTTTAACGTGGACATGTGGGAGACATGGGAAAAAATTTCGTGTCCCGTACTGGTATTGCGAGGCAAGAACTCAAGCTTTCTTTCAGAGGAAACTGCCCGCAAGATGCTTGAATGCGGGCCTGCGACCACGCTTGTGGAGTTTGATGATACCGGCCATACACCTACCCTCCGTGATGATGAGCAGGTTGGTGTCATTGAAGAGTGGCTGGCAGAAAACTGACCTGAAACAACCTGCTTGTTTCGTCGGCTAATGCAGTTTTCAATATTCGCACAATGATGTTAGATACAGGGGAAGAAACCCTGATTTGCAACCATCGAATACGGGATACCTTTCGGCCTTGGACCTGGAATTAATTTACAATTCGCCTCAATACAAGGCTGTGATGGATTTCCTTTCCAGCATCGGTTTTTCCTCAGGCAATATTTTCAGCCACTGGACCCTAATCCAAATCGCTATCTTGTTGGGCGTCTTGCTGGTCTCCCATATTATTTCCCGGATTTGTCACGAAACTATCAATGAACGTCTTCGCCGCATAGAAGGCCAAAGAAATCTTCTGAAATTTCTGGTTATTCTTCATCGCCGGATTTTCTGGTTTCTCGTTTCAGCGCAGCTTTGGATATCCTACGCAATCCTGCGCTACGTAACCTGGCCCAGCAACAGCTATCTGATCCGTGTCCTCGCGGGACTCGCGACAACCTGGTTTATAATTTCGGTTTTGTCGCGGTTAATTAGAAATCGCTTTATTTCGCGAATAATTGCTGCTGCTGCATGGACGCTCGCCGCCTTGTACATTCTCGGATTGCTACCTGAGACACAGGCGGCACTTGACGGTATTGCGATAAATCTAGGTACGGCCAGAGTTTCCCTGTTGTCTCTATTGAAGAGTGGTCTCCTTCTGGCGCTGCTTATCTGGCTGGCCAGCATGGCATCGCAATTTCTTGGCAATGCAATTTCGAAAAACGACGACCTCTCACCCTCCGTGAAAGTGCTGCTGTCAAAGGTACTACGGTTTTGCTTTCTCCTGATTGCTATCCTGGTTTCCCTCGGTGCGGTCGGAATAGATTTCACTGCATTGGCTGTTTTTTCAGGTGCGGTCGGAATCGGAATCGGTCTTGGACTTCAGAAGATTGTATCCAACTTCATATCAGGAATTATCCTACTGCTTGATAAATCCATCAAACCAGGTGATGTCATCGAAATCGAAACAGTATCAGGGTCAACTTATGGCTGGGTTCAGCATTTGGGAGCCCGGTATACATCTGTACGCACCAGAGATGGTACTGAAACCCTAATACCAAATGAAACCTTTATAGACACTCCAGTCACCAACTGGACACATACGAACAAATCGGTCAGGCGCAAGCTTCCTATCGGAATCTCCTATGACACCGATGTAGAAAAAGCGATTGAGCTTTGCCTGGAAGCTCCCCAGGATATTCCCCGAGTACTCAAGGTTCCGAAACCTGTTTGCCTCGTCAAGGGGTTCGGCGATTCCTCGGTCGACCTGGAATTGCGCTTCTGGATCAATGATCCGGAAGGTGGCGTGGCCAATGTATCGAGCATAGTTTACCTTGAGGTCTGGAAGCGCTTCCAGGAACACGGAATCGAAATACCATTCCCACAAAGGGACTTGAACATCAGGTCATCCGTTCCACTCGAGATCCGGAGCGGCAATCAAGATTCAAAAAAATCCTGACTACACATCCAGCGTATTGGCTCGTTCCCAATCCGAGAAATGGGAGACATAAGAGTTCCACTCACTATGCTTGAGCTTCAGAAAAGCTGCTGACATTTCTTCACCAAGAGCTGCCTTGAGTAGCCTATCCTTGTCAAAAGTGCGCAAAGCATCGAGAAGATTGAGTGGAAGTTTCTGGGCACCCCGGGCCTTGTGTCCTTCAGTGTACATGTTGATATCCCAACGCTTTCCGGGATCAGCCTTGGACCTGATACCTGAAAGACCTGCCGCAATAATAACAGCCTGAAGCAGATATGGATTTGTCGCACCGTCGGGCAATCGCAATTCAAATCGCCCCGGCCCCGGTACACGCACCATATGGGTACGGTTGTTTGAGGTCCATGTCACTGTGTTCGGCGCCCATGTCGCACCTGAAGAAGTAACCGGTGCATTTATCCGCTTGTAGGAGTTGACCGTAGGATTGGTTATCGCACACATACCGGTTGCGTGTTTCATGATTCCGCCAAGGAAATTCCGCCCCTGCTCAGAAAGCCCAAGTTCCATACCGTCATCGGCAAAAATGTTCTTCTTGCCCTTCTTGTCCCATACAGAGATATGGGCGTGGCATCCGTTTCCGGTCAGCCCTTCAAATGGTTTAGGCATAAAAGTTGCCCGAAGCCCGTGCTTTTCCGCAATTGATTTGACCATAAATTTGAAGAAGGAATGCTTGTCAGCAGTTGCTAGGCAATCATCGTACTCGAAATTCATTTCGAACTGCCCGTTCGCATCTTCATGATCATTTTGGTATGGTCCCCAACCAAGATCCAACATGTAATCACATATTTCAGCAATTACATCATAACGGCGCATTACCGCCTGTTGGTCATAGCAGGGTTTCTCTGCGGTATCTTGTGGATCAGAAATCTCCGTGCCATCCGTATTTGTCAGGAAGAATTCTGCTTCTATGCCCGTCTTCACGCGCATTCCCTCAGCAGAGGCATCGGCTATCAACCGTTTAAGCGTATTACGTGGTGCTTGGTCAACCGACTGGTCTTCCATAACACAATCTCCTGCCACCCAGGCCACTTCCGGTTTCCACGGAAGTTGGATCACACTGACGGGATCAGGCACTGCCAACATGTCGGGATGCGCTGGTGTCATGTCGAGCCACGTCGCAAATCCGGCAAATCCGGCGCCTTCAACCTGCATATCAGCAATTGCCGCAGCAGGCACCAGTTTGGCACGCTGGCCGCCAAACAAGTCCGTAAATGAAATCATGAAATACTTTACGCCCTTGTCCTTGGCGAATTTAGCGAGATCCTTGACCATATTTCCCTCCCAATTGGTTCTAGTAACCCTGCCCGGGTATCCAGTTCGTTCCTGACAATGGCACTTGTGCCATCGCGGCAGATTCAACAGTTAATGCAACCAAATCCTCAGGCTCAAGGTTGCGCAAATCATTTTTACCGCAGGCGCGTGCAATTGTCTGAGCCTCAAGTGTCATTACTTTCAGATAGTTTGCAAGCCTGCGTCCGGCAGCAACCGGGTCCAGACGTTTCATGAGCTTAGGTTCTTGAGTCGTAATACCGGCAGGGTCTTGCCCCTCATGCCAGTCATCATAAGCACCCGTAGTGGAGCCCAACGCCTGGTATTCTTTTTCCCATTGTGGATCATTGTCACCAAGCGCGATCAGCGCTGCGGTACCGATTGCAACGGCATCCGCGCCCAGAGCCATCGCTTTGGCGACATCGGCGCCATGCCGAATTCCACCGGATAAAATCAATTGTACCTCGCGATGAACGCCCAAATCCTGCAACGCCTGAACAGCCGGGCGAATACAGGCAATTGTCGGTTGGCCAACGTGTTCAATGAAAACTTCCTGCGTCGCTGCCGTTCCACCCTGCATTCCGTCAAGCACGACAACATCCGCACCGGCTTTCACCGCGAGTGCAGTGTCATAATAAGGTCGGGCACCCGCTATTTTGACGTAAATTGGAACTTTCCAACCGGTAATCTCCCGCAGTTCAAGTATCTTGATTTCAAGGTCATCCGGCCCGGTCCAGTCCGGGTGACGGCAGGCAGAGCGCTGATCAATACCTTTTGGGAGATTTCGCATTTCAGCCACACGGTCTGAAATTTTCTGTCCCAAAAGCATACCACCCCCTCCGGGTTTGGCGCCCTGCCCTATCACAACTTCGACAGCATCCGCTTTTCGAAGGTCATCTGGATTCATTCCGTACCGGGACGGCAATAGCTGATACACAAGTTTCTTTGACTGGCCGCGTTCCTCCGGTGTCATGCCGCCATCACCGGTAGTCGTGGATGTTCCAGCCATCGAAGCCCCTCGTCCAAGTGCGTCTTTGGCAGGCCCGGAAAGAGCTCCGAAACTCATGCCTGCAATCGTAATTGGGATGTCGATATCGATCGGATTTTTGGCGTGGCGCGTGCCAAGGGAAACTTTGGTATTGCAGGTTTCCCGGTATCCCTCGAGCGGATACCTGGACATGGATGCACCAAGAAACAGCAGGTCATCGAAATTGGGTACATGTCGTTTGGCGCCACCGCCCCGGATGTCATAAATGCCAGTCTGTGCCGCACGGCGAATTTCGGAGTTCGTATATTCGTCAAACGTCCAGGGTTGCCGCGGATGGGTCGTAGGGTTGGTCATCAGTAAGCATCCACATTGTCGATGTTGAAATTGTAAAGCTTGCGGGCAGAACCGTAACGGCGAAAGTCCTCCGGTTTTGAATCTGTGACTTCTCCACGTTCCAACAATTCAGCAAGCAGCTTCAAATGTTCGGGCCGCATTTCCTTTTCGATGCAATCCGCACCGAGTGATTTCACACTGCCCTTTACAAAAATTCTTGCCTCATAAAGACTGTCTCCCAGCGCATCGCCTGCGTCTCCGCAAACCACAAGATTTCCGGACTGTGCCATAAAAGCCGACATATGCCCGATGTTGCCATGGACGATAATGTCGATCCCTTTCATCGATATTCCGCAGCGCGATGATGCATTTCCCTTGATTACAAGTGTACCACCATGGCCGGTCGCCCCGGCATACTGGCTAGCATCCCCTTCAATAACCATTTTGCCGGACATCATGTTTTCAGCCACGCCAGGGCCGGCTGATCCAGTGACGTTAATCGTGGCTTCCTTGTTCATTCCGCCACAGTAATATCCGGTGGAACCATTCACCTTGACTGTAATAGGGCCATCCAGGCCGCAGGCAATTGCATGTGCCCCGCGCGGGTTCAATACTTCCCATTCAGTCTGGTTCGACCCTTGCGATTGTGCCTGGAGTGTTTCGTTCATCTCGCGAAGAGAGGACCGCGACAGATCAATAGTCTCCATGTCAGTGCTCCCAAAAATAGACCGTTGCGGGTTCCGGTTCCCAGACCTTGGCATTTTCAATTCCAGGCAGATTAACCAGTGCGCGGTACTCTGATCCGAAGGCGACATATTGATCGGTTTCAGCCAACACGGCTGGCTTGCATGCAATCGGATCGCGAACAACGCCAAATCCATCTTTTGTGCCAATAACGAATGTGTAAAACCCGTCCAGGTCATCCAACCCCGCTTCCAGGGCCTCACCCAGGGAAGCGCCTTTCTGCATTTTGTTTGCCACATAGGCCGCGCCGACTTCCGTGTCATTTTCAGTTTCGAAAGTCATTCCTTCGCGAACAAGTTTGCGCCGAAGCGAGTTATGGTTTGAAAGCGAACCATTGTGAACGAGACACTGATCCTCATCGGTTGAAAATGGATGGGCTCCCAAAGTGGTTACCGCTGACTCTGTGGCCATGCGGGTATGGCCGACTCCATGAGTACCCGTCATTTTGCGGATTTCAAATCGATCAACCACGCTGGCCGGCAAGCCAACCTCCTTGTAAATTTCAACGCTTTCACCACTGCTCATGATGCGAACAGCGGGGTGGTTTTCAGCGATTTCCTGTCGAACCTGGGCTACTTTTTCAGCCGGCACATCGAGCACGGCATGGGTATCGCGTTGTTCAAGTCTGCAATCAATCCCGAGTATCTTATTCAGTTGATCGGGCAATTTTGCAAATGTAGTTTCAGCCGCATCACTTTGAACCGTAATTTTGGATCGCCCATTTTCTGTTTCATTATAAACTGCGATACCGGCGCTGTCCGGGCCCCGGTCGGACATGGTTATCAACATATCGGAAAGCAGGCTTCCAAGTTCGGGCTCAAGTGACTTGTCTTTCAGGAAAAGGCCAACAATTCCACACATTTCAAATTCCTCTGCTGATCTCAGACAAGGTAGAGACTGGGCCAAAACAGTCAATTAAAAAGAATATATTATTCCTATGAGTGAATTTTTACAGTCAAAAATTCAATCGGTTTGTTGATAGGAAATAACTGACAGATACACAGCAGGCAGTTTGACCAGAGTTGAAGGGCCATGAGGGGCATCCGCATCAAAATACAGACTGTCACCTGGGCGCAGCAGATAATTTTTCTGACCGTGCCTGTACTCGACTTCACCCTCCAGCATATACAGGAATTCCAGGCCTGCATGTTGAAACGTGGGGAATGTGTCTGACTTCTCCGTGAGTGTAATCAGGTATGGTTCGACCGTTACACCACTTGTGTTACCGCCAACATGCCCAAGCAATTTGTATTGATGTCCGGAGCGAGTGCCACGGCGCTCTGCTTCGGCTCCTTCTCCCGCCTTGATGTGAACAGCTGCGCGTGTATCTTCAAATCTCTTGAAGAACGAACTGATTGGCATACCCAACGCTTCAGAAAGGATTTGCAGCGTCGTAAGGGATGCAGAAGTGGATCCATTTTCAATTTTCGAGAGCATGCCGACGGAGAGGCCTGATGCATCAGAAAGCTCCGCAATTGTAATTCCCAGTCTTTTCCTTGCGGACCTCACCTCATGGCCAATGGCTAATTCCAAACGCTGTTCAAGATTGCCTTGTACTGCATGGGGGTCCTGTTTGAGAGTGATTGGAATTTTCTTGCCCATGGTCAAGCGTGAACCAGCTTAGGCCAGAGGTCAAACAAAATTCACAATCATTGTGGCACCCAGAATAATGGCTATCCAAAGCACCATTGCACCGGTTGGCCAAACGGTTGCCATTCTCCCTTCCGGCCCATGCGAACTGTAGAGTGCAGCAACAAACCGATTGATCCTTCTCCTTATGAACCAGACAAAATAGTCCATCATGTTAAAAATTGCGTTTAATAACCGTCCCAGAACGGAAGGAAGGAATTTCCGGTAAATTACATCCGCATCAAGATTGACGGCTCGGATTTCGGGTGGATGGAACCCATATCTGTAGAGGAAACAGAATGCGAGAAGTGCAAACAACAGGAGTTGCAACTGTCCAACCACATGGTAAATCGTGTATGGATGGTACTCTACTTCATAAGGCAGAAGAGCGTAGAGCGGCTCGGGGAACACACCTATAAAAATACAAAGGAAAGCAGTTATGCCCATTGCCCAGAGCATGTGGCGTGGTGCTTCAGCCGGTCGCTTGCCACTGTCATGTGCAAAAAAGGTAAAAAACGGAATTTTGATACCCGAATGAGAAAGCACACCTGCTGATGCAAAAACCAGCATGGCCCAGACAATCGTATAATGATTTTCGGCTGATGCATCGAGCACAAGTGACTTGGTTACAAAGCCGGAAAACAACGGAAATGCCGAGATCGAAGCTGCGCCAATCAGGCAAAACAGGGTTGTCAACGGCATGGTCCGGTAAAGGCCGCCCAGTTCCGAAGCTTTGGATGTACCGGTACGATAAAGAACGGCGCCGACACTCATGAACAATAATGCTTTGTACAGAATATGTGCGAAAGCGTGTGAAGCAGTGCCATTCAGCGACATTTCAGTACCTATACCTACCCCCACAACCATGA
>JBPCWL010000120.1:0-4885 GCA_051009575.1 Rhizobiaceae bacterium
CTACTTATACTATTTGGATGAATGTTAAAAGAACAAATCGTGAATATCCCATGTTTTGGGAAATTGTTTGACCCGTCCGTTGCGATTTCCTATGTCACCACCATGGCGATTAGAGAAATTATTAAAGTGCCGGACGCAAAACTCCGCGAGGTTTCAAAACCAGTGGAGCGGGTTGATGCTGCGCTATTGAGACTGCTCGATGATATGGCAGAAACGATGTATGCCGCTCCAGGCATCGGTCTTGCAGCAATTCAGATTGCCGAACCGGTTCGTGCACTTGTCGTGGATTGTACGGAAAGGGCCAAGCGTGAAGATGAAAACGGAGAAACTGAACGGCGGGTACCTCCGGAAGAGGAAGAACGAAATCCGATATTCATGATCAATCCGGAAGTTGTCGCATTTTCAGACCTTCCGTCGACTTACGAAGAGGGCTGTCTTTCAATTCCCGACTACTTTGCTGAAGTTGACCGCCCAGCTGCATGCACGGTCAAATATATCGATCGCGAGGGACATGAGCAATTGCTGGAGGCTGAAGGGTTGCTTTCAACCTGCGTTCAGCATGAGGTGGACCACCTGAACGGAAAATTGTTCATTGACCTTTTGTCCAAGCTCAAACGCGACATGGTCATCAAGAAATTTACCAAGATTGCCAGGCAGAATGGCAATATGCCCGAAAAACGAATGATCGGGTAGGATTTCCCATGCCGCTCCGGATCATTTTTATGGGTACTCCTGAATTCTCTGTTCCGGCTCTGGTTGAGTTGGTTGGCCACGGTCATGAGGTTATTGCTTGCTATACTCAGCCACCGCGCCCCGCAGGTCGTCGAGGTCTGGAATTGGTAAAAAGCCCGGTTCATGAAAAAGCCGAGCAATTTGGGATTCCGGTTTTTACGCCAGAAAACATGAAGAGCGACAAAAACCAGCAGGACTTTGCAAAATTACAAGCGGACGTGGCGGTCGTGATTGCCTACGGCCTCCTTTTGCCGGAAGCAGTTTTAAATGCACCGGAACACGGCTGTTATAACGGCCATGCTTCGCTTTTGCCGCGATGGCGTGGCGCTGCTCCAATCCAGCGTGCCATCATGGCAGGTGACAAGGAGACAGGAGTTAACATCATGAGGATGGATGCGGGTCTTGATACCGGTCCGGTTGGCATGGAAGAGCGTGTTCCCATTTCCGAAAATATGACGGCCGGTGAATTGCATGACCGATTGTCATTTCTTACTGCGGACATGATGATCCGGGCTATGGGCGCACTTGAGCGCGGAAGCCTGAACCTGGTGCCTCAATCGGAGGAGGGCGTAATCTACGCACACAAGATTGCCAAGGATGAAACACGTATAGACTGGGCGAAGCCTGCGCGTGAGGTTCATAACCATATCAGGGGACTGTCGCCCTTTCCCGGAGCCTGGTGTGAGATGGAATTGGGTGAGAAGGCCCAGCGTGTAAAGATATTGAAAAGCATCTTGGCAGATGGGTCTGGTGATGCCGGGCAACTGATTGACGATAATCTGACTGTTGCTTGCCGTACGGGTGCCGTTAAAGCCCTGCAACTTCAAAGAGCCGGAAAACAGGTGCAGGATTTCCAAGAATTCTTGCGTGGCAACAAAATCAAGGCAATCAACTGATGCCGCGTTACCGTCTTGTTATCGAATATGACGGCACACCTTATTACGGTTGGCAGCGTCAGGAAAAATTCATCTCAGTCCAACAGGTTCTGGAGGAGGCGATGGAGGAATTTACCCAGGAAAAGGCCACAGTATTCGCAGCTGGGCGCACGGATACGGGCGTTCATGCCCTGGGACAGGTAGTCCACGTTGATCTATCGAAAGATTGGGCACCTCAAAAAGTGCAGGAAGCAACCAATGGATTGCTGAAATTCAAGGGACATCCCGTTGCCGCGCTTGAAGTGAAAAAGGTTGATGATGAATTTGATGCGCGATTTTCTGCAGTTCGCCGCAGTTACAGATACCGGATTATAAATCGCATGGCACCACCGACAATTGAACGTGAACGGGCGTGGTGGATCCGGTTTCCACTCAATGTTGATGTCATGAATGAAGCTGCTCAGGAATTGGTGGGGCATCATGATTTTACTACCTTCCGCTCGACGGATTGCCAAGCCAAGTCACCGATGCGAACACTTGATCTGCTGCAGGTCAAACGTGTCAACGAAACGGAGATCGAGATATTGGCCGAAAGTCGTTCATTCCTGCACAATCAGGTTCGTTCCATTGTCGGATCGCTGAAAATGGTGGGCGATACAAAGTGGAGCAGACAGGACCTGATTGAAGCCCGTGACGCATTGGACCGGAAAGCCTGCGGCCCCGTTGCACCGGCATACGGTTTATATCTGGTACACGTAGACTATTCGTAAATCACACTGTGTCCTGAATGCGGGTTGGCGGAAGCCCGTACGCATTTGTGAAAGCCCTGGTGAAAGCATCTCCGCTTCCGTATCCAAATTTCCGCGCTGTTTCCTTTACCCGCTCCCCTTTTAACAAGGCATTGCGCGCAAGGGCCATTCTCCATTGCTTTAAATAGGCCATCGGGGATTTCCCGATCACTGTATGAAACTCTTTCATGAACAGGGATCGTGACATTCCGGAAAGACCTACCAAATCATCAAGTCGCCATACCCTTCCTGGTTCGTTGTGTATGGCAACAATTGGGGTGCTCAGGTTCGGATGAGCCAGACCAGCCAGTACTCCAGATTCGGTGTTCCCGTATTCAATCTGATTTCGCAGCAAATTGACCACCAGAAATTCGCACAATCGATCAAGCGCGTACTGACCACCGCAACGCTGCGGATTGATTTCCGAAATGATGAGTCGGGCAATCGCGGTCAGATCCATTGATTGAGGCAAATCAACTGAAATAACTTCAGGCATCGCATCCATAACCGGGTTGGCCTGACCTCCAAAGTTTATCCTGATTGCAGCCAGAACATCTATTTTCGAGTAATGCGTTGCTTCGGAGTTTAAATTCAAGAACAACCGCTGCGGAGACGCGGAGTTTCCGGTGATCAAAAGGTTGGCCAGAGCTGGATCATCCAAAAGGCTGGTGCGAATTTCGAAATGGCTAACAAGACTTGATAATCGATCAATATATGGCATTGGACTTTTAATCAGATAAAGTGGAACTTTCCTTGCAATAAATCTTATAAATCCTAATTGCAAGGCCTAATGGTCGCCGAAACAATCAGGAGAATTGAAATGCTGATACCTCGCCAAAATGTTCCAGACCTTCTTTTACCGCTTGTGGGCGGTGGTCAGTTTAACCTTGCTGGTGAAAGCAGCGAACGCGGGACGGTGGTGTGTTTTTATCGTGGTTTGCATTGCCCGATTTGTGCAAATTATCTCACTGAACTAGAGAAACAGACATCGGCCTTTGCGGAGCGCGGTGTTAATACCGTTGCAGTCAGTTCCGATGGTGAGGACAGGGCAGCGGATATGGCAGGAAAGATTGGCGCCAAGAGCCTGCGCTTTGCTTATGACCTTGATCTCAAAAAGGCTCGTGAATGGGGTTTGTATATTTCAACATCCCGGGGCAAGACTTCGATTGGCATTGAAGAGCCTGCTTTATTTTCTGAGCCGGGCCTTTTCATGATCACTCCAGAGCAGACTTTATACTACGGATCTGTACAGACCATGCCGTTTGTACGGCCCCATTTCTCTGAGTTGATTGGGGCACTTGATTTTGCAATTGCAAATAATTATCCGGCGCGTGGTGAATACACCGACCCGGTTTGAGGTTTCGGCAGAGAAAAGTGCCCGTCTGGGAAACCAGGCGGGCTTTTTTTGTTTCACGACAGCAAAACCAACTCCTTCCACGGCGATTTGGAACATCATCAAAATCCCGACCGGCTTCTTGCACCGCGTCGTGTCTGGAAATTCCCAGGTCCTTCAGTTCGACTTCGGTCAGCAGCATCAACTGATCACGCTCCTGACGAATTTGTCTTTTCAGTTTTGCCATCTCGTTCGCGTATCTGAGATATTCGGCAATCCGGCCGAAAACTGATTTTTCTCCATGAACAATAACCTGTTCTGTCATTTTGCTCTCCTGTCTTGGGGGACGTGAACTATGTCGTCAAAGTAGGGCGACTTGACATATAATGAAAACGAATGTTTATTATGAATAACATTAGGGATTGTTATGATAAGATTTCCAATACGAGATATTGATGTAACCTTGTTGCGCACATTTGTTTCTGTTGTGGAAGCAGGTGGAATGACCAAGGCAGCGGGTATTCAAAACCTGACCCAGGCGGCTGTCAGTCAGCAAATTAAGCGGCTGGAAGAGTTGTTTGACCAACCTTTATTTGATCGTAGTCAGAAGAAAATCCAACCGACAACAACCGGGGAAAAACTGCTTTCTCATGCAAAGCGGATGGTAAACCTGAATGATGAAATATGGTCCACAATGACTGCGCCTGCTTACGAAGGCGAAATCAACATGGGCGTGCCCCACGATATTTTCAAACCGTTTATGCCACCAATCCTGCGTTCGTTTGACAAGGCATGGCCCCGGATCAATCTCATTTTACATAGTAGCGGGACGCTCGCACTTCTCGAAGAACTCGAAGAAGGTCAGCTTGATCTTATCCTGACAACTGAAGAAAAGCCGGGAAAAGACATGCTAATGGCGGACAGCCTTGTTTGGGCCGGTATGCGGGGAGGTCAAGCTTACAGGAAGTCACCTCTTCCAGTAGCGCTCGGCAATGAGCGCTGTACGTTCCGTGGGGTTGCCCTGGAAGGACTGGCCGAGCGTGAAATTGAATGGAAACTGTCATGCCATGTGGGAACTCATGACCCGATAATTGCACTGCTTGAAGCCGATTTGGGTGTGGCGCCTTTTATGTCAAAAACGGTGCCGGATGATCTGG
>JBPCWL010000121.1:0-19688 GCA_051009575.1 Rhizobiaceae bacterium
TGGCGATAATGTCGAGATGGAAGTCGAGCTGATCGTGCCGATCGCGATGGAAGAGCGCCTGCGCTTTGCGATCCGCGAAGGCGGACGTACCGTCGGTGCAGGCATCGTATCTTCAATCATTGAGTAAGTTGGAGTGGGGTCGGATGCGGCCCATTATTCCTTATTGATATATTGAAAAGGCAGATCACACGATCTGCCTTTTTTGTTTATAAAGGATTCGATGATCGGATTTCTTCAAGTATTTTGGAACGCCTCCACTCGCCTTACTTACGATGGCGGTTTGGCAAATGCAGGCAACATTGCATTGTCACTCCTGCTGTCCCTTTTTCCGTTCATGATTTTGATAGCGACATTTGTCGATGTATGGGGAGACCCGACATTGCTTGAAGAAATTCTTGTCTTGATGTTTGATCATTGGCCAGCAGGTAGTGCTGCACCTATAGCGGAGCAAATGAAGATAGTTCTCGGTCAGGCCAAAGGAGAATTAATTACTATCGGGAATTTAATAGCGTTGGTTCTTGCCACCAACGGCATCGAAAGTGCCCGCGACGGCTTAAACCGCGCCTATCGCTTTGTTGAAACACGAAATTTTATGTTCCGACGCTTACAGGGTGCCATCTTCGTCTGTATCGGGGCACTTGGATTAATTCTGGCGGCTTTCATCCTGGTCGGCACGCCAGTTGTTTGGTCATTTCTGGTCTCCAAATTGAGCTGGCTCAGCCAGTTTTCCTTTGCGGTCGGGTTAGTGCAATACGGTTTAGCAATATTGCTGCTGGTAACCGCGCTTTTTTGTTTTCACTATTTCCTTCCTGCGGGAAGCCTAAAAGGCGGCGAGGTGATCTGGGGTATTCTGTTGACGATTGCAGGGATACTTATCGGCTCGCAGTTTTTTGCGATTTATTTGAAAGAGTTTGCCAATTATACAAATCTTTATGCAGGTCTTGCCGGTGTGATGATTGTCATTGTCTACCTGTACTGCCTGTCAGTCCTGATTCTGTTTGGCGCTGAATTCAATGCAGCACTGAAACACTATCGCTCAGGGAGTCAGAAGACCAACATGAGTTGAATTCAGCTCTCAGTAATGATTCAAGTGGGCAGCTTGTACGCTTTTGCTTCTCAATCTACGCCTGGATAAACGACAGATCTAAACGGCAAATCAGAGAATTCTACGGAACAAGAACAAAGCGCGGTGAGAACGTCGAGGTTTCCACAAACAGAAATACCTGGCGGGAAATTGTTCCGTACAGTACTTTGTGCTTGAAAAGCGACGCCAACCCACCTAGTAACATCCCGTCAAACAGTTGACCTTAGGGGTATAGCTCAGTTGGTAGAGCGACGGTCTACAAAACCGTAGGTCCACAGTTCGAGTCTGTGTGCCCCTGCCAAAAGGTCCCTGCTTGAGAACCAGATCTTTCCACTACTGAAAAATAGAGCTGTCGACCCCGCGATGGAAAATGTGCTGCAAATACGCACAGGCTTGCGCATTGCCAGGGTTCAAATCCGGCCATCCTGACCAGATAAACAAAAAACTAGTTGGTACTTCTATTACCTCGATCCAGATCCCGGTCCGCATTGGAATCATCGCCACCGCCGCCACCACCGCTTCTGGCTCCACCAGCGCAAGTGTTGGTTGACAAACGGAAGCTTGGTTCAATGTTTGACTGGTCATTTATGAACGGGAAAAATCTCCGCATGTCAGTGGACCCGAAGATACCGTTTCGTGGTTGCCTGGGAGGTGAAATACTTCCGCTCGCATTTGCTACAGCAAAGTCACATTTTCTTTGAATAATTTCGCATTGGCCGGAATTGGTGCAGAATTCCACCCCTCCGCTTACGACCATGATGTAAAAACGGCCACCGACTTGCCTGAAATCAAATGCGGTGCCACGAATACCAAGAGTTCCCACGGGAGTCTCGATTTCGTAAGCTGATGAACTGCTTGAACCGCTTATAAAACGTGCTGCCCCGGAAGTTGTCTTGAGTACAAATTTATTGAATGTGGAACCATCCGGATTATAGACCAGTTCGTCCAACACAAGATTGGTACCCGGCCCGACAACCATTTTGGTTCCGTCACTGAACTGGAAATGTCCCAATCCGGTCGAGTTGGCTGTGATGCGCTCATTGGCAAAAATCTGGGAAGAGGTGGAGATCTTGCGGGAATTGTTCCCGCGAATCTGGTCGTCCACAGAGACCGCCGTACCTATAGCGTTTTGCGCCGAAGCGGAAGTCATTGATATAGCAGTAAATAAACCAGAAAATACGGCCATTTTTACAGACGGATACATTATAATTCCCCTGGAATTTTTTAATCTCATGCCCCAAAGAGAATACCGACAAAACAGCCGTCACTGATGTGCCATAACTCACATGAGCAAACTGTCACAGATTAATCAAAGAATCAATGTGATGAGGAACTGGATCGACTCTTTGATATGTAGCAGAAAATTAATGGAATTGTGATGATTTGGGTTGACCGGGTTGGTCATGGCGAATATGTATCGCCGCATTCTCCCAGAAACATTTCTGGCTCGGGAGCCGTTAGCTCAGTTGGTAGAGCAACTGACTTTTAATCAGTAGGTCCAGGGTTCGAATCCCTGACGGCTCACCATTTTTGAGATCGGTAGATTACGGGCTCCCGCAAGTGTGACTTCCATGTCAATGGTTTTTCCCATATCACCCGTTTGACAATTAAACAAAGGTACCTTTGAGACCAAATGGATATTCCTGTTTATTATGCACTGTTGGCGGGAGCAATTTCGTTCCTGTCGCCTTGTGTCCTTCCTCTGGTGCCTCCGTATCTTTGTTACATGGCAGGGTCTTCTATGCGGGAGTTAACGACACCCTCTGGAACTGTGACACATTCCTCGGTTCGCAAGCGCGTCATGCTATCCTCAGTATTGTTTGTACTGGGATTTTCAGTAGTATTTGTCAGCTTGGGAGCTTCTGCCTCAACAGTTGGAACCAAACTGCGTGAAATACAGCTTGGCCTGTCAGATTTTCTTGCTTCCAACCTTTCTTTTCTGCCACAGTTCGTGATTTTTAATCCGTTAAGCGCATTGGCTGGTATCATAATAATTGTAATGGGGTTGCATTTTCTGGGAGTATTCCGCATCGGACTGCTCTACAAGGAAGCCCGTTTCCAGACATCCGGGACAGGTCCATCGGGAGCATTTGTAATGGGCCTGGCTTTTGCGTTTGGTTGGACACCCTGTATTGGCCCAATACTGGCAGTCATACTTAGCGCAGCAGCGACGCGTGAAGATGCGGGGGCAGGTGCGTTCATGCTGGCAGTCTATTCTGCCGGGTTGGGAATACCGTTTCTTTTGGCCGCAATGTTTATTGACCCATTCATGAACTTTCTGGCCAGATTTAAAAAACATTTGGGTCTGGTCGAAAAAATCATGGGGGGCATGCTGGTTTTGACAGGTATTGTTTTCATTTCCGGTCATCTGCAAATGTTCAACACATGGATGATCGAGCTATTTCCTTTGTTAAGCCAAATCGGCTGATTTCGTTAACTCAAACCTTCATCTTGACTGTTAAATTCGCTATTTGAGCGTTAGTAACACTTCTCGAATCAAAAAACCGGGGATGGTTGAAATGGCAAGGAAATGTCTGGCACTGATACTTGCAGCAGGCGAGGGGACCCGAATGCGGTCAAAGATGCCAAAGGTTTTGCACTCCGTTGCCGGGTTGCCAATGATATCTCATGTCATGCGGGTGTCGGCAAAAGCGGAATGCGATGCAGTAGCTGTTGTGGCCGGAAATGGTGCCGCAACTGTGACCAAAGCAGTTCAGGAAGAACGCCCAGATACTGAAGTGTTTGAACAGACAAAGCGTCTTGGCACGGCTCATGCCGTATTGGCTGCCAGAAAAGCATTGGATGCGGGTTATGACGATATTTTGGTGCTTTTTGGAGATACACCATTACTGAAGCCGGAAACCCTGTTGCAAATGCGTTCGGTGTTGGCGGAGGGTGCAGCAGTCGTAGTCCTTGGTTTTCGCGCCAAGGACCCTACAGGTTATGGGCGTTTACTGGAATCTGATGACAAATTGTTAGCCATCCGGGAAGACCGAGACGCCAATGACGAAGAGCGCAACATCAATTTTTGCAATGGCGGGATCATGGCATTGGATGGGGCCCTTGCTACAAAGTTGCTTGATGCGGTTGGAAACGACAATGCAAAAGGTGAACATTACCTGACTGATGTCGTCGAAATCGCTAATCGGGAAGGCTATTCGGTAGCTGCGATAGAGGCTGACGAAACCGAAGTGATGGGCGTGAATACCAGGGAAGATTTGGCTGAGGTAGAAGCAATCTGGCAGTCTTCCGCCAGAAAAAACCTGTTACTGTCCGGTGTAACCATGCATGCGCCAGAAACCGTGTTTCTTCATGCCGACACTCATATCGAACCCGATGTGGTGCTGGAGCCAAATCTCGTTTTTGGCCCGGGGGTCCAGATCAGGGCCGGTGCCAGGATTCGGCCTTTTAGCCATCTTGAGGGAGCGATTGTTGGAAAGAACGTGGAAATTGGCCCCTATGCCCGCATACGGCCGGGAACCAACCTTGAATCCGGTGCCAAAGTCGGGAATTTCGTGGAAATCAAGAATGCACATGTTGCAAGCGGCGCAAAGGTCAATCATCTCAGTTACATTGGTGACGCCGAGATTGGGGAAAAAGCAAACGTGGGCGCTGGGACCATCACTTGTAACTATGATGGTATAAACAAACACAAGACAATCATTGGCGCCGGCGCGTTCATAGGCTCCAACAGCGCTCTGGTTGCACCCGTTACAATAGGCGATGGAGCCTACGTAGCTTCGGGAAGTGTGATCGTTGAAGATGTGCCAAATGATGGCCTAGCCATGGCAAGAGGCAAGCAGACAAACAAACTTGGTCGAGCCAAGGAAATCCGCGATCGCAATGCCCGTATAAAGGAAAAACGGCTTAATAAATCTGATTAATAGTTTTGGTTACTGTGCCTCAAGACACTTGGCGAGTTTGTGGCATCTATCTTGCATGGAAATGTTTTGAAATCTGAATTGAGTTTTCTCTGTTTAACAAACACGTTAGGCAGCAACCTTAAAAATGGGTGTTTAGGGGTCTGAAAATGTGCGGTATCGTAGGTATAGTTGGGAATGAGGCTGTTGCACCGCTGTTAGTGGATGCACTTAAACGCCTTGAATATCGCGGGTATGATTCCGCAGGCGTCGCGACACAAGAAATTACAGGTCTGGATCGCAGACGCGCCAAAGGAAAGCTCGCCAATCTTGCCAAACGTATAGAAACTTCCCCTTTACACGGCACGACAGGCATTGGGCATACGCGATGGGCAACCCATGGCGTCCCCAATGAAACCAACGCCCATCCACATTTCTCGGATAATGTCGCACTTGTTCACAATGGTATAATCGAGAACTTCAGGGATTTGCGAGATGAGCTTGAAGCAGACGGATATGCATTTACTTCCGAAACCGATACGGAAGTTGTCGCTCATCTCGTCGCTCGCAATCTGAAGGCAGGACTTACCCCCAGAGAAGCAGCCCGCGATGCCTTCAAACGTCTGGAGGGTGCTTTTGCGCTGGCAATCATGTTCAAAGATGAGTCAGACTTGATTGTAGGTGCTAGAAATGGTCCGCCGCTGGCAATCGGACATGGCGATGACAGTATGTATATAGGCTCCGACGCCATTGCACTTGCACCTTTTACAAATCAGATCACCTACCTAGAAGATGGAGATTGGTGTGTTTTGGACAAGAAATCCGTTGAGATATTCGATCTGGATGGAAATCCGGTCCAGCGCGCCATGCAATTGTCAGTCGGTTCAAGTCTGTTGGTTGACAAGGGCAATCACCGGCACTTCATGCAGAAGGAAATATTTGAACAACCGGAGGTAATTGCCCACACACTTTCCCATTATCTTGATTTTGGAAAATGTGAAGCCCGTATCCAGGAAGAACTACCGTTCGATTTCGCCAAACTTGATCGCATTGCCATTTCAGCGTGTGGGACGGCATACTTGGCTGGGCTTGTGGGTAAATACTGGTTTGAAAGATATGCGCGACTGCCAGTTGATATCGATATTGCATCTGAATTTCGCTATCGGGAAATGCCAATGGCGAAAAATGGGTTATCCCTGTTCATTTCACAATCTGGAGAAACCGCTGATACATTGGCATCGCTGCGTTATTGCCGCGAGCAAGGTCAACACATCGGCGCGATAGTAAACGTACGTGAATCGACGATTGCACGTGAATCCGATGTAATTTTTCCAACTCTTGCAGGTCCAGAGATTGGGGTAGCATCAACAAAAGCCTTTACATGTCAATTGGCTACGCTGGCTTCTTTAAGTATTGCTTCAGGAAAAGCCCGAGGCACAATCTCTGCAGAAGAAGAACATCGGCTTGTCCGCGACATCACAGAGGCCTCAAGGTTCGTCAACCAGGCACTCAAGAAAGAAGCAGAAATTGAAAAAGTCGCCCAGGATTTACAGCGGGTTCGCCACGTACTCTACCTTGGTCGTGATACGAGCTACCCATTGGCAATGGAAGGTGCTCTGAAACTCAAGGAAATCTCATATATT
This sequence comes from Rhizobiaceae bacterium, assembly GCA_051009575.1. GTDB lineage: Bacteria > Pseudomonadota > Alphaproteobacteria > Rhizobiales > Rhizobiaceae > JAALLB01. The sequence goes on from JBPCWL010000121.1 coordinate 6,588, forward strand.
CATGCAGAAGGTTACGCAGCTGGCGAACTAAAGCATGGTCCAATTGCGCTGATCGATGAAGATATGCCGGTGGTTGTTATTGCACCCCATGACAATATTTTCGACAAAACGGTATCAAATATGCAGGAAGTTGCAGCCAGGGGTGGTCGGATTATCCTAATAACCGATGAAAAGGGTGCTGATGCAGCATCGATAAATGCAGAGCATACAATTGTCATGCCTGACGTTCCGGATATCCTTTCTCCGCTGGTTTATGCATTGCCTGTCCAACTCCTTGCTTATCACACAGCGGTGTTAATGGGTACAGACGTGGATCAGCCGAGAAATCTGGCAAAATCGGTAACTGTCGAATAATTCGCTTGATAAGCCACTTGAATGATGGCTCTTAAGTTCCAGATTTTTGTTTTGGAACACGGATCAAAATTGAATGAGTGACAAAGAGATCAGACACAAGCGACACAGCGGGCTCACAAGGCTGCGGAATTACTTTCTGACGGGCTTCATAATCTGTGCGCCATTGGCGATAACGGCGTATCTCGTTTGGGGGTTCATTCAGTGGGTGGACGGCTGGGTGAAGCCCTACATACCGCATGTTTACAACCCTGATAATTATCTTCCATTCAGTCTTCCGGGTTTCGGTCTGATTGTTGCGTTTATTTTGATCACGCTGATCGGATTTTTGACAGCAAATTACATCGGTCGTTCGATAATTTCTTACAGTGAAGAATTATTGGGACGCATGCCCCTTGTCAGAAACCTGTATTCCGGTCTGAAACAGATATTTCAGACAGTTTTCTCGCAACAGGAAACATCATTCGAGAAAATTGGTATTATTGAGTATCCTCGCAAAGGACTGTTTGCCATCGTGTTCATTGCAACTGAAACACGCGGAGAAGTTGACGATAAACTCAGGGAGAAGGGTTTTGAAACCTTGAGTGTTTTTCTGCCAACCACACCAAACCCGACTTCTGGATTTCTTTTGTTTGTACCGCGCGAAGACGTTACAATCTTGGATATGGGTGTGGAAGATGGTGCCAAGCTTGTCATCTCGGCAGGGCTCGTAGCTCCGGAGCACAAGTCATTGGTCGAAAAGCTTGCTGAAGGTAACGGAACGAAGCAAAATACTTGAAAAGACAGGGACTTGCGTTCGTCTTGCAAATGACTAAGCTGAATATATGGCAACCGGGTCTCCCAATTTCGACGAAATGTTCGGTAATGACAATAAAACCCGGACACCCTACGAAAAATACAGCGGCTGGCTAGATGGCGAAGAAACGAGCAGGCTTGCCAAAAAGGCAAAGGAAGCTGAAACCGTATTCCGGCGTACTGGCATAACATTTAATGTATACGGTGATGAAGAAGCTGCAGAGCGACTGATTCCCTTTGATATTGTCCCACGAATAATTTCAGCTCGTGAATGGGCAACTCTTGATCGTGGAATTGAACAAAGGGTTCGGGCAATCAACGCTTTCCTGCATGACATTTATCATCGTCAGGAGATTTTGCGGGCAGGGCGGATACCGGCTGAACTCGTGGCCCAAAATGAAGCTTTCTTGCCGCAGATGATTGGGGTCAAGCCTCCAGGCAATATCTACACACATATTGTTGGTGTGGACCTTGTACGAACCAGCGAGAATGAATTTTTTGTCCTTGAAGACAATGCGCGAACACCTTCGGGTGTTTCGTACATGCTTGAGAACCGGGAGACCATGTTACATATGTTTCCGGAACTGTTTTCAGGAAACAGAGTCAGAAATGTAAGCAACTATCCGGCAAATTTACGGAAATCGCTTTCCGCCTGTCCACCAGATGCCTGTTCCGGAAGCCCGGTCGTCGCCGTGCTTACCCCAGGTATTCATAATTCAGCATATTACGAACATTCGTTCATAGCAGATCAAATGGGTGCTGAACTCGTGGAGGGACATGATTTGAGGGTTGATGATGGTCGCATCGCCATGCGAACGACCAGGGGATACCAACCCATTGACGTTCTATATCGTAGGGTCGATGACGATTATCTGGATCCACTGAGTTTCAAACCAGAATCCCTCTTGGGAATTCCCGGCGTGTTTGATGTGTACAGGGCGGGAGGGATAACGCTGGCCAATGCACCCGGAACAGGAATTTCCGATGACAAGGCTATCTATTCCTACATGCCGGAAATTGTAGAGTTTTACACCGGTGAAAAGGCAATATTGAAAAACGTGCCTACCTGGAGATGTTCTGAGGAAGATGCGCTTTCCTATGTATTGGACAACCTCTCCGAACTTGTGGTCAAGGAAGTTCACGGATCCGGCGGATATGGAATGCTTGTCGGCCCCACAGCAAGCAAAAGGGAGATTTCCAAGTTTGCTGAAAAATTGAAAACTAAGCCCGCAAATTACATTGCACAACCCACGCTGTCTTTGTCGACGGTTCCCATATTTACACGGAAAGGTCTTGCTCCCCGTCATGTAGATTTGCGACCTTTCGTGCTTGTATCTCCCCAGCAGGTTTATATCACGCCGGGTGGATTGACGCGTGTGGCACTGAAAAGCGGCTCGCTGGTAGTGAATTCAAGCCAGGGCGGGGGCACAAAAGACACCTGGGTCTTGGAGGACTGACGCGATGCTCGGCAAAACAGCAGGTGGCCTGTTTTGGATGTTTCGGTATCTGGAACGCGCGGAAAATACGGCTCGATTGGTAGATGCAGGATTCCGTATCGCGCTAACGCGGCAATCTCCGGGTCAGGACGATTGGGCCTCGGTCATAGCAACGGCTGGCGTAAGAGCACCTTTCCTTGACCGACATGAAGAATTCACCTTCGATACCGTAGTTGATTTTCTCCTCCGGGATACGAAAAACCCCTCCAGCGTCATGTCAGTCATAGAAAGCGCCAGAAATAATGCGCGTATGGTTAGGACAGCGCTCACACGTGAAGTATGGGAAGCCACCAATGAATGCTGGATGGTTTTGAAGGAATTATTGCGCCGCCCCGTCAAGGAACGGGAGTTACCTGAAGTCCTTGGAATAATCCGGCAGCAAGCGGGACTAGTACGTGCAGCGATGCATGGCACAATGCTTCGTAACGATATTTTCGACTTTTCACGGATTGGCACTTTCCTGGAAAGGGCAGACAATACCGCGCGCATATTGGATGTGAAGTACTATGTTCTCCTGCCTTCGGCGTTACAGGTCGGTTCCAAGTTGGATAATGTGCAATGGGAAATGATTTTGCGATCAGTTTCCGCGCAACGTTCTTTCCGTTGGTTGCACCATGGCGAAGCAAGCTCAATGGCTATAGCAGATTTCCTGATTCTTGACCGCAGAATGCCGAGGTCTCTCGCGTTTTGCTATACCAAAATCGTCGATAATCTGGATTATCTGGCTGAAGATTACGGATTGCGCCATCCGTGTCATGAACTAGCGGAACGGCAAAATGCCCGCCTCAAAAACAAGCCGATCGATACCGTGTTCGACATTGGTCTCCATGAGTTTATCGAAGATTTTATAGACAAGAACAACGCACTCGGTAGCCAGATAGAAAAAGATTACCGGTTTAATGAGTAGAGCATGAAACTTTATATAACCCATACCACCACTTATTCATACGATGAGCCGGTAGAATACGCTCTTCAACAGGTTCGTTTAACGCCCAAGACACGGGAAAACCAGATCGTTCACTATTGGCACATCGACGTGGCGGGGGGAAGAAAACAGTTTGAATTTGAGGATCAACACCACAACATGGTTCTGTTGATCAGTCTTTTCCCGGGCTGCACTGAGGTCGAAATCAAGGCTCATGGATCGGTGACAACTACAGACAAGGCCGGAATCATGGGCAAGCATGGCGGCTATGCACCATTATGGTACTTTCAAAGAACTACCGAACTTACAAAGCCGGGCCCATTGGTGCGAAAACTTGTGAAGGATCTTGGCACAGAATTTAATGATGACGTATCGAAGTTGCATGAGTTGTCGACTTTGATTTTGAACCATGTCAGCTATCAGATCGGCCATACGAATACCAACAGCATTGTTGAAGATGTGCTACAAAATGGACATGGAGTATGTCAGGATCATGCTCATATATTTTTGTGTGCTGCACGGCTAATGGGCTATCCGGCACGTTATGTCAGTGGATATCTGATGCTCGATAATCAGGTGCAACAAGACGCAACCCATGCCTGGGCTGAAGTACATGTCGACGAATTGGGATGGGTGGGCTTTGATGTTTCAAACGGAATATCGCCTGATGGGCGGTATGTCCCCATTGCAACTGGTCTTGATTATCGTGAAACTGCTCCTGTTTCCGGCATGAGATTTGGCGAAAGCAATGAATCCATGATTGTCAGCCTGCAAGTCCAGCAGTAGATTCTTTTCACAGATTTCAGGGATTCGGTTTCATGACATATTGTGTAGGTGTGCGGTTAAACGAAGGCTTGGTATTCATGTCGGATACCAGGACCAATGCCGGTGTCGACAATATTTCGGTTTTCAGAAAAATGTTCACATGGTCGAAACCGGGTGAACGGGTAATCACACTTTTAACAGCGGGAAATCTTGCGACGACGCAATCAGTTGTGAGTTTGTTGGATGAAAGAACTAAAGCGCGGGAGGAGCGAAATCCGTCAATTCTCGAAGTTCCTTCCATGTTTCGCGTTGCCCAACTGGTGGGAGACACTCTACGTGAAGTTGTGCAATCCAATGCAACCAGCGGCCAGAATGCCGACTCGACGTTCAATGCAACAATCATTGTTGGTGGCCAAATAGATGGAGGCGATCAGCAATTGTTTTTGGTCTACCCGGAAGGAAATTTTCTTGAAGCATCCAAAGACACTCCATTTTTCCAGATAGGCGAGACAAAATACGGCAAACCCATTCTGGTCAGAGCTTATGATCCGGATATGTCCTTCAATGATGCAATCAAATTGTTGATGGTTTCATTCGATTCAACAATCAAGGCCAATTTGTCAGTGGGCTTGCCACTTGATCTGCAAATCTACGAGAAGGGTAGTTTAAAGGTTGGGACAGAAAGACGTGTCGAAAGCGAGGATGAATATTTCAACAAAATTTCATCCAGTTGGGGCAATGCGTTGAGATCGGCTTTCCACTCGCTTCCCGATTACAAATCGTAATTCCCGGACGGCTCCTATCCGGCCTTTATTAATCGAATAGCCTGATCCTGACCAAACAAATAGAGCAATATGGTCAGAGCTTCTCCCTGTTTACCCTCAAGTTTCGGATTGGCTGTCATAATCATTTTTGCACTGGTTCTTGCCAGTTCCAAAACATCGGCGTGAAATTCCATTTGAGCAAGGTTGAACCCGGGTGTGCCTGATTGCCGGGTGCCCAAAATTTCTCCCTGACCGCGCAAACGTAGATCTTCTTCTGCAATCCTGAATCCGTCCTCTGTCTCTCTCATGATCTTTAGGCGTGCCTGTGCGGTTTCGGACAAAGGACCATAATAAAGAAGGATACAGGAGGACGCAGCACTCCCGCGACCGACACGCCCCCTCAATTGATGCAATTGGGCGAGGCCGAACCTCTCAGCATGTTCAATCACCATGATGGTTGCATCAGGAATATCTACACCAACTTCGATTACTGTAGTTGCAACAAGGATGCGGGTTTCTCCGTCCTTGAAAGCGGCCATGGCTGCATCTTTCTCTGCCGGGCTCATGCGGCCGTGCACCAATCCGATTTCCGGAGCCATGCGGGATTTCAAATCAGAAAACCGGTCCTCAGCAGAAGTCGCCTGAATCTCATCACTCTCCTCGACGAGCGGGCAGATCCAATAAATCTTTTGTCCCTGCTCAGCAGCTCGTTCGACCCGCTGAATCAGTTCTTCTATACGGTCAGAACTGACGGCATTGGTTTGTATGGCCTGACGTCCCGGCGGCTTTTCATCAAGTTGCGAAACGTCCATGTCGCCATATGCAGTCAGAACGAGCGTGCGCGGGATAGGCGTTGCCGTCATGACCAGAACATCAGTTGCATCGCCCTTTTCTCCAAGCGTAAGGCGTTGATGCACTCCAAACCGGTGCTGTTCATCAATGATAGCCAATCCAAGGGATTTGAACGCTATTCCTGTTTGAAACAGGGCATGGGTACCGACAATTAGATCAATCTCACCGGATGCCAGTTCTTCCAGTGTCTTGCGTTTTTTTGCAACCGGATCTTTTCCTGTAAGCAATTGAATCCGAATACCTGTTTTACGACATAAAGGCTCCAGGCTGGCCAGATGTTGGCGCGCAAGAATTTCAGTTGGTGCCATGATTGCTGCCTGGTCACCGGTTTCTATTGCCGTAAGTGCTGCTATCAGAGCCACGATGGTCTTACCGGAACCGACATCACCCTGAAGAAGACGCAGCATTCTTTCAGGTTGCTTCATATCCTCACGAATTTCGCCGATAGCTCGCTTTTGGGCTCTGGTAAGGGTGAAGGGAAGGATTGGCATCAGCAGTCGGACAAGCCGGTCATCGCCAATGCGGGCTTTTCCGGAGGATTTGCGCAACCTTTCTCTTAGTAAGGCCAGGGCCAATTGCCCTGATAGCAACTCATCATGCGCAAGCCGGCGGCGGGACGCGGAATTGGGGTCCAAATCAATACTGTCACGCGGGTTGTGCAGACGTTTAATCGCTGCATTGAATGATGGCCAATGCTCTTTTCCCACCAATGTCTCGTCCGCCCATTCCGGCAGATCGGGAACTCTCGACAACGCTGCCCTTACTGCCTTGGTAAGGACTTTGGAAGAAATCCCTTGGGTTAGCGGATAAACCGGCTCAACCAAGGGCATGTTTTCAAACTCTTCGGCGTCAACCATGTGGTCCGGGTGGACCATATTTAACTTGCCGTTGAAATATTCAGGCCTGCCACTTACGAACCGTATTTCCCCGATTGGCATGTTTTTAACAAGCCATTCGGAATGTCCCCTGAAAAACACCAGAGTCATTTCTCCGGTTTCATCATGAACTTCAATACGATAGGGTATCCGCCTGTTACCTCGAGGAGGTGCAATGTGTTTGTCGACTGTGACCTCGAACGTTGAAACAACACCTTCGACAGCAGTTGCAATTGTTGGCCTGTTGCGCCGGTCAATGATCGAATGCGGAATATGAAAAAGTAATTGGGAAATACGGGCAGGATCACCTGTCTCCCGTCCCAGGAACAACCGGCTAAGTGTTTTTGTCAATTTCGGACCGATCCCTTCCAAATTGGAAACCGGCTCGAAGAGCGAATTGAGGATTTCCGGGCGCATACAAAAATTCTCTCAGGGAATGCAATCAGTTTTGCTGACAAACTATTCAGGCAACACTATAAAACACTGCAACATGTAAATCTCGAAACGGCAATACTTCCACCATGAATGACACAAATAATGAAACGCGGCTAAAACGGTTGATATATCGCGCAAATCACCGCGGAATAAAGGAAATGGATATCATTCTTGGTGGTTTTGCCAATACTCGTTTGCGTCAGCTTACGGATGTCGAGCTGGATGAGTTTGAGGCCTTGATGGAAGAAAATGACCGGGATTTGTTGGTCTGGTTCACCGGAGAAGCCAAATTTCCAATAATGGAATTGCACGCAATATTTGACACGGTCAGCAGACATTTAAGCACAAGCGGTTCTGATGCCTGAGTCCCACCAATTCGCAGATGTGTTTCGAGAAGGGCCAGCTACGGTCATTTCCAATGTAGCGGACGGGCAGATGGCTCTGATCCTTTCTGAATTATGCGGCAATGCCGCAGACAGCAAAGGTGTTATCCATATTTGCGCCAATCCACAGCAGGTCATTGCAATAGCAGAAAGCATATCGTTCTTTGCGCCCTGGCTGGAAATCATGTCGCTTCCGGCCTGGGATTGTCTTCCTTACGACCGCGTATCACCCAGCACTCAGGTCGTCGCCGATAGAATAGAGGCACTTAATCAGATTAGCAAAGCTGAGCGCGGCGCCAAACCGTTGTTGGTGCTGACCACGGCTAACGCATTACTGCAAAAAAACGTGCCGGCAGAAATCCTGTCGGAAAGTGAATCCCGATTGTCACCGGGAAACCGCATCGATATGGACGGTTTGGCAAATCGCCTTTCTGGCGAGGGTTTTGAACGAACTTCAACGGTGCGGGAACGTGGTGAGTTTGCGATACGCGGAGGCATACTGGACATATTTGTTCCTGGCTACAATCAACCTGTGCGACTTGATTTTTTCGGCGATACCCTGGAATCAATCCGGAGCTTTGATCCTGTAAGCCAAAGAACCACCTCACAACAACAATCCTTCATACTTCAGTCAATGAGTGAAGTCAGCCTGACAGAGGGCATGATCAAAAGGTTTCGGGCCCAATACCTCGAACTGTTCGGAGCAGCCACACGGGATGATGCCCTTTACCAGGCAATTAGTGAAAACCGGCGTTATGCAGGGATGGAGCATTGGTTGCCGCTATTTTATGAAAATCTTGAAAGCCTGTTTCGTTACGGCGACGGGTTTCAGTTTACCCATGCGATAGATTTGCCGGAAGCCCTGGATTCACGGGATGAGCAGATCAGGGACCATTATCAGGCCAGGCTGCAGGCAATAGAACAAAAGATCGAAGGCGGAACCCCTTACAAACCAGTAGAACCGGGCACGCTTTATCTGGAACATGGGGAAGCAATCGCTCTTTTGAAAGAAAGCGGTGCGGTGGGGATTTCACCGTTTGACCAGCCTGAAACAACCGGCACCCGTATAATTAATGCCCAGGGACGGGTAGGGCGAAACTTCGGTGCCGAACGTACAGCAGGTCAAAATGTATTTGATGCGGTCACTTCCCACATCAAGCAATTACAATCTGCGGGGAAAAAGGTGCTGCTTGCAGCCTGGTCAGAAGGATCAAAAGATCGCCTGTCGCAGGTGCTGGATGAACATGGTCTCGAATCTCCAAAAAACGTAACGAATTTTGGAGAATTGCAGACTGCAAAGGGTGCAGTTCCCTTTATTTCCGTTTTGCCAATCGAACACGGTTTTGAAACCGGAGATATTGCAATCCTTGCTGAGCAGGACATCCTCGGCGACCGCCTGGTACGGCGCGGCAGTCGTAAACGCAAGGACAAGGACTTCATATCAGAAGCTTCCAGTCTCTCGGTGGGAGACGTTGTTGTACATGTAGACCATGGAATCGCTCGATTTAATGGCTTGAAGACCATTGAAGCAGCCGGGGCACCACATGACTGTCTGGAACTCAGATACTCCGGTGAGGACAAGCTCTTTCTCCCGGTCGAAAACATAGAGTTGTTATCCCGTTATGGAAGCTCTGATACGGAAGTCATGCTTGACAGGTTGGGCGGAGTGGCGTGGCAGGCCCGCAAAGCTAAACTGAAAAAACGGCTGCTGGAAATGGCAGACCAACTAATCAGGATAGCTGCTGAACGCGCACTAAAAACCGCTGAAAGATTTGTACCGCCGGCTGGATTGTATGATGAATTTGCCGCCAGGTTTCCATATGAAGAAACCGAAGATCAACTTAGGGCAATTGAATCGGTTTTTGACGATTTGAGTTCCGGTTCACCCATGGATCGTTTGATTTGTGGTGATGTTGGATTTGGGAAGACCGAAGTGGCGCTGCGTGCAGCATTTGTCTCGGTAATGTCAGGAATGCAGGTGGCTATTGTTGTACCGACAACTTTGCTTGCCCGGCAGCATTTCAAAACTTTCTCGGATCGCTTTAAGGGTTTGCCCGTGAATGTACGGCATGCGTCAAGACTGGTAACTGCCAAAGAACTTTCAGATACGAAAAAAGGGCTGAGCGACGGTGCCGTTGACATCGTAATCGGCACACATGCGCTGTTGGGCAATGCAATCAAGTTCCAGCGCTTGGGTTTGCTGGTAATTGATGAAGAACAGCGTTTTGGCGTCAAACACAAGGAGCGGCTTAAGGAACTAAAATCGGATGTTCACGTTCTCACACTTTCAGCAACACCAATTCCCCGCACACTTCAACTTGCGCTAACCGGCGTTCGTGAGTTGTCGCTTATTACAACCGCCCCGATTGACCGGATGGCAGTACGGACATTCGTTACACCATTTGACCAACTTACGGTATGCGAGGCGCTTCTGCGTGAACGATTCCGCGGAGGACAAAGTTTCTATGTATGTCCAAGGGTAAACGACATCGAAGAGCGCTTGAGGTTTCTGGAAGAACATGCTCCAGAGTTAAAAGTGGCTGTCGCACATGGCCAGATGGCGCCGGGCGAACTCGATGACGTTATGAACGCATTCTACGATGGCAAGTACGATGTGTTGCTATCAACCACGATTGTAGAATCAGGCTTGGATATTCCAACAGCCAATACCCTGATCGTTCACCGGGCCGACATGTTCGGCCTGGCACAGTTATATCAGTTGCGCGGTCGAGTAGGACGATCGAAAATCCGCGCATATGCGATCTTTACATTGCCGGTCAATAAAACACTGACGAAAACCGCAGAACGTCGACTTCGGGTGTTGCAGTCGCTTGACACAATAGGAGCCGGTTTTGAACTTGCCAGTCACGACCTGGACATTCGGGGTTCCGGTAACTTACTTGGGGAAGAGCAGTCCGGTCAGATCAGGGAAGTGGGCTACGAACTCTACCAGCAAATGTTGGAGGAGGCGGTTGCTGAACTGAAGGACGGAGATCATTTTGCGGCAGATGAAAAATGGTCGCCGCAAATTTCTATTGGAACGGCAGTTTTGATTCCAGAAAACTATGTTCCGGATTTGCAATTGCGTCTTGGTCTATACCGCAGGTTGTCAGATATTCGGGAGCCAGAGGAAATCGATGCTTTTGGCGCGGAGTTGATTGACCGGTTTGGATCTCTCCCGGAAGAAGTCGAGTACCTGCTCAAGATTGTCTACATCAAGGGATTGTGTTTGACAGCAAATGTTGAAAAATTTGATGCAGGTCCGAAAGGGGCAGTCATTTCATTCCGCAACAATGATTTTCCAGCTGCAACGCAACTGGTGTCCTGGTTGGGAGAGCAGGGGCCACATGCAAAAATCCGGCCTGATCAAAGTATATTCCTTGCAAGAGATTGGGGGAGCGCTGAAAAAAGACTCAAGGGTGCTGCAATCATCCTGGCAAAACTGGCGGGCTTTGTAAAAGAACTGGACAAGGCGGCCTGATCTTATGCCTGAACGCGCTATTATCTTCCTGGCAATAGCGCAAACTTTGATATGGGCATCTGCAGCCTATGCTTTTCCGGCCCTGCTTTTGTGGTGGGAAGCAGACCTTGGCTGGACCCGGGGTCAGGTGACCGGTGCGTTCACGGTTGCACTACTTGTTTCAGCGTTGTGCTCTCCGTTTGTCGGGCGACTGATCGATGCAGGTTTCGGACCGGTTTCGATGGGAATCAGTACGCTCCTGGCTGGATTGTTTATGGGTAGTTTGTCTTTTATCCAGGAGCTATGGCAGTTTTATCTGGTCTGGATACTGATCGGAGTGATGATCAGCGGATGCCTGTATGAACCATGCTTTGCCCTCATCACAAGGGCGCGCGGTTTGAAGGGTAGGAGGGATATCGTAGCGATTACTCTGGTTGCAGGATTTGCCAGTACTATCAGCTTTCCTCTTGCAAACGAGCTGGCAGAAAATTTCGGGTGGCGATTTTCGGTCCAGATTTTTTGCGCAATTGCAGTTTTTGGATCGGCACCTTTGATGTATTTGGGAGCAAGATCAGTTGAAGCCGGCAGAACCATAAGCGATGAATCAGGCTACAAGAATCCGGCAGGAAGTTCCCGGCTTTTTTTGAAAATGCCAGTGTTCTGGCTCTTGGGGCTCGCATTTGCATGCGGTGCCTTGCTCCAACAAATTACAATTCACCACCAGTTGGCAATTTTCGCTGAACGCAATGTTAGTCGGGATGTGGCAATTCTTGCCGCGTCATTTGTCGGGCCAATGCAGGTTGCAGGCAGGATTGCCATGGTTGCCGCTGGCCGCTTTGCATCAAATCATCTTGTAGCGGTATTGTCCTTCACCGCCATGGGAACTTCAATTGTAATGTTAATGTTCTCCGGTTCCGCTATCGGATTTGTTGCAGCCTACTCAATATTGTTTGGGGCAGCTCATGGCGTCGTGAGTATTATCCGACCCGGTCTGGCCTATTCTATCCTTGGCAAAGAAAATTTTGGCGCAAAATCCGGCTTTCTGGCATCCTTGTTTTTTATCGGTGGTGCGATCGCACCATTTACCGGTTCATTGATATGGAATGCCGGCGGATACGATACAGTATTATTATTCTTGGTTTTTTTGGCAGCTCTCGGGCTCATTTTGTATTTCGCTGCTCATTATAAATCGGTGAAAACCGTCGACTGAATCTCTAATTGGCGATTGACTTCTCGCGTTCGGAAATGGCGTGCCGCATGGCACTTACCAATTGGTCGGGGGGTTGCGCTCCCGTGAGCGCAAACTTGTTGTCCACGATGAAACACGGTACGCCTTGCACGCCCATTTGCCGGGCGTGATCAATCTCCAACGCGACCTTGTCCTTGTCATCATCGCCTTTGAGTAATCCATCAACAATTGCGCCATCCATCCCGGCAGCTTCAGCAGCCTTCACCAGAATATCATTCCTGCCGATGTGACCGCCTTCCAAAAAGAAAATTTCAAAAAGCCTGTCGACGAGTTTGTCTTGAACCTCTGGTCCCTGTCCTCCGGCCCACAGAATTACACGATGCGCGTCCAAGGTGTTTGGAGACACCTCCATCACATCAAAATTGAAATCGATACCAAGTGATTTACCGGCTTCCTTAATACGCCCGTAAACCTGTTTTGCCCCTTCTTCACCACCGAACTTGTTGTTGAGATACTCTGAACGACTGATTCCTTCCTTAGGTAAAGTCGAATCCAGTTGATATGGGCGCCATCGCACCTCCACATCCAGATCATCAACCTGCCGGATCGCTTCATCCAGGTTGGTCTTGCCGATATAACACCATGGACACATGACATCGGAAATCACATCGATTTCCATTTTCTGTTTTTCGCTCATTGAAGTTGTGCCTTTTGTTGTTCAGCGCGGCCATCCCACCAGGTTTCAAACCTGTAACCGTAAAGTGCAGTAGTTTCCGGCCGCTTTATGTGGTTCCAACGGGCAACCCATTGC
>JBPCWL010000122.1:0-19559 GCA_051009575.1 Rhizobiaceae bacterium
TACGCGCCGCCGGCACCGGCGTTAGAGATCTCTGAACCCATTGAAGCAAAAAGTGTTTTCTGGTTTCGGTTTCCGAAGGACTGGGAAGATGCGGCGCATCCGTCGCCGCGGCGGCAACTCTTTATCGTCTTGGAAGGTGAAGTGGAGGGCTGGACCAGTTTGGGTGTCAGAATGACCTTAAAAGCTGGGGATCGGTTGCTGATGGAAGATACGACTGGAAAGGGACATGGTGCACGTCCCCTAACAAGCGAAGCGGTCGCACTCGTCATTGCATTGGACTGATTTGGATCTCATTGACCAAAGTGGCGGGCAGGAAGGGATTCGAACCCTCGAGACGGTTCAACCCGCCTACTCCCTTAGCAGGGGAGCGCCTTCGACCACTCGGCCACCTCTCCACCGCCGTGGATAGGATGGAACAAAGCGTAAGACAAGCATTTTTTGCACCACAAGGTCAGCAACCTTAACAGCATCTCGAAATTCTTTGTTTTCCGGATTGCTGTCACGGTTTCAGGAAGATGTTCATTGATGGTAAAACAAGTTGAATGAGTCGCCTGCCTGGCGACCTTCTGAGAAGAGCACAGTGCAGGGAGCACCGGAAATGAACAATTGGCTGAGGTGGATTTTGCCGGGATTGGTTATCTCGGCTGTTCTCACCTATGGTGCGGTTCATTTTCAATCAAGGCTGGTTCAGGAAGACATCACCGCACGTGCAAAAAAGACGTTGATTGGAAGGCATCCCTGGGCGGAAGTTGTCCCGGAAGGAAGGGACCTGACACTAGGTGGAATTGCTCCGACGCGGCGAGCGGTTGAAGAAGCGTTTGAACTGGCCGGTTCCGTCCATGGTGTCCGTATTGTGGCCGATGCTACGATGCGTCTGGATGTTGTCGCGCCATACAATTTCAATGCGGAAAAAAATGGCGACAATATCTTGATAGCGGGTCACGCCCCGGACCCTCAAACCAGAAGTGCGATACTGGCTGCCGCCGGGTTGATTAATCCAGCCATGGAAATTACCGATAAAATCAAGATTTCTGCCGGTGCACCTGAAGGGTTCAGGGAGCTTGCCACATTCGCGCTTTTGCAATTGAAGGAATTGTCAAACGGAAAAATCAGTCTTGTTGACTCCGGATTGGAAGTATCGGGAAAAGCCGAAAGCTCTCCTGTTTTCTCAAAGCTTATGAAAAGATACGCCGGAGAAATTCCGGCGGGAATCAACATTGTCAGAATAGATATTACACCTCCTGAGGCGGTACCATATGTGTGGAATGCCACTTTCGACGGAAAGAGGTTCGTCATCAGTGGCTATGCCTCGAACAAGGATATCGCGACGGCTATCACCACTAGGCTGAAAGAAGATTTCAATGACGTGGAGGTGGTGGACAAAATGCACTTGGCTTCCGGCGCACCGGAGGGATTTCAGGATGCGGTGAGTTTTCTGCTTGATTTTTTTGCTTCCTTCAAATCCGGCCGCGCTTCGATCTCGGATAACAAGATTGCTCTGTATGGAATTGCGGATTCCGAGGAGAAACTGACAGATTTGCGGGAACGGATGGATAATGGGCTTGACGGTTTTGTCTTTGTTGAAAAAACTGTCCAGCCTCGTGGCATCTCGCCCTATACTTGGTCCCTGACAAAAGCGGGCGGAAAAATGATCATTGGTGGCCATGCCCCCGGTTTTGAATTCAGTCAGTTGATCCGCAAGCTTGTAGGTGAGAAATTTTCTGGTCATACGATCGAGGGCGGAATGGCAATTGCCGCAGGCTGGTCCAAAACCTATGGCGCATCGGTTTCCCATGCGATTGATCTGCTTTCCCACCTTGAAAACGGATCCGTGAAGGTCGTCGACAGCCAAATAAAGGTTTCGGGAACCGCAGATTCCGCAGACGACTATAAAATATTGTTTTCCGGAGAGTTGGTTGGGCCGGAAAATGTGTCAGTTTCGATTGATGTTCAGCCCGCAGAAGCAAACCCCTACCGCTGGAGTGTCAGCAAAGATACGAGTGGTGTTCGGATAAGCGGAAATGTTTTTTCAAGGAAGGAACAAGAGGAAGTTTCCAGACTGATTAAGTCTGCATTTGAAAATGAACTGATTGATGATCAGCAGACGCTAGCGTCAGGAAACCCTGACGATGCGATGAAAGCACGTAGATTATTGATTGATTATGTAGGAAAACTGGCTGCAGGAGAGGGAATTCTGATTGATGACCGGTTGGCTATTGTCGGACGTGTTGATAGCCGGGAAATTGCGGAGTCTATGGAACGCGAATTCCTTGCAAACTTGCCGGCTGGATTTGCCGGTTCAACAAACATATTATTCCCGAAGGCTGATCAAACAGCTGTTAATTCCGATGATGATGCAGCTTCCGCGTCAAATGGAGACCCGATGAGTGTTGAATCTCCGGGACTTCCTGTGGCCGATCCGTATCGTTGGAGCATCAGCAAAGTTCCTGCCGGAATTACTGTAATTGGAAATGCACCCAACCAGTTTGCAGCCAAAACAGTGATAGACTTGGTCAAGGAAATTTTTTCAGTCTCTGACGTTGCTGACAAACAGGTTCTGGCATCGGGGAAGCCCGTGTACTATTTTGAGGTGCAGAAAATTCTGATGCGACAGGTAAATCTCCTGGATGCAGGTCAGGGCAATGTAATAGGAAACCAGGTTTCTATTTCAGGCCGCGCAAAAAATGAAAACATACATGACCTAATTGAACGTGCCATCACTGAACAATTGCCGGAAGGATATTTGGGTTCCACAAACCTTGTGTATCCCAAATCGAAAGTTTTAACTCCCGATCCGATCAAATTCGAAAATGATCAAGCTGAAAATTGCCAGGCGAAAATACTGGAAACCATTGATGACAGAAAGATCGATTTTGAAACAAACCTTGCGACAATCAAGAAAGATTCGGAAGATATTCTGAAAGACGTGATAAATGTCGTACTCGATTGCCCCACCGTTCGCATAGAAATCGGTGGACACACCGATTCACACGGCCGGGACAGCTTCAACCAGGAATTAAGCAAAGAACGTGCAGACGCAGTCATCAGTTATATGGTGAACGCTGGAATTGAAGCCGCGCGGTTAGTTCCAAAAGGATATGGCGAAACATCACCGGTCGCCGCCAATAACACAAGTAGCGGACGTGCGAAAAATCGCAGAATTGAATTCAAGGTAATTCCCTAAGGAAACGATTTGGAATGATTTATTTGATTGAACAATTGTTGGTATTTCTCGTTCTGGCATTCGGTGCAGGGTTGATGGTGGGGTGGTTGACTTCAAATCCTCAAAATAAAGAGAAGAATTAGGTGGAGAACCAAGCCTCGTGTTGATGTTTATTATTCAAACAGCGATCCTGATTGCAATTGCATACTTGCTGGGTTGTGTAGCGGGTAGTCTTCTTCGAGCTGTTTCACGGAAACCGGAAGCGCCGAAACAGAAGGATGAAGTTAAGACCAGGCGGAAAAAAGCTTCCGCGGCAAAATCAGGAACAAATGCCAAAAAGCCCCCTAAACAGCGGAAACCGGCCATGGTAACTACAGTCAAAGACGATCTGAAGCAAATCCGAGGCATAGGGCCCAAAATTGAGGAGCGCCTGAACGGGGTTGGGATAGTCAGTTTTTCCCAGGTGGCAGCATGGAAACCCAAGGATCAGCGTGAAATTGGTGAAAAGCTGGCATTCAAAGGGCGTATTGAACGCGAAGATTGGGTAAAGCAGGCGAGGCTGTTGGTGGGCAAAAGGAAAGCATGATCCGCCTATGTTGGTAAATCTTGATGAGACTGGCCGCACTTGGCATAGTTTCAAGACCGTCCCTTTGTCAGATCGGTGGCAATTGTCAGCCCGCTGTTGCTGATACGGAGTTTGTAGATCTGGTAATTTTCCATTACGCGCTGCACATAGTGCCGGGTTTCGGTAAACGGTATTTTTTCAATCCAGTCGATAACTTCATAAAGCGTCTTTCCTCTCGGATTTCCAAACCGTGCAATCCATTCATCAACACGACGCGGGCCGGCATTATATCCGGCAAATGTAAGGATGTAGGAATTTTCAAAGCGCTCCAGCTGTTCGGAAAGGTAGGTTGAACCCAAAGTGGCATTGTAGCCTGCATCAGTCGTCAGTTTTTTGCGGGAATACTTCATTCCGCTTCTCCTGGCGACTGCTTTGGCTGTCCCGGGAAGAAGTTGTAAAAGCCCACGCGCATTCGCCCGCGATATGGCCCCCTTGTCGAAAGCGCTCTCCTGTCTGGCAATCGCATATGCGAGTGCACGCCCGGTTTTGCCAATTCTGGCGGTACCGGGGATGGCGCCAAGCGGCCAGGACAATGTGTCTACTTCCAGGCCCCGCCCAAACGCAATTTTGCCGACCTGGAGAGATAGATTGTAATTGCCGCGCCTCTCTGCATCGGCAGCTACAATTGCAATCTCACCTGGAGAAGCCAGCTTCCGTGCCAAATGGCGGTAAATGATCTCAGCGCGCCACCCGTACCCGGTCGATTCCAATCGTCTGATTGCTCGGTATAACTCTCGGTTACCCAAATTGGCACGGTCAACTGTGCTGGGGGTAGGTCGGTTCACCAATAGCATTTTGACATTCAATTCTGTTGCCGCCAATTGCCCGTAGAAAGTGCCGACATGTTTTGCAGCTTCCCGATAATGTTTTCCTGCCTCGGTTGATGCGCTTGCGCGTCCCAACCAGTAATATCCACGGGCGAGACTGATTGGACGGTTGGATACACTCAATATATTCGCAAAATGCTTTCTTGCTTTGGCTTTTTCCTTGAGGAACCGAAGCGCATACCAGCCGGCGTGAAATTCAGCTTCTGCAATATCTGAAGGCGAGCGAGCGGAATGTTCTGCAACCAACTGGTAGGCTTTGCGGTATTTGCTAATTTCAAGCATTTGTCGCGATACAATCCGCCGTTCAACCCACCATTCATCCGGATCGATTAGCTTTGACCGGTCGCGTGGAGCCTTGAGCAGAAGATCAGCGGCTTTCTCATAGTCACCGGAGCGCCTTGCATGCTCAATCTGCGCGAAAAGATACCCGGTATCCTGTTTTGAAGAAGCGGCAACCGCTTTAATGAGGGCGGAAGCTTTTGGGGCCTTTCTCAATGCTGCTGACCTGGCTTTTGCCAAACTTACCTGTTCAGCTTTACCCGCAATTCTGGCGGCGGCGGTAGCGCGGTCGCGATATAGCAATTGATGCATGCGGAAGCGGTGATCATCGCGCGTCAGTGCTGGCCCAACAGTACTCAACACCTTTTTTTCGATCGAATTGTCGAGTGTGCTTTCCCGCCAGAATGGAGCAATAACTTGATTTGCCTTTTTCTTTTGGCCGGTGTCGAGATAAGCGCGCGCTAGCAAAATTGCACCATCAACGGACTTAGGTTCAACTCCTTTGAAAGCTTCGATAATTTCTTTTGTGTTCAAAGCCTCAGATGCCATCGCAATCTCGGCATTCTTGAGCATCTGGCTTTGCCCGGGCCAGTCAGCTAAGTCTCTCGCAATCTTGAGGATCGTTCCGGATTTTAATCCGGATTTTCCCGATAGCGCGATGGCCCATGCCAATATCTTGCGATCAAGGCTTCCAGGGACCAATCCCGCACGAATGCCAATCGCAGTTAAAATTTTGTCTTGATCGAGCGCGCGCAACCCTTCCTTTAAAGAACCGACGATCGGTTCCACGGAATTGATTTTTCGGCTGGATGGAAATTGTTGGTTAGTTGGTTGATCAGATCTGATGGGACTGACATCAGGTCTGCGTTCCGGTATAGGAACTCTTTCTTTGAGCAGTTGTTCGATGCCTTGAGCGGAAGCAATATTGTGGACATGTGGACCCGGCAAAACAAGACAAGCCACCGCCAGCGTAATTATACTCATATGCACGAAAAATACCCTAGACATTCTGTATTGGACCGTTGAATCTTTTTGTCAGTATCAACTCTCAAAGGTATGAAAACAAAACAAATCTTCAAGGATTGAATTAACCTGACATATCTGTGCTTGCGAAGCGGGCTTGCCGCGGATAATGTCCGCAGGATTTAGAAGAATTGGCTACGTGCCGATGGAGAGTACAATGTTTAGAGGTTCAATGCCCGCGCTGGTTACACCGTTTGATTCAAACGGGGCATTTGATGAAAAGGCATTTCGCAATTTTGTTGAATGGCAGATTGCAGAGGGCAGTCATGGACTGGTTCCTGTAGGGACGACAGGTGAATCACCGACATTAAGTCATGACGAGCACAAACGGGTGGTTGAAGTCTGCGTTGAAGTCGCCAACGGTCGTGTGCCTGTGATTGCCGGTGCGGGGTCAAATAATACGGCCGAAGCCATCGATCTGGCTCAACATGCGGAAAAGGCGGGTGCGGATGCTGCGTTGGTAGTCACACCATACTATAACAAACCTAATCAACGCGGCATGAAAGCTCATTTTTCAGCCATTGCAAATGCGATAAAACTGCCCGTTTTCATCTATAACATACCTGGCAGGTCGATCATTGACATGAGCGTCGAGACCATGGCTGAGCTATTCAGGGAATACGAAAACATTGTTGGTGTTAAAGATGCAACGGCAAACCTTGGCAGGGCATCGGAACAGCGGCATGTGTTGGGCGATTCCTTTATTCAACTGTCCGGCGAGGACATCACCGCTCTTGGGTTTAATGCCCATGGCGGACGTGGTTGCATTTCCGTTACTGCAAATGTCGCTCCAAGGCTGTGCTCGGAGTTTCAGAACGCTGCTCTGACAGGAGACTACAACAAAGCTCTGTCTATACAGGACAAGCTTGCACCACTTCACAAAGCGTTGTTTGCAGAGCCTAGCCCGGGCGGAACAAAATATGGGCTTTCACTGCTTGGGAAATGTGAGAACGTTCAGCGTTCACCCCTGGTACCGATATCGGCAGATACAGAGATAATGGTCCGTGATGCCATGGTTCATGCCGGACTTATCAACTGATAGAAACGCGATGAACCAATGGCCACGAAAAAGAAGGACACTTCCAACAGCAAGCTGATTGCTGACAACCGCAAGGCCAGACACAACTATGAGTTTCTGGAGACTTTTGAAGCCGGCATCCAGTTGACGGGTACGGAAGTAAAGTCACTTCGCAATTCAAAGGCCAACATAGCTGAAAGCTATGCCACGGAAGAGCAGGGCGAAATCTGGCTGATCAACAGCTACATTCCTGAGTATCTTGAGGGCAATCGGAATAACCACAATCCGAGACGTCGTAGGAAACTGCTGCTCCACAAAAAGGAAATGGCAAAACTGATTGGCGGTGTTCATCGGGAAGGCCTGACAATCATCCCTAACCGGCTGTACTTCAATGACCGGGGTCTTGCTAAACTTCAAATAGCCCTGGCACGCGGGCGCAAGGCACATGACAAACGTGAAGTCTCAAAGCGTCGCGACTGGGATCGTGAAAAGGCACGCCTTATGCGGGAAAAGGGCTAAGATGCATCCAAATCAGGCATTCAGGAAAGAATCTGAGGAACGAAATATTGCGTTTCTTCGCGATCGTGCATTCGGTGTATTGGCGGTAAATGCAGATACGGGACCGCTTGTCAGCCACGTTCCTTTTCTGCTTTCGCCGGATGCAGGAGAAGCAGAATTGCATCTAGTTCGGTCGAATCCAATTCTGCGAATGCTGGCAGAACCCAAGAATGCGATTTTGGCCGTTTCCGGCGGAGATGCCTACATTTCTCCTGACTGGTATTGGGTCGCAGACCAGGTTCCGACATGGAACTATGTGGCGGTACATATACGAGGCGAGCTTTCAATTTTGGATAACAGCGAACTTGATGGCGTTTTGAGGCGTTTGGCGGCAGACATGGAAAATCGGCTTTTTCCAAAAAAACCATGGACTTCCGATAAAATGACTGCGGAAGTCTACGAGAAAATGAAGAGACAGATCGTTCCGGTGAGATTGGCAATATCAGAAATCAACGGAACGTGGAAACTGTCTCAGAATAAACCGGACAATGTACGTATCTCCGCTGCTGAAGGGGTTTCTCAAAGCGGAATTGGAAGCGAAACCGATAAGATTGAAGCACTGATGCGGAGCGCAGACAGTCAATGATCAGCTGTCGCAGTAATCTCTGACAGCAGAAAAAACATCCTGAAACATTTGCTCGGTCAATCTTCTGGTGTTGGTATTGTATCTCGAGCAGTGATAGCTGGAAAAAATCCGATATCCACCCACATCCTGGGCAAGCGCATGCCCAAATGGCGTAGCTGATAATTTGCCGCCAAGGGTGCGAACTACCGAATCATGTGAAATTTTCCCCAAGGTTACGATCGCCGACAGGTTTGGAAACCGGGAAATTGTATTGCTCAAAAACGGTCGGCAATTATTGATTTCAGCGGCAACCGGCTTGTTTTCAGGCGGAACGCAACGCACCGCATTGGTTATAGCGCAACCCCGCAGATACAATCCGTCATCCGGCTTGCAGCCATAGGTTCCCCCGGCGAAGCCGAATTTTAACAATGTACTGTACAAAAGATCACCTGCATAATCTCCGGTAAAAGGACGGCCAGTCCTGTTTGCCCCTTTGAGGCCGGGGGCTAGCCCGGTTATTAGAAGTCGGACACTTTGATCGCCATCTGCGGCGACCCAAGTGTTTACCGGCGCATTGTGCCATTCCGGGTTTTGTTTTCTGTGGTGTTGAATAAAGCTTCTTAATCGCGGGCAGATTGCGCAATCAGAATCCGGGTCGGTGCCAAGGCATTTCATCAATAATCGTCATCATCGTATTCATCGCTTCCGCCATTATAATCGACTTTTTCGGATGGGTCGCGGCCAATTTGATCCCTCATGTGGGTAAGCTCAATAAAATTGTCAGCTTGCCGGCGTAAATCATCCGCTATCATGGGTGGATTTGTTGCCACCGTGGAAACCACGCTGACCCTGCGGCCTTTTCTTTGAAGCGCTGCTACCAGAGAACGGAAATCTCCGTCTCCGGAAAACAAAACGAAATGATCAATGGTATCTCCCAACTCCATTGCATCAACGGCAAGTTCCATATCCATGCTGCCCTTTACTTTTCGGCGGCCGAATGAGTCGGTAAATTCTTTGGTCGGCTTGGTAACGACCCGGTACCCGTTGTAATCGAGCCAGTCGATCAAGGGTCGAATTGAAGAATATTCCTGTTCTTCAACCAGCGCGGTATAGTAGTAGGCCCGCAAAAGATAGCCTTGCTCACCGAAAAACTTCAGCATTCTTTTGTAGTCAATATCAAATCCGAGGGACTTTGATGTTGCATACAAATTTGCACCGTCAACAAACAAGGCGATGCGTTCTCTTTGATCAAACATTAAAGATTACTTTCAATCGACAAAACTGTGTTTTTAAAACAATTCAATAAAAACTATTGTCGATACATTTATTCGCCGATGCATCTTCTGCAATTAAACATAATTCACATGTTGATGAAGAAACTCCACGTTCCCGGGACAAAGTATGAAAATACTTGAATCTTCGCATGAATGGGTATAGGCAAACTCGAATTCTCATGTTTCAGGAGGCCTTTATGGCACGCGTTACCGTCGAAGATTGCGTCGACAAGGTCGAAAATCGTTTTGAGCTGGTTCTTTTGGCAGGGCATCGGGCACGCCAGGTTTCAGGGGGTGCGGAAATCACTGTGCCTCGTGACAACGACAAGAACCCGGTTGTTGCATTGCGCGAAATCGCAGAGGAAACTCTTTCTCCCGGTGATTTGGAAGAAGATCTCATTCATTCACTTCAAAAACAGGTTGAGGTCGACGAACCTGAAAGTGATTTAGCCGATGTTCCGGAAATTCCGGAAGTTAGTGCAATTCCAGAGGCGCCGGTATTTGAAGAGACCGCTGATGCACCGGCATCCGATGTGACATTTGACAGCCTTTCGGAAGAAGAGCTTCTTGCGGGTATCGAAGGTTTGGTGCCCCCGGAAAAAAACGACGACTACTAAGAGTCTGATTTATTAAAATCATCTTGGACCACCAAGGATCATTGGATTATCCATCTTGTAGTAAACGGTGGCTTTCAATAAGCCATTGTTTGCATCATATTGGGCAAAAGTAATGAGTGGTGATGTGCGTCCATGATGCGTCAATATGAACTCGTCGAAAAAGTCGCGGGTTACATCAAAAATCCGAATGAAGCCCTGTTGAACAAGGCTTACGTATACGCAATGCAAAAACATGGCGAGCAGACGCGTGCGAGCGGAGACCCCTACTTTTCACACCCCTTGGAAGTTGCAGCAATTTTGACTGACCTTCATCTGGATGAGGAAACAATTGCTGTTGCCCTTTTGCATGACACCATCGAGGACACTGATGCGACAAGGCGTGAAATTGATGAAATGTTTGGCGAGAAAATCGGATTGCTTGTCGAGGGCCTGACTAAACTCAAGCGTCTGGACCTTGTGTCCCAAAAAGCCAAACAGGCGGAAAACCTGCGTCGGCTGTTACTGGCGATTTCAAATGATGTTCGGGTTCTTCTGGTTAAACTGGCAGATCGCCTTCACAACATGCGCACGCTGGATCACATGCGGGATGACAAGCGGATAAGAATTGCAACTGAGACCATGGAAATCTATGCGCCGCTTGCCGGTCGCATGGGAATGCAGGATTTACGCGATGAGCTGGAAGAATTGTCTTTTCGCTACATCAACACCGAAGCATACAATGCCGTTATTCGGCATCTTTCTGATTTAGCGGAAAAAAACGAATCTTTGATCAGCGAAATTTCCCGGACCCTTCAGGAAAGACTTGCAAACAACAACATCAAGGCTGAAGTAAAAAGCAGGCAAAAAAAACCATATTCCGTTTTCCGTAAAATGGAGAGCAAGGCGCTGGGTTTTGAGCAGTTATCCGACATTTATGGCTTCCGGGTGATAGTGGAATCAATTGAAGATTGCTACAGGACATTGGGCTTGGTTCATACCGATTGGCGCATGGTGCCGGGCCGTTTCAAAGACTTTATTTCAGTGCCCAAACAAAACGACTACCGTTCAATTCATACAACTGTGGTCGGTCCGTCGCGACAGCGGGTGGAACTACAAATCCGAACTCGCCAAATGGATGAAGTTGCTGAATATGGAATTGCAGCCCATACGGCTTACAAGGATGGTGAGGACTCTTACGCTGAAAGTACCGCGTATGCGACGTTGCGCAAGACGATTGAGCAGCTTGCAGAGGGAGATAATCCAGAGGAGTTCCTTGAACATACAAAGCTTGAATTGTTTCTGGATCAGGTGTTCTGTTTTACACCCAAAGGACAGATCATATCCTTGCCAAAAGGGGCAACGCCCATAGATTTCGCCTATGCGGTTCACACTGACATCGGAAACACTTGTATCGGATGTAAGTTGAACGGAAAGATCATGCCCGTCATCACCGAACTGCAGAACGGGGATGAAGTGGAAATCATACGTTCTGAAGCACAATCACCGCCTGCAGCCTGGGAATCAATGGTCGCGACCGGCAAGGCACGGTCTTCCATACGCAGGGCAAGCAGACAGGCCATCAGAAAACAGTATTCCGCTCTGGGTGCCCGAATTGTTGAACGGACCTTTGAGCAAGCTGCCAAGAAATACGACCCGGACGAAATACGGGCTGTTCTGCCACGACTTGCACGTGAAAACCTTGATGATGTTCTCACGGATGTTGGACGCGGCGAAATCAATCCAATTGATGTCCTAAAGGCGGTTGATCCGGATCATGAGGAAAAACCGAAAAAAGAAACAGCGACTGTGGTTGACAACCGATGGTCCAAATTTCGCTCTGCTGCGGGCAGGGTGTTTACATCTTCATCAGATAAGTCGACCGGTAGGGGGAATCGTGGGAAATCATCAAAGCGTATTCCAGTTCGCGGTGTGTCTGATGATCTTCCGATTCACTTTTCCAAAGATAGTTGGGCGGTGCCCGGCGACAAGATCGTGGGAATTCTGGAGCCGGGGAAGGGGATTACCATTTATCCCAGCGATTCAGACAAGCTGTCAAAATTCAAGGATGACCGACAGCGGTTGATCGACGTTCGTTGGGATGTTGATGAAGCACGTAACAGACGATTTCCGGCACGTGTGCATGTAATGGCCAAAAACGCTCCTGGCACTCTTGCGACCATTGCAGACGTCATTGCTGGAAACGATGGCAACATTCAAAACCTTGTGATGCAGGTTCCAGTGGATGATTTTGCTGAAATGGAAATAGATATTGAAGTCCGTGACTTGTCTCACTTAACACGTATCATCAAACAATTGGGCAACAAATCGGTCACAACCAGCGTTGAGCGCGTCACCAACTGACCGGATTTCAGGAGTAACTGCATGAATACCGAAGAAGTTTTGGAAATCTTCCGAGAATGTGGGGCAATGCTTGAGGGGCATTTTGTTCTGACCTCAGGACTCCACAGCCCGGTTTTCCTCCAAAAAGCACGGGTTTTCATGCACGCGGAGAAAACCAGCAAGCTTTGCGGCGCTCTGGCGCAAAAGATCTCCGGGAGGTTTCCCGAAGGAATCGACTATGTCGTAGGTCCAGCCGTTGGCGGCATAATTCCCGCCTATGAAACCTCCCGTCATCTCGGAATTCCGAATGTCTGGGTTGAGAGGGAAGATGGCATATTCAAGCTTCGCCGTTTCAAGTTGCCGGAAGGAGCCCGAGTGGTCATCATTGAAGATATTGTGACGACTGGCTTGTCGATCCGTGAAACCGTCAAGTCATTGCAGGATATCGGAGCAGATGTACTTGCTGCAGCCTGTCTAGTCGACAGATCGGCCGGAAAATCTGATGTTGGTGTTCCATTGATCGCTTTGGCGGAATATGAAGTGCCGGCCTACAAACCTGAAGATTTACCCCCCGAACTTGCAAAAATTCCGGCTATTGAGCCTGGCAGTAGAAATCTCTGAGTTGCATCACCATTTAAATTCGGAAACTTCCTGTTAAATCGGAGAGTGATATACTTTGCCAAATGGGTGGTGTTGGAAACTGACGATCGGGTATGCTTTTTTCTAGAAAAACTCCTGCAAGCTGGGCCGAATGGATACGCGTTATGCTGTGGCCCCGGCGTAGTTGGGTTCGTTCTGCAAAATATGTTTCCAAGCGGATATTGCGATTGACAGCAACTCCCCATGCAATAGCGGCTGGCGTTGGTGCAGGTGTATTTGCGTCTTTCACTCCCTTTATTGGGTTCCACTTCATCATCGCTTTCGCGGTTGCGTATGTGATTGCCGGTAATTTTCTTGCAGCTGCAAGCGGAACATTTTTTGGCAATCCAGTCACTTTTCCGATCATTTGGACATCTACGTATAAACTCGGGACTTTTATCATTTCGGGTGAAACCCACAGTGCTCAGGGCGATGAGCTTGAAAAGCTCGCCGATGCGGATCTCATGGAACTCGGTTTTGGCGGAATTTGGCAACAGGTTATTGGCATTTGGGAGCCGGTTTTCAAACCGATGCTGATTGGGTCCGTACCCTTGGGTGTTCTTTTTGGGATGGCTGCATATATATTGACGCGCTGGGGATCAGTGAAATTCAATGAGGCTCGCAAGAAGCGCCGCCAACGCAAAAACAGCCAATTTCCGATTGATTGATTGAATCACGGTTACAAGGCCTGTATTTCATACAAATCAAGGATTGTGGGAAGTTGCACGAATGATTATCGGGCTTGGTAGCGATTTGATAGATATTCGAAGGATTGAGAAATCCCTTGATCGGTTCGGAGCCCGATTTATAGACCGTGTGTTCACGGACATCGAAAAACTTAAATCAGACAGACGCAAAAACCGGGCCGCATCTTACGCCAAAAGATTTGCTGCCAAGGAAGCCTGTTCAAAAGCACTGGGAACCGGCCTTTCCAATGGTGTTTTCTGGCGGGATATGGGTGTCATCAATGACAGGAACGGAAAACCCACCATGCGCCTTGAAAACGGAGCGGCAAAAAGGCTTGCGATTTTGATTCCCTCGGGATACCACCCCGTTGTGCACGTCACGATAACTGATGATTTTCCGCTTGCTCAGGCATTCGTAGTTATCGAAGCCGTCGAATCGGATAAGAAGCTCTAAATTCTTGGAAGTGGAATCCCCCTTGAGTAACGAAAATACCGAAAAAAGCGGCAGTGCATTCTGGGAAACCGTATCAGTAATTGTGCAGGCACTGATACTGGCAGTTGTGCTTCGCACATTTTTGTATCAGCCTTTCAGTATTCCTTCCGGATCAATGAAGCCCACACTTTTAATTGGCGATTATCTATTTGTTTCCAAATTCAGCTACGGATATTCCAAATTTTCGGTCCCTTTTTCACCTGATTTGTTTGAAGGAAGAATTTGGGCAAGTGAACCCGAGCGCGGTGACATCGCGGTATTTAAATATCCCCCAAATACTGAAATTGATTACATCAAACGGGTAATCGGTCTTCCTGGTGACAGACTGCAGATGGTCGGGGGTGTTCTTTATCTCAATGGAAAGCCCGTGAAGCGTGAGCGGGCGAACGAGAATTACATTGACGACGAAACCGGTCTTGGTCCAGTGCCGGTATTTATAGAAACGCTGCCAAATGGAGTCAGCTACCGGACACTTGATATTAATCCCCAAAGCCTGGGAGATGATACGCAGGTCTTTGAAGTTCCGGAAGGGCACTATTTCATGATGGGAGACAACCGGGATAATTCAGCCGATAGCCGGTTTGAAGTTGGATTTGTACCGTTTGAAAATTTTGTTGGACGGGCATCCGTAATTTTCTTCTCAATACGCGATGAATCCCATCCGTTGGCAATCTGGACATGGCCTTCTGATTTGCGCACCGAACGCGTGTTTGACGGCCTTTAGGAAATGTCCGGCCCCGGAAATAAAAAAGACCAAAGGCATCTGGAGAGACTCGAGAAACGCCTCGGATACAGGTTCAACTCACAGAATGAACTTGAACAAGCACTGACTCATTCCAGCGTCAGGAAAAACTCGGAAGATGATTATCACTACGAAAGGCTGGAGTTTCTGGGAGACAGGGTGCTGGGATTGTGTATTGCGGATACTCTTGTCAGAAAATTCCCTTCAGCAAGCGAGGGCGAGCTTTCCCTGAGATTAAATTCACTCGTCCGCGGAGATACACTTTCGGCTATTGCTGACGAACTCAGTTTGCATGAGTTTATCCGTACCGGTGATGATTTGAAAAATGTTTCCGGAAAACGTTTGAAAAGTGTCCGGGCAGATGTCGTGGAAGCATTGATAGCCTCGGTTTATCTCGATGGCGGTCTTGAAGCTTCATGTGATTTGATCGTGCGGCTCTGGGGAGAGCGTCTTGAGGATGTTTCCACAGCAAGGCAAGATTGCAAAACAGCTCTCCAGGAATGGGCGCATTCGATGCAATTGGATACGCCGAAGTATCGGCAAACCGGCAAAAGCGGCCCAGATCATGAACCTGTATTCACTGTTGAAGTGAAGGTAATCGGCCGATTGGCTGGAAAAGGTACCGGACGGACAAAAAGGCTGGCGGAACAGGCAGCCGCCAAGGAAGTTTTGATCCGTGAAGGTGTTTGGAAAGATTAGGTAATGCCAATTAGCAAGATATCTGAATCCACCAAAAACGAGACCAGAGCGGGATTTGTTGCGCTCATCGGTGCACCAAATGCTGGCAAGTCAACGTTGATGAACCAACTTGTGGGGTCAAAAATTTCAATCGTCACACATAAGGTACAAACTACCCGTGCGGTGATGCGCGGGATTGCGATACATGAAAATTGCCAGATCGTGTTTGTGGATACCCCGGGAATTTTCGCCCCGCGCCGAAAGTTGGATGAAGCAATGGTTTCCACCGCATGGGGAAGCGCGCGGGACGCTGATGTTTCAATTTTCCTGTTGGATGCCGAGCGGGGTGTAACTGACGATATTGAAAAAATCCTTGGTAATCTCGACAAGGCCAGTGGACCAGTATTGCTGCTACTCAACAAGATCGATCAGGTTAAGCGGGAAGAATTGCTGGAATTGACGGCAAAATTAAATGAATTGTATCCATTCAAGAGCACTTTTATGGTGTCGGCCCTCAAAGGGGATGGTTGTGCCGAATTGATGGATTATTTGGCTACTCATCTTCCTGCTGGACCATTCATGTACCCCGAAGATCAAATCTCAGACCTGCCGATGCGAATGCTCGCTGCAGAAGTAACCCGTGAAAAGCTGTACTTGAGGCTACACCAGGAACTGCCTTATGCGTCCCACGTCGAAACAGAAGCTTGGGAAGAGAAAAAAGACGGTTCCGTAAAGATTAATCAGGTTATTTATGTCGAACGCCAGAGCCAGAAAAAAATCGTTATCGGCAAGAATGGTACAACCATCAAGGCTATCTCGACAGCAGCCCGCAAGGAACTGACCGAATTGACTGAACAGAAAGTTCATCTCTTCCTTTTCGTCAAGGTTCGTGAGAATTGGGGCGACGATCCAGACCGGTATCGTGAGATGGGACTTGAATTCCCTTCAGGTTAAGTCACAACTGTCTCATGGAATGGCACGACGAAGGGTTGATTCTCGGTGTTCGTAAGCACGGAGAGACCAGCGCAATAATTGAATTGATGACACCGGAACACGGACGGCACCTCGGCCTTGTTCGCGGCGGGCGTTCCAAACGCATGCGACCGGTATTGCAACCGGGAAATTCGGTCACAGTGCGGTGGCATGCGCGTCTGGAGGATCATCTGGGTACATACACTGTGGAACCGGACGAGTTGCGGGTTGCACAATTCATGACCAGTCAAAGTGCGATTTATGGGATACAGCTTTTGGCTTCCCATTTACGCCTGTTGCCGGAACGCGATCCACATAGAGGTCTGTATAGGGCCGCAAAAGTGATTGTTGAAAATCTTGAGCATACAGAAATTTCCGCAAGTTTGATGGTTCGTTTTGAATTGGCGCTCCTGGAGGAGCTTGGTTTTGGGCTGGATCTGTCTGCATGTGCCTCAACCGGTGAAAAAAGTGGCCTGAACTATGTATCTCCCAAATCCGGAAAAGCGGTCAGTAAGGTTGCCGGTGAGCCCTGGTCAGACAAATTGTTGGCACTTCCGGGCTTTTTGAACAGCTATAACACGGAATGGGGACGGATCCCCGCCTGTGAAGAATTGCAGAATGGATTTGCACTCAGTGGATTTTTTCTGGATCGCCATATCTATGGTCCTAGAGGTATGAAATCGTCTGATGAACGAGCTGGTTTCATAAAGTCAGTTTCCGGCAATGGAACGGGGAGCAAAGATAAATGAACAGATACTGGTACGATGATCAGCAGCAATTCGGGTCAATTCCAATTCAAAGGCTTGCAACCACGCAGGGTCTGGTATTGTGCAAGGAGATGTTAGAGGGAAAGTTACCCGCACCCCCGATGGCAAAGGCACTCAATTTTCACATGTGCGAGGCTGAAGATGGGCGGGTTGTGTTCAAGGGAGTTCCGCTTGATGAGCATTACAATCCTTCAGGCGTTGTTCATGGCGGTTGGGCTGCAGCCATTCTAGATTCAGCACTTGGCTGCTGCGTATGGACAAAAGTGCCGGTAGGGATGGCCTACACGACAGCAGAATTTAAGGTGCATCTCGTCCGCCCGATGACCGACAAGACGGGGGAAGTGTTCGCAGAAGCTCGCGTTATTCACATGGGTAGGAAACTGGCAACATCCGAAGGCATGCTCAAGACCGCTGATGGTAAGCTGCTAGCCCACGGCACGGAAACATGCGCGATATTCAATCCGCTTGAAAGTTAAGCATTGGCCGTGCTGGCGGTTGGCCGCTCAACGGCTTTTTCCTGAATTGGCCAATGCACGATCGCGGCAAAGATGCCAAGCGCGACACCAAGCCACCAAACAACATCGTAGCTGCCATATATGTCCCGTAGGTATCCACCGATATACACGCCAAGAAACGATCCAATCTGGTGAGAAAAAAAGACAACTCCTCCGAGCATGCCCAGATGACGGGTGCCGAACATAACTGCAACCAGGGCATTCGTTGGAGCTACGGTCGAAAGCCACAAGAGCCCCATAACAACAGAAAAAATGATGACGCTTTCAGCTGTTTGCGGAAGAATAAGAAACAGGCTAACGGCAATGGACCGGCCTATATAAAGATAAGCAAGCATCTTTGGCTTTGAATATTTTTGCCCCAAAACGCCGGATGCCAGGGAGCCGAAAATATTGAACAGGCCAATCAGAGCAATAGCCCAGACTGCGTAGCGGGTATCTATCCCGATATCTGCAATATATTTGGGAAAATGTGCAGTGATGAATGCAACTTGAAATCCACACACGAAAAATCCCGAAATCAGTAACAGATAGGATTTGTGGGACAGCGCTTCACGTAGCGCATCCGCGATGGTTTGCTCCATGTTTTCAATTGCAACTGATGCGCTTCTTGCATTTCCTCTCAAAGGGATTGCCAGCAAGGGGATCACCAACATCATCGCTGAGAGGACCAGCAAGGCACTGGACCAGCCGTATTCCCCGATCAACGCTGCGGTAAGCGGTGAAAAGAGAAACATTCCTGCAGAACCCGCGGCAGTGCCCATTCCAAAAACAAGGCTTCTTTTTTCAGGCGGTACATTGCGGGCAAAAACCGAAAGAATAATGCCGAAAGAACCCGCTGAAACGCCGAGGCCAACCAATAATCCGCCCCCAACATGAAGCCATATCGGTGCGTCGGCCGTTCCCATTAGATAAAGGCCAAGCGCGTAAATGATCCCACCAGCAGCCAGAGACTTGTAGGCGCCGTAGCGGTCGGCTAGGGCGCCGAAAATAGGCTGCCCGATTCCCCAGGCAAGATTCTGGATTGCGATAGCAAGACCAAATGTAGCACTTCCCCACCCAGTGGTATCCAGAATTGGTTGCTGGAAAAACCCCATTGCGGACCTTGGCCCAAAGGCTAGCAGGGCGATTGCGCAGCCGCTGATAATGATCAGTTTTGCCTTGGGAGTGAAGGGGGCAGTATCAGTCATTCATTCAACCTGAATAAAGGAACTCAAACCTGTCAGCGTTTCTAATCGTTTGCAAGTGGATTAGTTTTGTAATTCCGCGACATTGTTGTGCAGGATTGATCCGGTTTTTCTTGTCAGTGGTCCAGTTTGGGCATCCGGTTCCAGGCGTCCAGGGCGGCAATTTTATACGCTTCAGCCAAGGTAGGGTAGTTGAAAGTATTCTCGACGAAGTACTCCAGAGTACCCTTCAGGTTCAATACGGCCTGGCCAATGTGAACCAGTTCTGTTGCGCCTTCGCCGACAATATGACAACCAAGAAGTCGCCTTGTCTTCAGAGAAAAAATCATTTTGAGCATACCAGTATCGATCCCCATGATGTGCCCACGGGAGGTTTCGCGGAAGCGCGCAATTCCACATTCATAAGGAATGCCACGATCAACGACCTCTTCTTCCGTCATACCGACGGTTGAAATTTCCGGAACCGTATATATCCCATAGGGAAAATAATCTGGCGGATCGTAGGCTGCCATTCCAAATGCTTGACATGCAGCAATTCGACCTTGTTCCATCGATGTAGAAGCAAGACTTGGAAACCCGATCACATCACCTGCTGCAAATATTCTGGTATCACCG
>JBPCWL010000123.1:0-36597 GCA_051009575.1 Rhizobiaceae bacterium
ATGGTAAGGAACGTGTGGTGGCAACATTGTTCGGGATTGCCACCCTACGCGGCAGGCATAATGCGCAAAACGCCTGTGCTGCCTATATGGCATGCCATTTGGCCGGACTTTCGGACGAAGAAATCCAGGAAGGATTGAAATCGTTCCCCGGTTTGGCTCATCGCATGGAAATAATCGGAAATGTTGGTACAACTGTATTCGTAAATGATTCGAAGGGCACCAATGCGGATGCGGCGGCGATGGCGTTGAGCAGTTTCGAAAACATCTACTGGATTGCCGGGGGGCTCGCCAAGGAAGGCGGTATAGAAAACCTGCGGTCGTTGTTTGGCCGGATTAAAAGGGCATTCCTGATAGGTGAAGCAGCGCCGGATTTTGCGGCGACACTTGGGTCAGATGTCCCTTATGAGATTTCCGGGACTCTGGATGTTGCTGTTGCAAATGCTGCTGAAGCCGCAAGTGGCGATCGTAATGCAGTGATTTTGCTGTCGCCTGCGTGTGCTAGTTTTGACCAGTATAAGAATTTTGAGCTGCGCGGTGAAGCCTTCAGGGCTGAAGTTCAAAATCTCGAAGGCCTGGTACTATACGGGGAGAATATGTGATGGTAAGTCGGGCTGACAATAGTCTTTTGGCAGAGTGGTGGCGAACAATCGACAAGCAGTTGCTTGCTGCACTCCTGTTTTTGGCACTTTGCGGCTTGTTGATGTCATTTGCTGCAAGCCCACCGGTTGCTGAGCGGATTGGTGTTGACGAATTTCATTTCATCAAAAGACACGCTATCTTTTTTGTTCCAGCGGTCGGATTGATGATCGGACTTTCCATGCTGAGTCCCAAGCAGGTTCGGCGAGCAGCTTTCCTGTTGTTTGGAGTGTCTATTCTTCTCCTGTTGGCTACCCTTTTTGTCGGTGCGGAAGTAAAGGGATCGCGGCGTTGGTTGCATCTTGCGGGCTTTACGCTTCAACCTTCCGAGTTTGTAAAACCTGCGTTTGTTGTAATCATTGCGTGGCTGTTTGCCGAAAACTCCCGAAGGCCCGATATCCCGGGCAATCTTTTCTCAATCATTCTGTTCGGGATTGTTGCTGCCTTGTTAGTTGCACAACCAGATTTTGGACAAACCATGCTTGTTGCGCTGGTTTGGGGAGCGCTTTTTTTCATGGCGGGGATGTCCTGGATATGGATTGCCGCATTTGGCGCCTTGGGAATTGCCGGTTTGGTTCTGGCCTACATGATATTTCCCCACGTGGCCGGCCGTATTAATCGGTTCATTTCAGGAGACGGCGACAACTATCAGGTCGATACCGGTATTGAGGCGATTTACAACGGCGGTTGGCTTGGACAGGGACCAGGTGAAGGAACGGTCAAAAACATTCTTCCTGATTCCCATACGGATTTTTCTTTTGCTGTTGCAGCTGAGGAATTTGGAATTATCGCGTGTATGTTGTTGGTCGGAATTTACGCATTCATTGTGTTGCGGGGGTTGTCCAAATCGATGAATGAGCGTGACAGTTATGTGAGGATGGCTGCTGCCGGACTCGTGCTTTTGTTTGGATTTCAATCACTCATAAATATCGGAGTAAATCTCAAGCTATTGCCTGCCAAAGGCATGACCCTGCCGTTTATATCATACGGTGGATCTTCAATGCTGGCCATTGCGATCGGGATGGGTTTCATGCTGGCACTAACCCGGACCAGGGCAGAAAGTCGGCAAAGTACAACTGTCGGTTTCGGGTTTCCGAACATCAAGCCCGCTGAGTAGGGTTGGCTATGGGAAAAGGAACCATCCTGCTTTGTGCCGGAGGAACTGGCGGCCATCTGTTTCCAGCAGAGGCTGTGGCCCATGAACTGAATTCGCGCGGCTTTATCGTCCATCTGGCCGCGGATGAGCGTGTTGAGCGGTTCGCTGGAAATTTCCCCGCGGAAGAAATTCACCAGATAAAATCAGCAACGTTTTCCTCGAAGAACCCGATTGGTTTGGCCAGAACCGCTTTCAATCTTTTTGCGGGATATCTGCAGAGCAAACGTCTGATAAAGGCGCTTGACCCTGTTGTAGTGGCTGGATTTGGGGGGTATCCGACCGTTCCGCCGTTGCTTGCTGCGTCCAGGATGCAAATCCCGACACTGGTGCATGAGGCTAATGCGGTCTTGGGCCGGGCAAATCGGTTTCTCGGAAGCCGTGTTTCCAAGGTTGCCATTGGATTCGGGAACACCAACAGTATTAGCAATATTTGTGTGGCGGTTACCGGTAATCCGGTCCGTCCGGCAATTCTTGACGCCGCAAAGATGGATTACCGGCAAAGAAACGGAATTGATCCTTTCAAACTTTTGGTGTTCGGCGGCAGTCAGGGCGCGGCTTATTTCAGTGAAGTAATGCCGAAAGCATGTGAGCGGTTATCTGCAGAGCACCGAAATCAATTGCGAATTGTTCAACAGGCAAGGCCTGAAGACAAGGATGGTCTGATCACTGCATATCAAGCACAGGGCATTGCAGCCGAGGTTGAGACATTTTTCGCTGACATGGCTGTCAGGATATCAGATGCTGATCTGGTCATTTCGAGAGCTGGTGCTTCAACGGTGAGTGAGTTGGCGGTAATTGGTCGTCCAGCGATTTTGGTTCCTTATCCGCATGCGCTGGATCACGATCAGGCAACCAATGCTGCAACGGTGTCAGCGGAAGGTGGGGCCGTAATCTTCAAACAATCCGTCTTGACCGCAAAAGTGTTGGCAGATGAACTGTCAAGCGCAATTGATGAACCGAAAAGGCTTGCACTTGCGGCCAAAAACGCGAAAAAGACTGGAAGACCTGATGCGGCGAAAGTATTGGGTGACATGCTTGAAGCCCTTGCTTCAGGTTAGAACTTGATTCAAGTCGGGAAGATAACGTCATGAAAATGCCGGAAAAAATCGGACTGGTTCACTTTGTCGGAATTGGCGGTATCGGCATGAGCGGTATTGCCGAAGTGTTGCACAATCTTGGCTACGAGGTGCAAGGGTCTGACCAGAACGACGGACCAAACGTAAGGCGCCTGCAAGACAAGGGGATTGTTGTGCACATTGGTCACCGTGCGGAAAATCTGGGTGATGCAGAGGTTGTAGTCGCATCCAGCGCCATTAAGCAGGATAATCCGGAACGGATCGCAGCACGCGAACGTAACATACCGATGGTTCGCCGTGCAGAAATGTTGGCTGAGTTGATGCGGTTCAAGAAATCGATTGCCATTGGTGGTACTCACGGCAAAACAACAACCACTACCATGGTCAGTACACTTCTGGTGGCCGGGGGGCTGGATCCGACTGTCATCAATGGCGGTATAATCAATGACCTTGGAACCAATGCCCGCATGGGAGATGGCGAGTGGATGGTGGTTGAGGCAGATGAATCAGACGGGACATTTCTAAAATTGCCTGCTGATGTTGCAGTGGTAACCAATATTGATCCTGAACACCTTGACCACTACGGCGATTATGAAGCGGTGAAGGAAGCCTTTACGACTTTTGTGGAAAATGTACCTTTTTATGGCTTCGGGGTGATGTGCCTCGATCATCCGGAAGTGCAGGCGCAAGTTGCCAAAATTACGGATCGTCGCGTGTTGACCTACGGTGAAAATCCGCAATCCGAAGTCCGTTTTTGCGATGTGATTCCGAAAGGTGCAAATTCCCAGTTCTCCGTGGAGCGTAGGGACCGTAAGACAGATGAGATTGAGCGCATCGACAATTTGGTGCTGCCGATGCCGGGTCGATACAATGTTTCAAATGCAACAGCGGCAATTGCGATTGCTCTTGAACTGGGTGTCAGTCACGAAGATATCCGAAAAGGCATTTCCTCGTTTGGTGGTGTTCGCAGACGATTTACACATACCGGAAGCTGGAATGGTGTGGAGATTTTTGATGATTATGCGCATCATCCGGTTGAAATAAGTTCTGTGCTTTCTGCGGCTCGTCAGGCAAGTTCGGGAAAGGTTATCGCGGTAAAACAACCGCACCGATACACGCGGCTGGAAAATCTGTTCGGAGATTTTTGTGCATGCTTCAATGATGCCGACCATGTTTTGGTCGCTCCGGTCTATGAAGCCGGAGAAAAGCCGATTGAGGGTATTAACGCATCTACACTTGCCGAAGGCCTGAGATCAGGTGGCCACAGAAGTGCGGAAGCAATAGACGGACCGGAAGTAATCGCTGGCAAAATTGCTGAGATTGCGAAACCAGGGGACTATGTCATTTTCCTTGGTGCAGGCAGCGTAAGCCAGTGGGCGCACGCATTGCCGGAAGAACTTGAGGCACTTGGAAAATAATCATGTCCGGCACTGATCTCCTCAACCGGCTTTCCGGCAAATTGGAAAATATACGCGGTCGTCTGTTGCCGGATGAGCCAATGTCCAAATATACCTGGTTTCAGGTCGGCGGTCCCGCTGATATCCTGTTTCAGCCTGCGGACGTTGAAGACTTAGCCTTGTTTTTGAATCACTTGCCGGAAGAAGTTCCTGTAATGGTCGTTGGAGTAGGCTCCAATCTTTTGGTTCGTGACGGTGGCCTGGAGGGGGTTGTGATCCGTCTTTCAGCAAAGGGTTTCGGTGCTGTCGAACAGATTTCTGAAACAAGATTGCTTTGCGGTGCGGCAGTGCCGGACAAACGGTTGGCGGCAAAAGCTCTTGAGGCAGGGATTGGCGGGTTCGCTTTTTACCATGGAATCCCCGGGGGAATAGGCGGAGCTCTTCGAATGAATGCCGGCGCAAACGGAACTGAAACTACTCAACGCGTTGTTGAAGTGCATGCTGTTGACCGGGAAGGAGAACGCCGGACACTCAGTCATGCGGAGATGGGATACTCTTACCGTCACTGCGATGCATCCGGTGATCTTGTTTTCACGGAAGCTGTATTTGAAGGGATTCCGCAATCCAAAGAAGCAATCCGTACAGAAATGGACTCGGTCCAGCATCATCGTGAAACCGTCCAGCCAATAAGAGAAAAGACTGGTGGTTCGACCTTCAAGAATCCGGAAGAACATAGCGCCTGGAAGCTGATTGATGAAGCGGGAATGCGTGGATTTCGTGTTGGTGACGCGCAGATGAGTGAGATGCATTGCAATTTTATGATCAACACCGGAAGTGCCACTGCGGCAGACCTTGAAAATTTAGGCGAATCGGTTCGCGAAAAGGTCTTGGAAAATTCTGGAATTTCGTTAAAGTGGGAAATCAAGCGCGTCGGGCGATTTGCATGAGGTATAGCAAGATCCGATGTGGGGGTTCCTCTCGCTGAATGATGCGGCAACATCACTTCCAGTGGCAGGTGAGTAGGGCGAGAAGCCGGATCTAACCGGACCGCTTTTCAGTAACATTTAACAGGCAGGCTAATGACAGAGTGCGAAGCGGAGTCGCAATCTGGCATGAATCGTGGATTCGGACTTCGGTTGAACTGAAGCCTGTACGGGGAAGATTGAATGGCGAGTAAGCATGTAGCGGTTTTGATGGGTGGCTGGTCATCCGAACGGGAGGTTTCGTTATCTTCCGGCAATGCTTGTGCTGAAGGTTTGCGAAATGCCGGTTACAAAGTAACCGAAGTGGATGTTGACCGAAAGGTAAGTTCGGTTCTTCGCCAACTCAATCCGGATGTTGCCTTTAACGCACTGCATGGACCTTATGGGGAAGACGGTCTGATTCAAGGTGTTCTGGAATATCTGCATATTCCCTACACCCATTCCGGTGTTTTGGCCTCTGCTCTCGCGATGGACAAGATAAAAGCCAAGAAAATTGCAAAGACTGCCGGAATTCCGATCGCTGAATCAAAAATTGTTACACGTGAAGAAGCAGCAGAAAAACATCCCCTGAAACCTCCCTATGTGATTAAGCCCGTCGCTGAAGGATCTTCATTTGGTGTTTTGATTGTTCGTGAGGAGGCTCCTTCACCGCCACAGGAATTGCATCGGGGAGATTGGCCTTATGGGGATTATTTAATGGCCGAACGATTCGTGGACGGGCGAGAATTGACCTGTTCTGTCATGGGTGGAGTTGCCCTAGGGGTAACCGAAATCCAGACTGGAGGCGAAAAGTTCTACGATTATGATGCCAAATACCGCCCGGGAGGGTCAAAACACATAATCCCGGCAGAAATTAAACCAAATATTTACCAAAAAATTATGACACTGTCCCTCAAGGCGCATGAAGTGATGGGGTGCCGAGGCGTTACGCGCTCGGATTTCCGGCTTGATGATGGCCTTATGGGGACGGGTGAACTGGTCTGGTTGGAAATCAATACCCAACCGGGGATGACGCCAACGTCCCTGTTGCCGGAACAGGCCGAATTTGCGGGCCATTCCTGGGAAGAATTATTGAGTTGGATTGTGGAGGACGCCTCTTGCGCCCGTTAAATGCAGATAAGAAACCCGCTGCGGCAGAAAAGACCGCGGCTGATGGTCTGTTGTCTGGCAGCGGCGGCGTGGCTGCAAGGTTCTTGCGCAGAGTAGTGCGGAAGGCGCGATCAAATTTCGGTTGGCGCACATTGATAACCGGGAAGGTCGGAATTCTTTCGATTTTGACGATAACTGCAGGATCGGTGGGTTATCTGATGATGGTTCAATCGGAAAACACGCCTTCAATTGCATCGAGATTGATGGAGGATGCAGGGTTTTCAACCAGTTCTCTGATTGTGAACGGCACTAGCGCTGTTGAACAAAAAGGCATCAAGCTTGCTTTGGGTCCACAACTGCAAAGTTCAATTTTTTCATTTGATACCGGGCGGGCACAAGAAACGCTTCTTGAGAATCCCTGGCTGAAGTCAGCGAGTGTTCAAAAGGTTTATCCGAATACCGTTGTAGTGGATATTGTTGAACGTCAGCCCTTCGCCTTCTGGAAAGCATCCGATTTTGTCACGGTGATTGCGCGCGACGGAGTCGTGTTGGGAGAAGCTTCACCTGAGCATCTCAAGCTGCCGCAGGTTGTAGGGCAGGGTGCAAATCTGGCTGCATCGGAATTCATCTCCGTAATTTCCAGATTTCCTGCCATCGTTGAACGTACCAATGCATTTGTGCGCGTTGCTGACCGTCGTTGGAACTTGGTCATGCGGGAAGGACCTAAAGTGATGCTTCCCGAAAATGATTGGAAGAATGCGCTGATTGAACTGGACAAACTGCAAAGAGCCAGGGGAATTCTGGACCGTGAACTGGTTCAAATAGATATGCGATTGCCGGATCGCTATGTGTTCCGGCTTGAAGAAGAATCCGCAGCGGAACGCCGGGAACATCGCGAAAAGCTGCTGAAGCGGAGTTGGCACAGAACATGAGTATCGTTCGCAAAAACGGAATGTTGCCACGCATGAAGCCACCGTCTGACAAACGTCCGACGGTTGTCAGCGTGCTTGATGTTGGAACGTCAAAGATTTGCTGCCTGATCGCCAAGCTCACTCCCAGAAATGAAAGCGAGGCGGTTCTTGGGCGTACGCATCGCGTCGAAATGATCGGTCTCGGGCATCAGAAATCCCGCGGTATAAAGTCAGGTGTTATTGTCAATCTTGACCAGGCAGAACAGGCAATTCGGCAGTCGGTTGAAGCTGCTGAACGCATGGCAGGAGTGACCGTCGATTCTCTGATCGTGAACGTTTCCTCTGGTCGTTTGGTGAGTGAAGCCTTTTCCGCAGATATTTCTCTGGATGGTCATTCGGTGGAAGAACGCGATATCTCCCAGGTTCTTCTTGCTGGAGCTCAACATGCGCTGGCCCCCGAACGTTCGGTTGTTCATTCCATTCCGATAGGTTATTCGCTTGATGGTGAGCACGGCATCTCAAATCCACTTGGAATGGTCGGCGCACGGCTCGGTGTAGACATGCATATTGTTACTGCCGAAAATGCCCCGCTCAGAAACCTGGAACTGTGCGTGAACCGTTCACATCTCAGTGTCGAAGATCTTGTGGCAACTCCATATGCGGCCGGTCTTGCTTCCCTCGTGGAAGATGAAATGCAAATGGGCTGCGCCTGCATAGATATTGGCGGTGGAACAACAACATTATCTGTCTTTCTTGACGGCCGTTTTGTGTTTTCAGACGCAATTGCCATTGGTGGACATCATGTAACGATGGATTTGGCGCGCGGTCTTTCTACCCGGCTGGATGATGCGGAACTGATCAAGGTAAAACACGGTTCGGCGTTGCTTGGGTCAAGTGATGAGAGCGCACACATTACGATCCCGCCGATTGCAGAAGAAGATATAGATGCACCAAATCAGGTGACACGAGCTCAGTTGACCCGGATCATAAGGCCCAGGGTCGAGGAAACCCTTGAAATGATTCGGGACAGACTCGCGCATTCGGGGTTTGCTGAAGCAGTTGGCAAACGCTTGGTTCTTACCGGAGGGGCAAGCCAGTTAAACGGAATGGTTGAAGTATCGCGGCGCATTCTTTCGAGGAATGTGCGGATGGGCCGACCCATGGGTGTTTCCGGTTTGCCGGAAGCAGCTAAAGGTCCGGCATTTTCTACTGCAGTTGGATTGTTGATTTATCCGCAAATTGCGGAGATTGAGAGTTTTTCCAAACTACCAACGTTTGGGAATGTGTTGATGACCGGGACCGGCGGCCCATTTGGCCGAATTACGTCTTGGTTCAGAGAGAGTTTTTAATGCGGCATGTGGCGGGCACGTCACAAACAAGGGTTCTGGCGGGTTTCCCGTCTGACCAAAAAATGGAGACGAGGAAATGACTATCAACTTGCAAAAGCCTGACATCACAGAGCTTAAGCCTAAAATTACAGTATTTGGAGTAGGTGGCGGCGGAGGAAACGCTGTCAACAATATGATCCACGGCGGGCTTCAGGGTGTTGAATTCGTGGTTGCCAACACTGATGCGCAGGCACTCACCATGTCAGCGGCGGAAAAAGTCATCCAACTTGGTGTCGATGTGACCGAAGGTCTGGGTGCCGGTTCTCATCCGGAAGTGGGACGCGCTGCGGCCGAGGAATGCATGACAGAAATTCAGGATTATCTGGCTGGAACCCACATGGCCTTCGTAACAGCCGGCATGGGTGGTGGCACGGGCACCGGTGCGGCACCGGTAGTTGCTCGGGCGGCTCGCGAAATGGGAATTCTCACTGTTGGCGTGGTCACCAAGCCATTCCAGTTTGAGGGTCAGGGGCGGATGAATACGGCAGATCAGGGCATCATCGAGCTGCAGAAACATGTTGACTCCCTGATTGTTATCCCGAACCAGAACCTCTTCCGCATTGCAAACGACAAAACCACCTTCGCCGACGCCTTTGGTATGGCCGATCAGGTGCTTTACTCAGGTGTTGCCTGCATCACAGACCTGATGGTCAAGGAAGGATTGATCAACCTCGATTTCGCAGATGTTCGCTCAGTGATGCGTGACATGGGCAAGGCGATGATGGGTACCGGCGAAGCAAGTGGAGATGGACGTGCGATGCAGGCTGCAGAGGCGGCTATATCCAACCCGCTTCTTGACGAGAGCTCAATGCGTGGTGCAAACGGCCTGTTGATTTCGATCACCGGTGGCCGTGATCTCACATTGTTCGAGGTGGATGAAGCTGCAACCCGGATCAGAGAGGAAATTGATGCTGAAGCCAATATAATTCTTGGTGCCACATTCGATGAAAATCTTGAAGGTGTTATTCGTGTATCTGTAGTTGCAACAGGAATAGACAACGCGGCGAAAGCGGTAAATCCATCCACATCTGTGAAATCTGAGTCTGTGACGCGTGTTGCTCCTGCGATGGCCACACCAACCGTTGTAAAGTCTGCTGCACAGCCGATTGCACCGGCTGCATCCACTGAGGAAAAAGTTGAAGTGGTAAAATCTGCAATTTCAATTCCTGATCAGGAGGCAAAGGTTCAAAAAGGCGGCGTTACACTCGAACCTTTCAAGCCTTCGACAGCAATGTTCTCAGACCCTGAAATCGAGGAGGAGTTCAAATCCGCCCTTGAAGAGGAACTGATGCCACAAAATCAAGGATTTGTACCGCCTGCTGCTGAAGAACCGGGCGGTGTTGTTAAAGCGACACCAATTCCTTCCATGGAGGATTTTCCTCCAATGGTCCAAGCTGAAAAGACCTCAGTTGAGGAGCCAAAATCGCAAAGTGGCAACCAGGGACCGATGGGACTGCTTAACAAGTTGAAAAACAGTTTTGGCAGCAAGGAAGAGGAACCAGAAACTAGATCTGCACCAGCTACCCCGGTCATGCCAAAACCAGTCACCGAATTGCGGCCCGCTGCACAGCCAAGCACCTCGGCCCCGGCTGAAAAAGCATCGGAAACGGAGACACGGGTAGACAATAATCCCTATGCTCCAAAGCGGGATCAACTAGACACCATGGGCAGAATTAACCCGTCGGCAAAACCTGCACAAGAAGATGATCAACTTGATATTCCCGCATTTTTGAGAAGGCAGGCGAACTAGCTCACAAAAATTTGGATGAAAGTGGCAATGTAATGTAATGTTACATTTGCCATTTTTATTTATCTTGTTGAAATATAAAGAGAAAAAATATCGGCGGATTGGCTGTCGGTAACAAAACGTAAGAAAGCGTGATTTGGTTCAACGAGCCACCGTGGTTATAAACTGTGGCAATAATTGGGTGGAACCCGTGCCGAAAAGTGGCTTTGATCGGGATTACCCAAAAGTTGGGCGAATTGGGGAATAGTTTGCTAGGATATCAAACAACACTGAGGACCACGCTGGAATTTTCCGGTATTGGTGTTCACTCCGGACAAGAAGTCACGATGGTGTTGCAGCCTGCGGATGCTGATACCGGAATAATTTTCAGTGTGAATGATGAAAATGGCAAATCGGTTGATCTTCCTGCTAATCTTAGTGCCGTTGGTGCCACAGACCTTTGTACTGTCCTTGGTAAATTGAACGGTCCACACGCAGCAACAATTGAACATCTCATGGCAGCGCTTCGGGCCCTAAATGTCGACAATGTTATCGTCGAGTTGGAGGGCAATGAAGTTCCGGTAATGGACGGCAGTTCAGCTGTGTTTGTAGATGCCATCAAGTCCATTGGCTTGGTTTCTCTCGCTGCGAGCCGTTGCTACATTCGTGTGAATAAACCTGTCCGCGTCGACATGGGTGCCTCTTGGGGTGAGTTTGTTCCTTACGAAGGATCCCGTTTTGAGGTTGAAATCGATTTTGACTGTGATGCAATCGGGCGGCAGAGGTTTGCTTCGGACATTACGGAAGAAGTTTTCTGCAAGGATTTGAGCCGTGCAAGAACATTCGGTTTCATGAAGGATGTAGAGCGTCTTTGGGCCGCGGGATTTGCCCTTGGTTCTTCACTTGAAAATTCTGTGGTGATCGG
Source organism: Rhizobiaceae bacterium (assembly GCA_051009575.1). Lineage (GTDB taxonomy): Bacteria > Pseudomonadota > Alphaproteobacteria > Rhizobiales > Rhizobiaceae > JAALLB01. The sequence continues at coordinate 11,288 of JBPCWL010000123.1, forward strand.
AGATGACAATAAAATCATCAATCCGGAAGGACTTCGTTATATTGACGAGTTCGTGCGTCATAAGACGCTGGATGCAATTGGCGATCTGGCGTTGGCTGGTGCTCCCATTATCGGTTGCTTCCGCTCTTATCGTGGTGGGCATAAATTGAATTCATTGGCCCTGCAGGCCCTGTTGAGCGACAATGAGGCATTTGACTTCGTTGAGCCTCCCAGATCTCGTCCGCGTGTGATGCATGGTGAGTTGGTTGCTGTAAGTGCACCCGCATATGCTGCGGTTTTGATTTAAGCAGACATATTTGCGCAGGAAAATCCGCGGGTTGATATCCAATTTGTGACCCGTCTTGCCACAAAATAGAGCCAATTTGAGACGATAGCCTCTTTATCCGGCAATTCAGGTGGTGTATTTTCGCCCGGTCGGTATCAAAAGGTTAAGATAAGTAGGTAGGACGAAATGAAGGCTCGATTCGTTGTAAAAAGTGTTGCGCTGGCCGCATTGGTGGCTCTTGGAGCTTGCAGCAAAACAGACGACAAAGACGCCAATTTTGCGGTTGAAGATGTAATTCCACCGGATTCTCTCTACAATCAGGCCTTGGCAAACCTTGATGCGGGGGATTTGAAAACAGCACAGAAGCGGATTGACGATTTGAACCGTCAGCACCCGTATTCTGAATATTCCAGACGCTCGCTGATTCTCGATACTTTCATTAATTACCGCAAGGGCGCATATTCCGAGGCAGCAAGCTCGGGTCAGCGCTTTCTGGAGCTTTATCCCGGTGACAAGGATGCTGCCTATGCGCAATACATAATCGGCATGTCCCATTATAAGCAAATGCCTCATATAACCAGGGATCAAACAGTTACCCGGAAAGCGTATAATTCCATGAATGCGCTGGTCGAGAAGTATCCCGAGAGTGAGTATGTCGAAGATGCTCAGCGCAAAATCCGGATTACCCGCGATCAGATTGCTGGCAAGGAAATGCTGGTTGGCCGCTATTACCAGGAGCGTCGGGAATTTCTTGCTGCGATTAACAGGTTCCGCGGTGTTGTGGAGGATTACCCTCAAACCCGTCATGTGGAAGAGGCTCTGGCCCGCTTGACCGAGAGCTATTTTTCTCTTGGGCTTGTTGAGGAAGCCCAGAATTCAGCAGCAGTTCTCGGGCACAACTTCCCTGATAGCAACTGGTACAAGGATTCCTATGAATTGTTGCAAACCGGCGGTTATACACCAAAAGAATCCCCGAATTCATGGCTGACCGGCTTGCTCGGCATCAAGACCTAAGGTCAAAAGGCGCTCCGGGGGATGCTAGCGCAGTTATCCATTCGTAACATTGTTCTGATCGAACAGTTAAATATTCAGTTCGCCAACGGCCTTTCTGTATTGACCGGAGAAACTGGTGCCGGGAAATCCATTCTGCTGGATGCTCTTTCACTTGCACTTGGAGGTAGGGGCGATGGTTCACTCGTGCGCAAAGGTGAAAAGGAAGGAAGCATTGCCGCAATATTTGACTTGCCTAAAGGCCACCCTGTCTTCACTCACTTGGAAGCCAACGGGATTTCAGTTTCAGAAGACCTAATTTTGCGTCGCGTCCAAAATGCGAATGGGAAAACCCGTGCATTCATCAACGATTCTCCAGTTTCAGCTTCGCTCATGCGGCAGATAGGTTTGGGACTGGTAGAAATACATGGGCAGCACGATGACCGTGCCATGCTTGATCCATCAAGCCACCGGAATTTACTGGATGCGCATGGAGGCCTGGAAACTCAATGTTTGATGACAGAGAGCGCCTGGGACGGCTGGAAAGAAGCCGAGAAAAATTTGGATGCGTTGAGGAACGAAGTAGAGACCGCCAATCGGGAAGCTGATTATCTCCGTAGTTCATGTGAAGAACTCAAAGAACTTGCACCCGAGGCAGGCGAGGAAACCGAGCTTGCTGACCGTCGCCAAATGCTGATGAAAATCGAGCAGGTTGCGACTGATTTGTCGGAAGCTCATGAAGTGCTGTCTGGCAATGGATCCCCGGTGACCTTGATTGCCAATCTGGCCAGGCGGTTGGAAAGAAAACGCCAGCAAGCACCTGAGTTGATCGATGAGACACTTGAAAATCTGGATAGCGCACTTTCTTCCCTCTATGCAGCACAGAATTCACTAGAGGCGGCCTTTGTAGAATCCAATTTCGACCCCCGGGAACTGGAAACTTCTGAGGAGCGGCTGTTCGCTCTTCGGGCAGCTGCCCGCAAGTTCAATGTTGCAGTTGAAAACCTTCCTGATCTGGCAATCCGAATGGCTGATAATCTATCGATGCTTGAAGATGGTGAGCACCGGCTTCATAAACTACAGAAACAGGTCGATGAACTGAAACAGGAATATTTCCGATTGGCTGGTGAATTGTCTTCAAAACGAAAAGTCGCGGCCGATTTACTTACAAAAGCGGTGATAACAGAACTACCATCTCTCAAACTCGAGCAATCGCAGTTTATCGTGAGAATTGAATCAGGTGAGGAGTACATCAACCGCTCAGGCCTAGATCAGATTGAATTCTGGGTTCAAACCAATCCAGGGTCGAATGCCGGTCCCATGCGCAAAGTCGCATCAGGCGGAGAACTCTCCCGTTTCCTGTTAGCGCTTAAAGTGGCGCTGGCCGATCGTGGATCTGCACCAACCCTGATTTTTGACGAAATTGATTCCGGCGTTGGAGGTGCAGTTGCGGATGCGATTGGACAACGCCTTGCAAGGCTTTCCGGAAAAGTTCAGGTGCTCTCGGTTACCCATGCCCCGCAGGTTGCCGCCAGAGCAGGTGGACATTATCTGATTTCAAAAAGTCCTTCTGACGTTAGCAAACACAATTTCACACAGGTTATACCAATTTCTGAAAAATCCCGGCTTGAAGAAATTGCCCGAATGTTGTCCGGTGCCACTGTTACGGATGAGGCACGCGCGGCTGCTGAAAAACTGATAGACCAGTCTGCGGCCTGATAATGGCGAGGGAAGCGGTGAAAAAGGTTGAAGAATTATCAAAAGCCGAAGCTGTTGAAGAACTGGAGCGCCTGGCCAGGAAAATTGCAGAGCATGACGAGCGGTATCATGCCGATGATAACCCAACCGTTACAGATGCGGAATATGACGCACTTCGCAGGCGAAACCTTGCAATTGAGCAACTGTATCCGGATTTGGTACGGGACGATTCACCGTCGAAACGAGTTGGGTTTGTCGCCCTGGAAAAATTTGAAAAAGTTACTCATGCCATTCCCATGCTTTCGCTGGACAATGCATTCAATGATGATGATGTCCGGGATTTTTCTGACAGGATCCGGCGGTTTTTGAAATTGAATATCGACGATCGGCTGAACCTCACAGCAGAACCGAAGATTGACGGTCTGTCGCTTTCTTTGCGTTATGAAAACGGGCGGTTGGTGACTGCAGCTACACGCGGCGATGGAACAACAGGAGAAAATGTCACCGAAAACGCTCGGACAATTTCAGATATTCCGCAGATACTGGCAGGCGAGAATGTTCCCGATTTCGTTGAAATACGTGGTGAAGTTTACATGACGCACAGCTCCTTTCAGGAACTGAACAAACGCATGGAATCAGAAGGGAAGCCAACTTATGTGAATCCGCGAAATACGGCAGCGGGGTCACTTCGACAATTGGACAGTGCGGTCACTGCTACACGCCCTTTGCGATTTTTTGCTTATTCGTGGGGAGAGCTTTCAACCATGCCGGCTGAAACACAAATGGGCATGGTCGCATGGATTGAGCAGATCGGATTCAGAATCAATCCTCTGGTGCAAGCTTCGGAAAACATTGACGAATTGCTGAATCACTACCGCAGAATTGAAAAAATAAGACCTGAACTTGAGTATGACATCGACGGGGTCGTGTACAAGGTAGATGACTTGGGATTGCAAAACCGTCTGGGGTTCGTTTCACGGTTTCCAAGATGGGCAATTGCGCACAAGTTTCCAGCAGAAAAAGCGTGGACAATCTTGCGCGACATTGAAATCCAGGTAGGCAGAACCGGTGCTCTGACTCCGGTTGCAAGACTTGAGCCGGTAACGGTTGGCGGGGTAGTCGTGACCAACGCCACCTTGCATAATGAGGACTATGTCAAAGGCATTGGCAACAATGGAGAGCAGATCCGGGACGGAAAGGATTTGCGGATCGGTGATCATGTTATGCTGCAGCGGGCTGGTGATGTCATTCCGCAAATTCTCGATGTGGATTTGGAAAAGAGACCGGCAAATGCTGTCTCGTTTGAGTTTCCCTCAGTTTGTCCTGCATGTGGCAGCGCTGCCCTGCGGGACATTAATTCTAACACCGGCAAATTGGACTCGGTCAAAAGGTGTACAGGTGGTCTTGTTTGTCCGGCGCAGGCGATTGAACGTTTGAAACACTTCGTTTCTCGCGGTGCGCTTGATATTGACGGACTTGGCTCCAAACAGGTCGAGGCATTTTACAATCAGGGCCGAATTGCGGATGCTGCAGACATTTTCACCTTACGTGACCGAGATTCGAGGTCTTTAACGAAGCTAAAAGATCAGGAAGGATGGGGCAGCACCAGTGCATCAAAGTTGTTCGATGCCATTGATACAACCCGCAACACAGACCTTTATCGATTGATTTATGGTCTTGGTATCCGCCATGTCGGGGAACAGACTGCCAAGGATCTGGCGCGCTCTTATGGAAGCCTCAAATCGCTTGATGAAGCCATGCGGAGCCTCGAGATTGCTCAGGTTTATGAAGACCTTACATCGATTGACGGTATTGGAAATACTGTCGCGGAGGCGTTGAAGGCTTTTTTTGGAGAGCGTCGAAACATTGATGTTTGGGAACGCCTGCTTCAGCAAGTCGATCCGACACCACCTGAGCAGGTTTCCGGCAATACGCCAGTTGCAGGAAAAACGGTTGTTTTCACCGGTTCACTGGAAAGGATGACCCGTGATGAAGCCAAAGCGATGGCAGAAAGACTAGGCGCCAAGGTTTCGGGGTCGGTTTCTGCAAAAACGGACCTACTGGTTGCTGGCCCCGGGGCAGGTTCGAAACTCAAGAAAGCCAATGAATTGGGTGTTGAGACAATCGACGAAAACGGCTGGTTTGAGTTGATTGGCCAAGGCTAAGTATTTTTCACATCAGCTTTAAGAAAATTTCGCTGGTAATTCAGGTTCCAATCAATAAACATCTTATAAATGAGTTCTCATTCAAGTTCCGAATTTCTGCAAGGATTAAAAGATTGCCTGCCGATCCTTCTGGCGGTTAGTTTTTTCGGGATGTTGTTCGGAGCTACGGGCGTCAGTAACGGATTGACACTAGGCCAGACATTGCTTTCCAGCGCGACAGTTTTTGCTGGTGCCAGCCAGTTTGTTTTTCTTGATTTGTACAATCAGAAAGTTCCTGTCTGGTCGATACTTCTTGCCGTGTTTGCAGTTAATTTTCGCCATGTCCTGTATTCTGCATCCATCGGCCGCTACATGGGATATTTTTCCGCCCCGGCCAAATATGTGGCATTTTTCTTTCTTTCGGATCCGTCTTTCGGCGCAGGAGAAAAAAGGGTTGAAACTCAACCACTCAAACCTTCCTACTATTTCGGATTTGCGGCATCCATCTATCCGATATGGCTTGTTTCAACACTTGTCGGAGCCTTGAGTGGGAATCTTATATCAAATCCGAAAGCATTGGGCATGGATATGCTCTTGTCAGTGTATTTTCTTGCTTTGCTGATGGGATTCAGGGCCCGCCCGAACTGGATGAGTAGTGTCCTTGCAAGCGCAATTGCTGCGATTTTTGTTTACAATGTTTACGGATCACCCTGGCATATCATGGCGGGCGCCCTGACCGGAGTTACACTTGCTGCAGTTGTCGGGAAACCGACGCAGCGGGAGGATGAAGGCAATGTTTGAATTTCTTCTCAATCCCGCAACGACGGAAACTGTATGGTTGGTGATTATCCTGACGGGTGTTGTTACCTATTTCACTCGCTCGGGTGGTTATATGGTTCTCGCCAGGTTCAAGAAATTGCACCCCAGGGTCGAGGCCGCGCTGGAAGCTGTACCGGGGGCGGTTCTTGTGACGCTTGTCCTGCCAGCGGTATTGAAAAACGGGCCTTTGGAGATCATTGCAATGACAGCAGCGCTGTTGGTGAGTTTTCGTTTGTCACCAATCGGGGTCTTGGCGGTAGGTATGGCAATCGTGATATGTGGCAGAATTCTCGGATATTAAACAATTTCCGGCCTCCGAACCGCTGAATCCGCATTGCGTTCAGTCATTTGATTTTAACGAATTCATGATAGCGATTTAGGCTTTTATAATTCCATTTGGATGTAAAATTGTTTGAGGCGGTTTTTTTAATCATCAGTCCTGGCGTTTTATGTGTTGTGGCGCTGGTATTGGCTTTGGCCTGCTATTATCGCGCCAATTACAAATCAGCTGTCCATTCGTTGAAAAATTCCGAACAACTGATCAACAATTTGCAAGAGGGGGTCTACAGATCCAGTCTCGATGGTAGACAGCTAAGTGCCAACCCTGCGCTGGTAAAGATCAATGGTTATGATACCGAAAGTGAATTGCTAAAGGCAGTCGAGGATATTGCTGTAGAATGGTATGTGGATCCGAACAGGCGCGATGAGTTTTCAAGGATCCTTTTTGAAAATGGACAGGTCACCGATTTTGTGTCGGAGATTTATCGGCACAAAACCCGAGAACGCATCTGGATTTCTGAGAATGCCAACCTTATCTGGCATCCCAGAACCGGTAAGCCGCTTCACTTTGAGGGAACTGTGCGAGACATTTCAGATACGATTGCCAGGAATAAGTCTGAAGTTCTTCTGAAAAACCTTACCGACCAACTCCCGACCGGCCTTTTTCAACTGGTGCGCTCGCCGGACCGCCGGTTTACCTGTCCCTATGTCAGTAAACGATTTCGCGAACTGGAAGACCTGGCTGAAGATGAAGAATTTCATGCCGATATATTCGTCAGAAAGATACATTCTGACGATTTGAACGGATATTTGAAGAGTCTGAAAGACTCCCGCAAATACAAGGTTGCGTGGGACCATGAATTCCGTATGCAGACGCCTAGAGGAACGATGGAGTGGTGCAGAATTCAAGCAAACCCTGAATTCAAGGAAGATGGCACGGTAATTTGGTATGGTCAGCTGACCAACATTAATGAGCACCGCATTGCACAGGAACGCGTCAATCGTCTGGCCTATTACGACTCCCTGACTGGTTTGCCCAATCGCACGAATTTCGTGACGCAACTGAAAAACCGTCTGCAAAACAAGTTTGTCAAAGACAGTTATTCAGCTGTTTGCTTTATCGACCTGGACAATTTCAAATTTCTCAATGACTCCCACGGGCATAATTTTGGCGACCGTCTGCTGACCGGAATTGCAGAGCGATTGCTGGAAAACCTGAATGGTTCAGCCATTTTGAGCCGTTTTGGTGGCGATGAGTTTGTTCTTTTGCTGAATGATTTGGGCGCGGATCAAGCCTTGGCCAACCAAAATGCGGAAAAGGTTACCAACCGGCTACTCGAAGCCATCAGGAGAGGTTTTGTGATAGATGGCAAAGATTGCTCGACTTCAATTTCGATGGGTATCGTCATATTCCGGGTAACTGGCTCAGTTGATGCGGAAGAACTGCTCAAGAGTGCGGACATCGCGATGTATGAAGCAAAAAAACGAGGTCGGGATGGATTTGTTTTGTATGACTCGGATACCCTAAAAACGGTTACCGAGAATTATGGCCTTCAAAGGGATATTCAGGTGGCCGTCAAACAAAATCAATTCTTGCTGGAACTGCAGCCCCAGGTTGACAACAATGGTCGGATAAAAAGTGCTGAAGTTCTTGCTCGCTGGAACCATCCTGAGCGTGGCAGAATTATGCCCGGGCAATTCATAGCACTTGCCGAGCAGACCGGCCAAATCTATCACTTGAATGAGTGGGTACTTGAACAAACGGCCAAAATTATTTCGCAGTGGCAGGAGGATCCGCAGCTCAAGGATGTCCGCCTCAGTGTTAACATCAGCCCTCGTCAGATGCTTGATTCCGGTTTCATATCCCGAACAGGAGAATTACTTGCAAAATACAGGATTAAACCTGGTCATCTTGTGATTGAGCTGACAGAACATGTGATGGCCAGGAACCCCGATCTGGTGGAAAAATCCATGAAAAGGCTCAAAAATGCCGGTATCGAGTTTTCACTTGATGATTTTGGAACGGGGTATTCCTCAATTTCTCAGCTTCGGCAATTTCCATTTGATGAGCTGAAAATAGATGGTTCATTTGTTGCAGATATCGGTAATCAGGAAGAGGTTCGTACGCTGGTGAAAGCCATTCTCAACATGGCAGATGCATTGGGTCTTAAAACAGTGGCAGAGCACGTTACATCAACAGACCAGTTGGAGCTTCTCAAATCATTGAACTGTGATCTATATCAGGGGTATTTGTTCTCACCGGCCTTGTCAGTCACCGATTTTGAGCACTTGGTGCAGGTGCACAGCCCGAAGACATCTGTTGTGGACGGGCAAGGTAAAAATGTTACTGCCTTATAACGCACTTCCAACATCATTCTGAAAGGCAATCTTTCATTGAAGTTGCAAGCTTCCTCAAAAGTTTCCCGTAAAGCTCAGGGCCATCGGGTATCTCCGCACCAAGCGGATCGAGTGTTGCAGATTTTACATCCGTTCCTTCGATGATCGTTTCAATCAATCGGGGCTCAAACTGTGGCTCTGAAAACACGCAGGCTGGGTTGGTGCTTTTGACTTTTTGCCGAATGGTCCGGATTCGGGCTGCTCCGGGAAGTACTTCAGGCGAAACGGTAATGGAAGCAACGGGGGCTAATCCGACATGGTTCTCAAAATATTGATAGGCATCATGAAAAACGATGTAATCCTTGTCGCGGACGGGGGCGAGTAGCGTACGGACTTCTTCAGCCAGTTGATCAATCCTCACCTGCGTGGCTTGGGCGTTAGCACGATAAATCTCAGCATTGGCCGGGTCCTGATTTGCAAGCGCCTTTTCAATCGCGCTAACCAAGGTTTTGGCGTTTTGAGGGTGCAGCCAGACATGGGGATCACGTCCTTCGTGATGATGTTCGTCGTGTTCCTGCGAGTGTGTGTCATCGTGATGAGGATCTTCTTCATTTTCGGCAAGCTCGTTCGCACGGAACTCAAATACAATTAGGTCTTTTATCTCGATTAATTCTACCGATTTGGCATCGGAACCTATCGTTGAGAGAGGTTTTTCAAGAAACCTTTCGAGTTCATGTCCTACCCAAAAGATGAGGTCTGCGTTTTCCAGTGCGGCTGCTTGTGACGGCTTGAGAGCGTAATCATGGGGGGAGGCTGCACCCTCAATAATCAGCTTGGGTTTGCCGACATCCTTCATTACAGAAGCCACCAAAGAATTGATTGGCTTGATTGAGGTTACTACATTCAATTCCGCATACGCGTTATCGGCTGGCAATGCTGCCAAACACATTGAAGCAATTATCAGTGCAAGGATATTTTTCATTTAACGGTTGCCCACGAGAGAGTGTATGAAAGTGAGATGTTATATAATTACATCGTTGTGTAATGATATAACGTATGATACGAAAATAGACAATACTTTCACAGTCAAAAAATGTATGGAGTTACAGTTTTGCTTCAGAAATCGGATTCACTTATCAGGCTCTCAAATGCCGGTGTACAGCGATCCGGCCGCTGGTTGGTCCGCGGTGTGGATATGGCGGTGGGTTCCGGAGAAATTGTGACGTTAATCGGCCCGAATGGTTCAGGAAAATCCACGACTGCCAAGGTGGCGTTGGGAATACTGGATCCGGATGAAGGGAGCGTGCACCGGCGACCAGGTCTTGTGGTTAGCTACGTTCCCCAAAAAATCGCGATTGATTGGACTTTACCGCTCACGGTTGACCGGTTCATGCGATTGACTGGACGCGTTTCAGAGTATGACGCAGATCGGGCAATTCAAGCCACGGGCGTTGGTCAATTGCGGGGAGAGGAAGTGCGAACCCTTTCAGGTGGTGAATTCCAGCGTGTTCTCCTGGCTCGTGCAATCGCTCGGAAACCGAACTTTCTGGTGCTGGATGAGCCGGTACAGGGGGTGGATTTTTCAGGCGAAATTGCACTTTACGAGTTGATTGGAAATATTCGTGATGAGTTTAATTGCGGAATTTTACTCGTTTCCCATGATTTGCATGTCGTAATGGCGGCTACCGACAAGATATTGTGTCTGAACGGTCATGTTTGCTGCTCAGGAACTCCAGGCGCAGTCGCGACTTCTGAAGCCTATCAAACCCTTTTTGGGGGACGGGCCAATGCTGCTCTTGCAGTTTACGAGCACAGTCATGACCATACCCATCTACCAGATGGGCGCGTGAAACATGCAGATGGATCAATTACAGACTACTGTCATCCAGATGACGGACACCACCATGACTGTGACGAAGAAGAAGGTCACGACCATGCTTGATGATTTTTTTGTACGTGCATCGGTTGCCGGAATTGGTGTGGCACTGGTTGCAGGACCACTTGGCTGCTTTATCGTCTGGCGCCGAATGGCATATTTTGGTGATACGCTTTCGCACGCTGCATTGCTTGGCGTGGCGCTTGCTTTTCTTTTTGAAATCAATATCACCCTGGCGGTTTTCATGGTGTCTGGATGCATAGCCATTGCGTTGCTGTTATTGCAGAAGCGGGCGACCCTTTCATCGGATTCGCTGTTGGGGTTGCTTTCCCATTCTGCGCTCGCATTGGGCCTGGTGACTCTCGCATTCATGACTTGGATTCGGATAGACCTGATGGGTTTCCTATTTGGTGATATCCTTGCCGTTTCAAAATCAGAAATACTGGGGATTTATCTTTGTGGGTTGCTGGTTCTCGCAGTACTGGTGATAATTTGGCGTCCTCTCTTTGCCGCGACCGTCAACCAGGAGCTGGCTGAAGCGGAGGGTGCCCATCCGGACCGCATAAACATTGTTTTCATGTTGTTGATGGCCAGTGTGGTCGCAATTTCGATGAAGATTGTCGGAGTAATTTTGATAACTGCGATGCTGATAATTCCAGCAGCAACTGCACGCAGGTTTGCAACCGGGCCGGAACAAATGGCAGTGCTTGCGGCCTTTGCCGGTGTATGTTCAGTTGTGATTGGATTGTTTGGATCATTGCAGTGGGATACACCATCAGGACCCAGCATCGTGGTGGCAGCTCTCATACTTTTCCTGCTCAGCGTCTCACCTGTTGCCTCGCTTTTTAAGGCGCGAGTTAAACCTGCCATGTCGGTAAAGGAGAATATTGATGGCTGAGCAATCGCAAAGAAATTTGACGAAGAACCAGTCACTAGTGATGGATGTGCTGGTCAACGCAAAAGGCCCACTGAGTGCCTACACCATTCTTGATGAACTTCGCGTACATGGATTTCGGGCGCCATTGCAGGTCTACCGGGCAATTGAAAAACTTCTCGAACTTGGACTTGTTCACAGGCTTGAGAGTCTGAATGCCTTCGTGGCCTGCAGTCACCCGGAATGCGAAACCCATCAAACGATAGTATTCATGATCTGCGATCAATGCAGGAAAGTTGAAGAAATTTCTGACAACACACTGGCAAGGCAACTCGAGAGAATTTCAGAAAATTCCGGATTTGTACCACAAGCTTCAACAGTAGAGCTGAAAGGCCACTGCGAGGAGTGCACTTAGCCCGTAATTACTATTTACAGCATTCATTGAATTTCCGAAGTCGCGCGTTCCAACCAATTCCTTTCCACAACTTGCAAATGGACTGACAGGGTTTTCCAAACACGCTGGTGATAGGCATTAATCCAGTTTCGTTCGAATTCCGTTAAAAGAGAAGAATCGATCAACCTCGTGTCGATGGGCGCGAGGGTTATCGTTTCAAAGAAATGGGTTTTTACATTCCCGTTCTTGATGGCTTCGGCTTCTCTTACAATTACGAGATTTTCGATACGAATGCCGTATTGGCCCTCCGCATAGTAGCCAGGCTCATTTGAAACTATCATGCCGGGAACGAGAGGTTCCATTCCGCGTTTTGAGATTGATTGGGGACCTTCATGTACGTTGAGATAGGAGCCGACACCATGCCCTGTTCCATGAGCAAAATCCTTTCCGTGCTGCCACAGCGTATTTCTCGCAAGAACGTCGATATCAACTCCCCTGGTTCCTTCTGGGAACCGGGCTGTGGCGATTGCGATATGCCCCTTTAATACAAGCGTGAAATCCGTTACCGCGGCTTTCGGTGGTGTGCCAACTGCTATTGTGCGGGTAATGTCAGTGGTGCCGTCTACATACTGGCCACCAGAATCGCAAAGATAGAGCGAATTGTCGGAAAAAATCCGGTTTGTTTCTTCCGTTACCCGGTAATGGACAATTGCGCCGTTCGGGCCGTGGCCGGATATCGTATCGAATGCAATCTCCTTCAGTTCACTCCCCATTAAAACTGCATTTTCGCGACGAATTTCCTCCAGCTTTTGTGCTGCGGAAATTTCAGAAACGATCCCGATTTTTTGATGATCGAGCCAGTACAGGAACTTGCAGATTGCCACTCCGTCGCGCAGGTGTGTTGCGCGTGCCCCCGCCAACTCGGTTTTGTTCTTTATTGCACGAGGCAGGATCACCGGGTCGCGGCCTTTGACAATGTTGCCATTTGAATCGGCGATCACCTGGGCTATTGCGGCGGGTGTGCGATCCCCATCGCACAAGATGGTCTTTCCCTTTGCCAATTCCTCCAATGTTTTGAGAAGTACTTCCTGAGGTTCGACAAAACTCAATTCCTCCAGATAGGTTTTCGTGACAGGGTCAAGCTTTTGTTGTTCCATAAACAGTGTCGGTTTTCCCTCAACCGGTATGATTACAAAGCCAAGAGGCAGAGGATTATGAGCAACATCAGTTCCGCGGATATTAAATAGCCATGCAAGAGAAGATGGATCGGTCAATGCCGTCAGCTCGCAGTTCTTAGCCAAAACCGCCTTCTGAATCTGCTTCAATTTTTCATGGGCATCTTTTCCTGCATATTCGTTTGGATGGACAAATACCTTTCCAGATGGGGCATCCGGCTGATCCTTCCAAATACGGTCAATCAGATTTTCGACCGGTTTGAGTGTGGCTCCCGTTTTTTCGACTGACTTTAGGTAGTTTTCATGCTGTCTAATGGTTATTAACCAGGGGTCGTATCCAATTACATCGTCTTTGTCTGTATTGTTTTCCAGCCACTTTGAAGGTGGGTTTTCAACAAGACTTTCTATCCCAAAAACTCCCGTATCAACCTGCTCTCTAACTTGCAGCGTATAACGTCCATCGACAAAAACTGCGCAGGAACCTGTGGTAGCTATTGCAAATCCTGCCGAGCCCGTAAATCCCGTCAGCCAGGCCAGGCGTTCGGCACGTTCCGGAAGGTATTCATTTTGGTGTTCATCAGCATGGGGAACAAGAAAAGCCGTCAGGCCTTCAGATCTCAATTGTTTCCGGAGTGCCCCAAGTCGTTCTGGCCCCGCGGCCTTATTTGAGTTCGAAACAAAACTCTGGAACATTTCCTGACTAACCCTTCCTGATATTACAATCTTCCTAACAAACTTGTGTCACTGCCATGCGTCTGGTGCAAGGCTTACCTGCGTTTACACCCCTAACCAAACAAAAGCGCATAGCTATATTGAACCTGTATTTGATGCTCAGGGCATTGTAAGTGAAAAGGATAATTAGATGACGGTTCTCGGAAATATCAGCAATGGTTTTGAAAGACTGCTCCGCTCCCGCGAAAAGCAAGCTCAATTAAGCGTACATGCCTATCTCGCACAGTTTGACGATGCGACACTCGCACGTTTTGGCATGAAACGTAATCAGTTGAAAAAAGGTGGCCAAATCAACCACTTCATTTAATCAATCAATTGATGTTCGGTTTCAAGCAAAACAAGCGGCTTTAATGCCGCTTTTTTGTTGCCATCATGGTTTGTGAAACACCAGCGTCAACCAATTATCCCGAATGTGATAATGCTCGAAATGAAGCCCCTGCAACCTGAAAGCTGCTATCAGCGGCGCCCGCTGATGGGGTAGAAGCCCTGAAAGTATAACCGTTCCCCCCGGCTGGGTGTGAAGGGCAAGATTACGTGCCATTTTCTGCAATGGTTTAGCCAGAATGTTTGCCACAACTAGATCGAAGGGAGCTTTTTCAGCTAATCGACGATTGTCAAAACCAGTTGATGTCACACATTCGACCTGTCCCTGCACACCGTTTCTTCTGGAATTGAATATCGTTGTTTCTGTTGCGACGGGATCGATATCTGTTGCCAGTACTGAAGCCGGCATGGTTTTGGCCGCAGCAATCGCCAAAACACCAGAACCGGTCCCCAAATCCAGGACATTGTAATAGTTTCTGCGTTTGCAGGTCCGGGTAAGCATATCAAGGCATCCCGCGGTGGTTCCATGGTGCCCGGTTCCAAAGGCCATGCCCGCATCAATCATGACAGAAATTTCGTTCGGGCACGGAACGTGCCTCTCATGGCTGCCATGGACGATGTAGCGCCCAGCACGAACGGCAGATAACTCCTGAAGCGTCGCCGCAACCCAGTCAGTCTCCGGAATATCCTCCTGTTCCAAGCCGATGTTGTAACCTGCATCCATTATTATCCGGGACATTTCCTCTCTTACCTGGTCGGCATCTCCGGTTTCGCAGTAAACAGCAATGGCCCACGTTTCCGGACTTTCAGGATCTTCAAAAGCTGAAATTGGCAAACCTATATCTTCAAATGCAGACTCCAGCGTTGCAGCGATTACTCGAGCAGCGTGTTCGTCACATTTTGCATGGAGTCTGGATTGGGGCATACAACAGTCCGGATTCGAATGTTTTGTAGTTTTATCGTGTTGTCACTACGCGATTTTACCAAGTAGCCAAAGCTCCATTTGATGATTGTCAAAAAATCAGAACTTAGAAATTTATGCAGATATGCAACAGAAAATCCCGAACAATACCGATTTATTCAAATTTTAAAACTTTTGCCCGATAGTGCTCCAAGTATTTTGAGACTGAAGAATTCTACCAAAGGGCGGGAATAACATGAAAGCTGTTGTAGTTCTTTTATCTGTCGGTGCTGGAATTGTGGCATTTGCGGGCATGGCAACCATTGGTGCAGGCCCGGCGATTGACTTCAAGACAGCTTCAATTGAGGAGCGTCAGGTTTGGATGGATAGCCAAAAAAAGGTGATTACCAAGGCTGCCAAATGGTTTCTTCCCAGTGGCCGTGGTCCATCAGAACTGAGCTTTTACCTGAAGGATGTTGTCAACCGCGCAGACGCGGGTGAAATGGAACTGATGATTGATGTGAAAGTTCCGTATGGAGCAAAGGTACAGAGAATTCCAAGAACTAAATTTCTCGATACTTTCTGCAAGAGTTACGTAGATACAGCGCTTTACAATCAGGGTGTGAAACTTATTGCAAACTTCAAACACCAAAGCAAAAAGAAGCGGATTGCCCGTATCAAGGTAACACCGTCAGATTGTCGCTGGGCCGAGAAGAAAGCCTAATCACAGGAATTCTGCCAGTAAAGCGACGTTATTTACGCGCTATTTACCTTAAACGGTCATGATTTGTGCATGAAGCCGTTCCAGAAACTCTCATTATCACGCATTTCCAGTGGCATTACCGCTGTTGTTTGTGCTGGTTTTCTTGTGAATGCGATATTGACGAATAATGGCGGCGCACCGAACTCTCAGGAAAAATGGAAGCAATCAAAGATAAACAACCAATCTCTGGTAGCCCGGTTTGGGAAGAAAAGTTACACTAAATGGAAAGTGCAACAGGACCAGTTGGACCGGACTGTCACAAACAGCACAGTTATTGAGCCACGAGGCTCAGAGTTTTCAGATCAAAGAAAACCAGAAAGGGAAGAACCATCCCTATTATCCCTAATTCGTGAGAATGCTGATGTTGCTCCGTCAGTTTCCTCAGGTACGGGACGGGTAAGTGTTATTGTAAAAAAAGGGGATACCCTTTTTGCCATTGCCCAGCGGCATGGGTTGAAACTTAATGAAATCGCCCGTCTCAACGGATTGGAAGAACCCTACACAATTCGTGTTGGTCAGACGTTGTACGTCGCCAGGTAATATCAAAAATTAGCAGTTTCAATTTCCCCTGCGCAGCCTCATCCAGCTGTACAGAATTACACATCCGACAATGCTAAGGAAAATTGGTATCCCTTGCTGAGGCGGATGCCCAAACGATATCACAAGAAAAATGGTGTCCAGCATGTCTCAACTCGCATCAAGCAACCATTTTTGATGGGTGCTTTCTAGTTGTTTGCTTTCCCTTTACTATCTCTGTGGGAAAGTCGGTGTAATGCTCTCAACTCCGAATTTTCGCACCGGATTATGAATTTGCCGTTTCAAAAATGATTAAAAATTTAGCGAACTTTGGGCGCGACTCCCATGGGCCTATTTCACTTCCATGTTACAAATTTTGACTTACCGGATTTCTGCCCAATTTATAAACTGGGAGGGGCGATCAAAAAGCTTTTTCGGGAGGATTTCAATGACATATTTGGATAGAAGAAAGTTCATTGCATCAGCTGCGGGAGTTTCTGCACTAGGACTTACCGGCTCACTTTCATTTTTGCCGTCAGCCATGGCTGACGTTGTCAGGGAGAAGGGATTTTACAGCTATAAGGTTGGCCCGGATATCGAGGTGATCTCCATTTATGACGGTATCTGGAAACGCGACCACGCCGAAGGATTCATAAAGAACGTCAGCATTGACCAAACCAAACAGGCCTTGCGCATTGCCGGGCTGGATGATGCATTTATACCAATCGAATTCGCTTTCACGATCATCAAATCAGGAGGCAAGGTTATTCTTGTGGATGCTGGAACCGGTGCCCAGCTAGCTCCCACTGCAGGTTTGGGTTCGACGGGTATGAAAAATGCCGGTGTAAACCCTGTAGATATAGATACCGTGCTGATATCGCATTTCCATCCGGATCATATTTTTGGCCTGATGGAAAAAGGAACAAATGCACAGGTATTTCCAAAGGCGGAAATATTGGTCGGAGAAACCGAGTACAGTTTCTGGACAGATCCTGCCCTGATTGAAAAATTGCCTGAAAGACGCAGAGGACTGGCCAAGAGAATTCAGGCCACATTTCCCAACTGGAAGAATGTTACCCGTTATCGCGGTGATCAGGATGTTGCTCCCGGTATTCGAACAGTGGACACATTTGGTCATACTCCGGGACACACGGCATTTCATGTTTCATCTGGGAATGACCAACTGTTGCTGTTGGGAGATATCATGAATCTTCCGGCACTGTTTCTTGCAAATTTGGACTGGCAGGTCATGTTTGATTCTGACAAGGACATGGCAACGGAAACGCGCAAGGCGATAGTTCAACAGGCAGTGGCTGACAATATTGCCGTTGCGGGATATCATTTCGGGTTCCCGAATTCCGGCAAGATTGAAAAGGACGGTGAGGGTTACGTCTTTGCCCCCGTCAACGCCTAAGGTTTATGTAGTGCCAGCTTTGAGGTGTGCGAGTTCAGATTCAAGTTCTGCAATTCGCACCGTAAGCTTTTCTGCGGTCTGTTGTACTGTCGCCAATGAATAATAATCCGGTAGGTGTTTGGAACAGTTGATGTCCCAGGCTTCAATGTGGAACGTAATCGAGCGGTTTTCTCCGGAGATATCCGCCACTTCAGCCGTTCCCCAGAATTTAACCCTCGCCTTCATTTCATAATCCATCATGAATATGAAAGCGCGAGGATTCTCAGCTAAATTTCCAAAGGTAATGTACTGCTGGTTGCCTGGATAATCCCTGAAGCGGAGTGTCTTGTTGTCTATGACTTCGATAAATCCTGCTTCGCCGCCACGATGTTGTATATATGGCTCTCCGGATTTGCTGGCAGTGCCAAAGTACAAGGAGACCCGCGTGTTTACAAATTGTACAAGATTGTCATCCAACTCGTTCCTCGGTTGCCCCATGGTTTCCATTTTTTCCATATGTTTCCGGCTTCCAAGTGTTTTCTGGATTGCCTGAATCGCGGGGCTAAAGGCAATTTTCGCAAATGCCCGACCAGCATCCGCATTTCGTCTAGGTGTTGTCATGCTGAAATTCCAATCACTGTATTATTCACCGGCAGAAAATGTTGTCTCATACATGCAGACAATCTATTTTTACAAAATTTACAAGTTGACTCTTTGATACCTGACTTCTTGTCACTGATTTACACGAATATCATACGATAACCTCGCAATTTTTCTCTAGATCAGCTGATTTCCTGTATATATCCGCTCAGAAAGGGTGAATTGGAGCAATAAGCCCTGAAAAAAGGTAGTGGACTAATTCATTGCCAAACAACCCATACAAAGATTTACAGATAGACAAGCTCGAAGGAGAGTAATCATGTCTTACGCGCAGGAAATAGAAACCGCAGCAAATCTGATATCACAAAATGGTAGCAGTTGGAGTGGCATCGATCCGGAATTTATTGCCCGCATGCGGGCCCAAAATAAGTTCAAGACAGGTCTCGACATTGCCCAATACACGGCAGATATCATGCGCCGCGATATGGCCGCATACGATGCGGACTCATCCCAATTTACTCAGTCGCTTGGGTGCTGGCACGGTTTTATCGGCCAACAGAAACTGATTTCAATCAAGAAACATTTCGAAACAACCAAAGGCAGATACCTCTATCTTTCCGGCTGGATGGTTGCAGCCTTGCGATCAGAATTCGGGCCACTTCCAGATCAGTCGATGCATGAAAAGACCTCTGTACCGGCTCTGATTGAGGAGCTTTACACGTTCCTTCGCCAGGCAGATGCCCGGGAACTTGGTGGATTGTTCCGTGAACTTGATGCTGCCAATGAAACCGGTGAAGCTGCAAAAGCAGCAGAAATCCAAAGCAAGATCGACAACCATGAAACTCATGTTGTGCCTGTTATTGCTGATATTGATGCTGGTTTCGGTAATGCGGAAGCAACTTACCTTCTTGCCAAGAAGATGATTGAAGCAGGGGCCTGCGCTCTGCAGATCGAAAATCAGGTTTCAGACGAAAAGCAATGTGGACACCAGGATGGCAAGGTTACCGTACCTCACGAAGACTTTGTTGCAAAAATCCGGGCCTGCCGATACGCATTCCTGGAACTGGGTGTGGACAACGGGATTGTTGTTACTCGTACCGATTCCCTTGGTGCGGGCCTCACCAAGCAGATTGCGGTATCCAATACACCTGGTGACATTGGCGACAGGTACAACTCCTTCCTTGATTGTGAGGAGATTACTTCAGAAAACATGCAGAATGGCGATGTCGTGTTGAACCAGAACGGCAAAATGATGCGCCCGAAGCGTCTTCCATCAAACCTTTACCAGTTCCGTGAAAATACAGGCGAAGCCCGTGTCGTGCTTGATTGTATCCATTCACTTGACAATGGCGCGGATCTGCTTTGGATCGAAACCGAAAAACCGCATGTTGGCCAGATCGGCGGCATGGTGGACGAAATCCGCAAGGTCCATCCCAATGCGAAGCTGGTTTATAACAATTCTCCTTCCTTCAACTGGACACTGAATTTCCGTCAGCAGGTGTATGACGCATGGACTGAAGCGGGCAAGGATGTTTCCGGCTATGATCGTGCGAAGTTGATGAGTGTGGACTATGACGATACGGATCTGGCCGCAGAAGCAGATGAACGTATTCGTACGTTCCAGGCGGATGGATCACGCGAATGCGGTATTTTCCACCATCTTATAACGCTTCCGACTTATCACACTGCTGCACTGTCAACTGATAATCTTGCAAAAGAGTACTTTGGTGATCAGGGCATGCTCGGATACGTGGCGGGGGTCCAGCGCAAGGAAATCCGTCAGGGTATTGCATGTGTCAAGCACCAGAATATGGCCGGCTCTGACATGGGTGATGATCACAAGGAATACTTCGCCGGTGACGCCGCATTAAAAGCTGCTGGTGAAGACAACACGATGAACCAGTTTGCAGCTGAATAGTCGAATTTGATATCAACCCGTTTTGTGCAGATGACACTCAACGGGTTGGCACAGTTCCTGCAAGAGAGGGAATTGTCGAAAGACATTCTCTTGTAACTGGGGCCGCTTTGTGCGGCCCGTTTCTTTTGTCCACCGGATAAATTTTTGAAACTGCATCAGTAATTGCAGTTTTCCACACGTGGTCGGTGCAGTGATTCGACAGATCACCAATCTTGAGTCAAACTCCAAGGATCAGGCAGACCTGATAGAGGTGAAAGCCGAAATTGGAAACTGGCTGGTCGCAGCTTGCAGATGTAAGTTTTTCGGAACGAACTGAAGCTTGATGTGGAGTACCGGAAGCATTCTTCGGAAGCGGAAGGTACCCTGATAGATCGTAGAACGGCAGGGAAACCGCAACTACGGCGCAAACGGAAAGGTGCTCAGTGAACTGAAACCGCCAGGTTCGGAAAAATACCTTCGGGTAGATGGATGACCGCGACGGATTGAACGGAAACAGAGAGAGCCGGCCGGGCGCGGATGGAGGAAACTGAAAAGTTGCCGAAATCACCATAGGCGTTGATGCCAGGTTCATTCAGGCAGCGCAGTCCGAGAGGATAGCGAAGCGGGACGGAAATGACATGGACGTATATGACAGGGAGGCATCGGCTCAAGTCGGTGCCTTTCCTTTTTGTGTCGTCAGGTTTCCGAGCTGCTAATCCGCGTCAAAATATCCAAAAGAACTGGCAGGTTGCAAAACAATAACCGTAGGCTGGACGGGCAGCGTGTTTAGGGACACTTCCAGACTGCTTGTCGTTCTCATCTCTACCGGAAATCCTCCACGGATTTCAGCTAGAAACCGTTCCAGACTATATGCGCCAAACCAGTGCATGGGCAGGATCATGCTGGCCCGCAACCGCCTGACAACTTTGCTCATGTCCTGGACGCTCATGGTGTATCCCCCGTCGACCGGCACCATTAGTATATCGAGACGTCCGATCTGGGCGTAGTGGCCTTCGGTCGGCAGGTGATGCAGATGTCCCAGGTGCCCGATACACAAACCTGCCATTTCGAAAATAAAGATGGAATTTCCATCCGGTTCATATCCCGCAAACTGATTGTTTATGTCGGTTGTGACATTGCGGATCAGCGTTTCCCCGATTTGCAGAAAATGCCGGGCCGGTGATCCATCACTCCTCCATCCTCGCAGGACATGGGGAATACGAGGGTCAGGTGCAATCGTGAAATGGGTGGAGTGTGCATGGTTCATTGTCACCACATCAGGAATGACATCAGGGCCCGCAAATCCTGAATAATCAGTCACGATTTTCAACCCTTTTGGATCTTCAATCAGGAAGCTCGAATGTCCGACATATTTGATATGCGCTTGTGTAGGTTGCAAGGATTGTGCGAACCGTACCCTCGCGTTTGCTTGAATAATGGTCGGGCCAGAATCCGCGACAGCCATGCAAGTAGACGGAAGTCTTGTACCCGATTCCTGTGCATGGGCGGCGGCAAACCAAACCACACATACAGATGTAAAAAGTAGAAATGCAAAAAGCTTCGGCATCGGCTTCATCTTTCTGTAGATCAGTCTCCAACTCTCAACCGCAGTTTGCAAGCTTCATCCGAAAATTCTTTGATACACGCTGACACTATGAAAATTCGGCGATGTAGAAAGTGTGACTTTTTGCACATTGCGAACCGGAGTTAGCAGGGTCACATCGAAAATCTTCTGAATTTATGATACTTTCGACCGTAGGGGGCGTTGGTACATGCTTTTCATAGGAGCCTCCAATGCTTAGACATTCAGTTATTTTTATCTTCATTGCATTTTCTATACTTCTTGTTCCACAGGGTTCTGTTGCACAGGAAACCGTCACATTAAATCCATCAAAAATAGGTATCCGCAGTACTTCCACAAATTACCGAGAAGGTCCCTGCATCGGTCTGCCACTCAGCGGCATTACGGCTGACCGCATATTTCGTGATTTTCAAAGAACAACGAGGGCATTCGGCAATTTCCCGGTGGGTATGGTAAATATGGTTCGAAAGGGAGCGGAACCCTTTCCCTGCGACAGGTGGGAGCATGATGCGGTTCAACTTGGGGTTCGGTTTAACCTGAATTCCATACCCATTGGTTCCACTATATTAAGTGCACGATTGAGCTGGGAGAGGGTGCCCTTTACCCTTGGTTCTATCCTGGCCTCGTCACAGCTTCGGCCTTTTCGCTCTTGCATTGGTGAAGGCTTTGTCATTGGTGAAGCGCGGACAAGCTGGCCTGCCGGATTTACTTCTCGTCGTGTACGGGTTGGATGTGGAACCAGGAACCCGTTTCAGGGATGCCTGTCCTCTTACCGGTCGCGGACTGCAGGCATGTTGCCGTCGCGGTTCAGGCTAAACACATTCAGGACTGCAATCTCTCCAGTCGTCGGTGAGCCGCGGCGTATCAGCATTAATGTACCCAATGCAGCGCGCCGCTGGGTTAATATACCCAACCGGAATCATGGGTTCATCCTCAGTCCAACTTCACCGCCAGCCATGCAGAAAGTTGTGTTTCCAATGACGCGACCGGATGGAACGCGCCACCGAAATTGTGTTGGAATTGTACGTGACCCAAGACTTACCGTTACCTTCCGAAGGCGCTAACTCAAGGGCATTCGATCAGGTTGACCCGGGAATTTCGGCAATCGTCGTTTAACTGGAGATGACTGGATGATTGACGTGTTGGTCATTGACCATGAAATCAGTTGGTCAATGACGGTTTCAAGGTGCCCGACCGACTGAACATGGACTCTTGCGACAAAACAGTCCTCACCGGTTATGCGGTCGCATTCCGCTACCTCAGGCAGATCATTCAGTATCCTGGCAACCCTTTGAAGTTCGCCCGGTATTGGCCTGATCCGTAACCATGCGGAGATTGGAAGTCCCAAAGCCGCTGGATTAATCCTGACGGTGTAACCCTCGATCACACCGGCTTCTTCAAGCCGTTTGATCCGCTCCGCGACACTTGGTGCCGACAGGCTCACCCTGCGTGCCAATTCTGCAGTACTAACGCGAGCGTTTTCAATCAGCATACCAAGAATTTTACGATCTACTGTGTCAAGATCAACGCTTTCGTATCGATTGTTAATTATCATAATTTCCTACGTATTTAAGGCATAATATTACTATACCGTTATAAAATCCATATGAAATTTGCAAATTATCATTGATAGTTAGGTTGAGAATTTTAGATAATAGTGAATCATTCCATGATAACGTTCAACAAAGCGGCAGAAGCCGTTCCGCCGCAAGCCTGGTTTGGAGTTAGTGCTATCTTCCACTATCTCGGACCGTCCTTTGCGGTGTTGTTGTTTCCAGCCGTTGGTGTAATCGGAGTCGCATGGTTCCGCATTGCGTCTGCAGCATTGATTTTTGCACCGTTCACCAAACCCTGGAAAGTGTTAGGGGAGGCGGACCGCAGGGAGCGGATCCTTCTGATCGGGCTCGGCATCTGCCTTGCGGTTATGAACACGTCGTTTTATCTGGCTCTTGACCGTCTCCCCATGAGTCTTGTGGCGGCAATGGAATTCATCGGTACAATCTGCGTCGCACTTTACGGGTTACGCACCGGGCGAAATCTTTTGGCATTGGCTCTGGCCATTCTGGGGGTATTGATTCTAATCGATGCCAAGTGGGCGACAGATTCGGTTGGTCTGTTCTGGGCGGTGCTGAATGCGATCCTGTTTGTTGGTTATATCGTACTTGGCCACCAAGCGGCTGAAGGTGGAGCCACCGATGGGGTGGAACGTTTGGGTGCGGCAATGTTCATAGCTTTCCTTTTGTTGATGCCGGTCGGATTCCTTCAGGCAGTTGAAGTAATGGGAGTTCCGGCCTTGGTTCTGGCGGGAATAGGGGTGGGAGTTTGTTCATCCGTAATTCCCTACATTTGTGATCAGCTTGCCATGTCGCGTCTGCCGCGCGCCTCATTTGCCTTGATGATGGCTTTGCTTCCGGCAAGCGCGACTGTCATAGCAGCCCTTGTGCTGGCCCAAATCCCAAGCCCACGCGATATTACTGGCGTGTTGCTGGTGATGATGGGAATCGCTATTCACCGACCCAAGGCAGGGTGACGGCTGTTAAGCGAGGATTGCCGCAATTCAAACTGGATAAACTTGTCTGCTGTCGGATTGCATGCCACTCTTCATTCAAACCGCATCCTGACTTTTGAAAGGTGGAATTCGATGGCTGAAAAATTTGTTGCCGCGTGCATTCAGAACAATGCTTCACCGGATGTGTCTGAGAATATTTCAGCTTGCCTTGAACTTGCGCATGAAGCTGCGAAAGAAGGTGCTGAATTCATCTCTCTTCCGGAATACTTTTCCGGATTGAGAACGGAAAATGCGCTGATCATTCCCACCGCTTTCCCGGAGGAAAGCCATCCCGCAATCCTGGCCTTTCAAAATGCAGCCAAAAGCCTGAATGCTTGGTTTCTGCTGGGTTCTCTGGGTATTACCAATCCGGACGGACGTGTTTCCAACCGTGCTTACATGATCAATCCTCAAGGCGATATCACTGCGAGATACAACAAGATTCACATGTTTGATGTGGAACTGGAACCCGGCAAGTTTTATACGGAGTCCGCAACCATCCGTCCGGGTGAAGAATGCGTGGTTGCCAATACGCCATGGGGCGGCTTGGGACTTTCGATCTGCTATGACTTGCGCTTTGCCGCTCTTTACCGGCAACTGGCCAAGGGTGGTGCTTCGATACTGGCTGTTCCCGCTGCTTTCACCAAGGTTACCGGGGAGGCGCACTGGCATGTACTTAATCGGGCCCGCGCAATCGAACACGGTTGTTTTGTTATTGCTCCGTGCCAACATGGAAAAATCTCTGGTGGTGGAGAGGCATACGGTCATTCCCTGATCATTGATCCGTGGGGCAAGGTGCTTGCAGATGGCGGAGAAGGTGAGGGGATCGCTGTCGCGGAAGTTGACATGGCTCTGGTTTCACAAGCGAGAAGGAAGATTCCTGCACTCACTCATGACCGGAAGTTTTCAAATGGTGATGAGCGTTTGGCGGCGGAATGAGGTAGGTCAGAGCTCAACTCATTTCCCATCGGCAATATGTTGCATTTTTGCCATAGTTGGATGGAATCCACCCATTTTTCTACCAAAATGGCCCGAATTTAACTGTTTCAGCGGGTAGCGGTTGGACTCTTCACGTGAATTCAATTTAATTGATCAACAAGGTGCGGGGCATTTAAGCACCAGGATTATAATTTAATTTGTTTTCGCAGGGGGAAACATCATGACAATCAAGTCCCTTCTTCTGGGATCAGCAGCTGCGATGGT
>JBPCWL010000124.1:0-15293 GCA_051009575.1 Rhizobiaceae bacterium
CAAATCAGGTTTGCCAAAAGAAACAGTGGAATGGTGTTCGCTAAAGCACGCACTTGTCGCACCCGAAGTCTCTTAACAACTTCGGTTTCGGATGCCATGTCAAACCCAACATCCATAAATTGAAACAAGTTTTGGATACGACTATTCAACAGTCATCTCCCGATATTACATGAATAATATCGCGTATTATTTAATATTACGTAATGATTGTAGCAAAAAAAGGCCGCTATTAGCGGCCTTTTGATATTATATTTATTATTACTTGATGTATTCTATTCAGCAGCTTGCCCTTCGCTGCCACTCATGTCTGCAAGCAATGCTTCGCTGTCAGCCATTTTCTGTTTCTCTTCGAGAATTAGATCATCGCGTTGACTTGCAAGGCGTCTAATGCGCGACATCACACCACCAGTTCCTGCAGGAATAAGGCGACCTACAATAACGTTTTCCTTAAGTCCTTCAAGGGTATCGGACTTCCCGGCAACCGAAGCTTCGGTCAGGACACGAGTTGTCTCCTGGAATGAGGCAGCGGAAATAAATGAACGTGTCTGCAGGCTAGCCTTGGTGATACCAAGCAATACCGGGTCACCCTCGGCAGGCTTCTTGCCCTCTTCGACCATCCGCTCATTGAGAATGTCCATCTCGATGCGATCCATTTGCTCGCCGACCAGCAATCCGGTGTCACCAGGTTCAGTGATTTCAACCTTCTGCAGCATTTGCCGAACAATCACCTCAATATGCTTGTCGTTAATCACAACACCCTGCAGTCGGTAAACTTCCTGAATTTCATTCACCAGGTAAGAAGCAAGAGCTTCTACGCCCCGAATGGCTAGAATGTCATGTGGTGCGGGGTTGCCGTCCAGAATATAGTCACCCTTTTCAATCGGATCGCCATCCTGCAAATGGAATGGCTTAGATTTTGGAATCAGATATTCTGCTGGCTCCATCGTTGAATCATCCGGTTCGATCGAGATCCTGCGTTTGTTCTTGTAATCACGGCCATAACGGATTGTACCGTCAATGGTTGCGATAACAGCATGGTCCTTGGGACGGCGTGCTTCGAACAGTTCGGCAACCCGCGGCAGACCGCCGGTAATATCCTTGGTTTTCGCACTTTCTGTCGGAATACGTGCAAGCACGTCTCCTGCCTTAACTTCAGCACCCGGTTCAACCGACAAAATAGCATCTACAGAAAGAAGAATTCTGGCCTCACCGCCACGCTTCAGCTTGGCGACATTTCCTTTCTTGTCCTTGATAACAATGGCCGGTTTGAGATCAGCTCCACGAGGGTTCGCACGCCAATCTACAACGACACGTTTAGTGATGCCTGTAGATTCATCTGCATTTTCCTGAACTGAAAGACCGTCAACGACATCTTCAAATTCAACAACACCATTTACCTCGGTCATCATTGGACGGGTATATGGATCCCATTCTGCCATACGCTGGCTTTGCAGGATATTGTCTCCCTCCGCCACCAGAAGGCGGGCACCGTAATTGACGCGGTGAGAAGCACGCTCAACCCCTTTTTCGTCTTCGATGACAACCGACATGTTACGTCCCATGACGATCATGTTTCCATCAGAGTCTTTTGAGGCATTGGCATTACGCAGCTTGATAATACCTTCATAGGAAGCTTCCAGGAAGGATTGGTCAACAACCTGTGCGGTACCACCGATGTGGAAGGTCCGCATTGTAAGCTGCGTACCCGGCTCACCAATAGACTGGGCTGCGATCACGCCGACAGCTTCGCCCATATTGACCGGTGTACCCCGAGCCAGGTCACGACCGTAACATGCGCCACATATCCCGTTTTGCGCTTCACAAGTAAGAGCAGAGCGGATTTTGACAGTCTTGACACCTGCATCCTCGACCAGGTCAATGTCTTCCTCACTGATGAGGTGATTGACAGGAAGAATGGACTCGCCTGTTTCAGGATGCGTGATCTCTTCGGCAGTCGTGCGTCCGAGAATTCGCATTCCCAATGATGCCACGACCTGACCAGCATCAACAACAGCCTGCATTGTAAGGCCATCTTCGGTTCCACAATCTTCCATCGTAACGATGCAATCCTGAGCCACATCGACAAGGCGACGGGTCAGATAACCTGAGTTTGCAGTCTTCAAAGCCGTATCGGCCAGACCTTTACGTGCACCGTGGGTCGAGTTGAAGTATTCAAGAACGGTAAGACCTTCCTTGAAGTTTGAAATGATCGGACTTTCGATGATCTCACCGGAAGGTTTCGCCATCAAGCCACGCATTCCTGCAAGCTGTTTCATCTGGGTTGGAGAACCACGAGCACCGGAGTGACTCATCATGTAGATCGAGTTCATCGGCAACTGACGTTTGGATTCCTCATCGTAATTGACGGCCTTAATCCGGTCCATCATTTCATCAGCAACCTTGTCACCGCATTTTGCCCAGGCATCGACAACTTTGTTATACTTTTCGCCCTGAGTAATCAGGCCGTCATTGTACTGTTGCTCATATTCTTTTGTCAGAGCCTGTGTCTGAGAAACGAGATCTGCCTTGGTTTCAGGGATGACCATGTCATCCTTACCAAAGGAGATGCCTGCCCGACATGCATGACCAAAGCCCAATTGCATGATGCGGTCACAGAATATCACTGTCTCTTTCTGACCTGAATGACGGTAAACCGTATCAATCATCTTGGAGATGTTTTTCTTGGTCATCTCTGTGTTGACAATGTCGAAGCTGATCTTTTTATGGCGTGGCAAAAGCTCACCCAAAATCATCCGGCCAGGTGATGTGTCGTAAATATTGCTCACAAGATTACCATCAGAATCCAATGAACTAAAACGTCCGCGAATTTTGGTGTGCAATGTTACAACGCCGGTATCAATCGCATGATGCAATTCACCCATATCTCCGAAAGCCATGCCCTCACCCGGCTCATTTTCGTTGACGAGCGACAGGTAGTACAATCCCAAAACCATATCCTGAGACGGCACAATAATTGGCTGGCCATTGGCAGGGTGCAAGATGTTGTTGGTGGACATCATCAATACACGAGCTTCAAGCTGGGCTTCCAGTGAAAGGGGTACGTGTACCGCCATTTGGTCACCGTCGAAGTCCGCATTAAACGCGGCACAAACGAGCGGGTGAAGCTGGATAGCCTTACCCTCAATCAAGACAGGCTCAAAGGCCTGAATACCAAGACGGTGCAAAGTAGGCGCACGGTTCAACAGGACCGGATGCTCGCGAATGACTTCGTCGAGAATATCCCAAACTTCCGGTTTTTCTTTCTCAACCAGCTTTTTCGCCTGTTTGACAGTTGAGGAGTAACCCTTTGCATCAAGGCGGGCATAAATAAATGGCTTGAAAAGCTCCAATGCCATTTTCTTCGGCAAACCGCATTGATGAAGCAGGAGTTCGGGGCCGGTAACGATCACAGAACGGCCGGAATAATCAACGCGTTTACCGAGCAGGTTTTGACGGAAACGCCCTTGCTTACCTTTCAGCATGTCTGAAAGTGACTTCAAAGGCCGCTTATTGGCACCGGTAATAGTGCGGCCACGACGTCCGTTGTCAAACAGGGCATCTACTGATTCCTGCAGCATCCGTTTTTCATTCCGGATGATAATATCCGGTGCACGCAACTCAACCAAGCGGCGTAACCGGTTGTTGCGGTTAATCACGCGACGGTAGAGGTCGTTAAGGTCTGACGTCGCAAAACGGCCGCCATCTAGTGGAACCAGAGGACGCAGGTCAGGCGGAATTACCGGAATGATCTTCATGATCATCCACTCGGGGCGGTTTCCGGATTCGATGAATGCCTCAACGACTTTCAGGCGTTTTGCCAACTTAGTCGTTTTGAGTTCGGATGTGGTTTCAGAGAGATCAACACGGATTTCACCGGCAGTTTTCTCAAGATCCATTGAGGCGAGGATTTCATGAATCGCTTCGGCACCGATCATTGCGGTGAAGGTATCCTCACCGTACTCATCGATGGCATCCATGTACTCTTCTTCCGAGAGCAACTGATGCTCGGCCAGCGGTGTTAGGCCAGGCTCTGTTACAACGAAGTTCTCAAAATACAAAATCCGCTCAAGATCCTTCAACGTCATGTTGAGCAAAAGGCCGATACGGGATGGCAAGGATTTCAGGAACCAGATATGAGCAACCGGCGCAGCGAGCTCGATATGACCCATACGTTCACGACGCACGCGGGACAGCGTTACTTCCACACCACATTTTTCGCAGATGATGCCTTTGTACTTCATCCGCTTGTACTTGCCGCAAAGACATTCGTAATCTTTTACCGGTCCGAAAATACGCGCGCAGAACAGGCCGTCACGTTCCGGCTTGAACGTACGATAGTTGATGGTCTCAGGCTTTTTGATCTCGCCGTAAGACCATGAAAGGATTTTGTCCGGAGCTGCAATCGAAATCCGGATAGAATCGAAATTCTGAGATGCAGCCGGGTTGTTGAAGAGATTCATGACTTCCTGGTTCATGGTACTCATTTCCTTTGGGGCTTCCCCCTGTTGCGGTTCCTGATTGTCGACTTCTTCAAGGAACCAAAATTCAGTTTAGCTTACGCAACTAAGAAGGTGGCGCACGATCCTGCGCCACCCGTGAATGCTTTTACTCCGCAGCGTCCGGAAGGAGATCGTCTCCCTCCTCGCCTTCTTCATCAGGATCGAAGGTCGGCACCTTGGTGTTTTCAAGATCAACACTGAGACCAAGTGAGCGCATTTCCTTGACGAGAACGTTAAAGCTTTCAGGGATTCCTGCTTCAAACGTATCATCACCACGGACAATGGCTTCGTAAACCTTGGTCCGGCCTGCCACATCATCCGATTTCACGGTCAGCATTTCTTGAAGTGTGTAGGCTGCGCCATAAGCTTCCAGCGCCCAAACCTCCATCTCACCGAAGCGCTGTCCACCAAACTGCGCCTTACCACCAAGCGGTTGTTGGGTAACAAGCGAGTACGGTCCGATTGAACGGGCGTGAATCTTGTCATCAACCAGGTGATGCAGTTTCAGCATGTAGATGTAACCCATGGTGACAGGGCGGTCGAACTGCTCGCCGGTACGGCCGTCATAGACAGTCGACTGACCAGATGAGTGCAAGCCCGCTTCTTCAAGAAGATCCACAACATCAGCTTCATGCGCACCATCAAAAACCGGAGTTGCAATGGAGACACCACGACGGGTCTGGTCCGCCAGCCTCAGGATAGACTCATCGTCGTAATCCTTGACAGGTTCGTTGCGCTCGTTGTCGCCGAAGATGGTTTCCATCTGCTTCCGCAGCGGCTTGATATCTTCCTTTTCGTTATAGGCATCTATCAAATCACCGATCTTCTGACCCATACCTGCACAAGCCCATCCCAAATGGGTTTCGAGGATTTGACCAACGTTCATCCGTGATGGTACGCCCAACGGGTTAAGCACGATATCCGCATGCGTTCCGTCTTCCAGGAACGGCATATCCTCGACCGGCAGGATGCGGGAAACCACACCCTTGTTGCCATGACGACCGGCCATCTTGTCGCCCGGCTGCAGCTTGCGCTTAACAGCGACGAATACCTTCACCATTTTCATGACACCAGGCATCAATTCGTCACCACGCTGAAGCTTTTCAACCTTGTCCATGAAGCGTTGTTCAAGCAATGATTTTGAATCATCATACTGTGCCTGCAATGCCTCTAACTGGGACTGAAGCTTCTCGTTGCTTACTGCAAACAGCCACCACTGGGAGCGAGGATGTTCTTCGAGAACATCAGCAGTAATTTTCGAGCCTTTCTTGACCCCTTTTGGACCGGCAACTGCTTCCTTGTTTTTCAACATATCCGAAAGACGGCCATAAACGTTACGGTCAAGAATAGCCTGCTCGTCATCACGGTCTTTCGCCAGTGCTTCGATTTCTTCGCGCTCGATTGACATCGCACGCTCGTCTTTTTCGATGCCGTGGCGGTTAAATACA
This sequence comes from Rhizobiaceae bacterium, assembly GCA_051009575.1. GTDB lineage: Bacteria > Pseudomonadota > Alphaproteobacteria > Rhizobiales > Rhizobiaceae > JAALLB01. Next base: position 5,948 of record JBPCWL010000124.1, read on the forward strand.
CGTACTTCAACGACTGTTCCGAAACCTCCCGGCGGCATGCGAAGCGACGTATCACGTACATCCGAAGCTTTTTCACCAAAAATGGCACGAAGAAGTTTTTCTTCCGGCGTCATCGGGCTTTCACCCTTTGGTGTGATCTTGCCGACCAGAATGTCACTAGGCCCAACTTCAGCACCGATATAGGTGATGCCAGCTTCGTCGAGGTTTTTCAAAGCTTCTTCAGAAACGTTGGGAATATCCCTGGTGATTTCTTCCGGACCCAACTTTGTATCACGGGCCATGACTTCGTATTCTTCAATGTGAATTGATGTGAATACGTCATCGCGCACAATGCGTTCTGAAAGCAGAATGGAATCTTCATAGTTGTAACCATTCCATGGCATGAACGCGACAAGCACGTTACGGCCGAGTGCCAGATCACCAAGTTCTGTCGATGGACCGTCAGCAATAATATCACCCTTACCAATCCGGTCACCTACACGCACCAGCGGCCGCTGGTTGATGCAAGTGGACTGGTTTGAACGTTGATATTTCTGCAACCGGTAAATGTCGACGCCGGGCCGGGCCGGATCAAGATCTTCGGTAGCTCGAATAACAATACGGGTAGCATCCACCTGATCGACTACACCGGTACGACGAGCCGCAATTGCCGCACCTGAATCGCGTGCAACAACAGATTCCATGCCGGTACCCACATAAGGAGCTTCAGCGCGCACAAGTGGCACAGCCTGACGCATCATGTTTGAACCCATTAGCGCACGGTTGGCATCGTCATTTTCAAGGAACGGGATCAATGAAGATGCAACAGAAACCAGCTGTTTCGGAGATACGTCCATCAATTCCACATTTTCACGCGGCACCATCATAACTTCGCCAGCCTTGCGGCAGGTCACAAACTCATTCTCGAATTTGTTGTTTTTGTCGATCGACGCATTAGCCTGCGCAACATTATAGCGCGCTTCTTCCATGGCAGAAAGATAAACCACTTCATCTGTCACCTTGGAATTCACAACCTTACGGTACGGGCTTTCGATAAATCCGTACTTGTTGACCCGGGCAAATGTCGCAAGTGAGTTGATCAGACCAATATTCGGCCCTTCCGGCGTTTCAATGGGACAGATACGGCCGTAGTGAGTAGGATGCACATCGCGGACTTCGAACCCTGCCCGCTCGCGTGTCAGGCCGCCAGGCCCAAGCGCCGAAAGACGGCGTTTGTGAGTGATCTCGGAAAGCGGATTTGTCTGGTCCATGAACTGTGACAGCTGCGAGGAACCGAAAAACTCACGAACCGCTGCCGCAGCAGGCTTCGCATTAATCAGATCCTGAGGCATTACAGTATCGACTTCAATTGAAGACATACGCTCCTTGATTGCGCGTTCCATGCGCAACAGGCCGATACGGTACTGGTTTTCCATCAATTCGCCGACAGAGCGGACCCGACGGTTGCCCAGGTTATCGATATCGTCGATATCCCCTTTCCCGTCACGAAGGTCAACAAGGGTCTTGACTACTTCAAGGATATCTTCTCTGCGCAACACGCGAACAGTGTCTTCCGCATCCAGCTCCAGACGGATGTTCATTTTCACCCGTCCAACAGCTGAGAGGTCATAACGCTCTGAATCAAAGAAGAGCGAATTAAACATTGCTTCCGCGGTTTCCATGGTAGGTGGCTCACCTGGACGCATGACACGGTAAATATCAAACAAAGCATCCTGACGGTTTTCATTTTTGTCAGCAGCAAGCGTATTACGGATATAACCGCCAATATTTACATAATCGATATTCAGGACAGGCAGGCTTTTGACCTTGGCTTCGTCGAGCAGTTCGATTGCCTTTTCGTCGATCTCATCACCAGCTTCCAGATAGATCTCGCCTGTCTTGGTATTGACGATATCCTCGGAAACATACTTGCCGTGAAGCTGTTCATTGGTGATCTTGAGGTTTTTAACGCCTTTTTCCGCAAGCTGCTTGAGCGTGCGGGCTGTTATTTTTTTGCCAAGTTCCACGACAACTTCACCGCTGTCTGCGTCAACCAGGTCAGCGTCTGCTTTGCTTCCTTTAAGGGATTCGCCATCAAATGGCATTTTCCAGCCATTGCCATCACGCGTAACCTTTGAGGATGTATAAAAAGTCGAAAGGACTTCTTCCTGGTCCAGCCCCAATGCCATAAGCAAAGAAGTTACCGGAATCTTGCGGCGGCGATCAATCCGTGCATGGACGATGTCTTTTGCATCGAATTCGATGTCAAGCCACGAACCGCGGTACGGAATCACGCGTGCGGCAAACAGGAGTTTGCCAGAAGAATGCGTTTTACCCTTGTCATGATCGAAGAATACACCCGGCGAGCGGTGCATCTGGGATACGATTACCCGTTCGGTACCGTTCACAATAAAAGTACCGTTGTTGGTCATGAGCGGCATGTCGCCCATATAGACATCCTGTTCCTTGATGTCCTTGACCGACTTCGCACCTGTATCTTCATCAATATCAAAAACGATGAGGCGTAGCGTCACTTTCAATGGTGCCGCATAGGTCATGTCGCGCTGGCGGCATTCCTCAACATCGTATTTTGGCGGATCGAATTCGTAGGAAACAAATTCGAGCATGGATGCGCCGGAAAAATCACTGATCGGAAATACTGAATTGAAAACAGCCTGCAGTCCTTCATCGCCGCGGCCCCCTTCCGGTTCTTCAACCATCAGGAACTGATCGTATGATTGTTTTTGAACTTCGATCAGATTCGGCATTTCTGCCACTTCTGTGATGTTACCGAAGAATTTCCTTACGCGTTTACGACCATTAAAAACATGGTTCTTAGCCATCTATCGTACCTTATGTCTCTTTTGGGCAGTTTTGGCGGCTTCCATCCTTAAAAAGCCCATCCATTCGGCTTTCAAAAGACGACAACGCCGCGTCAGACTGTCGATTGCGTTGTAGGATCGTGGGCAAACGATCCATCTCATGCCCTACTCCAACAACCTTGCGAGGAAGACCCATGCTGCCGGTCTATCATGCAAGGAAACCCCGGACGGATCCGGGGTCACATATTCAAGCGGATGCAAATTTTTGCATCCAAAGGAATTACTTGAGCTCGACCTTTGCGCCAGCAGCTTCGAGTTTTTCCTTGATTTCTTCAGCTTCTGCCTTTGAAGCAGCTTCTTTGACTGCCTTGGGCGCGCCTTCGACGAGGTCCTTGGCTTCTTTCAGGCCAAGACCTGTGATGCCGCGAACTTCCTTAATGACGTTGATTTTGCTTGCGCCGATTTCTGTCAACATAACATCAAACTCGTCTTTTTCTTCTTCTGCTGCAGCATCGCCGCCGCCAGCACCAGGCATTGCGGCAACTGCAACAGGTGCAGCGGCAGATACGCCCCACTTTTCTTCCAGAAGTTTTGAAAGCTCGGCAGCTTCCAGAACAGTCAGGTTGGACAAATCGTCCACGATCTTTTCGAGATCAGCCATTTTTCAGTTTCCTTTTAATTCAGTTCAAACTTTGAGTGTTACGAGAAGCGTACTTACGCAGCCTCGTCCTTTACGGCATAAGCCCCGACTACACGTGCAAGCTGACCTGCAGGCGCGTTGACCACTTGAGCAATCTTGCCAGCTGGTGCCTGAAGCAGGCCGACAATTTTACCACGCAGTTCATCCAGTGACGGCAAGGCCGCAAGCGACTTGATACCGGCTGGATCGAGGTTGGTGGTACCCATTGCACCTCCAAGAATAACGAGATTTTGGTTACCCTTGGCAAATTCAACGGCTACCTTCGGAGCTGAAACAGGATCTTCAGAATAACAAATCAGGGTTTGACCCTGAAACAATTCCTTGATGTGCTCAGCTTCCGTGCCTTCAAGAGCGAGTTTGGCAAGACGATTCTTCGCGACTTTGACAGTTCCACCAGCTGCTTTCATCTGCGCACGAAACGTGCTCATCTGGGCAACGGTGATACCGGAATAGTGTGCAACTACCACCGCGCCGGCGTTCGAAAACACCTCGTTCATGGAAGCTACAAACTCGCGTTTTTCCGCTCTTTCCACAGTCTCTCTCCAAATGGAAAATCTGGTTTCCCAAGATTTTCCGGTTACTTTTGCCGGTGGCCCCAAAGACAGAGCTTTCAAGCAACCGACGGCTCAAAATCCTGTCCCAGGCCGAATACGGGAAACTTCCCAATTCCGGCTAGGTTGGTGAGCTTGAACTGAAACCCCAATGGCAAGCCATCTTTGAATTTCGCTCTCACTCCCGTCTATTGCAGGTAAGATTAAGACCCAAGGGTCACCCACAGTCTCGGACAGGTGTTTCCCCTGCTATACAGGAGAAACGGATCGGATCCGGAAGACCGGAGCCGAATTCTTTTATTGTTCAAAACGTCATCACATTTCCCAACCAAAAGGTCGGGTAACACGGTTTGAACTTATGCTTCCGCGACAGATGCCGGGTCAATTTTGACACCGGGTCCCATCGTGGAGGAAATTGCTACACGTTTAACAAATGTGCCCTTGGCGCCAGAAGGCTTTGCCTTTTGGACTGCATTGGTAAACGCGCGAATGTTTTCTTCAAGCTTGGCCGCATCGAATGATGCCTTGCCAACACCTGCGTGAATAATACCAGCCTTTTCAACACGGAAATCAACGGCACCACCTTTGGCGGCCTTGACCGCTGCAGCAACGTCAGGTGTTACGGTTCCGGTTTTCGGATTTGGCATCAAATTGCGTGGACCCAGTACCTTACCAAGCCGGCCAACAAGCGGCATCATGTCTGGTGTAGCGATACAACGGTCAAAATCGATCTCGCCTTTTTGAACGGTCTCCATCAGATCATCAGCACCAACGATATCGGCACCCGCTTCCTTAGCCTCGTCTGCTTTGGCATCCTTGGCGAAAACTGCAACACGTACGTTACGTCCGGTGCCGTTAGGCAGATTGACAACGCCGCGGACCATCTGGTCTGAATGACGGGGATCAACACCCAGGTTCATGGCGACTTCAATAGTTTCGTCAAATTTCGCAGATGCACGTTCTTTAACCATGCTCACAGCTTCACTAAGTGAGTAAAGGTGTTTGCGATCAATGCCTTCAACAGCATTCTTTATACGTTTTCCAGCCATGATCAACCCTCCACCTGGATACCCATTGAACGGGCAGAGCCCTCAACAATGCGCATTGCAGCTTCGATATCACCAGCATTCAGGTCCGGCATTTTCTTTTCAGCAATATCGCGCACCTGATCGCGGCTCAAAGTACCTGCAGATTCACGACCCGGCTCCTTGGAACCAGACTGGATGTTCATTGCCTTCTTGATGAAGTAGGACATCGGCGGCTGCTTCATCTCGAATGTGAATGACTTGTCCGCAAAGATCGTAATCTCGACCGGAACCGGAGAGTTTTTCTCCATTTCCTGGGTCTTGGCGTTAAATGCCTTGCAGAACTCCATGATGTTGAGGCCACGCTGACCAAGCGCCGGACCAATAGGCGGCGAAGGAGAGGCGTTACCAGCTGGAACCTGAAGTTTCAGGTATCCGTCAATTTTCTTGGCCATAACTTATGACTGCCTTCTTTTTTTGCCGGAAATCCGGCGGTTGCAGATTGCGTGGTACGGTTTGACAGAACGGCCGGTCCTGCTTCCCCTCCCACGCGGGGATGAATACGAACTAGAGCTTTTCCACCTGCCCGTATTCGAGATCGACCGGAGTTGCCCGGCCAAAAATTGATACTTCCACTTTCAGGCGTGCACGTTCTTCATCGACTTCCTGAACAACACCATTAAAGGAAGCGAACGGCCCATCAGAAACCCGAATACTTTCCCCGACATCAAACATGACGGACGGCTTCGGACGATCGACGCCTTCTTGAACCTGATTGAGGATACGCTCGGCTTCGCGGTCTGAAATCGGCTTCGGTTTGTTGTCAGCACCGAGAAACCCAGTCACTTTCGGGGTATCCTTGATCAAATGGAAAGCCTCGTCTGTCATTTCCATTTTCACCAGCACGTAGCCCGGAAAAAATTTGCGCTCGGCATCAACCTTGCGGCCACGGCGTACTTCGACAACTTTTTCAGTTGGAACCATGATTGCCTCAAAAAGGTGCTCAAGCCCCTTTTGTTTGACCTTTTCTTCAATGGATTCCGCCACCTTCTTCTCGAAGTTCGAGTAAGCGTGAACAATATACCACCGATGCGCCATAGTCGTGCCGATCCTCGTTTAGTCCCGTCAGGGAGTTAGCCGCCCAAATTCAGCAAAAGACCCACAAACCAGCTCAGACCCTGGTCAAGCACGAAAAAGAACACCCCCGCCAGCGCTACCATGACGAATACCATGATCGAACTTACAACTGTCTCGCGGCGTGTTGGCCACGTGACTTTTGAAACTTCAGTGCGCACTTGCTGAAGAAAGGTGAATGGATTTGTTTTCGCGGCCATAAAATTTGCCTGAAACCTTGCGGATTATTACCGAATAAATTGTGTTGAACCCGAATGCCCACAAACCATTCAATCGTCTGCGAAACACAACAAAGCGTTTGCAAAACGGAATACTCCATTATGCAAACCCCTTGTCTCTGGTCAGTTATTTAACGCCGGATGGTCCAAAGCGCAAGGGGTGTATGAGAGAATCTTTCAATATTTTGCGGTTGTCACTTTCGTCTTAAAAGGGGCTTTTACAACTGGGATTACACCTTTCTCACAAAACTGAATTATTTGGGCTACAAAAGGTGAAAATTCCAGCTGACTACAAATGGCTGTTTCGAGCCCTTAGCGGACAAGTTGATCATGTCGCCTGTTCGCAATAATAAGTCATTTACAAATTCCGCTCCTGACCCAAAGCGGACATTTGAACCCAGAAAGCAATTAATCTGTTATGATGCATTGGTAATTGGCATTTCTGTTATTAATAGAGAGCCCCAATATGACGAAGTTCCAGGAATTCACTTTGGCGGCCATTCAGGCCACACCTATTCTCTTTGATAGGGAAGCGTCTACTGAAAAAGCCTGCAAACTTATCGAGGAGGCAGGTAAGAAGGGCGCAACAATTGTTGGATTTGGCGAGGGTTGGTTACCCGGGTATCCCTTCTTTGTATGGGAACCCGTTGGCGATCTGTTCTGGAAAGCTGCAGCTGAGTACTATGACCATGCAGTCGAAATTCCCAGTCCAACAACCGACAAGCTGTGCGACGCGGCACGCAAGGCGGAAGTAGATGTCGTGATTGGTGTGGTTGAATTGGATCGCGCTACTCTGGGCACCCTGTATTGCACGCTACTCTTTATTGGCAGTGAAGGTGTAATTCTTGGAAGACATCGTAAACTTAAGCCAACGCACAAGGAACGGGCTATTTGGGGTGAAGGGGATGCAGCCGGACTCCTGGCCTATGAACGGCCCTATGGACGCATCAGCGGGTTGAACTGTTGGGAACACAATATGGTTCTACCCGGGTACACGCTGATGGCTCAAGGGACACAAATCCACGTTGCATCATGGCCCGGACAAGACCCGCCGCCGCCCAAATCCGGACTTGGTGGCCTATTACCGCGTCAACTCTTGTTGTCACGAGCATTTGCATCCCAGGCGGGTTGCTATGTCATTTTGGCCGGGGGTGTTCGAATGTTTGACGATGTACCTGAGCGGTATCGTGAACTGGCCACTTTCGAGCACGCTGGGGATAGCTGTATCATTGACCCGAGCGGCGAAGTTATCGCGGGGCCAGCAAAGGGTGAGACGATCCTCACCGCGAAAGGTACAATCGAATTTGTAAACGCGGCGAAATCTACCTGCGATGTTGCCGGACACTATTCTCGACCAGATGTTTTTCAGCTTCATGTCAATCGCGGGAATCTCGAATCAGTGATTTTCGAGGATGATGTGGAAGCCGGGGACGAGCAAGCAAACGGAGATTAACGCGAAGGGATATGTCTGCTTTATAGAGAAATGCAGGCATCTCAAACCAGCACCCTGGCTTCCGCTTTTGACCCAATGCGGACATGGATGACCTGCAGTTGGACGTGCACTTGTATTCCTATGCTGAATGGACGTTCGACAGACATACCAAACATCGTTACGCTCAATCGAGATATCAACGGTGACTTTGGAGGGTCTTTATGACGGTGGACCAACACGAAAGACGGCTCGCCGCAATTTTGGTTGCGGATGTTGTTGGTTACAGTCGTCTTATGGGTGAAAACGAAACGGCAACACTTCAGGCAATGGACGAACACCGCTTTGCTGTAGTCAATCCAACGGTGGGCCAGTTTCACGGCAGGATTGTCAAACTCATGGGTGATGGCATCCTGGTGGAATTCCCGAGCGTAGTAGAAGCGGTAGAATGCGCTGTTGCTATCCAGCGTGGCATGATCTCACGCAATGATGGCATTGAGGAAAATCGACAGATCAGATTTCGTATCGGCATCAATCTTGGTGACATACTCACTGATGGTGATGATATCCATGGTGATGGTGTTAACATCGCTGCTCGATTGCAAGAGCAGGCCGAACCAGACGGTGTTTGTATATCAAGTACAGTTTTCAATCATATCGATGGGAAAATTGACCATAGCTTTTCTGACGCAGGTGCACACCAATTCAAAAATATTGCCAGTGCAATCCGGATTTACAAGTGTGTTCCGGGCGCCTCCACAAAGTCTGTGCAAGTCGCATTCAGACCGTTCATTGATTTGCCTGTCGATGAAAAACCGTTGGCAACGGGCGGATGCATGTGCGGCAAAGTGCGGTACGAAGTTGCCGGCAAAACACTTGGCTCGATGCTCTGTCATTGCCGCATGTGTCAGAGATTTTCTGGTGCACCAATTTTAGAGGGCACCACGTTCCCAAAGGATACGTTCCGTTTTACAAAAGGCGAACCTAAAATCTACCAGTCATCAAAAATTGCTGAACGGGGATTTTGCGGCGATTGTGGAACTCCAATGATTTTTCGTGGAATAGTGAAGTATTGGACGGATTGGATTGTGATCACAACTGGTAGTCTGGACGAACCATGGAGATTCCCACCAACTTATCACCTGGGCATCGAAAGCTCACTACCATGGCTGAATGTCATCGATGATCTACCTAGAACCGAATGCAAAGATTCCCCAAGCCTTGTAGAGGCATACAAGTCTGTGGGACAGGAGGTTCCTTAGGTGAAGAAGCAAATTGACCAAATGCCCGCTATTGGCACCTTTTAACCGTGCGACCTGCGTCGTAAGCCGAACAATTCAGAAGCTCGACATTGTTGCAATGTCCGCTATCCGGTCATTGCCACTTTTCAGACCAACTAGCTTTCCCGCCAAACATTCTGTGGCAATTCCAACATGCGGCTCCGAATCCATTGGCCTGCCAAACCCAGTGAATGGCGGTCGGTCCAAA
>JBPCWL010000125.1:0-4146 GCA_051009575.1 Rhizobiaceae bacterium
TGTACAGCACGTTCCGCCAATCGAACCTGTTCTCGCAATTTGGGAATTTCATCTCCCAGCCAGTCATTGGCCCGTCGGATATTTTTCTTTCGCAATCGACTCTGCCATTCAAGATAGGAATTGGCGACCGCATTGGCTCCTCGAGCCGCGAGGACAGGGTCAGCATTAACGTATGAAATTTGCAGAACATGGGAACTATCCAAAACAATCGCGCTCAGGTTCTTGCGAAACTTCTTATAAATGTTTTCCTCGGTTGAATCAGGTGCATCGTTGAACTAAAATATTCTGGAGATAAACCCTTCGCGTTCCAGCGCCAGTTTCGACAATTCTCCCGTGCCTTTTTCGCCAACCTTTGCGAGAGCTCCGAGCAAAATTTCCCGGGATTGTAAAACCTGAACCTGACTTCTCAGAAAATTATCATTCAGTCCACGACTTCGATCCCGACTTCCTGAACGCAGAGGCTCTAGGAATACTGAGTCCGATGTGCTCACAAGAATTTTGGTCGTTCCTGCGTACCGGGGTGTCAACAAATTCGTCCCCAAATAGGCAAGTCCGCCTGCAATCAAGGCGTACAATAAAATGCGTGGAAGCCTCCGAACTAATTCCCATCCCAGAAGGTGCAAATGCACCTCTGCCTCCGGAGGTTCTGTCGGCGCGGCTCCAAATCTGGTCGATATTGTCTCATGATACACCATACAGGATCCGCTTCTTTACTTTATGCAGTTGAACATCTCTTCTTTAAACAACAAATATATTCTAATCATTAATTATGTAAATAATGTAAATATACAATATATAACAAATATTCCATATTTTTAGAAATATTAAAATTAACTTTATGCAAAAATATATTTCACTATTATTTTGATATTTCTTAATTTTCTCAATGATCGGTTGTAATAATCGTTTCGAAAGCAAATATTCTTCTTTTAATACTAGTAATGATAAAACACATAGTGAGGAAGATATTTCAGAATATGATATCCGGAAGCCATACCAGTTGGATTCTGGGGACAGGATTCGCGTTCTTGTTTTTGGCCAACCGGCTTTATCTCAGGTTTATGAGCTCGACCGCTCGGGGCACATATCGATGCCTCTTATCAATCGGGTGCGCCTCAAAAACGCGACGACCACTCAGGCCGCAGCGCGCATCAGAGCCAAACTGCGGAAAGATATCATAAAGTCTCCCGATGTCAGTGTTGAGATATCAACTTATCGCCCGTTCTTTATACTCGGAGAAGTAAACCGTGGTGGTCTATTTGCCTACGTTAATGGCATGACAGTTAAAATGGCGGTCGCCATGGCCGGCGGTTATGGCCCCAGGGCAAACCGGAAAAAATTCGAGATCTCCCGACACATACGAGACAAGGATGTCATCCGTTTTCAGGTTTCATCGAGCTATCGCCCACGACCTGGCGACACAATCCAAGTCATGGAACGATATTTCTAACCTTATTCATGAGAGTACAATGAGGAGACCAAACGCAAACCTCCATATTCTGCACTGTTTCCGTTCTCCTGTTGGTGGATTGTTTCGACACGTCTATGACCTCGCAAAAGCACAGGCCGCTGCCGGTCATCGTCTCGCTATCACCTGTGATTCAGAAACTGGTGACGCACTGACGGATAAACGACTGACCGAACTTCAAAAAATTTGCGCCCTTGGCATTTTTAGATTTCCCATAAATCGATATCCGCACTATTCAGATCTGAAAGCTATTCGCAAAGTGCGCCAGATAGCCCATCAAGTCGGCGCCACTATCATCCATGGACATGGAGCCAAAGGAGGCCTGCTCGCACGGTTTGCAAAACCGGTGTGGACATCACCTGGTTCCCCGGTTCGCATATTCTACACCCCCCATGGCGGTGCGCTTCATTACGAACCCGGCTCCCTCAAAGGGAACCTTTTTTTGTCCGTAGAGAAAAAGTTACAAACACTGACCGACGGGTTAATTTTTGAATGTGATTTTTCCTATCGGACCTATCAAGAAAAGATTGGCCCACCAAAATGCGCGACACGGGTCGTGCATAATGGACTAAACCCAGAAGAATTTAAGCCCTTATCACCAATATCAGAGGCCACTGACTTTGTGTTTGTGGGAGAATTGAGATATCTGAAGGGCGTGGATGTCTTTATTGATGCGCTGTCGGTACTCAACCGGCAGTGTCCGGTGACGGCAACGATTGTTGGATCGGGCCCCGATGAAAACTCATTCAGGGCCTTGGTAAAGACAAGAGAGCTAACTTCCCGGATCACTTTTCATTCCGTCTGTCCAATCAATCAGGCCCTGCGTTTTGGACGATGTCTTGTCGTTCCCTCACGCCGGGAGGCCTTTCCCTATGTTGTCCTTGAAGCGATTGCTGCGAAACGGCCGCTGATAACTGCGAATATCGGGGGTATTCCCGAAATCGTTGGAACTGAGAGCCCACTCCTGTTCCCTTCGGAAAATGTTGGTTGCCTCGCAAACAAAATGAAATCCTTTATGTGCGGACCTGAAAAATTTGAAACAACACTGAACTATTTGCATGCCGATATCAAAAAAGACTTAAACATTAAGACCATGCACGACAATATTTATAATTTTTATACAAATAATTTGTAATTACAAAGTTTTTTAATTATGGTCTTATTAATATTGTCACTCTAAACAAAGCGAAAATACGCCCATATACATTTAAATATACTTATAATTATTGTAAGTTGGAACTCCGTTATTCCCAACTTTGAAACGGAGGCTATCGCTCAATGTCAGGCGTTCAATTGACGCAGAAAATTTCGAATGTCCTACTATGGCCAAGTGTCGAGGAGTCTGACAAAGAGCACTCGACTACCTTATCACAAATGTGGTCCCCCTTTTATTTGATACTGGCCGTCGGGCTTGTCGAATTCGGCATAATTAATTTTGCCAGTACGCTCCCACTGCTCCTCACCACCTCTTTCCCGGTTATGAGCTCCAATTTTCTGATCGCTTTGAATTTTGCTTTGGTCTGTATTATCAGCCTATTGATATTTGCTTATCTGAATCTATACAGATTTCGCTCTCTCGCATCTCTGCGTCAGTGCATGTTTCCTCTGTGTATCGGCTGGATCCTGGTCTTTAGCAGTCACCAAACATTTTTTCACCGGATCATAATTGAAACCAGACCGTCTGCCGCCACCTTGGGGCTTTGTTTTGTTCTCGGATTTGCCGTTCTTATAATTTTCCGTACGTTCATCTCCGTTCTCGCCCGGTATCTCTGCCGCCAGGGAAGGCTGGGGCGCAAAGCCCTGCTGTTTGGCGCTGATCAAACGGCCCAGGAGATCATAAGTCAGCTCAACGCCAAGGCTTGCTCTGATATAAGAATCTGCGGCATCTATGACGACCGCAATCTGGATCATGAAGGACGGTCGCGCACCGATTGTCCAACCGCCGGTGATATTGATGAACTCGTCAGATATTGTCGCCTATCGAATACGGAAATTGTTATCGTCAACCTGCCTCTTGCCGCGCAGGATCGCCTGCAGACCATTTGCAAGAAACTGGGGTCGCTTCCCGTCGACATTCGTCTCGCCGACAATGCGGCCAATCTTAGGCTGCATTCTAGCGCTTACTCCTATGAAGGAGATTTACCGCTGCTTCCAGTCAATGATCGTCCCATTGTAAAATGGGATTACATTGGAAAATGGATGTTTGACAAAGGGATGTCTTTCCTGCTGCTCATCCTGTGTCTGCCGCTTATGCTTTTCATCTGCCTGGCCATCAAACTGGATTCCCGTGGTCCGGTGCTCTTCAAGCAAAAGCGATATGGATTCAACAACGAACTCATCACCGTCCATAAGTTTCGTTCCATGTATGTAGATCAGAGCGATCACCAGGCGTCCAGATTGGTGGCCCGAAACGACCCGCGTGTCACCCGACTTGGTCGCTTCCTGCGCAAATCGAGCCTGGATGAATTGCCGCAGATTTTCAATGTCCTCACCGGCACCCTTAGTCTCGTCGGTCCGAGACCGCATGCGCAACAGGCGAAAGCGGAAGATCGTCTTTATCAGGATGTGGTCGACAGCTACTATGCCCGCCATCGGGTGAAACCCGGCGTCACCGGCTGGGCTCAGATCAATGGTTTTCGCGGCGAAACAGACACCGAGGACAAAATTCAGGCGCGTGT